>JADQBA010000171.1 GCA_016903675.1 Stigonema ocellatum SAG 48.90 = DSM 106950 | reverse complement strand
CCCCACTCCACACTCCCCACTCCCCACTCCCCACTCCCCACTCCCCACTCCCCACTCCCCACTCCCCACTCCCCACTCCCCACTCCCCACTCCCCACTCCCCACTCCCCACTCCCCACTCCCCACTCCCCACTCCCCACTCCCTACTCCCCACTCCCCACTCCCCACTCCCTACTCCCCACTCCCTACTCCCTACTCCCTACTTTATAATGCGAATATTTATCAGTACTGGGGAAGTGGCTGGCGATTTGCAAGGGTCGCTGCTGATTGCTGCTCTCAAGCGTCAAGCCGTAGCTACTGGTTTGGAATTAGAGATTGTGGCGCTGGGTGGTGAGAAAATGGCTACCGTTGGAGCAACCTTATTAGCAAATACTAGTGAGATTGGCTCTATAGGTATTCTAGAATCGCTACCTTACATCTTGCCAACACTTCAGATTCAACGACGGGCTAAAGCCTATCTCAAACAACATCCTCCTGATTTGGTGGTGCTGATTGACTATCTAGGACCAAATCTTGTTATTGGCAGCTATATCCGCCGACATTTGCCACAAGTTCCTATAGTGTATTATATAGCACCACAAGAGTGGGTTTGGTCAATAAATTCACGTAATACTAACCTGATAGTTGGCATCACCGACAAGCTGTTAGCAATCTTCCCAGAGGAAGCTCGTTACTTCCAAGAGAAAGGAGCAAAAGTTACCTGGGTAGGGCATCCTTTAGTGGACAGGATGCAAAAATTTCCCAGTCGGGAAGCAGCGCGAACTAAGTTAGGTATTGGGTCGGATGAAATGAGTGTCGTTCTTCTTCCCGCTTCTCGCCGCCAAGAACTCAAATATCTCTTACCAGTAATATTCCAAGCAGCTCAGGTTATTCAAGCGAAGTTGCCCCAAGTGCATTTCTGGATTCCCTTGTCAAGAGAAATATATAAAAAACCAATTGAACAAGCCATACAACATTACTGTCTGCGGGCTACTGTAATATCTGGTCAGGCTGAGGAAGTTTTTGCAGGGGCGGATCTGGCAATTACTAAATCAGGCACCGTCAACCTGGAACTGGCTCTTTTGAGCATACCGCAAGTTGTTCTCTACCGACTTCATCCAATTACTGCCTGGATTGCCCGTACTGTATTGAAAGGTTCGATACCTTTTGCGTCACCGACCAATTTAGTCGTGATGAAACCGATAGTGCCAGAGTTTTTACAAGAACAAGCAACGCCAGAAAATATTACCCAAGCAGCGCTGGAATTATTGCTGAATCGCGATCGCCAAGAGCAAATGAAGGCAGATTATCAAGAAATGCGGCAGAAAATGGGAGAAGTGGGAGTATGCGATCGCGCTGCTAAAGAAATTTTGCAAATGCTACCAAATTTTGGGCGTTGCTGAATTGAAGTATGAAATGAAAAAATGGGGTATTTTAAAACTTTTTCTCTTTGCGCCTTTGCGACTTTGCGTGAGGTAAATTCATACCGTGATTCAGCAACGCCAAATTTTGTTTAGAAGTCACGATGAGAGTAGGACAGAGAACGGGTTGGGATATGATGAAGATGTTTTGCAGCAATGCCCATTAAATAGGAAAGAGTGAAATCGGTAGAGTTATGTACAGGTGCTGGAGGTTTGGCGATGGGCTGTGCTAAGGCAGGCTTTCATCATCTGGCACTCGTGGAACATGATAAGCACAGTTGTCACACCATCCGTGAAAATCATGGGAGAGGAATTGCCCTTCTGGACGGCTGGCATATTCACCAGATGGATGTGGCGGATTTTGACTATTCCACGATTTCTTCCGAAATCGACCTCTTAGCTGGTGGGCCGCCTTGTCAACCCTTTTCAATTGGTGGTAGGCATGGTGCTTTTCTCGACAAGCGGGATATGTTCCCCCAGTTTTTTCGTGCGGTACGCGCATTACGCCCGAAAGCGTTTCTGATTGAGAATGTGCGTGGGTTACTGCGTCGTAATTTTCTCAATTATTTTGAGTATATTCTTTTACAGCTAACCCATCCGGAGTTATTGCCCAAACCGGATGAGCCTTGGGCTGAACACCTAGCACGGCTTGAGCGTCATCATAATAGTGGGAAGAGTGATAATCTTGGGTATCGCGTTACCTTCAGACTCTTGAATGCGGCAGATTATGGCGTACCGCAAAAGCGGGAGCGGGTTTTTATTGTTGGCTTTCGGTCTGATTTGAAGGCGAACTGGTCTTTTCCGGAACCAACACATAGTGAAGAAGCGCTCCTACAGCACAAGTGGGTCACTGGTGAATACTGGGAACGCCACAGCATTTCCAGCTCATTGCGCCCGGAGATACCAGCTAAACTACGCACACGCTTGCAACGTACTGGCGCAAACCAGCTAGGTAGTATGGCAGATCCTTGGCGTACCGTCCGGGATGCTATCGCTGATTTGCCACCTCCCGAAAACAGCAATGGGGCAATAGAAATTCCCAATCACATTTATATTCCGGGAGCGAGATCGTACCCAGGGCATACAGGTAGTCCTTTTGATGAGCCAGCCAAAACCCTGAAAGCAGGGGTGCATGGTGTCCCCGGTGGGGAGAATATGCTTGTTCTAAGAGATGGACAAGTTCGCTACTTTACGGTGCGGGAGGCAGCAAGGTTACAGACTTTTCCCGATGACTACTATTTTCCCTGTACCTGGGGTGAGTCGATGCGTCAGATTGGCAATGCGGTTCCTGTTACCCTTGCTTATATTATTGCGGATAGCATCCATACCCATTTACAGAAATTGACCCCTGATAGGAAAATGATAGGCGCTGTCTAGCTATAATTACTCATGCCATTAGAGGTTTTTCAAGCACCAGCCACCTTACGCGAACAGTTAATTGAGTTTCAGGTTAGACAGCAGTGCCATCCTCTCACGGAGCTTGAACAGTTTAAGGAAGAATTGGCTGGTTATGTTGGTGTCTATTTATTGTACTACCGGGGACAGTTTCCTCTATACTCAGGTATCACTTACGCCAACCAGGACTTGTGTTGTATGCCGATTTACATTGGGAAGGCAGAGAATCCGGGTAAGCGTACTGGTAAGGGGAGCGTTACAGGAGGGTTGATTGGGCGTTTAAGGGAGCATAGGAGTTCAATCCGCTCTTCAGCAAATCTTGATGTTACGGATTTTGATTTTACTGTAGTGGCGATGGCGGTTGATTTGGTTGCTTGGGGCGAAGCTGTGTTGATACGGCACTTCCAGCCTGTGTGGTGCAGTGTCATTTCTGGTTTTGGTATTCATGCTCCAGGCAAAGGACGCTTGGCACAGATGCGTTCGATGTGGGATGAAATACACCCCGGACGGTCATTTGCAGTACAATTACCAATCAATCTGGTTACTGTTGCCAGCTTGCAACCACAGGTGGCGCAACACTGCCAGAATTTAGCTGTGCGGTTGGGGTGTCCGTCGCAACTGTCGGAAGATGCAGAATGAAAGGTAAGTACTTCTGAAAAATATAGGGATCATATTTGATTTTTGAAATATACGTAGGGTGGGCACTGCCCACCACAACCCGGATCTGGTGGGCAGTGCCCACCCTACACTACTTTGCGCCCCTACGACTTTCAAGTCAGAGCGTGGGAAACAAGAAAGGTCGTAATTTCAATTGAGTTGCGCTATATTTATAATTACCAATTTTGCTTTTTAAAATTAACTTAATATTTAAAATTTTAAAGATAGAGACATGATTCACGCTCATAAGCAAGAAAGACCTATAGCTGTTGATTTATTTGCTGGTGCTGGTGGTATGACTCTTGGTTTTGAGCAAGCTGGATTTGATGTGCTTGCATCTGTTGAAATTGACCCGATTCATTGTGCTGCACACGAATTTAATTTTCCTTTTTGGAGTATCTTATGTAAAAGTGTTGTGGATACTACAGGAGAGGAAATTAGAAATCATTCTTCTATTGGTGATAGAGAAATTGATGTGGTGTTTGGTGGTCCTCCATGTCAAGGTTTTTCATTGATAGGTAAACGGTTTTTTGATGACCCTCGAAATTCTCTTGTGTTTCATTACATTCGGTTAGTTTTGGAGCTACAGCCAAAGTATTTTGTTCTAGAAAATGTCAAAGGAATGACTGTAGGCAAGCACAGAGAATTTATAGAAGAAATAATTAATAAGTTTGAAGAGAAAGGTTACAAAGTTCATAAAAATTATCAAGTATTAAATGCTGCTGAATATGGAGTGCCACAGAATCGAGAGAGATTATTCTTGCTAGGATGCCGTAATGATTTGGAATTGCCAAAATATCCAGTTCCAATGACTAAACCAGCAAAACAAAAAAAGTCGAGTTTTTCTAATGAACTTCCATCCAGTCCTACAGTGTGGGATGCTCTTAAAGACCTACCTGAAGTAGAAAATTACATACAACTCTATAAACAAGATTGGGTGGTTGCTGATTTTGGGAAGCCAAGTGATTACGGTATGCAACTTCATGGTCTTTGTTCTATAGAGAACGACTATTCATATGAACGTAGATATGACTCTAGAATACTTACTTCAAGCTTAAGAACAGAGCATACTTTAGAATCTATTAAAAGATTTGAGTCTACGACCCATGGTAAAACGGAACCAATAAGCCGCTTCTATAAACTTGATCCGGAAGGAATATGTAATACACTTAGAGCAGGAACTCCTAGTAATAGAGGAGCCTTTACTTCTCCTAGACCAATCCACCCATTTACCCCAAGATGTATCACTGTACGCGAAGCCGCCCGGTTACATTCTTATCCAGATTGGTTTAGATTTCATGCAACAAAATGGCATGGATTTCGACAAATAGGAAATTCTGTGCCACCTTTATTAGCTAAGGCAGTGGCATTAGAGATTATTAAGGTTCTAGATATTAAGCCATATAAACCAGCAATTATACAAGAGTTAAGAAATGAGACTTTATTAACAATTGATATGTCGGAAGCTGCTAAATATTATGGAGTAAATCGGCATGTAATTGAACCTAGAGTGAGAACGCACTCAACGTTAATTTGATGAAGATTGCTCGGTGGATGGACGGTGTTGTTTTATTTTCGCTTGCTGTTCTGGGGTGAGAATTGCCTGGATTTTTTGTCGTTGAGCGCGGAGAAGTTCGCGAACTTTTTGTTTTTGTTCTGCTGAAAGATTGAGGGAGAATAGTAACTTTATTGGCAATTTATGGTTACCTTGAGTCGCATCTTTGAATTGCTTTTGCTGGTCAGAAGAGAGGATACCGACTATTTTCCTTTGGGTTTCCTCTCTAATCTGTTTCATTTGCGCTTTTTGCGCGTCAGTTAAATTGAGGTCTGCGATCTTGGCTGAAACTTGAGCGATCGCCGTCGGGGTTGCAGAAGAATTTGTGGCATTTTCGGTAGAATTGTTCGGAGAAACTGCTCCATGGGGAGATGATAATTGACAACCAGCAACGAGGATTGCGATCGCACCAACGCCCAATATGGGTTTGAAATCTAATTTACATTTCATAAATGTATTTCCTAATGTAGGTTAGCGCAAATAAACCTAACTATGAAATGAATTATGAATTATGAATTATGAAAGATTTTTCAGGATTCATAATTCATAATTCAGATAACAGATCTAGTTAAAGTTGACACAAAGGTTTCCTCTAACCCGGTACATGCACCCCTGCGTGCGCGATTAGGAATGAAAATACAAATTTAACTAGCGACGCTCGTAGTGACCTGGAACCCATCGCCGACCTTGGCGTGTACGTTCCCAATGTCCGGGAACCCAACGACCACGACGGTGATTTTGCGCTACTATCACGCCGGATCGATGGGTATCAAGGTGAGGGTTAACAATGGTCTCTAATGCTGATGCTTGTGATGGTAGGGAGGCGATAGCCAATGGCAACGCGAGTGTTACGGCTGCGATAATCTGTTTGATCACGAAATCTCCTTTCATTAATTGTCTTGAGTTGAGCCGGATAGAACCGTATCTGGCTTAACATTCTACATCTTAATGGTATAACTTCAAGTAACCATGTACATAGTGACAGAGGTGCTAAAACAGAGTGATAAATTTACTACATTTGATTCTATCTTTAGGGGGAATCCTCAGCATGACATTAGTCATGGGTTGGCAGCAGGTTAGAGCAAAAGCATCTGAAATTCTAAGACCAAGCGCGGAAGAATGTGCTATCTTCCCAGATACCAGAAGTGCGGTGTTCGATCGCTGCTAGTTCCTGATGAGTGAGGGGCGCAAAAGCACGTGCTATCTTGACATTATGTTCTAATTGTGCTGTTGTCTCAGCCGCAACAATGCAACAATGAACTCCTGGCTGGGATAAACTGTATCCCAAAGCTTGCTGCATACCTTCCAAGCCACCAGGTTTGAACAGCCGACCGTAAGCGGGTACTTTCATCGCAATCACACCGACGTTTTTTTGCTGCGATACTGGTAGAACTACGGGGAGGAATGGACGTGGGTGATGTTTGTCTGCGGCGTTTACAGGGATAAGGGTTGTGTGGAAGGCATAGCGACGCAACCCTTCAGCAATCACTTGTGGGTCGTGGTGTCCAGTGATGCCAACAAACCGTACGAGTTTCTGCTGCATCGCCTGTTCTAACGCATGAATTGCGCCTGATGAACTAAAAATGGTGTCTAGTTCATCGAGTGAAGATACATGATGTAATTGCCACAGGTCAAGATAATTTGTCTTTAGACGTTTGAGACTTCTCTCTAATTCTCGCCACGCCCCATCCCGATCTCGTTTATCTGTCTTACTGGCGAGAAATAGCTTCTTGCGTGATGGTGGTAGGACTTTCCCTAAATAATCTTCACTCGGTCCATAATCAGCAGCAGTATCAAAGTAACGGATGCCTAGTTCAAGGGCTTTTTCGATAATTGCTGCTGCATCTTTTTCTTTTCCTTCCGAGGATAGAGGTGTTTGACCAGCGCCACCCAACCCAAAGATAGGGACTTTCACACCTGTACGTCCTAGGACTCGTTCTGGCATTGCTGGTGGTGTAACGCTGTTGCTAGCATTCTGTTGCAATGCACTAGCTCCCACTATACCGCCAGCAACGGCAACACTGGTCATTATAAAGTTGCGTCGCGTCGTTCGTTCTGTCATGATTTGTCTTCAGAGTGAAGTCGCGTTTCTTGTTGTATGTTACTCCCGAACCAGTACAAATTTTCATCTTTATGAACCACAATCGGTGGTAGAGGCACAAGCATCTTGGTCCCTACAATGTGGTCTATTTACGTGAAAATTGCTGTAAATTGCTAAGATGTAAGTACGTCATGTACATACACAGCTATGAGCAACTCTTACAGCATTCGTAGTACAAAAATTGGTAACAGTGCAGGGTTTAGGCTACCGGCTGAGTTTTATCGGGAGCATCCTCAGTTTGTCAATGCAGATGGTTGGATAGAGGTATTGTCCTCAGATACTGCAATTTTGCGGATTGTACCTCAATGGAGTGATGAAGAAGACACAGAAGACTCAGTAATGATGCGGTTGTTTCTCGATTTTGCTATGACAGAAGCACTGAAAAATAACACACTACAACCCTATACAACTGAAATGTCTGAGGCTGCTCGCGAACTTATTGGGGGTGTAGAATTAGACGATGAGTTGTTAGAAGATGGCGAAGTTTGTTAGTAATGGCTGGGAAATTTATTTTCACCCGCAACTATTTGGCACTCAATATCAGGAATTATTTGAGTGCGTTTCCCATTTGCGGGAGCAATTACCCGAGGCTGAGTATAAAACCCATGCAAAGGTAAAGTTATTTACAGCGATTACTGTTGCAATTGAAACCAAGATTCCCTCTGATCCGTTTGCAAATCATTTTGCCTTGACAGGAGCGTTAAAACGCTATGGACGGGTGAAAAAGATGGGCTTACCGGAACGGTATCGGCTGTTTTTTAGGGCGTTTGATACGGAACAGTTGAAAGCTATAGTAGTTTTGTGGTTAGGATTTCCGCGTAAAGAGGGGGCAAAAAATGACTGCTACCGGGTGTTTACTAAGATGATTGAACGAGGGCAATTTCCCAACAGTTTAGATGATCTGCTGGCAGATTGTGAGGTGGATAAGGAGTAGTTCATTGCTGTATAAATCCTAAACGCTCTAAGGCACCATAGCAATCCGTGCAGGAGATTCAAACACCCCCGCCCCAAAGGGGAAGTCAAAAGTCAAAAGTCAAAATTCAAAACATTTTTGACTTTTGACTTTTGAATGCGTGAATTTCCGCGCAGCGGCTTGTCCCCCAAGTCCTCCTTGTCCCCCAAGTTCAGATCTCAAATAAGATTGCTATATAGCCCACCCACAGGCTGGGCTACCCACCTAGAGCATTTTTCCGAGCAAAATCCAAATGGTTATGATACTGTATAATTTTTTCCTGAGCTAATGCATAATGAGGACTAGAAGTTGGCACAGCCTCCATGAATTGAATTGCTTCTCTCCACCTACTCTCAACTATCTTCCAATCATCTTGAGATTGTGCTGTTTTCGTCAGTTTTGCCGCACGTTTACCTTTTTTGAGAGCCTGTTCAAAAGTAACATGTTTCGGTAGTGAATCAGATGGTTTAAGTTTAGTTGTTACAGGAGCATTTTTCGGTATGGAATCGGTTGATTTAGATTTAGTTGATACCAATTCTGAGGTAACAGGTGATGGATTTTCTAAGGTTAGATTTGTAGAGACAGTTTGTCTAACCTCTGGCAATTTAGCAAATAAATATATCCAGAGAGCTACCAAGGGAATCAACATAACTGTAAATATTTTTTTTGGTAAATTTCTCTGCTTAGCAATCAAATCAAAAACAGTTTGCTTTCTCGTTGCTGGTTTAGCTGGTTTATCAGTTGTTGCAGTCTGTGTTAAATCTATTTCACTCTGAATACTGTCAGTTTTGACATCTATTGAGGTATCACTGGTTGTGCTTTCTGGTTGACTGCTAACAGAGTTACCAAAAATCAACCGCAGCTTGACTAAATACTCGATCTGGTAAAGAATAACAGCGTTGATCAGCCAGACAAGGGCAAAGATGATTTGTATATTTTGGTGAGATTGGCTATAAGTAGAAATAATTGTTTTGTAGTTGAGCTTGAATAAGGCAAGGATTGGGGTACAAAATACCGTTGCTATCAGCGTAGATAGGACAAGCACCAGCCAGCTATATAAACTTTCCCACCAACTGATTAGTCCAGGAACGAATCCTTGAGGTTTGTTGATTTTTTCTCCGGGAATTGCGGGAATAAAGTGACTAAGAAAAAAGTGATGGAAAAAAGCGATCGCTGGTATGAATAATAGGAGTAACAATATCAACAAGACGGTCAACAGTTCTGGTCTATCGGACAATCTAGCCAGATAGAACAACAAGCCATTATTACGCCTGACGATAACGACAAACCCAGATATCAGCACAGACAGTGTTAACGCACTTAACCACGAACTGAGGTAAGGAAACCATACAGGCAATTCAAGCTTTTTCATCTCAAACAACTCTCTGTTTTATTTAAATGATTGGCTGTGTGCACCACTAAATAACGACATAACTCGTAATATTCACAATTTTTCATTGTATTATGACTTATGGTCACATAAAATTGTAGTAAATATTACCTTATCTCAGCAGCCTATCACTTAGTTTAATATTCAATATATCCAGGAAATACATCTATCTAAAGTAGAATTTTTTTGAAAATCTCCACCAATGGCAGAATCACATCACCCCACAAACAAAGCTATGGTAGTACCAGAATAGTGTTTGACCGTCATAATGCCACCTTTACCGACATACACTCAACAGCCTTGGACAGAAACTTATAGTGAAATCATAGATGTCCGTTCTCCCGGCGAATTTGCTGAAGACCATATCCTTGGTGCCATTAATTTACCAGTATTGAATGATGCCGAACGCGCCGAAGTAGGAACAATATACAAACAAGTCTCCCCCTTCACCGCCCGTAAAATAGGCGCTGCGTTGGTATCAAAAAACATCTCCCTGCATCTGAGTCAACATTTTGCCGCCAAAGAAAAAAACTACCATCCTCTGTTGTACTGCTGGCGGGGTGGACAGCGTTCTAATAGTTTGGCTTTGGTGCTGACGCAAATTGGTTGGCGGGTGACGCTTCTTGAAGGCGGTTACAAAACTTACCGTGCTTATGTGCGCGACCAAATAGAACATCTACCACAAAAATTCACCTACCAGATATTTTGTGGTCTAACTGGAAGCGGCAAAACTCATATTTTACGCCAGATGTGTCAGCGTGGCGCTCAAGTTTTAGATTTGGAAGCTTTGGCTAACCATCGCGGTTCTTTACTAGGTCAAGAATGGGAAGATAATCCTTCACCTCAACCTTCACAAAAATACTTTGAATCCCTATTAGTGCAAAAATTTCAAAGCTTTAATCCTCATCAGCCAGTTTGGGTAGAATCAGAAAGCCTAAAAGTAGGGCAAATATATTTGCCCCAGTCTTTGTGGAGGAAAATGAAACAGGCTAGCTGTGTCGAAATTCAACTACCTATAACTGCTAGAGTCCAGTTTCTCTTAGAAGAATATCCCCATCTGGTGAATCATCCCCATATTTTAAAAGCAAAGCTAGAAAACCTGAAATCTCACTGTGGCTGGGAAAAATTAAGTTTATGGTATCAGTTGATTGATACAGGCAAATGGGAATTATTCGTGCAAGATATGTTGCAGTTCCACTACGATCCAAGCTACCAGAAATCAATCAAACGGGACTTTGCCAAAGTAGAACGAGTGCTATCTATACCGGATTTATCTGAGCGAAGTATTGCACTTTTCTTGGATTCTTTGTTACCGAATTGTGTCACAGTCGGTTGACAATACTGCTCGGAAAGAGCGAAAATAAGAAACCCGGTAACTCCAGCGAAACCGGGTTTCTGGCACCTCAACTATCGTTAACCCAATACGGTTCAGTTAAGCCCGAAATCCTTGTTCTGCGTAGGTTGGGTTGAGGAACGAAACCCAACATTTTCGCGTTTGGTTGGGTTTCGCAAAGCCTCAACCCAACCTACGATTCTACAGCGAAAACGGGTTTCTGGCACCTCAACTATTGTTAACCGACAAGAGTATTGAGTCGGTTGACAGGATTCAGAAGTAAGGGTAGGTTTTCCCCCTGATTTTTCCGAAAAACATCACATCATGAACAAAATTCGTAACCGTTCAGGGGGAAATGATTACCCTAAAACTTCCGCGCATCCTTTAAAAGTTGAAGAGGAATCTCAATTTGAAATTCAGTTCCCTCACCTAATACAGAGAGACAAGAGAGTTTCCCCTGATGCTTTTCGACAACAATATCATAACTGATTGATAAACCTAACCCAGTTCCTTGACCAACAGGTTTAGTAGTGAAGAAGGGATCAAAGATGTGTTGCTGAACCTCTAAAGCGATACCAGGACCATTATCTTTGATACTAATTAAAACTCTGTGGTTGTCTACAAGTAAAGTTTTAATCTGAATAGTTGGTATCTGAGTTGGAGGATGCCAATGTTCCATATTCTCCTTTAAGGCATAAATGGCATTATTGAGAATATTCATAAAAACCTGATTCAACTGGTTGGCATAACAACTAATATTGGGGAGTTGACCATACTCCTTAATTATCTGAATATCGGGTAATTTATGAGGTAGTGCCAATTGATGATTCAGAATCATTAATGTATTATCTATGCCTTCATGAATATCCACAGACTTTAAGTTTGATTCATCTAGTCGAGAGAAGTTTCGTAAGCCGAGAACAATGTTTGTAATTCGCTCACTACCTCCTCTCATAGATGCCATTAATTTAGGGAAATCATTAGACAAGTATTCTAGATCAATAGCTTTTATTTTGGCTGCTATTGTGGGATTAAATTGGGGATATTCCTCTTGATAAAGAGCAATTAAATCTAGTAAATCATCGATATACTGATTTGCATATCTGAGATTACCATCAATAAAACTAATAGGATTGTTAATTTCATGGGCAAGCCCTGCTACCATTTGTCCTAAACTCGACATTTTTTCACTGTGAACCAGTTGAGCTTGTCTCTTTTGTAAGACCAGCAGAGCCTTTCTTAATTCAGTGGTTCGTTGTTCAACTTTTCGTTCTAAATCATTGTTGGCGCTTTGCAAAGCTTCTGCGACCCTGGCAGTTTCTGTAGCAATACTGGCAATATGAGTGGCTGTTTTCAGAATTTCTAGATGATGCTGAGTAGGATGACAGGGAAATTTATGAGATATAGCAAATGTCCCTAAAACTTCACCCGTTTGTGAAGAAAAAGGTGATGACCAACAAGCTCTAATGTTGTAACTCAAAGCGAAATCGCGGAAGTCAGCCCATAAAGGATCAGTAGCAATATCAGTCGCAAATACAGAATCTCCTCTATAAGCAGCCGTACCACAAGAACCATAAGATTCACCAATCATCAAACCATCAACACCCTCAGTATATTCTTGCGGTAAAGTGGGTGCTGCTCCTCTCCGCAGTCGTTTATTTTCTTGATCTACAACTAAAATGGAGCAATATGCCCCAGGTAATTGTTGCTCGAGCAAAATACAAAGGTTATTAAAAATTTTATATAGGTTAACTCCAAACGCAACTTGTTCTAAAATTTTGCTTTGGGTGTTGACTAATTCTTCTGAGCGTTTGCGTTCAATCGCTGTTGCTAAGACATGGGTCACAGATTGTAAAAAATGAATATCTTCTGGAGAAAAATCCCTTGCCTCAGTAGCATATACTTCTAGGAAACCTAAAGGTTTACTCGTACTAGGAATTAGCACACTCAAACCAGTAACGCTATCTGGAGGAGAGAGAATAGCTAAATCATCTATCTGAGAATAGGGTGTTTTGAGATTAATAATTGCCTGAGTATTATCTAAAATTTTTTGTAATTGTTGATGACTTGTAACATTAATCTCAGCCGAGTTTGTTTCTAAAGGAGTTTCCCCAAAGTTAGCTACTTTACGCAAAGAATTACTATCTGAAAGTAATTGCCAAATTCTAGTGTATTTGATATTGAGAATTTGAGCTACTAAAGCAACTGTTTCTTGGAAAAAATACGACAATTCAATTCCTGAAAGTGCTTTTTCTGCTAGTGCATTCACTGCGGCTTGATAGCTGACATTCATCGATGAATTATCAGGGCTATGCCAGTTATTATTTACCTGAGTTGTTTTGGTTGATGCATGTAAATTTAAATTCATTTTCAAATTGCGTCTTACAATATCTTATATGATTCATGTATCTAAATTATTGCCTAAAAAAGCTTTGAACTCAATCTCATTGCGAAAACTTTAATAGAATTGAATATTTATCAATCTAAGATAAAGTAAAATGGGCTAAGTAGGTGTACCAACCTGCAATTATAAATGCCCAAACCTGCACTTCTCGGTATCCGTACATTTGGGTAAGTGACGCAACTGGTAACCGCTACCCTCCATTGAGGGGTGTCGGTTACCAGAATTCACATAGCAATTGTCTTGATAATTAAATCAGCGATCGCACCTAACCCCTGACCAAATGCTGGAATTAAAAACAGCAGTACTAAAGCAAACAATCCGAATTGAGTGTTTTCCAGCGGTTTTAATGCCGGAAAAAATTGACTGAATACATAAAACCCATCAAGGGGTGGAATTGGTAGGCAATTAAAGAAAAACAAACTCAAGTTTATGTGAGCCGCTATGTAGAAGAATTCCGGACTAACAATTTCTTCATGACCAGACTCAATAATTAATTTGATTAACCCAGCACACAAAATACCTAAAGCAAGATTTAACAACGGTCCAGCGGCGGATACCAAAATATTGCCTACTTTTGGAGAGCGAAACTTAGAAGGGTTTACGGGCATTTTACCCCAAGAAATGCCAGCTACACACAGAAAAATTATCGAATTCCACCCCATGTGAACTACTGGGTTTAGGGTGATATGTCCTCTTTTTTGGGGTGTGTCATCTCCTTGGCTTATCGCCGCTAACCCGTGAGCAAGTTCATGCAAACTGATTGAAAGTATCATAAGTATGACTACCCTGAAGAAGAATACAGGGTTAATCATTAATGTTTTGATGAACATATGTTAGGTTGGATGCAATATATTAAAGGTTTAAGAAACCGCAGATAAACGCAGATGAACGTAGAGTTATAGGAATCCTATTTTAATTCCAAGCTGACTAGTCCTCAGAAACCCGGTTTCGCAGTAGGGGCGTATTGCAATACGCCCCTACGAAACCGGGTTTCTCCATGGAAAGCGAATCATTTAGGACTGCTATATGCTATTTTTTTTTAAGTATATTTGAGAAAGAATGTCTGGTCTTCCTGACAAATACTGAAACTCTCACTCATTACTAACAATTAGTAAAACACCTCCATCGGTAAGGATTTCGGAAACAAAAACGTTTAAATGACTGATAAAAATATGAAGATTTATCAACGTCATGCTTGGCCCCTCACAGTGGAGGAAGCTATAGCTATCCAAGAAAAGCTGCAAGCTGAGGTAATTACCGAAAATCAACTCAAAGAACCGGTGCAGTACGTCGCTGGGGTAGATATGGCTTTTGAAGCCAATGGTACTATCAGCCATGCAGCGGTAGCAGTGCTCAGTTTTCCCGACCTACAGGTACAAGAAACCAGCGATTCTCGCCGTCCTACAACATTTCCTTATATCCCCGGCTTCCTGTCGTTTCGGGAAATACCAGCTATACTGGACGCTCTGGAAAAGATTAAAATTACGCCTGACCTTATATTATGTGATGGTCAAGGAATCGCACATCCTCGTAGATTTGGTATAGCCTGTCATTTGGGGTTGCTTGTAGATATACCTACCATTGGTGTAGCAAA
Source organism: Stigonema ocellatum SAG 48.90 = DSM 106950 (assembly GCA_016903675.1). GTDB lineage: Bacteria > Cyanobacteriota > Cyanobacteriia > Cyanobacteriales > Nostocaceae > Stigonema > Stigonema ocellatum. Next base: position 2,536 of record JADQBA010000171.1, on the reverse strand, counting down.
ATCATTGCTTATTGGTAAGCATGACGATTTGCCAGAAGTGCGAGGTAGTTGGCAACCACTTATACATAGAGGTGAGACAATTGGGGCAGTTTTACGGACACGCGCAGGAGTCAAGCCTGTTTATGTGTCCAGTGGTCATCGAGTTAGTCTCCCTACAGCAATTGACTATGTATTGCGCTGCACGCCAAAATATCGGCTACCGGAAACTACGCGCATTGCCGATAAGTTAAGTAAATTATGAATTATGAATTATGAATTATGAAAAAAATTAGGGTTTTGGTATTGACATGAGACGGAGATTGTGTATTTTATTTTCGTTTTTTGGAGAAAAAAATAAGATAATCTTTAATTGGGTAAAAATGTATAGAATCTTTGAAACATATAAAGTTTAACTTTTGAAGATGCAGGCATTTGTAACACCTTCCACAATGCAGCCGTCTGTTGTATCCAATGGTTGTCAACCTTTGAAGATTGTGGCGCTGGGGGACAGCTTAGTTTATGGATTCGGTGATCCAGAAGGCGGAGGATGGGTTGAGCAATTGCGGCGGTGGTGGATGTTACCCGCTAGCGCAGGTCATATTGTCTATAATTTGGGGGTGCGGGGCGATCGCATCCAGCAAGTGGCGCAAAGACTAGAAGTTGAATTTCGCCATCGGGGCGAACTGCGAAATCGCGTTCCCGATTTGATTATTCTTTCAGTTGGGGTGAATGATTCAGCGCGGTTAAGTCGTCCAAATGGACGAAATTATACAGAATTTGGCATTTTTCAATCTCACATTACTTCCCTGCTGGAACAAGCACAGCAACTTTGTCCCGTATTATTTGTGGGTATGGTACCGGTTGACGAAGCCAAGATGCCATTTCTGGACTGTTTTTACTACAATCATGGCGATCAGTACCGTTATAAAGAAGCTATTAGACTCGCCTGTGCTAAACACAGAATTCCCTATCTAGATATTTTTCACAAATGGATGGAGCGTGGTCAAGCCTGGAGAACCAAACGCTTAAGCAACGACGGACTTCACCCCAATACACTCGGTTATCAAGCCTTGTTCGGGGATGTCATGGCTTGGGAAGCCATCGCTCCCTATAATTCCCTAATGAGCGACCATTTTTTTCACGAATGATTTAGCATTGCTATAGTTTTTAACTAAATTCCACGGAATTCCCCGTCTTCTTAAGACGGGGATGGATAGTGGGGAAAAAGTGAGACATTCTCAAATGTATTTTTCCGAAGGAAAAACAATGAAGAGAATAGTCTCACTTTTTCCAATCTTAGCTTTTGGGCTTGTCCTGAGATTGAATATACTGCCTTACTATTTCTAGTGGCGCTCCTCCACATGAGACAGCGCAATACGAATCACTCCAAAACTTATCTTTCCAATAATATTTATCAACAATCTCCTTAAATTCTCCCCTAACAACACGACTAGACGCGGATTTCATTGATCCAATCAACGAAGAAAGATTGTTGTCTGGATGGAAGTCTAGCAGCAAATGAACATGATCCGACTCCCCATTAAACTCCTTGATCATGCATTTATTCTTTTCGCACACCCTAGCTAAGGTGTTGCGAATACACGCTAGCATCGCTTCATTTATGACTTTGTTGCGGTACTTGGTGATAAAGACAATGTGTAACTGAATGTTAAAAATACTATGAGAACCTTTACGCATAAAGAAAGATTGATGCTATAGTGAATGTAGTTATATTTTAGCAAGCGTGGAGCAGAGGTGAATAGTCTGGAAGTAGAAAAAAGTTATGGCGCTCAGAAAGTTAGATTGTCTCTGCCTTCAGTAGAAACAGAGTTGGTGTTATTTCTTTTGCAACAAGCAAATAAACTAGCCAATTGCGCCATCTACGCAATGAGGCAGTCTGTTATTTGGTTTGGCCGTTCTAGTTTCCATCTAGAAATGGTAAAGAACGAGTTGCAGACTGAACTAAAAGACAACGTGCATTACACTATCCTGCATTCTCAAGCAGGTCAAAGCGTCTTACATAAAATAGCTGAAAACTTCAACGCCTACCAAGAAGGAGTCAGTGCATTTTTTCAAGGTCAAAATGCGATTAAACCTAAATTACCCCACTATAGAAAGAAAGGTGGACTTCATGAAATAACCTATCCACAACAAGCATTAAAGAAGAATTATGATGAGAACGGGTATCCTATATTAGGGTTTCCTTTGGGTTGGGATATTAAAAAGTTGTATGGTCCGGATATGCATGACATCGATTACATCTGGATGCCTTACCCAACTAATATCAATCCGGCTGACATAGTTGAAGTGACAATCTCTCCTCAAAATGGGGATTTATATGCTGTTTTTGTGTATAAAATCTCTCTTGACATTATCTCCACACTTGATTACGAATTAGCGCTAGGGATTGATCATGGTGTAAACAATTGGCTGACTTGCGTTCCTAATACTGGAAAGAAGGGATTTATTGTTGATGGCAAACAGTTAAAAGCATTCAACCAGTTGTATCACAAGGAAGTAACAAAAACTAAAAAGGGTAAACCAGAGGGATTTTGGA
>JADQBA010000165.1 GCA_016903675.1 Stigonema ocellatum SAG 48.90 = DSM 106950 | reverse complement strand
CTTCGCGTCTTGCCTTCGGCAACGACTTCGTCGTACGCGGTTTAAAAATCTTTTTGAACCACGAAGGCACGAAGAACACGAAGAAGAAATGTCGAAAATTGGACGTAATTTTCCCAATTTTTTACCCACCTTGAAAGGGCTAGTTTATAGCACTTACGAATTGACAGAGACAACCAACTGTGTATTATCTCTCGTTACAAGACAGTAGCCCAGTAATGCTTTTGTGTCCGGTTCTGCCTCCTTGATCGCATTCTGTGGCAGCAGCCCAGGAACGAAGCAGGGCAAGACTTTTAGCTTAATAAGCCTTGATTGCACATGATGGTCAATGTGTAAAGTACATAAGTCCTAGTTTATTTTCACTCACAAACTTACAATATTTTACATAAGTCTCATAATAGAGCGTCTCTTCTAAGCTTCTGGTAGACTTAACTTAATTCAATAATTTACCAAGGAGAATGATACCAATGAGTGGAGAAATGTTGAATGCGGCTCTGTTGTCCTTCGGGTTAATCTTTGTGGGCTGGGGTCTAGGTGAATTGTTGCTGAAAATTCAGGGCGCAGAAAAAGAGTAATCCCTCATCCAATTTGTCGGATTATACTATACTGCTCATACTATACGTGTCGTGCGTCTAGCGCTTTGTCCTTCTTAAGGCAGCGTCTGATGTGCGGCATATTTACTGAGGTCAATTGGTTAAAAATTTTGTAAACTTTTATTTGTATAGGCGATTCTGTTAAGATTCTATTCATAAAACTTTAATTTTCATAAAGAACCCTCATGACACTATTAATCGTTGGTGCCACTGGCACCTTGGGAAGACAAGTGGCTCGTCGTGCCATCGATGAGGGCTATAAGGTACGCTGTTTAGTGCGGAATGTCAAGAAAGCCTCATTTCTTAAAGAATGGGGTGCGGAACTTGTACGAGGCGATTTGTGTTATCCCCATACGCTAGTAACAGCACTTGAAGGTGTAACAGCAGTCATCGATGCGGCTACATCTCGCCCTACGGATTCACTAAGTATTAGACAGGTGGACTGGGAAGGCAAAGTATCCTTGATTCAACAAGCGTTGGCTGTAGGTGTAGAGCGCTTTATCTTCTTCTCCATATTAGATGCCGAAAAGTACCCAGCAGTGCCACTGATGGAAATTAAGCGGTGTACAGAACTTTTTTTGGCTGAGTCCGGCATAAATTACACAATATTGCGCCTATCAGGCTTTATGCAAGGCTTAATCGGTCAATATGGGATTCCCATTTTGGAAGGACAGCCAGTTTGGGTTACGGGTGAATCTTCTCCCATTGCCTATATGGACACTCAGGACGTAGCTAAATTTGCGATCCGTGCTTTGGCAGTAAAAGAAACACAAAGGCAAGTTTTCCCTGTGGTAGGAACTCGCCCGCTTAGTGCTGAAGAAATCATTAACCTGTGTGAACGCTTGACTGGAAAAGACGCTAGGGTAACTCGGATGCCAATAAATTTACTGCGTACAGTGCGTCGAGTGCTGCGGTTCTTTCAGTGGGGGTGGAACGTAGCAGATAGATTAGCATTTACAGAAGTACTAGCAACTGGTAAACCTCTAAATGCACCAATGGATGAGGTATACAAAGTCTTTGGCTTAGACCAAAATGACACTACTACCCTAGAAAGCTACCTGCAAGAGTACTTCAACCGAATTATGAAAAAGCTTAAGGAGTTAGACTACGAGAAAAATAAAACTAAAAAGCAGAAACAAAAAAGGACTCCGTTTAAGAGTAGTCAGGAGTCAGGAGTTACAAAAAAAGAAATAACCAATGACTAAAGTGTCAAAAATGTGTAACGATGAACATGAGACAGAGCATCGCCTAAAGTTGGAAATTTGAGTGTGCCGAAAGTAGGCATTATATATAATGATGTAAAACCCATAGCGATTCGCATCGCTATGGAGTTGAAAGACAAGTTCACCGCTGCTGGTTGGGATGTATGCATCACAACCGGCGTGGGTGGGATGCTGGGCTACTCTACCCCAGAAAGTCCTGTATGCCACACCCCAATTGAGGGACTGACTCCTCCTGATTTTGACTCAGAAACGAAGTTTGCGGTAGTGTTAGGGGGAGATGGCACCGTTCTGGCAGCGTCCCGTCTGGTGGCTCCCTGTGGCATCCCAATGCTAACGGTGAATACCGGTCACATGGGATTTTTGACGGAAACTTACCTCAACCAACTGCCTCACGCAATAGAACAAGTGCTGGCGGATAAGTATGAAATTGAGGAACGGGCAATGCTCACCGTCAAGGTATTTCGGGGAGAGTTAGTACTGTGGGAAGCTCTCTGCTTGAATGAGATGGTGTTGCATCGGGAACCATTGACCTCTATGTGTCATTTTGAAATTGCCGTGGGTCGCCATGCGGTAGTAGATATTGCAGCAGATGGTGTGATTATTTCTACACCGACTGGTTCTACAGCTTATTCGTTGAGTGCTGGTGGTCCGGTGGTGACTCCTGGCGTACCTGCGTTGCAGCTAATACCCATTTGTCCTCATTCTCTGGCTTCCAGAGCTTTGGTTTTTGCAGATAGTGAACCAATCAATATCTTCCCAGTAAATACTCCTCGCTTGGTGATGGTAGTAGATGGAAATGGAGGATGTTATGTTCTACCAGAGGATCGGGTGTATTTGGAGCGATCGCAATACTGTGCCCGGTTTATTCGCCTCCAATCACCAGAATTTTTCCGTATATTGCGAGAAAAATTAGGCTGGGGTCTACCACACATCGCCAAACCCACCTCTGTGGAATTACCCTGAATGGGGGTTAGAAGTTAGGAGTTAGGAGTTAGGAGTTAGGAGTTAGGAGTTAGGAGTTAGTTGATTGGTGTTTGGTGTTTGGTACCAACCAACAATCAACAATCAACAATCAACAATCAACAATCAACAACCAACAACCAACAACCAACAACCAACGAATTGATATGACGCTAGCTCACAGCCCCTCTGTTCTGGTGATTGAAAGCGATGAAAACCTAGCAAATCAACTGGCTTCCGATTTGAAAGAAGCTGGCTATAATCCCCTTATGGCTCACAATGGAACCGCCGGGTTGCAACAGTGTCGCGATCGCCAACCTGCTTTAATTATTGTAGACAGAATGCTGGCAGGAGAATCAGGACTCTCTTTCTGCAAAAATCTTAGAACCGCTGGAATGCGATCGCCAGTGCTTGTGTTAATGGCACGGGATACGGTTGATGACCGCGTAGCTTGTCTAGAAGCTGGTGCCGATGATTACCTTCTCAAACCTTACCGTTCAGAAGACTTTTTGAGCTTGATTCGCCTCTATTTAAAACCTGATAATAATAACACAGAGCAGCTACGTTTTGGGGATCTCGTTCTTGACATGTCAACCCGCCGCGTCATAAATAATGAACGGGCTATTGACTTAACAATGAAGGAATTTGAACTGTTAAAGTATCTAATGGAACATCCCCGTGAAGTATTAACCCGTGAACAAATTCTCGAAAATGTTTGGGGTTATGACTTTATGGGTGAATCCAATGTGATTGAAGTGTACATTCGCTACTTACGCCTCAAAATCGAAGATGAAGGTCAAAAGCGCCTGATTCAGACGGTACGGGGTGTTGGTTACGTATTAAGAGAATCTTAAATAGTTAGGAGTTAGGAGTTAGGAGTTAGGAGTTAGGAGAGAATAAATAACAACTAATAACTAACAATTAACAAAAATCGTTATGTTTCTTTGGCAAAGTGTGTTCTCGATAGTGCTGGGTCTTTTAGTAATTAGCTGTTCTGCGCCAACGACTGCTGTTTTTCCCACTGATAACAAGAGTGTTCAAACCCAAACACCGATGAATTTGACTCAAACACCACCTGTAACAAAAACCGGTCAACAACTGCCCATTTCAGGTCGAGCGATTGTCCCTAATGGCACAAACCTTGAGTTAGAAGTGGCGCGAACCCCGCAACAGCAAGAGATGGGATTAATGTATCGACCAGCTTTGCCGAAGAATCGGGGTATGCTGTTTCAGTTCCCGTCACCACAATCAATTAGTTTCTGGATGAAGGATACGCCCGTGCCCCTGGATATAGTGTTTATGCGAAATGGAATCGTAGAGTATATCGCTGCTTCTGTACCTCCCTGTACGAGCGATCCTTGTGCTACCTATGGTGCAAAAGTGCCAATTGATCAGGTGATTGAACTGCGGTCTGGACGAGCAAAGGAATTAGGTTTGAAGATAGGCGATCGTGTCAAAATTGAGTCTCTCGACTCCAAGGCTTCGCAATAGACTTGGACCCAATCGCAACAAATGAAAGAAACACATTTTTCCCCTACACCCCCAGACCCCTAAGGGTTCGTCAAAAGCACCCTCTTCCCCCACTACCCACTCCCCACTCCCCACTCCCCACTCCCCACTCAAGAGTGTTTCTTGAGAGGTCATAGGTAATTTGAGAGGACCCGGAGAATGGGAAGCGCGAAAATTTAATACAATGCTCGTCGCGTAAAGCTTTTCTGTCTCCAAGACCCTGTCAACGTTTTAGAGTTTAAACTACAAAAAATCTACCTTTTGGCGTACGTGTAAACAGTTGCCAATAAGGGAGTATTAGTCTATGGAATATTTCCTAATCTCGGTGTAGTTAAATAAAGCACGCTCAGTAAAAAAAAGATAAAACTTTCATCTCAAAAACGTTTTGCTTGAAGTTTTGAGCAGACAAGTGATGCTAAGATATATAGTTTAAACATCTCTCTAGTTTAGCAACACCACATAAAGTGTAGTTGAGGTTAGTATATCAGATATGAGCGTAGTAACAGGCAAATACTGGCTACTGGCTATTTAAGAATGGGGCACTGATGTATGACAATACACTCTACACAAGGAGGTAAGATACAAATGTCACCGTCTACCTATTATCGACTTATTCATTTCTTGCAAGATGATTTGGCAATTTCCGCAGCTTCGATTGCGGTTGCTCTTCGTCACAGCAAGCAAGATCCTGGTCCTTTGCCAATGATTCTTTGGCAGTATGGATTGATTACTTTAGAACAGCTAGAACAAATTTATGATTGGCTAGAGACGGCATAGTCATGAGTAGTTTATTTAGGAGAAACGTTGTATGCCACATCGACTCTGCCTTTGGCAAAGGCTGATAGATAGGGAAATAAACTGCACACTTTTCTACTCATTTACTCACACATTTAGAGAGCGGGTCGATAATTCAGCCCGCTATGAACGATTGTAGCTAATGACCAATGAAATCAATCGGGGGTGGCGACTCGATCAGCACTAAGATGATTGACCGACCAACGGTGGTCAACTTCTACAGAGGAAACCTGGCAAATTTCTTCCAACTGCTTTTGTTGAACAACTGCTTTACGGAGAGTAATAATTAACTGATTCACCTGATGCCGCAAGTTTGGGTCGTCATTGACTGCTAACATAGTTTGTCTTTCTAACAGTTGCAGTATAAGTTCGTAGTGGATAGGTGAAGGCAGAGGAATTGACTGCATGAAATTGATTTTCTATTTTAGATTTTAGATGTGGGATGAGTAAGAGAGTATTTTTCAATACATTGAGATTCTTACATAAGTAAACATGGTTTGGTGAACACCTAGAACCGCAAGTCGGAAGTCACTCATTCAAAAGTCACTCATTCAAAAGTCTTATAATGGTCGGTTTATTTACTCGCCTGCTGTACTAGATTCAGCGCTAAGGGCAGCTATAGTGAAGGTAAGAAGCTTTGCTACATAAGCTTTTTGTCTCTTTTTAATGGTGGCTTTATTTCCGCGCCCTGTGTAGTGGTTATCAAGATTTTGCAAAGAGATTGACGATCGCTAACTCTGGATCTGGCTGTTTCACCAAAGATTCTCCAATCAGGACAGCAGATGCGCCTGCTTGTGCGACCACACTCAGGTCATCAGGTTCATGTAGTCCTGACTCGCTGACTACTAGGATGTTCCGTTCCTGTAATTCCTTCCCCCTAGCTGCTAACAGAAGGCATGTGGTTTGCAAATCCACAGAGAAATCTTCTAAGTTACGGTTATTAATACCCACCAAGGAGACGCCATCTATAGCTAAAACGCGGTCAAGTTCTTCCAGAGTATGGACTTCTATCAAAGCGGTCATTTTCAGTGCGTTGGCAATTTTGACAAAGTACTGCAAATCTTGATCGCTAAGTATAGCTGCAATTAATAATACCGCATCTGCACCTCGAACACGCGCCAAATATATCTGGTAGGGATAGATCACAAAATCTTTACAAAGTAAAGGTAAAGATACTGAGGCGCGAACCTTTTCTAAGTTTTCAAAGCTACCTGCGAAAAACTTTTCATCTGTGAGTACAGAGAGACAACTAGCACCACCTCGCTGGTATTGCTGTGCGATCGCTACAGCATCAAAATCTTCCCGTAAAATCCCTTGACTCGGTGAAGCTTTTTTAACCTCGGCTATCAAAGCAGGCTTGGTCTTACCTTGTCGCAGTGCTGCCACAAAATCAAGGGTTGGCGGTGCCGTAAGTGCTTGACGCTGCAACTCCTGCAAAGGTAGCTTTTCGCGCATTTTGTCAACTTCTACTTCTTTGTGCCAAACAATTTCTTCCAAGATATTTTGTGGGTCTTGGTCAGGCACAGCAATCTGATACAGCAAAATGGATACAGCAATAGATGGGTTCGGTGAACGGCGACGAATTTGCATTTTGGGGAGTGGGGAATGGGGAATGGGGAATGGGGAATGGGGAGTGGGGAGTGGAAAATGGGGAGTGGGGAATGGGGAGTGGGGAATGGGCATGGGAATGGGGAGAGTAATGTAGTATTTGTTGCCCCCTACTCCCTACTCCCCACTCCCTACTCCCCACTCCCCACTCCCTACTCCCCACTCCCTACTCCCCACTCCCTACTCCCCACTCCCTAATTTGCTGCTCGTTTGTAGGCTTCGTCCAGTACTTCGGAAAGTGTTGGATGGGCGTGAACTAAATTCGCTAGGGTGTGGACGGTTTGACGATTGGCGATCGCTGCTGATGCTTCATGGATTAAGTCTGAGGCATGTATTCCAAAAATGTGGACGCCTAAAACTTCCCCTGTATCTTTGCGATACACTACCTTTGCCATGCCGTCGGCTTCGCCTTCTGCCAATGCTTTAGAGTTACCTTTAAAGTAACTTCTGGTGCTTCCAACTTCAAATCCCTCTGCGCTACCGAGTGAGTTAGCTGCGGCTTCAGTCATACCCACATAGCTGATTTCTGGGTGAGTAAACGCTGCTGCTGGGATGCTGCGATAGTCTGCTTCCTTGTGCCGTCCACAGATATTTTCTACTGCTAGGATACCTTGGGCAGAAGCGGCGTGAGCTAGCATCATTTTGCCGTTTGCATCGCCAATTGCCCACAGATGTGGTACCACTTCACCCGCTGACAGCACTGCCATACTGTCATTTACTGGTATAAAGTTTCGACGGTCAAGTTCTACATTTATTGAATCTAAACCCAAGTTGTGAGTGGCTGGGATGCGTCCTGTGGCGACTAAGCAAGCATCTACCTCCAGTACGTCTACGAATTCTTTGGTTTTGAAGTCAGCTAATTCAATGACCACGGGTGAACCGGGAATGACTTTCCGGGCGTATATTCCCACATATGTTTCAATGTCACGGGGAGTAATCAGCACACGTTCGGCCAGTTTGGCAATATCACGGTCAAATCCTGGCATCAGCTGGTCTAAGGCTTCAATCATCGTGATTTCGCTGCCCAAAGCTGAGTAAACATCGGAAAATTCCAAGCCGATGTAGCCACTGCCAATAATTGCTACCCAGTCTGGTAGCCATGAGAGTTTTACACCTTGGTCGCTGGTGAAAACTGTTTTGCCGTCTACCTCAATGCCTGGAGGAACAAAGGGGACGGAACCGGGGGAAAGAATGATATCTTTGGCTGTGATGGTTTTTTCACCACTGTCTGTGGTCACGGTTACTTTTTGTATTCCCGCTATTTTACCCCAACCCCGGATGATATCGACGGACAAACGTTTGAGGCTGTTGGTTAAGTCACCTTGAATTTTAGATACGAGATTTCCTGCATGGTCGGCGATCGCCTGCCGATCAAACTCTACAGTTCCCAGTTGAATTCCCAGTGCCTTGAGGTGGTGGGCATTGCGTAACTCCCGCACACGTCCAGATGCCGCTAACAGTGCTTTAGAAGGAATGCAGCCTCGGTTGACGCATGTTCCTCCCATGTCAGCCGCTTCGATAATGGCTGTTTTCAGACCGCAGCTAACGGCGTGTAAGGCAGCGCCATGTCCACCTACTCCAGCACCTACAATCACTAAATCGTAATCAAACCCATGACTCACGTTAGTTTCCCCGTGTGCTTTGCCTATTTATTTTCAACTGATTTTAACAACATATGTTCCTCTTCTCGCTCCCTATGGGTACGCCCAGCTTAAGCCATTGCAAAACTTGTTGCTACTACTATTGATGGGTAATCCACACGCCCTTAAACGCACCCCAAGGAACCACTTGCTCTTACACAGTCGTCGTGCCAATTATCCGTTTGGCTCTTGGAGTACCCTACGCCCCTATTGGCAAATTTCTTCTATCTTAGCAGATTTTTGGAGAAACAAATGTCGAATAAATAGGGGTGTGGGGAAAATTCATCAATTAAGTGTTCAAATTTTTGACATACCCCCTTACACCCCTACCCCCCTACGCCCCTACACCCCTACGTTAATGATTTATGCTACCAAGGATAGAGATTGATGCTCTCAAAAAATAGTTGATGGTTTGAAAAGATTGAAGTAACATAAAACACTGTTAGTCAACACAACTTTACGGATATGTCTACTAAGCAGATTCCCTCCTTGGAAAAACTACTTGCTCGTCTGGATCTTGTGGAAACCCAACGGCTACTGAAAGACATAGTGGCAAAGCATCCAGAACTCATAGAGGACATTGACCGCTATGTCAGCCTAATGACTAACCCTGTTGCAAGCATTGAACCCTCAAAATCCCTGGGTCGAACTACCGTTGACCCAAAACCTTTGCAACGTCAAGTACGCCAGATTCTCCGGGATGCGGTGCACTATTGGGAAGAAGGGTGTGAGGATGACCCCATTGGCGAGGAATTGCTCAGTATAGTTCAAACTGCCGTGGATTTTAGCGAACGTGGGGATAGTAAGAATGCGATCGCCATTCTCGAAGTGATAACCTCTACCTGTGTGGAAAATTGGGATGATGTTGCAGACTACGGTGCTGACAACGAAGAAGTTGTCCAAGAATTGAATGAAGCTTGGTGTGAAGCAATTCTGACTGCCGTTCTCACACCAGAGGAAAAAGTTGATCTCAAGGTAAACTTAGAAACATGGCACCAACGGTGGGATGCTGATTTTGGACTAGCTATGGAGGCTTTAGAACAGGGTTGGAATTACCCACCACTGATGCGGGTTCTCCAAGGAAATATTACAGAACACGGTGCATGGGAAGGAGAGTCGCCAGACTACGCCAATGATTTGGCACTCATTCGGTTGAAAATTCTTGAACGCCAGGAACGTTACCAAGAATACTTGTATTTGGCAAAAGCGGAAGGGCAAACTCAGCAGTATCTGACAATGTTAGGTCGCTTAGGTCGGGTTGAGGAGGCTTTTGCCGCTGCAAAAACCCAAATGACTTCAATGGAGGAAGCCTTTGCCTTGGCTAAAACTTTAAGGGAACAGGTAGCTCTGCCGCAAGCACTCAATATTGCCCAGATGGGGTTGAAGTTACCTGGTAGCTGCCAGTACGATTTGGGAATTTGGACAAGTGATTTAGCTGAGGCGTTGGGAGATTCACAAGCAGCTTTAGACGCTAGAAAGGCGGCTTTTCAAGCCAGACCTTCTTTTCAAGATTACCAGAAGATAGAGAGCAAGGCTTTTGAAAACTGGGAAAGTGTCAAGACAGATCTGTTGAGAATACTTTATACCCATGGGTCATGGGGAATCGAAGAGGCAAAGGTGGATATTTTCTTACATGAGGGGTTAATTGAGGATGCGATCGCCACCGTCACCGAACTCAGTTCTTACTATTCAACAATAATCCGTAGGGTGATGGATGCTGCCATTCCTCACAATCCTGACTGGGTGATTACAAATGCTCGTCGTCGCGCTGAGTCAATTATGGATGCGGGAAAAGCAGAACAGTATTTTTACGCAGTTGATTGGCTAAAAAAAGTACGGGCAGCTTACTTGGAATCTGGAAGGCGATCGCATTGGTCAACCTATCGGGCACAGTTAATGGAAACCCACGCTCGGAAATATAAACTGATGGGATTGTTCAAGCACAAGGATATGGAGTAAAGGGGATTGGGGATTAGGTTTACAGTCGCTCTTTCCTTGGTTCGTAGTAGCGCTTTAGCGCAAAAAAGCCGCGATTTAACCGGCGCTGAAGCGCTACTACGAACAAGATGAATTTTTATAACAATTACGATTAGTTTCAGAAATCCTGGGAACTCTGAGTGAAGTGATAGATTAAATAAATATTGCCCTTCTGGGCAAAACTTATGAAAAGCTCTCAAGAGGCCTGTAATAGGCGTAAGCCACGTAAAATATTTCATCTCGCAGCATCTGTCTTAGCTATCTTAGCGCTAGCTGGTGGTGTTGATTCTGCCAGTGCTAATACCACCAACACAGCTAATGCAAAACAAATCACCTTGGCATCAGTCCAAGTGGAAAATACTAGAGCAGTAACAATTGCTCAGACCCCAACCCAAGCTGGAGCGATGGGAATTGTCCCGATAATTGTTGTTGGCGGTATAATCATTTTTGTCCCCCTGTTCTTTGGTGGACTAGTGGTAATCGGCGAACGTGAAGTTGGTATTGTCGTCAAAAAATTTACCGTTTCTGGACGGGGACTACCACCTGGAAGGTTGATTGCACTCAACGGTGAAGCAGGCTTGCAGGCGGATACCCTTGCTCCCGGTTGGCACTGGGGTCATTGGCCTTGGCAGTACTCTGTCCGCAAAGAACAAGTCGTCGTTGTTCCCCAAGGTGAAATCGCCCTGCTGGTGGCGGCAGATGGTACATCTAACCCCCCAGAACGTATCCTGGGAAAGATTGTAGATTGCGACAATTTCCAAGATGCGCGAAAATTCCTGACCCAAGGCGGGGAAAAAGGTCGGCAAATGGGTTTCCTAACTGCGGGTACTTACCGCATCAACACCGCTTTATTTAAGATCATTATGGCGGGAAATGCCAGTACCCACGGCATGAGTCCTGAACAGTTGCAGGTATATACCGTTGCTTCCGATAAAGTTGGTATAGTCACCACCCTTGATGGGATGCCAATCTCTGGTAGTGAAATCGCAGGTCAAATAATTAACGGACACGATAACTTCCAGAGTGGACAGAAATTCATTGATGGCGGTGGACGACGCGGCTTGCAAGAGCAGATTCTCCTTTCTGGTTCTTGGAACTTGAACCCTTGGTTTGTCCAGGTTGAGCAAGTACCAATGACGGCAATTCCCATTGGGTATGTAGGTGTGGTGATTTCTTTCGTCGGTAAGGCACATGAAGATATTAGCGGTGCAGCCTTCACCCACGGTAATTTAGTGAATATGGGGCATAAGGGCGTGTGGATTGAACCACTATATCCAGGTAAGCACCCCCTCAACACCCGCGTGATGAAAATTGAACTAGTGCCAACCACCAACATCGTTTTAAACTGGTCAGGTCGCACCGAACGCCACAGCTATGATGCTCAACTATCTTCCTTAACAGTACGCTCTAAAGATGGATTTGCTTTCGATTTGGAAGTAGCGCAAATTATTCACGTGGGTGCTTTGGATGCTCCCAAGGTCATTTCCCGCGTTGGTGCAATGCAAAATTTAGTAGACCATGTATTAGAACCTACCATTGGAAATTATTTCCGCAACTCGGCTCAAGACTACACTGTACTAGACTTTCTCAGCGCTCGTAGCGAACGGCAAGTTGAAGCTGCTGAGTTTATTAGAACAGCGCTGCGGGCTTATGATGTGCAAGCCATCGATACCCTCATTGGTGATATTCAGCCGCCAGCATCACTGATGCAAACCCAGACAGACAGGAAAATTGCTGAAGAACAACGCAAAACTTTTGAAGTCCAGCAGATGGCGCAAACGCAACGCCAACAACTTGTCCGGGAGACGGCTTTGGCCGATATCCAGCAAGACATGGTGAAATCTGAGCAGGGTGTGAAGATTGCTGAACTCAAAGCGAAGGCTGACATCCAGCAAGAAACGGTGAAATCTGAGCAAGGTGTGAAAATTGCTGAACTTAAGGCCAATGCCAAAGTTAAAGAAATGACAGGTGAAGCCGAGTCTATCCGCTTAAGAGCGTCTGCTGAAGCCGAATCTGTACGGTTAAGAGCTGGTGGTGAGGCCGAGTCTGTTCGCCTTAAAGGTAATGCGGAAGCAGAAGCCATCCGCGCTACAGGTAATGCAAAAGCAGAAACCTATAGTGCTGGTGTGGAAGCTTTGGGGTCACAAGGTTATACAGCAATGCAAATGATGCAGATTATCGGCGACTCAGGTGTTCGTCTCATTCCAGATGTCTTGGTTGGTGGAAACAACGGTAGCACTAAAGGCTTGGTAGATGGGCTACTGTCCATGATTTTATGGAATCAAACTGCTAAGCAAGGTGAAACACTACCTTTGGAGCTAAAACAACCACCGCAACCGACTCCAGTAAATGGTCATCAGCCTGTTATTGTTGATTTTCCATCGGATAATAAAGTTGGTTAGTAGCTCACCAACCTATGGACAAGGGAGACAAACCGCTGCGCGGAAAGTCAAAAGTCAAAAGTCAAAATTTAAAACATTTTTGACGAACCCTTTGGGGAGGGGGTGTTTGTAATTCCTGCAAGGATTGCTTAGGGTCGTAAGACTTGGATTTCCTTCGTGTTCTTCGCGTCTTCGTGGTTCAAAAAGATTTTTAAACCACGAAGGCACGAAGAACACGAAGGTCAAGAGAATTGAAATGTTAATAGAAGGAAATTATCGCTTACTTAAGCAGATTGGTCAAGGGGGATTTTGTAAAACCTTCTTAGCTGTGGATGAGGGTCTATCTCCCGCAGTTCCTTGTGTCGTTCAAAAATTCTGGCTACCAAATCAAACTCCTGTTGCGTTTGAACAAAAGGTACAACGGCTTGAGGAGTTAGGCAAACATCCACAAATTCCCGCTCTCTTGGCACACTTTTACCAGGATAGTAACTTTTACTTGGTACAGGAGTTCATTGAGGGTGTCAATTTGGCTACCCAGGTGAAGGAGGCGGGAGTCTTCAGTGAAGTTCAGATTTGGCAACTTTTAGAAGATTTGTTGCCAGTGATCAAGTTCATTCACCAAGCCAACGTCATCCACCGCGATATTAAACCTGAAAATATTATTATGACATCCCTCAAGGAGGGGAATCTGGTTCTGGTTGATTTTGGCTCTGCCAAATTGGTAACAGCAATTGACCTACTCACAACAGAACCCAGCATTGGTAGTCCAGAATATGCTGCTCCAGAGCAAACTCTAGGAAAATCCGTATTTGCAAGTGACCTTTATAGCATAGGTGTTACTTGCATTTACTTACTAACCCAGATTCCTCCTTTTGATTTATTTGATATAGCTAATAATTGTTGGGCTTGGCGACAGTACCTTACTATAAAAGTCAGCGAAAGATTGGGTAAAATCCTCGACAAGCTCTTGCAACATGATCTTAGTCATCGCTTTCAATCAGCTGATGAAGTTATGCAAGCAATGGGCATCTCATTTGAAAGCAAAAATAGCAACATAAGGTATACGCATATACACGTGGATGAATGGCAATGCATACAGACTCTGACAGGACATTCAGGTGTATTGAGTGGTGTGAATTCAATTGCCATGAGCTGTGATGGTCAGACTTTAGCCAGTGGTCATGATGACAAAACCATTAGATTATGGGATTTAAGTACAAAAAAAGTGCTACGTACCCTCACTGGACATTCCCAAGCCGTGAGGGCTGCTGCCTACTCTTCGAGAACCCCCACAGCGAACAGTCCTGTTGAGGAAATTTTGGCAACGGCTAGCGATGATAAAACAATTAAGTTATGGAATCTTAACACACTCCAGGAAATCTGTACACTTTTTGGACACTCTCATGGAGTTAAATCAGTCGCTTTTAGCTCTGATGGTCAGTTACTAGCTAGTGGTAGTTGGGATAAGACAGTTAAACTCTGGGATGTAAAGACCTTCCAAGAGGTTTGCACCCTGAGTGGACACCAATTACAGGTCAGTGCAGTGGCTTTTAGTCCTCAAGGTAACATGCTTGCTAGTGCCAGTTTTGACAGAACTATTCGTTTATGGGAACTTGATAAAGCTTTTAAAAACCGCCCACAATACACCTTTTCAAGTAGCCTTTCAGGTCATGCATGGGCGGTTTTGACAGTCGCCTTCAGTCCTGATGGTCAAATTCTGGCTACTGGTAGCGATGATAACACTATTAAATTATGGGATGTCAACACTGGTGAGGTAATTTGTACACTTCTCGGTCATTCTTGGTCAGTGGTAGCAGTAGCTTTTAGTACTGACGGGGAAATGCTGATTAGCGGAAGTAGGGACAAGACTGTCAAACTCTGGAGGGTAAGTACAAAACAAGAGATTGCTACTCTCTCTGGTCATGTTGACTCAGTATCCGCCGTTGCTTTTAGCCCTGATGCACAACAGATTGTAAGTGGCAGCAGGGATAAAACTATCAAACTCTGGGAGCTTGTACAACAGTCTGTCAACCCAAAAATGACGTGTGAAGGTAGGGAGTAGGGAGTGGGGATAGCCTGGGGTTTCAACCCCAGGAGGGAGTGGGAAAAGATTTTGACGACTCTAAAAATCTGTCTCACCCCGCTTTCATTGACTTCACAGACTAGTAGTCTTGAGCCAACGTCTGGTGGTTATGCCCGTACTATTATCTGGTATCAGGCGCTACCTGTAAAGGTAACTTCAGGAAATTTCAGTTGAGCTTCAGCCATTGGGCGGTTTCTGCCTTCCTCTTGCCAGTAGTTAATAACTTCTGTAGCTTTATTGAGTAACTCCACCCGATCTAGTTCATTAATCCAGTGTTTTGACTCTAGCTCCTTTTTTAACTCTTCCCAAGCGTCATTCCTCGGCCAAAAAAAGTACTTAGTCAAAGGGCTTGTGCCTTTGCCTACCACTTGATCTACCGCCAAGGCGACGTTCTCATCTAACCACAGAATTTTTAAAATAAACTTGGTCAATCGTACCTCCATAGATATCCGGCCCACACTCACTATGTTTGCGATCGCTTATTCTAACGCAATAACCTACCATGTGGATAAAATTGGGGAATGGGGAGTGGGGAGTGGGGAGTGGGGAGTGGGGAATGGGGAATGGGGAGTGGCAGTAACTAACAACCAACCACCAACCAACAACCAACAACAAACAACAAACAACCAACAACAACCAACCACCAACCACCAACCACCAACCACCAACAAACAACCAACAACCAACAACC
This sequence comes from Stigonema ocellatum SAG 48.90 = DSM 106950, assembly GCA_016903675.1. Taxonomy (GTDB): domain Bacteria; phylum Cyanobacteriota; class Cyanobacteriia; order Cyanobacteriales; family Nostocaceae; genus Stigonema; species Stigonema ocellatum. Next base: position 2,550 of record JADQBA010000165.1, on the reverse strand, counting down.
AACAACAAACAACAAACAACAAACAACAAACTATGATAGCGATCGTCGTTTTTGATATTGATGGGGTTGTGCGGGATGTGGGCGGGTCTTATCGACGAGCGCTAGCAGATACTGTAGAGTACTTTACAGCAGGAGCGTATCGTCCAACACCAGTTGATATTGACCAGATCAAGTCTGAAGGTCTGTGGAATAATGATTGGGAAGCATCCCAGGAATTCATTTATCGATATTTTGAAACGACTGGAGACAAACGCGAACAACTACAACTTGACTACAACGCTATTGTCGCCTTTTTTCAATCGCGTTACCGAGGTCCAGACCCCGATAATTGGACGGGGTATATTTGCAATGAACCGTTATTGTTACAGCCAAACTACTTAGAGCAACTTACTTTAGCTGGGATTCCGTGGGGATTTTTTAGCGGTGCTACCCGTGGTTCCGCTACCTATGTTTTGGAAAAACGTCTTGGTTTGAAGTCGCCAGTGCTGATTGCAATGGAGGATGCACCAGGTAAACCAGATCCTACGGGACTTTTTGCCGCCGTTAGCCTATTAGATCAGCCACCTGAAACAGAAGGCGGAGCCTCAGAACGAGAACATGGACTTGACAAAATAACAACGGTAGTGTACGCAGGAGATACGGTAGCTGATATGTACACGGTTGAAAAAGCGCGGTTACTGCAACCTTCCCGGACTTGGGTTGGTGTAGGCGTTTTACCACCTCATGTGCAGCAAACAGCAGTTCGTCGTGATGCCTATGCTGAGACACTACGCAAAGCCGGAGCAGCGGTAGTTTTGAGTAACGTAGAGGAATTGACCCCACTCAAGATTCAGGAACTACTGGCAACACCATTTGGTTAAGAGTAGTTGAGGAAAGGAGAAACCCGGTTTTTTTGACCGAAAATCTTAGGGCCGGGGCTCCTGACTTCAGACATGGGGTAAGCACTCTTGGGGACTTCAGTCCCCGTCAAAAATCTATGTTTTTTTGCGAGAGCTTCGCACGGAGTGTCAGTTGACAAGAGTGCGAAGCTCTCGTGCTATAGTAGGGAGAAACTGGTAAATTATTTTGCACCCTACCCCCAGACTGGGGGTAGGGGCGTATTGCAATACGCCCGTACTAGGTAGGGGCGTATTGCAATACGCCCGTACAATCCCAAGTGGGTTGAGTCCAGGAACCACGCCTACGGTGTTTCCCCGCCAATGTGTGGGAAACGACCACAGTCGGATATGTAGGAGATACGGCCCAAACTCTTACAGAATCCCCTTGCCTTTAGGCATGGGGAGTGTCAACTGTATAGCAATCCTAAATGATTTGCGTTCCTTAGAGAAACCCGGTTTCTTTAAGAAACCGGGTTTCTGAGGCTTACACGCTTGCCTCAAACACGCGACTTACTACATCGCACATGACCTGGTTGTCCTCCTCGCTTTAAGGTGTCTTCTTTTTTTCTTGAACCTTTTCACTGCGAGTGGGAGCAGGTTATCGTACTTACCAATAACGAGTGACTGTATAATTGTCTAGCACCGCATCCACGCTAATGATCGGGATTGTTTCTGTGAGTGCTTGGGCAACCAAAAGCCGATCAAAGGGATCTTTATGATGGAATGGCAGAGTCACGATTGCGGCTGCATGAGCAACTTTAATCGGTAATGTTTCCAATTCGTTAACATGGATTTGATACTCCATCCATGCTTCAAAATTTCCAGGAATTTGATACTTACCAATACTAACTTTGATGGCAATTTCCCAATACGAAGCAGGACTGAGCAAGATGTCATTGAGGGGATCGACAATCAAATCGCAGGCGACTTGACTAAGGGCAGGATCATTGAGCACAAACCAGAGGAATGCCTGAGTATCGAGCAAAAATTTCATGGCATTAAGTCCTGAAAGTCTTCCAAGTGGGCTTGGTCTTCGGACAGGATGACTAGGGTTCCGATTGCACTACCGGGCTGGCGAGGCTGGCGGGGTGGTTGGGTTTCGGCAATCAGTCTGGCGACAGTGCGATCGCCGGAAAAAATCTGCACTTCTTCACCGGGTTGCAGACTTGCAATCAGTTCGGGTAAACGAAGTTGAGCTTCTGCTAATTGAATCCGTGTCATTGTTTTGTGCTTCTTGGTGAGCGCTGTTTTAATTTTACAGTAACAAGGGAAGGAGACTCATCGTCAATGGGACGCTTGGTTAACCTGAGTTCGACGTCAAAAAACCCCTGGAGGAACTCTTAGTTATGTCTACAAGTTGCGTACATCTGATGAGCAGTCAGCCAAGATGGACTCTTGGTTAGACATGCTAAGAGCGAGTTATAACTATAATTTGCGTGATAGAATCGACACTTATTATTCAAGATTTGTCTTTGGTGATTACTGCGATCTAGTGACATTTGCTGAAATATGTCCATTAACTTGTTTGGTGGGTAGTGCCAGCGGTTATCCTTGGAAAATATCTGGCGCTGCCAAGGTCAAGAAGCTAGAAGACAATGGAATATTTGGTGATTACTGCGAACTAGAGTCCCAAAAACTAGTGAAACAGGATCAAATTAAGCCCAAGCTAAGG
>JADQBA010000339.1 GCA_016903675.1 Stigonema ocellatum SAG 48.90 = DSM 106950 | reverse complement strand
CAAAGCGTGCCACAAACAGATACACAAAACCCAAGTTAAAGCTCGCTTGAAGTAAGGCTTGAGCCGTGTGAGTGCGAAAGTCTCACGCACGGTTCTTAGGGGAGGGGAGAGCGGCGACGCTCAAACCTTACCCGACTAATTAGTCTGAGGTGTTCAGAGTACACAAACGGGAACAGAGCATGATTAGACACAGTAGCAATGCTAGTGAATCTTGGAAGAATTTACCCTGGAAGAAACTCCGGCGTAACCTATTCCGCCTACAAACGAGAGTGTATAAAGCCGTTCGGGCTGGCGACATGCGTAAAGCAAAGTCAATCCAAAAGCTCCCAACTGAAATCCACATCTGCGAGGTTACTGGCAGTCCGTCAAGTAAGTCAGCTAAACGCTGGAAAAAAGACACCAGGAATCGACGACGTAGCAGACCTTACCTTTGAGGAGAGATTTTCCCTATGTGAGGAACTCTTACGTCACGGTAACAATTGGCACGCGCCTTGGGTTACGCGAAGTTCCCATCCCCAAAAAGAACGGAAAAATTCGCAGGAGTGAAAATTCCGACCATAAAGGACAGAGTAATGCAAGCAGTTGTCAAAAATGCCCTAGAGCCAATCTGGGAAGCCTCCTTTGAGGCAAACTCTTACGGCTTTCGACCCGGAGTGCGATTCGTTGGGTAGAAACTTATCCTGAAATGGATGGAGGATTACCCGCAAGGTACATAAGAACCTTGACAATTTGATAGTCATATGGGTGAGGTTGATAAAACTAAGTCCCATCCTCTAGGTGCAAGAGTGAAAGCACACAGAGCGCAGTCAGTGAACTGTGTCCCCCAAGGTAGCGACTAGCCATCAATCCTTGAAGCGGGGGTGAAAGGTGTTAATACTGGAAGCCTAATCCGGTACACATCAAGCAAGAGTTCATGAGTAGGAACACGAAGGTACGTTTGAACCATCGTCAGAAAGAACCAGCGGAATCAGGCTTATACGCGCTCGTGTCCCAAAAGGGCAAGGATAATGGGAAGTTGGCAAGGTCCTGGTTGACCAACAAGCACTTTCTCTAACCCCGGTGGATAGTACCGCTCTAAAAACTCCAACAATGGCTATCAGAAACGAAGTAACCTCTCGTACGTTCTCTGTCATAAATGACAGAGTAGGTGCTAACCAATACGAAGAGTAGGAAAGATTGATTCAGAAGCGAATGCCTTGCTGTAATGGCAAAGATATGCAGACAGAATCACGGTGATTTGGAAGATGGAGTTTCCAGTAGCAGTAAATATGTCTAATACGAGTTTAAAGACTACGGGGGAATGGCACTCTATTAACTGGCGAAAGCTGGAACGTAGGGTGTATAAGCTGCAACAAAGAATCTATCGAGCCTCTCGTCGTGGTGATACAAGAGCATTCCGCAGACTCCAGAAGACGCTGATGAATTCCTGGTCTGCAAGAGCATTAGCGGTTCGTAGAGTTACCCAGGATAATACAGGGAAAAAGACGGCGGGTGTGGACGGGCGACATAGCCTAACCCCAAAGCAACGTCTCACCCTAATAGGAGAACTGAATTTGGGAACCAAGGTCAGCCCTACCAGACGAGTATGGATACCAAAACCTGGAACAGATCAGAAGCGACCCTTGGGTATACCTACAATCAAAGATCGCGCCTTGCAAGCACTTGTCAAACTGGCATTAGAACCAGAATGGGAAGCGCGATTTGAACCTAATTCATATGGGTTCAGAGCCGGAAGGTCATGTCATGATGCCATCGAAGCAATTTTCAATAGCATAAGGTACAAACCAAAATTTGTGCTGGATGCCGATATTTCAAAATGTTTCGACTGCATTAACCATGAAGCACTGCTGAAAAAATTGAATACATCCCCCACCATTCGCCGTCAAATACGTGCATGGTTGAAAGCGGGGGTGATGGATGGTAAGCAGTTGTTTCCAACATCTGAGGGTACGCCACAAGGCGGTGTAATTTCGCCTTTATTGGCTAATATAACCCTTCACGGGATGGAAAACCGGATTAACCAAGCCTTCCCACGACGCACAATCGTCAAGAAGGGCAAATACGCTGGACATCAACCAGGAGCTACGTTAATCAGGTATGCCGATGACTTCGTAATTCTCCACGAGGACATAACCGTTGTTAACAGATGCCGTGATATTATCTCGGAATGGTTAGCTGACTATGGCTTGGAATTGAAATCTAGTAAAACAAGACTGACGCACACCCTTCAAACAATTGAGAGGGAAAAACCAGGATTTAATTTCCTAGGATTTAATATCCGTCAGTTTCCCGTAGGTAAACACCATACAGGTAAAAATACGAACGGGGAAAATCTTGGTTTCAAGACCATCATCAGCCCAAGTCAAGAAAAAGTTCAGGCACACTATGACCATCTGGCAAAGGAAATTGATGCTCATAAGGCAGCACCGCAAGCGGCGCTCATTAAACGACTAAACCCTATTATTAGGGGTTGGGCTAACTACTTTGCCACCGTCATTAGTAAGGAAATTTTTGCAACCCTCGACGACCTAGTGTATCGAAAACTTGTTTCTTGGGCAAAATTCCGTCACCCGATGAAATCCTCGTGTTGGGTGTCAAAGAAATATTGGCATTCCATCGGCGGTGACAACTGGGTATTCGCCACCTCAGATGAAGATAAAAACCCACTGAGGTTACTTGACCATACCCGTATTAAAATTACGCGGCATATAAAAGTTAAAGGCGATTCGTCCCCATACGACGGAAACCTAGTGTACTGGAGTCAAAGAATGGGAAATAACCCTCAATTGCCCACTAGAGTGACTTCACTCCTCAAATGGCAAAAAGGGAAATGCCCAAAATGCGGATTGTTCTTTCGTGAAGACGATGTGATGGAAATTGACCATATCATCCCTAAATCGCTTGGTGGTCGGGATGAGTATAAAAACTGGCAACTTCTACACAGACATTGCCACGATACAAAGACTGCCAATGACGGTAGTCTTGGTACAAAATCTGGCTGTAACAGTGCCGAGCCTAAACCACCCTCTGAACTTATTTGGTTTTGGGAGGAGGATATGTTGGTAATGAGGTATGAGTGACAAACACCAAGTCACTGAGGAGCCGTGTACCTTAAGGTTCACGCACGGTTTTGAAGAGCAGTGGCTCCTGTGAGGGAGTCGCTGACTTTACTCGCTCGTGCCACGATGC
>JADQBA010000007.1 GCA_016903675.1 Stigonema ocellatum SAG 48.90 = DSM 106950 | reverse complement strand
GGTATCATAATTTAGTCACTAAATTATTATCCGACGATTAAAAAAAGAGAGGAAAATGCCACGGTGACTAAAGTCACTTGAGTCGCTTTCCTCTCAGGTCTAAAGACACGCTCGTTTCCCGCTTACCAGGTATTTCTATGAAAAAAAATATTTTAAATCAAATCGAATTACCAAAGAAGGGAAAAGGGGACTGGGTTTGGGGTAAAGGGAGACTCATATCTTGCACCAACGTGTTAATACTGAAATTTGCTGCTTTTCAGCCGTTGCACAAAATATTATTCAGCTAGCTAAAGATGATGGCTTTTTGATTGGTGGAGAACTGGGGGCAGCACTTGCTACATCGTATCTACACCCACAAAGCGCTACATTACACATCGAGGATAATTATCGAGCGATCGCCACCAAACTCAAGCTGAAACCTAGCACCCAAGGAGAGATTATTTTTTTAAAACAGTTTGGGAACCAAAATTTTTGGCAATGGGGTTATGGTAAGATTTTGCTTTGGTACTATGGAGAGAAAAGCTATGAGCGCCACTTATACCGGAGGCTGTCAATGCGGAAGTATCCGTTATGAAATCCGTGCCCAACCGCTCACTCTCTACCTATGCCACTGTCAGGAATGTCAAAAACAATCATCAAGCGCCTTCGGTATGTCACTGACTGTACCACGAGATGCTGTTGTCATAGTCCAAGGAGAACCAAAAACTTGGACTCGTAAAGCAGATAGTGGACGTGATGTGAATTGCTTGTTCTGTGGGGATTGTGGAACGCGATTGTTTCACGATCGCACCTATAATCCAAATACCATTAACGTTAAAGCCGGAACGTTGGATGATACAAGCGGGTTACGTCCCGTAGGCAACATCTGGACAAGTAGCGCCCAACCTTGGGTGATGATTTCCGACCACATGCTTAACTATGAAGGACAGCCTATTGATGTGCATCCTTTGTGGGAAAAATGGCAACAGCAGCATTTTAATGGTATTTAAAAATTTAATTACGAATTACGACTTATGAATTACGAATTGCGTTGTGGCAGATACATTACCTTCGTACTTGACTTTCGAGTTACAAAAACTGATGACTAATGAATTTTTAAATAATAAAAAGCAACTTTTTGACCTCTGGGCATTAATTTACGACTGGCTTTTTCCTTCCGTATTCTACCAAGCCATCCACAAACGGCTGCTGGAATATATTGATTTACCAGCACAGCCAAATGTACTTGACATAGGCTGTGGTACTGGACGGCTGATGGAGCGTCTTGCTACTCAGTTTCCCGATTTGCGTGCGATCGGATTGGATTTATCTACTGAAATGTTGCGTGTAGCAAGACGCAATAACCATCACCGTCCGCGTTTAATTTATATTGAGGGCAAAGCAGAGTCTCTTCCCTTTGCCGATGGTCAGTTTGATGCTGTTTTCAACACCTTAAGTTTCTTGCATTATTTGGAACCTCAACAGGTTTTTGATGAGGTAGCACGGGTGCTTTCTCCTGGTGGACGCTTCTACCTAGTTGATTTAACGGCAAGAAATTCTATACATATACCACCTCAGTATACACCAGTCATGGTCGGTGGGATTAGATTCCTGAGCTTAAAAACTCGTGAGGATTTGGGTTCGGGTGCAGGACTATTGTGTTTGGGTCACTACCCCTTACTGGGTCCTGTGTTTCTGACTATTTTTAGTAAAACACCATTTGTTTAGCAGATAGATATCAATCTCTGTCAGGAATGCTTGAACCACTTGTAAGTTCATCTCTGGACGCTCTGATTTTTACGTCATGTAGAGCAACTCACAAACAGCGATTTACATTACAATAGAGTCAAAACAAGAAGGTTTGGGTGTTAGGATGCAGCAGTTTTCTCTTACTGAAATCCAAAATACTGACAGTGAAGTTTTAAATCAAGCTGCTGTTGAACCTGTTGTACTCACGGCAGAATCGCAACCGAGTTATGTGATTATGTCTTTCGTTAATTATGAGCAATTAATCAACCGACTCGCTCAGTTAGAGGATTTAGTGATCGGTCAGCAAGCCCAAACTGCCCTCTCAATCTCGCGAATGGTTGGTGCGGAAACTTTTACGGCAGAACTCAAGCGCTTATTGGGCTAGCTCCATGCCAAGTACCAGCAAATTTAAGCAAGTCTTGACCTGTAGAATCCCGTTGGATCACAGATTGAGAACGATCACCACGTTTTTCCAGTCAGTCTTTCGGATTATTGCATTAATGCACCAATGTATCGTAATCCTTGTAGAATCTGCTCCCGTTCCTGCAAACTCTCTAGGAGTCGGTAGGTCATGGAGCGAGTGTATTGGGGTGGGGTAATGGAGCGATCTAGTTTAAGAAATAAGACTTCCCGCCCATTCGTCACCATGCCGTAAGGAGTGGATTGCTCGGTAGGTGCGCTCAGGAGATAGATAAGTGCCTGGGGAATGCCTGCGGTAACATCCAAGCGGGCTGGCTTCGACTCAATCACTAGTACCCAGAGCATATCTTGCACAATGAGAACATCTATTTTGCCCTGAATCGGTAAATTGTCAGGATCGTCGGTAATTTCTAAGGTTGTTCCAACTTCGGTTTTGATGAGAAAGGGCGGTTGATAGAATCCGGCTAAGTCAAGGAGCGGTGAAACAACAACGAGCTTAACCACTTCTTCCAGTGGCAATTCTTCTTGGCTTAGATATTCATAATTCCGCTTCAGCCGCTCTAGCCCTTGTTGTTCCAACTCGGTTAAGGAGGGAGCCTGATCTAACCATTGGTAAAAAAAGGAATCGTCAGCATTGAGCTTAACTCCGAAACGATGTCGGAGATCACTCAGCGTCAAGGTACGAGCATTGGTCGTCATCAGCAAACGCCGGATTTTCTAAGAGCAGTTTAAGGAGGTCATTCTCATTATATCGGTTGGTAGGATATCCTCTTAAGAAACACAGGAAAGATACCTCTTGGCTCTTGAGATCAACGGCTTTCATCTTTGGTGGGGGTCATGGTAACGTTAATTCAATGACACTGGAGGAATCAAACATGCACGACTATGTCTATCGGTTAGAGTTAAAGCCCGCCTAAGAAAGCAAGTCACCCATGCCGCAAAATAACGAAATCGCTGTTGAATTCCGCGATGTCACCTTTAGTCGCAACCATCGCCCCTTGGTGTCGAATCTCAATTTCGCCATCCGTCGGGGAGAAGCACTTGTATTACTGGGACGCAGTGGAAGCGGTAAAACCACTACAATGAAATTAATCAACCGCCTCTTTACGCCCACACAAGGCGAAGTATTATTTGATGGTATACCGACAACCCAGTGGGATGAAATTAAACTGCGGCGCAAGATTGGTTATGTCATTCAAGAAACTGGTTTATTTCCTCATTTCACTGTGGAACGCAATGTGGGTTTAGTCCCTTCTTTAGAAGGTTGGAAACCCAAACAAATCAAAACGCGGGTTTATGAACTTTTGCAACTCGTTGGTTTAGAACCAGCACAATTTGCCCAAAGATATCCCCACGAACTTTCTGGAGGACAACGTCAAAGAGTTGGTGTAGCAAGGGCATTGGCCGCTGATCCGCCCCTTTTGTTGATGGATGAACCCTTTGGCGCACTCGATCCCATTACGCGGTTAGAACTGCAACAAGAATTTAAGCACTTGCAGCAGGAATTGGGGAAGACGGTTGTGTTTGTCACTCACGATATTCAAGAAGCATTTGTTTTAGCATCGAGAATTGGGTTAATGGATGGGGGAGAATTAGTAGTGTTGGGTACAAGCGATGAATTTATGCGATCGCAGCATCCAGAAGCCCTAGCCTTTCTGCAATGTCTTAAACCTGTCTTATGAACTTTAAAGACTTCTTCCTGATCAAATATGCCCCAGATATCCTGCAACACACCCTAGAACACTTGTTACTAGTATCAATTTCTATCAGTATTGCTACCCTCGTAGGCATTCCCCTAGGTATATTAATTACCCGCCAAAAAAACCTCCGTCAACCAGTTCTCGGCATTGCAAACATTCTGCAAACTATTCCCAGTCTAGCGCTCTTCGGCTTACTCATCCCTGTACCTGTCATTGGCGGAATTGGAACAAACCCCGCTATTTTTGCCCTAATCCTGTATTCACTGTTACCGATAATTCGCAACACTTACACTGGTATTACCAGCGTCGATCCAGCCATTCGGGAAGCTGGACGCGGCATGGGGATGACAGATAGACAATTGTTGTTACAGGTGGAGATTCCCTTGGCGATCGCCGTGATTCTAGCGGGAGTACGGCTGGCGACGGTGATTGGTATTGGCATTGCAACTATTGCAGCGGCGATTGGTGCTGGTGGTTTGGGAGAGTTGATTTTTCGCGGTATTTCGGCGGTGAATAATCAATTGATATTAGCTGGTGCAATTCCGGCGGCAATCATTGCAATAATTGCTGATTTGGCAATTGGTTGGTTGGAGGGGAAGTTAACGATTAAATGAAATTTATTGCTGGGAAGAGATTTTTGATTTTTAGCTTTTTAACTTTTGCTTTGGTGTTGGGTATAGCTAGCTGCAACCCTGCATCAAATGGGGGCGGTGGTGATGTTGTGGTGGCGTCGAAGGGTTTTACTGAGCAAGATATTTTAAGTGAGCTTTTAGCACAACAAATTGAAGCGAAAACTCATTTAAAGGTTGGTCGCCTCCGATTTACCAGTGCTCTGGTTACTCATCAAGCGATCGCTACTGGCAAAATTGATGGTTATGTTGAGTATACGGGCACAGCTTTTACTGTTATTTTAAAACAAAAAGTCATTAACGATGCAAAGGTAGTTTACGAAAAGTTAAAACAAGCTTATGCTCAGAAGTTCAATTTAGAAGTGATGGAGCCTTTGGGTTTTGAAGATACTTTCGCTATGATTATACGTGGTGAAGATGCAAAGCGTTACAATATTCAAACTCTTTCCGCAGCTGCCCAGTATACACCACAGTGGCAGGGTGGTTTTGGCTATGAATTTATTGAACGAGAAGATGGTTTTCCTGGATTAGCTAAAACTTATGGGTTACGCTTTGCACGATCTCCGCGCATCATGGATTTGGGATTAATTTATCGGGCGTTGCTGCAAAAGCAAGTAGATATCATAAATGGTAATTCCACTGATGGGCAAATTTCTCGCTTGGGTTTGGTGGTGCTTAAGGATGATTTGCGGTATTTTCCACCTTATGAAGTTGTGCCGATTGTCCGTAAACAGACGTTGAAAAAGTATCCAGAAATAGGGAAAGCGATCGCCCAACTAGCCGGACGAATTTCCGCAGACGAAATGCGGCAACTCAACTATTTAGTTGAGGGCGAGTTACGTGATATTAAAGATGTTGTCCGCGAGTTTCGCAAAGCTAAGGGGTTTTAGATGAATTATGAATTATGAATTATGAATTAACTCCTAACTCCTAACTCCTAACTCCTAACTCCTAACTCCCTACTCCCCACTCCCCACTCCCCACTCCCCACTCCCCACTCCCCACTCCCTACTCCCTACTCCTGACTTCCGATGACTCACTGCTAAATTCGTTTGCTCGTGCGCTGGGTACTAAGGTCCAACCAGCTTTTAACAGCTTTTGGTAAGTTGCCCAGCCTTTAGAACCACCCGGTATTTGGTAATCGGGTACTGCATATTGCCCAAAAGCTGTGTATGGTCGCCAAGGTTGATTAGGCGCGGTCTGCAAATGCAAAATTTTCTCTCCACTATCGCCAGACTTAGATAACCAGCACATTTGTCGAAACATAGCAAACTCCTTTCTCTTTGCTTTTTACGCATACTATCACACTTTTGTCAAGCCCAACAACACCGGTTGGGTGAGGTTTTAGTCAAATATTAATCACTTATAGAAGTCCATACTTGCAACCTAAGTAAAAGTAACCACAAATAAAAAAGATAAACATGGACAAAAAGCCTCTATGTTTATCTGATGTTATCTGTGGTTACAGAATATGTATGTATGTCTGACTACTTTTTTGACTGCAAATAAGTTATGCCCCTGGGACATATAACTTATCATTGACGATGCTGCGAATCTCTGCAACTAGCTGGGTGTAGGCAGAGTTAGACAAAACTGGTTGCGATCGGTGCAAGTCAATCACCTCTGCTAAATCAATCCATGACTTGCAACCACTGTATTCAGCACGATAGGGAATTTCCTGAACTTGGGGTAGTTTGTAAGTCCGCAGCAGCAGTATGTATAGCGGCTGACGTGGTTTCCATTTTAGGCGATCGCTAATAAAATACTCGTTCCAAAGATGGAACGGGAGCAAGGCATTAACGATTGACTCCTGCGTGACTGGGAAAATATCAGTAATCTTAGCCCAACTACCTATCCTAACTGTTTCTGGCCGCCAGCCCGATGTCACTGGACAGACAAAATTGGCATACTCAGGCTTAAGCAGGAAAGGCTGTTGATGTTCGTAAGTCGGGTAGAGCAAAATCTCATCATGGGCTACTTGGAAACGTCCACGCAGTTCGTGGATACCGCCCTTGCGCAGAAGCATAATTGTTTTGCCCATTTCCAAGGCATTCACGGCAATTGCCCATTCTTTGAGTGCATGAAAAGTTTTGGTCAATTCTTCCATAAGCATCTATTCTAACTGAGTTGTATCAAGCATCTTTGCTTTGATTGGTTATTATGTCATCTCCTCAAAGGCGGACATAACTGCTGCATTTGCTGAGGAAGTCGCCGACAGATCTGCTGGAATGCTGGAGAATCCAGTTGCCATCTCACAAATAATCCTAGACTCAAACCCCCAAGCAAAGCCAACAATCCCCCAAGCCGCACCCACCGTTTTGACTTAAGTTGACTTTTGACAGAGGTTTGGGTGTCGTCGAGTGTAGCTACTGCTGTAATGTCCAAATCCAAAAGTACTTGAGAACTTTCTACCAAGTCAGGTTCTTCTAGTTCTGCAAGTTGTATCTCTACTAAAGGGAACGTGGGAGTAATTGGTACAAGGTATCCTGGGGAGACACGGCAATGGGTAAGAACCACGGACGTATTATCATGACCATTTTTCTGGTTTGCCTGGTTAATCCACTGGTAGACAGCATCTTCTAAAGAAAGTTCACCTGTCAACACTGGTGTAGCATAATCCTGCCAGGATTGTTCTACCAAGTTATTATCACTTAAACCGTCAGAACACAGCAGTAATATGCCATCTTCTTCTAAAATAAATCGCTGAATCAAAGGGCGTAAAAGTTCGCCTTCTTTTGTCCCCAATGCTTGGGTTAGGGCAGTAGCATCTGGGCGTTGTAGTGCTTTTCGATACAGACTGCGGACAAAGCGGACTTCCCTCGCCGCCACATCATCATCTACTGTCAGTAACATACAGTAGTTGCGCGTTATCCAATAGGCACGACTATCGCCAATATTAACTAAGTAAAGTTCATGAGCATTTTCTGAGTGCCACCCTGAGATAGTATGGATACGTTGTGGCATTTGCACCGCCATGACCAAGGTTGTACCCATGCGCTGAGTACCTTCGCGTTTTTGCTCGTTATTGCAGTTGCAAATTACGTTATTCACAACCCGTAAACTTGCTTCTAGTTGTTGCTGCAACAATTCTGGTGGTACAAGTTCAGTAGCTAAAGCTACCTCTGTTACTAAGGCACGGATTTGCAATTTTAGGGACTGCACTGCTAAAAGACTTGCAACCTCCCCACCTTCGTGTCCACCAATACCATCGCAAACCATCGAAACTTGTGGCAGCAACCCTAAATCCTCATCTTCAGAGTCCATAGGATAACAAGTGTCTTCATTTTGCATGGCAGCAGGACCAGTATCTGTTGCCCCAGCCACCTTCAGAGTTAATGGCAGTTCCGCAGCAGCAGATAGTAATAACTCATTGAGTTGAGTGGCGATCGCCTCTAACTGGGCTTTTCCCCCACACATCTGCTGAACTATTTCCTGTAACCCATGTGCCACAGGTGTTTTTGCCGTAGCTACCCAAGGTTGCCAACACTCTCCCAATTGTTGTAGAGAGGTTGCATACAACGTCTCTACAAGTTCTAATAGTCGCACACACCAACCTTGCACTCGCAAGTTGTCAGGAAAGAGCAAACTATCTGCTACTCCCAATTCTGCTAAAGGTATCCACAGTTGAAGAATTTGCCACAACCAGTAAACTTGCCGTACCGCCGTTGCTTGGTCCCATGCATCTGTAATCGTTGGGTAGAGATTTCCAGTCTCATCTATGGGTATATTTTCCAGTAAGAGAATATCACCCTCAAACCCATATACCTGAGGCAGGTGTAACCGCTGTTGATATAACTGTAGGTAAGGAATTATTTCTTTTGGTAATTCTTCAGGTATATGTGGCAATAATCCTGGTTGAGTATCCAGCCAAATCTGGGGTGTAATGACCTCGTACCTATCTGCTACCTTTTTACCGAGTCTAATATTGCCTTGACGTTCACCAGTTACCCAGAGATACTGATGAACTAGGGGAGTTTGGCAACTTGCACACAGGCTTTCTCCCACAGGATTAATCGGGTTAGTGCAGCCTGGATTTGTGCAATAAATTATCCGCTGAGTAGAAATCATGCAGGGGTATATTTTCGGACAAACAATATATAAAGTTAAATATAGCCCTCTTCCCCCTCTTCCCCACTCCCCACTCCCTACTCCCCATGCCCCACTCCCGTGTTTCCTTCAGGATTAAGCCGCACCATCTCCCAAGTAGTATAAGTACCAATTGGACTCCAAAGCAAATAAGGTACAAGCAACAGTGCTGCCCAACCAGAAACAGTGAGAACTGTGAGGGTTAATATAATGCCGATAACGAAACCAGTGCCACCGATAATGGTACCTATCTTGAGACTGCGAAGCCGGAACATTACAGGGGTATAGGCAATGGTAACAATTTCCAACAGCAGGTAAAACCCCATGAGGAACCAGGGTTTACTGGTTCCTGAGTTCTTTTCCCAGACAATATAAGCTGACCAAGCGCCACAAATAAAGATTACACTCCAGATAACAGGAATTGCTGCCTCAAAAGTCAGCCATCTAGGTCTTTGTAAGCGCTTGAACCATTTGCGATCGCCTGGAGTAATAAAGTTAGCACCTAATGCAACTAAGAAAGTTACACCCCCAATAACCATCCAAGATTTAATCATTGCCCTCACCTTGCTAAACTAAGCCAGAACGTAGTGCTACAACCGCTGCTTGCACGCGATCGTCAACGGATAATTTATTCATAATCCCCCGGACGTGAGTTTTTATGGTATTCGGGCTAAGATAAAGTTTCTCCGCAATTTCTGGGTTACTATGACCATCTACCATAAGTTTCAACACTTCTAACTCACGTTGGGAAAGATTTGCTGCGTTTCCGGAGGGAGATGGTGGTTTGAGATTTTCAATGACTCGTCTAGCAATTTGGGGATCAAGGTAGGTTGCACCTTCAACAGCAGCAGAGATGGCGTTCAATAGTCGCTCTATACTCGCCCCTTTGATACAATACGCATCCGCACCGCTAGACAGTGCAGCAATAATTTCCGTATCCGTTTTATGGGATGTCAACATCACCACATGGGTTTCTCTTAGCGCTGCTTTAATTTGCTGTGTCGCCGCAATCCCATCCAGCCGGGGTAACCCAATATCCATCACTACCAGATCAGGTTTCAGTTTCAGTGCTGCTTGTACCCCTAAATAGCCATCCTCTGCTTGTCCCACAATTTCTAACTGTGGGTAAGCCATCAATGACTGTTCTAGTCCCAGTTGCATCATCGGGTCATC
The DNA here is from genome assembly GCA_016903675.1 of Stigonema ocellatum SAG 48.90 = DSM 106950. GTDB lineage: Bacteria > Cyanobacteriota > Cyanobacteriia > Cyanobacteriales > Nostocaceae > Stigonema > Stigonema ocellatum. The sequence goes on along the minus strand of JADQBA010000007.1, from coordinate 124,814 downwards.
TTCTACAATTAAGACCCGTAACGGAGAAGCAGATGAAGGCAGATTTAAGGGAAAGACTGTATTTTGAGACATGTTTAACTTTCTTCTACGCGATATCCGAACTCTGCCAAACGCGTGCGAGACTGTCGCCACTTTGGTTGCACTTTGACAAACAGTTCTAGATAGACTTTTCCGTCAATTAATTTTTGGATTTGTTCGCGTGCTGCACTACCAATTGCTTTTAGCATTGTTCCGCCTTTGCCAATGAGAATCCCTTTTTGGGAATCGCGTTCTACATTAATAGTGGCGAGTACACGAGTAATGGTGGATGTTTCTTCCACCAAGTCCATGGAGATTGCTACCGAATGGGGAACTTCTTCACGAGTTAACAGCAAAATCTGTTCTCGAATCAATTCGCCCATAATAAAGCGTTCTGGCTGGTCAGTGACTAAGTCCGGTGGGTAGTATAATGGTCCTGTTTCTAGCTGTTGAATCAATAAATCTTGCAATTGCTGCAATCCTGCACCAGTCTTGGCAGAAAATTTCACTGTTTGCCATTGCTGCGACTGAGCTAGTTGTGTATAGCTGTCATCTGCAAGCTGGGTTTCTTGTGGGAGTTGGTCTATTTTGTTCACACCCAAAATGACTGGTATTTGGCTTGTGTTGACCTTGTCTGCAACATCTCTACATAATAAATCCGCAATATAGCGATCGCCTGTGCCACAAGAGGTTGTTCCATCCACCACAAACAACACCACATCCACAGATTCAATAGCTATTTTGGCATTTTGCACCAGCACTTCCCCCAATTGATGATGGGGTTTATGAATTCCTGGGGTATCCACAAAAATTAGCTGCGCTTCTGGTGTCGTTAAAATGCCTCGCAATCGATTGCGCGTAGTTTGTGCTATCGGGGATGTAATGGCAATTTTCTGTCCTACTAATTGATTCATCAACGTAGATTTACCGACATTAGGACGACCAATAATGCCAACAAAACCCGACTTAAATCCAGGAGGAGCCTGTGGAATCGTTACTTCTCCTGAAAGAGAGAAGATGTCATTTTGAATACCAGTTAATAGTGGCTCCATGATCCTATTTTACATTTAATATGAGTTCGTTACATGATAAACTGCGTCTAGGACAAAATTCCTATGACAAACTCGCCTTCATTCGCCGCCTCATTGGTTGATACATCGTAAACCAATCCATTTTGTTTTGCCACAACATCAATCACACTCGGTAGCTTCCCTTCTTTATTAAAGCTCAGAATTTGATAAAGCCGTTCTCCCCCTTTGACTGATCTACCCAATTCAACTCTTGACTGAATCATTCCACCACATGGAGCATAATATTTTGTTATCTGACTTCTGTTGCCAAAAGTCATTTCTTGTGATATAGTAATTTCCGAACTCAATCCAGACAGATTTAAAACACCTTTGTGTGCTAAATAATTTTTCACCCCCCGAACACCTTTGGCAACTGAATCTGGATTCATCTGCATTCCCGTGCCAAGTTCTAGTGTCCAAGCTTCTATATCAAACCTGATTTCTCTCCCAAGCTGTTTAAAACAACCTTCCAGTGCTAACCAAGGTTTGATAAACGCTTCATCAAAAGCATCACCATCATAAACATCCAGTAAGATTCCTAAGTCGAGAAGAAAGTATTTGGCGCTATCTTCTCGATTTGGAAAGTAGAATGTATAGTTTAAGGCTTGATTTGTGGAACTGTGTAAGTCAATCAAGTAGTCAGCATCTAAACTGAGAGATTGCAGTTGGTAGCGAAACCGTTCAGTATAGGGTACGCCACTGGGAGAATTAATCTTTTCTAAAAGTTTAGCAAATTTTTCCTGAATTCTGTGGAGATAATTTTTTCTCACCGCCTCTAATTCAAAGTTTAATTGAGATTTAGCAAAAGCTAATAAATCATCAGCTTCTTTTTCGTAGTCCCAAAAGATGCGGTTCCAGTCTTTAGCTTCATAGACACAGTATCTCCCAGAGGAAAAAACGTGAGAACGCTGGTTAGTACCCATTGGGTTACAAACAGGAACCAGCCAAACTTCTCCAGCTAAATCTGTGTCATTTACTGTTAGCAAAAACTCAATGAGTTGGTGAATGACTGCATTACCAACAATTTCAGCACCGTGTAAATTTGATTGGATGTAAACTTTTTTGCCAGGATGAGCGCCGATGAATTTGTAAACTTGAAGCGAGAGGCGATCGCCAGAAGCCATTTGACGCAACGGAATAGTAGAAATAAGGGGAATCATATGGGAATGATGAATGATGAATGATGAATTATGAAAAAATAAGTTTTATAATTCATAATTCATAATTTATAATAAAAACAGAGACAATGGAACAAACAGTAGCAGTTAATCCCTTTCTAGAGGGTAACTTTGCACCAGTACATAAAGAAATCACCACAGATGTTCTGGAAGTCATAGGTGAACTACCCCCCGAGTTATCAGGAATGTTTGTGCGAAATGGTCCTAACCCTCAGTGGACACCCTTGGGTCAGTACCATTGGTTCGATGGTGATGGAATGTTGCATGGGGTACGAATTAGTAATTCTCATGCTACCTATTGCAACCGTTACGTGCGGACAAGGGGATGGGAAATAGAGAATCAAGCGGGTAAGGCTATCTGGACTGGGTTTTTAGAACCACCACAAGCTGACAATCCCTACGGTATAGGCAAAAATACTGCCAATACTGCCCTAGTATGGCACGCTGGTCAACTATTGGCGTTGTGGGAAGGAGGTGCGCCTCACGCCATTAAGGTTCCTGATTTAGAGACAATTGGCGAGTACACCTACAATGGTAAACTGGCTTCAGCTTTCACTGCCCATCCTAAAGTAGACCCAGTTACGGGTGAGATGATGTTTTTTGGCTACTCCTTTGCGCCACCGTACTTACAATACAGTGTGGTGTCAGCAACGGGTGAACTATTGCGGACTGTACCAATTGACCTACCGATGGGGGTGATGATGCATGATTTTGCCATCACTGAAGAGTATACTATTTTTATGGATCTGCCTCTGACTTTCAGCAAGGAACGGATGGAGCGGGGAGAACCTCTGATGGTGTTTGAGCGCGATCGCCCCAGTCGCTTTGGCATTGTTCCCCGTTTCGGCGATAATAGCAGTATCCGCTGGTTTGAGAGTCCTGCTTGCTACGTTTTCCATACTCTCAACGCTTACGAGGACGGGGACGAGGTGGTGCTGATTGGTTGTCGGATGAATTCCACCACAGTGTTGACGGCTCAAGATTCACAAGCAGATCCAGAAGGCAATATCCCTCGCCTGTATCAATGGCGGTTTAATTTAAGTACAGGGACTGTACGCGAGCAGATGCTGGACGATGTAGCTTCAGAATTCCCCCGTGTCAATGAAAACTTTTTGGGGCGAAAAACACGATATGGCTACACCGGTAGGATGACCAAGAGTGAGTTGCCGTTGTTTGATGGTATAATTAAGTACGACCATCAGAGTGGTAAGTCAGAAACTCATGAATTTGGACAGGGACGCTATGGCGGTGAAGCTGTGTTTGTTCCTCGTGGTTCTCAAAATAGTGGTGAGGATGAAGGTTGGCTCATTACCTTTGTTTATGATACTACGGAGGAGACTTCTGAGCTAGTGGTCGTCAATGCTCAGGATGTGACTGCGGAACCTGTGGCGCGGGTACTCATTCCCCAGCGAGTACCTTATGGATTCCACGGGACTTGGATTTCATCGGAAGGGGAATAGGGAGTGGGGAGTAAGGAAAACAGGGGTGTAGGGGTGTAAGGGTGTGGGGGTGTAGGGGGAAAAGAGAGTGGGGACAAGGAGGACAAGGTAGAGGTGTTTGCAGCTCAAATAGTATTGCTATAGCAGTCCTATTTGATTCGCGAACGTGAAGAAACCCGGTTTCGCAGAAGTTACCGGGTTTCTCAGGACTAGTCAGTTTGGAATTCAAATAGGATTGTTACATAAGTCGAAGGTAACTCGAATTTCTCATGTTTTAACTCAAATCCGCTCATGTTTTGATATAAGTAGGTATGCCAAATGATTACCTCGCCACCCGTGATAAGTTGCGGAAGGAGTTGTGTCCCTGTCAGCCCCTTCTCCCAAGGGGAGACGCACTCGCGTTCGGGTTCGCTAAAAGTCAAAAGTGAATGAGGGAGTTAGGAGGCGCGGAGTTAGTAATATTTGTAGGTTGGGTTGAGGAACGAAACCCAACATCAAATATAAGCCAGTGTTGGGTTTCACTGCGTTCAACCCAACCTACATTTACGAAGAATTAATCAGTTAGAGCGGTTACAAGAGCGGGAAAGGCTGATTTGGGCAGGTCAGTATTAGAGCGGCTTATTTCAGAGGGATAAGCGGGGGACTTTCTGATTTGTGTTAATATGCTGTGATTGATAGTTCATGTCTGAATCATGCCAAAGAAAATTAGGGAGCTAAAACAAAAGCTACTTCAAGCTGGTTTTATGGAACTCCCTGGCAAAGGAAGTCACACAAACTGGATACATCCTTTGTACACCGGAAAACTAACGGTTTCTGGCAAGGACGCTTCGGACGCCAAACCCTATCAAGAAAAGGATATACAGCAAGCTATAAGAGAAGTAGAACAGAAGCAACAGCAACAGAAGCAAGAAGATGAGTAAGTTTAAGTATCAAATGTTGATTCAATGGTCAGAAGAGGACAACTGCTTCTTGGTAGGATTTCCTGATTTTCCTGGACAACTTTGGCGGACTCATGGTGATACTTATGAGGAAGCTGTTGCAAATGGTATTGAAGCCCTAGAATCTCTAATTATGGCTTATGAAACAACTAACGAACCACTGCCAGAACCAACTTTAATAAAGCAGCGGTTTGTAGCATAGACTCCCATTGAGCAAGCAACACGTTAAAGTAGGCGATCGCTCGACAATGTTTCGTTTACTGACCAATCTTGAATGCTGAGTCCTGGGACTTTCTCAAAGTCTTGCAAATTTCTGGTTAGGAGAACACCATCGTGAGCTAGGGTGATAGAGGCAATTCGTAGGTCTTGAGTGCCGACACGAATGCGTGAGCGCTTGAGCGCTTGATAAACCTCATGGGACTTTGTGTCGTACTGAAGAACATTGAATTCAGACAGCATCATGACGGTTTCCACAAGTCGCTGATAAGCACCGGATAATGCAGATCCATCCTTGGCTTCAGCAATCTGTGCCAAACGCCCCCGCAACTGTTCTTCAACGTTAATAGCAGTTGTGGTAAGTTGCACTCTCGCCGCCAAGAGACGCGCTATGACCGTTGGGTGATTCCGTCCATAAAGACTGAGATGATCGGTATCTAAAACGTAGATCATTACTCATCTTCCGCAGCATTAGCCTCAAAACGAATTACGGCTAGTTTTTCCATAAAATCATCAAAGGTTGGATCATTGGCGAATATCCCTGCATACCTCATCTCGGATACCGTCCCATTTGGCTGGTTGTTTGGATAAACCTCGATTGTCACAAACTTACCCGTTGCTAATTGGGATTCCAGGGCTGCTTTTGCGTTGGCAATCGCTTCTTCTTCCGTCCTACCCTCAACCGTTAAGTTTGGCATCCCAATAACAGATGCAACGAAGTTGCTTCCGGATTGACTCAAGACAAATACCTGATATTGCATCGTTCCTACCTCCAGATTCTTTTTAAGATGTACATTTTATAATCTAGAAAGGCCGCTTCAGCTAAATCCATCGCTGCTGTATGTTTTTCTTGAATATTACTCATTTTTTGGCAACAAAACATAGGGGTGTGGCGATGCCTTGGACCTGCGGTATTAAACCAACGAGTCATGGATGATAAATATTTAGTGGGCTGCGCGAGTTAGATGGTATGAGTGTAGCTCAGATCAGGGATGCTATATTTGAAGTTAGACTATGGAACACGTTGTCAGAGCAACAAGGCTAGATAACGCTGAGGAGCGATTGCGCGTCTAGCACTGCCCTTCGGACTATCGCGTTTACCAGGGCATGAAAATTACGGGTGTGACCCTTTGAATGCTAAAATAGTCCCTAATTAGGAAATAGTTTTTATTTTCTGCTCCAGACTAAAAAATCGCGTTACAAATAGTTTGAGAAATTGTCAATTTTTTGTAATCTTATTCTGCTGATGTTGTATTTCATGAATTGAGAGGCAACAATTATACTTATGCAAACTATTTTCACCCCTAATGAAGCTGCCGCGTTCGTACAATTAGCTACAAAACGAATTTACAAAGAACTAGAGTTCAAAGTTATCTCGCCTGTATCTCCAAGAACACACATCCCTTTTGCTGCATTGATTTACCTACAAGCTCTTAAAGATGTAAATTTTGAATTCTCTGTTGAGAATCGAGCGCTTCTATATAAACGTTTAGTTGAAGCGTTAGAACAAAGTTTACCAACCCTTGAGATAGGAAATTACTTTGAATTAAAACTCAACTTGATCAAAACGGAGTTATCAGAACTAATTACACGCTTTACGCTCTGGAAAAAACAGTTAGTATCAGAGCCAAATATTATGGGTGGAGAGACTGTTTTCCCTGGTTCTAGGCTGACTGTACGCCATATTGGAGAAATGCTATTTCGAGGTGAATCACCAGAAGTTATTCGTGAAGATTATCCTTACTTGTCTTCTGAAGATATAGAATTTGCTCCTATTTACGTCAACGTACAGCATATCCAAACGTTGGACGCCCGAAAAAGCACGCCTAGGAATAAATTCCTAGGCTAAGAGCTGAAGTCGGCTTAAGCCGACTAGAACTAGAAGGAATGAGCGTCCGTTTCAACGGACAGTAGCTCTCTCGCTTGAACTTGAGTTCCTGGCATTGAGTGTAGAATGAAATAGCCCTGTCATGCTGGTATTGTCTTTATCTGCAATGGTGCGTTACTACGTGAAGAGCAAATTGCTGTTGTTGAAAAAGCTATCAACGCAATAATTGCCGAATTGAAATCTGGACGCGACATGATAAATCGCGTTCTCTATGTTGAGCTAGATAACACTATAAATTTTGAAAACAGGTCTAAGATGTAACTTGTTGCTAATTGGGATTCTACAGCAGCTTTTGCGTTGGCGATGGCTTCTTGTTCCGTCCTACCCTCAACAGTTAAGTTTGGCATCCCGACAACAGATGCAACGAAGTTGTTCCCAGACTGATATCTTGCACCTCTCAGTATAAATCACAAATAACCAAATAAAGAGTCAAAAAAAATACATTAATTTCACAACTCCTAATAGTCCTCTTTTAGAGGACTTAAGCTATTAGCCTGGGACTTCAAGTCCCAGGCGGATGCAGGCGCAGTCAAAAAACCATGAGATACGGATATTGCTAGGACTTAGGCATTGACAGAAAAACACAATTGTGTATCTACCTCGTTACAGGGCTGCTGCCTTGTAATGCTCTCCGGTGAGGCTCCGCCTCCTGTGGATCATCGGAGGCAGAGCCTCCTGTAAATGCATTCCCAGGCTCTGCCTGGGAACGAGGCTGTGCAAGGAAATCATTTTAATCAGCTTGATATTCACATAATGGTCAATTTGTAAAGTGCGTAAGTCCTAATTGCATCGTTCCTACTTCCAGATTCTTTTTAATCCTTTTCAAACAAGTCTAGTGCTCTTCTCATAAATAGAGATATTCTTTTGCCTTTTGAAGACGATAGAGAATGCGCTCGTAAGAACGGGTTAATACTCCAGCAGCATTAGTGGATGTGCGATCGCTCCCCAAATAGTCAGATTCCTTCTCTTGCCAAGAGTGCATTCTTTCTTTGGCTACAAACAGCATTTCTTCTATAATGGCACGTTCTCCTAATCCCAATCTTTCGCCGCAAGAAGTACCAAATTCTCCTGTTACTTCTAAAAGTTGTTTCACTTCATGAGCATCAAAGTTTAATTTTTTCTCATAAAAATTTCGCAGGACTCCCAATTCAGCAAAGCCATGCTCTTGAGCTTCCAGCGCTTCAAATAAGCCTGAAATTTCTTCGACAATCTGCCGCTGTTTTCCGTGTAGATTTTGCCGTGCTTGAAAACTAGCGACATTAATTTCTCGCAAAACTTTACCGAGTTTGATTAAGTAGGATCGATGACCAAAATGAGAAATAATTAGGTCACGTAATTGGGGAATACCACTGCGTTTGAGCAGTTCATCAGTGAGTTGTGCTTGATTATTGACACCAGAACGAATCAGAGTGTAAGCGAGCCAAATGCCGTATTGCCCCAGACGGTTAAATAATTGCTGACGTTGGCTGGGTGGGATAGGTACATCTGAATATTCGCGAAAGCAAAAGCGTTGGACATTTGCGATCAGTCTATGCATCCGCTCTTCTGGAAGTAATTCAGCCAGCCGATTCAGAATTTTCCACTCATCATTAGTAAGTGTTTGTGCCCCAAAAGCTAAAAGCCCGCAAATCGGATAAATCGTATAGAGTATGTTTCGTATTTGTGGGTGTGATGATAGCCGTTTGCTATCTCCGGGTAAGAAGAATGAAAGACGCGATCGAGAAGCCAAGTTGAAGTTGTACTCAGTACAAGGGGTTCATGAATATTGGATTGTTAGTTTGCTTGAACAAAAAGTAGAAGTATATCGGCGATCGCAAGGTATTTTAAGACTGACATTAACTCTATACAGACAAGATGAGTTGACGAGTCCCTTGTTACCCGGTTTCAGTTGTGTAGTTGATAAGTTCTTTTAACCTTCTGACAGCTAGGCGATCGCCCTGAAACTTCCATTTAAGCTTCTTTAAAGAAACGAATAATTTCCCGTACATGATCGAGAAATTGTCCATCCGTAGAAAGCTGGGCGATCGCACCCTGTGCTTCCCGCGCTAGACGCTGATGTTCAGTTTGATTTGTAGCACGTAATTGTTCTAAACTAGCACCAAGAAGCGCTAACTCTTTGCGAGTTTCTTCTGAGTAAAGTTGTTGGTTTGCTGCTAACGAGTGAGGATGTTCTGGGTTGAGTTGCTCTTCTACGCCTTTGAGTGTTACCTCCATAGCATCAACGCGGTGGCGGAGTTCTACAACATCTTCCCGAGGATACTTCCATTCTTGGCGAATCATTGTCAACCGCGCATATAAATACTCGTAAGCACTAATAGCTGGACGTAGGGCGGTTAATAATAAAGCTGCACCAGAACTGACATAGCCCACAGCACTTATACCAGTAGCGGCAAGGATGTAAAGAGCAACGGCTGAGACTAAGTGTAAAGCAATTGCCGCCAAAAGCGATCGCTTTGCCAAAACCGTGACGTACTTCAGTTGTTGGTCATCCACAGCAATTCCCTTTTCAGCCGACTGTGCTGCTTCTGCCAAAACTTCCTTTGCTTGAAAATAGACATTCCAAGGTACAGTGACAATCACCAACAGCCACCAAAAACTTGCACCCCCAATTACCCAGTCAAGAAAGTTACCAGCTGGTATATGTAACCATTGGAGTATACTAAAAACCAGTAGCACTAAAACTACAATTCCAATACTGAAACCAGTGAAGAAGTTGAAAAACATCTTGCCAAATCTCCCGTGAAGGTGTGACTTCAATCATGGCTAGGGGTTGCGAATGATGCAGGAATGTTTGTGATGGTTTTTAGAGTTTCACACAGTTCTAGTGACGGAAGATTGTTCACTCGTTCCCAGGCTCCAGCCTGGGAATGCTTGACTAGAGGCTCTGCCTCAGCTAAAATTCGGAAGGCAGAGCCTCCTCAGGAGCATTCCTATGCTGAGCATAGGAACGAGAATATCTGTTTTTTGGGTCTTAGCCTGTGGCACGCCGCTGGGTGTCTAAGGGGTCTAAAGTCCTAGGCTAGACGTGGCGTCAGACAAGGCATTTTATTATTTTTACGAATTAAACCTAGCCCCCCGTAGTTCTAAATCTTTACGTTGAATCTTTGTCAAACCACTCCCTTCTCCAAACTCACACTCATCTACCGAAGTACCTAACCATATAGTCTCATTGAGAGTTGCACCCTTTGGGCGAGAAACTTTCTCGTCCTTGTTTGAATCCCACTATTTGCGCGTGGGAACATAGCAGCATAGCAGCATAGCTCAATCAAACGAGATCCGCTTTTGCGTTATGAATGCTGAATGATGAATTCTGAAAAAAATCAATTTCAGAATTCATAATTTCACGAAATCTTCACCATACAACCCGAGTTTTCACCATACTACTCACCATACAGTATGGCAGACAATAGACGACAGTATGGCAAACAATAGGCGACAGTATAGTAAACAGGAGTGCATTTGTGGTGAACAACGAGTTAGATGACGCACAGAACAACCAAGATAATTCACCAGACGACCCGCACCAAACCAGACACAGAGTGCTTTTGAATTATGAATGCTGAATTATGAATTCTGAAAAAAATCAATTTCAGAATTCATAATTTCACGAAATCTTCACAATACGATCCGAGTTTTCACCATACTACTCACCATACAGTATGGCAGACAATAGGTGACAGTATGGCAGACAATAGGCGACAGTACAGTAAACAGGAGTGCATTTGTGGTGAACAACGAGTTAGATGACGCACAGAACAACCAAGATAATTCACCAGACAACGCGCAGAAACTAGACACAGAGGGTGATAATTTTGCATTAATTTCTATAGGGCAATTAATGCAAAAATATGACATCCGAAAAGCGCCGCTCTATAAGCGGATAAAATACCTTAAGATTACAACCAGGAAGGTGTCCAGTAAGGCATACTTGGATGCGGAACAGGTGGTACACATGGATGGTCTACACCTACACATCAAAGAACATGGGAAAATGGATGGCTATCCGGTTCCCCCACTATCAGAACCAATTGATGAACCAGAAGAGGAAAGTTCGATAGTTGTTGCACAAAGTCAGCAGATAGTCCCAAGTTACTCGCCCAAGCAAAAGCGCAAGGGAACGAAGAAGGAAGTAGATGATACGCCAAGCATAGTGAAAAGTGCCCAGAATAAGGCAACAGCAACGTTAATCGTTGAGAACTTCTTGGCGCAGAAATTCATAGAGAATCCAGAACTGCTACCAGAAGAACTCAAACAGAAGATTAAAGAATCGGCGGAGGTGCCAGTAATCGACCCTTTCGCATACGTGGAGTCATTAATGGCTTCAATTTCAATAGAGGAAATAGTTGGGTAAGTTTTTTGGCGTTGCTGAATCACGGTATGAATTTACCTCACGCAAAGTCGCAAAGGCGCAAAGAGAAAAAGTTTTAAAATACCCCATTTTTTCATTTCATACTTCAATTCAGCAACGCCAGTTTTTTAACCACAATTATGGTGGCTGGAATAATTGCAGCTAATGGAATCTCTGTGATGTCCTTGGTGGCGGCAATTTGTGGAAGTTTTCTGTCAGTTCTTCCAAAGCAGCCATCTTCTAAGTCAACGCCACCAAAAACCATAGAACCAGAACCCACAATGACCAAACCGGAGGCATTCCGGCTTTATCGTAAGAATGAGCTTAACCGTATCGTTGAGAATAAAGCAGGAATCCCTGTAATAGTTTTTAGACTGGATAATTTTGATTTTGCTGACTACTCTCGTAGCCTTTTCTCGTACTTGATGAACGTTATTTCCTTTACTATAGAGGTTTTCATCCGGGTGAAGTACAGATTTATCTGCGTTCATCTGCTATAGGGTGCGGTTTCTCAACCCTTGAATATACCTCACCTGACATCTTGCACCTTCTCAATAAGGCTTGGTGGGCAGTGCCCACCCTACGCAATAATCAGGGTTTTAGGCTGCTTTTTTTGCAATAAGATGATGGTGCAAGATATGAGTCACTGAATTGAAAACCGCGATAAATATCATCTTCTCAAGAATTAAACCTAGCCCCCCGTAGTTCTAAATCTTTACGTTGAATCTTTGTCAAACCACTCCCTTCTCCAAACTCACACTCATCTACCGAAGTACCTAACCATATAGTCTCATTGAGAGTTGCACCCCTTAAATCTGCATCTCTTAAATCTGCATGAGTAAAATTGGCAAATATGAGGTCTGCATTTACTAAACTGCTTCCTTGCAAGTTTGCCCCTGATAAATTCCCACGAATAAAGTTGACTCCATCTAAAACTAAGCCAGATAAATCTGCACCTATCAGGCTAGGAAATTTTAGCTGACTGGGATTTTGAAAAAACCTCATGACACAGACTATATTGGCTTCATTAAGCCGCATCTTAGTTAAGAAATCATAACGGGCTATACCAAGTTGCTGGAGAATTGGCAGACGTTGTTCGGGACTTTGTTCTAAAAAATGTATGGCAGCGTAACGCAGGTTTTGAGTAGGGGGATTTGTGTTAAAAATAGGGGTGTAGGGGTGTAGGGGTGTAAGGGTGTAGGGGAAAAATGTGTTTCTTTTAGGTATTCTTTGGGCTGGACAGGAATCAGAATTCTTTACGGCGCTGGTGTGCAACCACAAGAGCGCTAGAAGGTAAGAATGGACTATATTATTATAGCACCCACCGTTGCTGATTGACAGTATGAAAATATTGGGTCTAAAGGAAATTCTATTTGAAATTATTCCCCCACACCCCCACACCCCTACACCCCTACACCCCTAATGAGTAACGCGAAGGGTTCATTAATGGTTAACGGCATTCCTCTAATCGAAGTCTACTGCACTCGCCCAAACTGTCAATATCCTATAAATAGAATTTCTGAGGAATGCTTATCTGGTGAACCTATTAGACAGAGATTTTGCACTAACTGCGGAATGCCTTTGATTTTGGAGCGGCGCTTCTTACCGTTAAACCCATTAGTTCCAGATGAAGAGCGAGGTGGATTTGGTCGGACATTCATAGCATGGGATCTTCATTTTTCGGAGCGACCAGCGCGTGTAGTCAAGCAATTGCACCCTAGAGTTCCTCCTTCACAGTCACAGCTTGAAGTCATTGAAAGGATGTTTAAGCGTGAGGGAAACGTTTTAGAAAGACTCAGCCACCCACAAATTCCCCGAGCAAGAGCATGGGCTGCTGTGGACACTCCTCCTGATTTACAAGACCAATCTGTTCGGCTATCAGACAATCGGCAGAGGTTTTTTTACTTGGTGCAGGACTATATCGAAGGTCAGAATTTGGCTCAGGAGCTAAAACAGAAGGGGCAATTTTCTGAGGAAGAAATTATTAAGATTCTGCAACAACTCCTAGAAATACTCAAATATATTCACAGTCAAGGTGTTATACATAGGGACATCAAACCTTCCAATATCATGTACTGTCAGACAGATGAAAACTTCTATCTGATTGATTTTGGTGCAGTTAAGCAAGTCGTTGCCGGAGTACCTACTGAGCAGTCAGTCGTATTAGGCACTCCAGATTATGCACCACCAGAGCAGCTTTCTGGGAGGGCGGTATCCCCTTCATCAGATTTATACTCTCTTGCTGCAACCTGTGTTTGTTTGCTAACAGGTAGAAATTTGAGAGAACTTCGCCATGAGGATAAGTGGATTTGGAGACAATATGCCAGGGTGAACGAAAACCTTGCAAACATTTTAGACTGTATGCTGTTGCCTGAGCCACAACACCGCTTTCAGTCTGCTGCCGATGTTATTACCGCCCTTTTTCAGCCTCCATCCCCTCACGAGAGACCACTTTCACCCCCTGAGCATCCAACCTATCCTCCCACAAATGTGAAGAAGCTGTCTTCTCAGGAGCGGCTGATGAGGAAGTTGAAAAGGCTTGTTAATAATAGAGTTTTGCCGGTGGGCGTTTTGGTTTTGGTAGGGTTGGCGATCGCCCTAGCAATTCAGCAATTCTTTCCAACATATTCGTCACTTCCTGAGGTGAGTCCAACCTCCTTCACTAGGGGAGAAAAATCTTTGTTCAAGCAAGATATCGAATCAAACAATCCAGTATGTCAAGAAGCTGAAAAGAAAAAGATAGAAGGAATGCAAGCTTTTGGTACTCATCAAAAATTTTCCGAAGCCAAAAACAACTTCCAAGCAGCCATAGCTCTCTCTAAACAAGCTCCTCGAGATCAGACATCTTCTACTAACTGCTTTGTTGATCCAGAAACACAGATTTTCCTCAACAATGCTGAGGCTAACATCAAAGGCAACCCTCTAACAATTGCAGTTGTTGTTCCAGTCAACGGAAAATCTCAATTTAGTAAGCTTGCTCAACAAGTGCTACGGGGGGTTGCCCACGTCCAGGACAATTTGAATCATAAAGATAATGGTATCCAAGGGCGATTATTGCAAGTCATCATTGTCACAGACAACAAGAACTCTGAGACAGCCAAAAAAGTGGCTATGCATCTTGCAAAAAACCATATTCCAGGAGACACAAACTTCAAAAGTGAGATTTTAGGGGTTGTTGGTCATTTCACTAGTGATGAAACTCTAGCAGCAGGAGAGGTTTATGACAGCAATCAACTTGTTGCTGTTTCTCCCACAAGTACAGCTTTCAGACAGTCTAACACAAGTTCTTCTAGCTATAAGTTTAATTTAAGTAAATACGTTTTCCGCACGGCTCCCACTGACTCTGTTGCTGCTGACAAATTATTTAAGTATCTGGTACAGAAAAATCTTGTTGGTGGGAAAGGAGCCGTTTTTTTCAACCATGAAGAAAGTTATAGCTTGTCTCTAAAAGAGGCATTTGAGAAAAATGAGCAAAGATTTGCCCGAGGAGAATTTGTTACGTGTGATTTATTTAAGTATAGGGTAGATGAATGTGTAAAGCAGGTAGAAGGCGCGAAGTTTCTCATACTAGCCCTTAGCACTGAAGAAGCAACAGAAAAGGGATTATTTGCCATTGAACTCATGAATGGCAAACTAACTTTATTAGGTGGAGATACTCTGTACAGTGACGATAAGCTATCTCCATACTTTGGAGATAAAGCTAGAAATATGGTCATTGCTGTACCCACCCATGTTAGTGTAACCGCCCCATGGTTTCAGGCAGAATCTGTAAAACTTTGGCGAACTCAATCTGTGGGCTGGCGGTCTGCGACAGCATATGATGCAACTCAGGTCATTGTTGAAGGGTTGAAGAAGCAGGGGAACGCGCCGACTCGCCAAGGTTTATACGATGTGTTAAATGATCCTAAATTTTCAGCACAGGGCGCTACGGGAATAGTTCAATTTGATGAATTACACGATCGCAAAGTCAATTTTGAAAACCATCAGCTTGGTGTCTTAGTCAACCTTTGTAAATCCAAAAATGAAAAGCAGTATCAGTTTTGCCTGCTAGAACAGCAATAAATAGTGAAATGAAACCGCAGATAAACGCAGATGAATAGACATAGTCGTGAAAATTAATTATGCGTTACCTGAAAACCTTGGTAGAGACGCGATTAATCGCGTCTCTACGTTTTTTCCTCTGCGGTTTAATCTTTTTCCCCTACACCGATTTCAGGCGACGTTGACGCAGCAACAAACCAGCCCCAAGCGCACCTATGCCTACTAGTGTTGCGGTGTTTCCTGGTTCTGGAACTTGGATAGAACCAGTGACTAGAGCTTGACCTTTTAATATAATAGTTGATCCCAGAGTAACTTGGTCATTTTCGCTGTAGAATAGGGTGCCACCAGCATTGGTGAATATGCCCTCACCGTCAGTGATATTGACAATACCAGAACCTTTGGAGGTCTGGTTTTCCAAGTCAACTGAAGCGTTACCATCACCAAATCCAAGCACTTTGTTCGTATCACTACCGAATGTGAGGTAGCCAAATTGGTAGCCTTGTATACCGAATGCCGCCGGGTCGTTATTAAAACTGAGATTTCCGTTAGTGTCAGTCCTCGAGTATGTTAGACCATTGTATTGATTCAAGCCATAAGGGGCGTCAAGACTATCACCTCGTTCAACTACCTGTGAAACGTTGTCAGTGATAGGGGTAATCGTGACTGTTGTGGAGTAGTTGCCTGCAAATGGATAGATGGTCTGCGCTGTGGTTCTTGCTGCACTTGAGCAAACACTTACTATGGTGAGGGCTAGTGGAACTAGCCATGTAGTAGATAAGCGTGGTATCATTGATATTCTCATAGAAGAAAAAATATTCCCAAAGGAATTAGGGCTACGGTAAGCAAATAACATATAGCACCTCAGGAATTACCGAGGAGTATTAGTTAGACAGTATCACATGTGTCCTCAGTAAGAATTGCAAATATTTTGGAAAAAGATCATCGAATAGCTACTTGATATAAATTATGAATTATGAATGATGAATTATGAAAAAAGATCGTTTCATAATTCATCATTCTGATTGGGCGGTGCGGTCTAGAATGTAGCGATCGTCAGGTTAAAGGGGTATGACCCCTCATTAATTCGCCAACAGCAATATAGCAGCATAGCTGCCTTCTCCTTCAAAGACGCTACGCGAACGTACTTTTGCCTTCTTAATTCCTCTCCGACTTCGCCCCTAGTAATGCACGGGTGCGTTCGGGAACCAACGGTGCTACCCAGCATGATTTATACGCCTACCTATCGAGCCACTATGGGAGAGGAGAACGCTCACAACTGCGCGATCGCCTCCGGCACTGCGATGATGGGCGATCGCACTTCTAAACCCCTGAACGGTTACTGCATAAGTCAGCTTTATATACGTTTATTAAAGAATAAGAAAAAAGCCAACTAACATTTGGCTTTTTCTTCAAACACTAACTTGTAGTTGATATTGATAAAATTGGAGATTTATTATGGTAACAATGGATACACCATTACTGGCTAACATTCTGGGATTTTTAGCATTACTTGCTTATATTGTCACCTTACTTCCCACAATTCTTAGAATTGTTTTTCCTGGCACAAAAGGGACTGGTATTCCTAAAATACTACTGAAACATCGCCGTTCTATAGGTCTTCTTGCTTTCTTTTTTGCTTTAGGTCATGGGTTTCTATTAGTCCAAAAAAGAAATTTTGATTTCTTAGATCCAGAGACATATGTGATTTATATCCAGGGAGTAGGCACTTTCGCTATTTTTACATTTTTGGCTATTACCTCTAATGATTGGAGTGTAAAAAAACTTCAGAAAAATTGGAAAAATTTACATAAATTGACCTATTTTGCCATGTTTCTTTTAATATGGCATATTTGGGACAAAATGTCAGGACATTGGACATATTTAACGCCAATTGGGCTTTTTATTATCACTGGAATCACAGTTTTATTTCTCATGCGAATCTGGATTGAAAATCGGGATAAACAACAAAAAAAGCAAGACAAATTAACCAATGCCAAGTTACCACAGAAAAGTGCTGAATAGCGTCATTATTTACTGATTTTATTCTAGGAATATATTTTTATGATGTTAAAGCCAATTTTGAGGAAAGTTTCGACAACGTTGGGAATCACCACCATGGTGGCTGTTATTGGGTTCAGTTCGTTTAAATGTCTTTCACATTCAAAGATACTCTCAGCCGCTTCTCAATATCAGCTAACCACTCAACCGTCTCGAACTCTGAAAGGGGATTCAACGTGGATTTATGCGATCGCCATTAGCCGTGATGGCAAAACTTTAGCTGCTGGCGGTTACGACGGCAAGATTATGATTTGGAATCTGCAAACTGGCAAATTACTCCACACCATCAATGGTTATGGTGTTGCAGTTTCATCCCTCGCCATCAGTGCTGATGGACATATCCTTGCAAGTGGCAGTTGGGATCGCCGCATTAGGTTGTGGAATCTGCAAACCAGCTTGCGGATACGTACTTTGTCCGGACATTCAGATGATGTTGAGTCTGTCGCCTTCAGCCCAGATGGCAAAACTTTAGCTTCTGGCAGTTGGGATAAGACAGTCAAGCTGTGGAATATCCAGACGGGAAAGGTGGTTCGCACTCTTCATCTAACAGATGCAGTCAAATCCGTTGCCATCAGCCCGGATGGGCAGCTTCTTGCCAGTGGCACTCTTGACGGAAAAATCATGATTTGGCACTTGGGTTCTGGGGTTTCAACCCCTGGCTATGGGCAGCTTAGAACTCCCTTAGCGGCCCATGACGAGGCAGTTTGGTCTGTTGCTTTCAGTCCCGATGGAAAGCATCTCGCTAGTGGTAGTTACGACGGGACAATTAAGTTGTGGAATCCTCTGACTGGGGAGTTGCAGCATACCCTTGAAGCACACAATCATGCAGTTCAGTCTGTGGCTTTTAGCCCCGATGGAAAGATGCTTGCCAGTGGCAGTTATGACCAAACGATTAAGTTGTGGAATTCGCAGACTGGAAAATTGCTAGGCACTCTCTGGGGGCATAATAAAGCGGTTTGGTCTGTGGCTTTTAATCCTCAAGGTCATACCCTTGCTAGTGGCAGTGAGGACGAGACTATCAAGATTTGGCCAGTGTCTTCTCAAGTAAAAGCCGCTATTGCCAGATAATCATCGCATCCAGCCTAATACCAGGGTAAGCGCATCTAATTTTGTAGCGTAAAGTACAGACAAGAATTATGAGGCATGGTAAATAAAATGTTCAAATTCGGTCTAAATTCAATACCCGTGAATGAATGGAATCAGAGGGCAGTAGTTCTGGTATTTCATCCTCATGACCGCCCTCACCCCTACCCCTCTCCCAAATTGGGAGAGGGGCTAGGGGTGAGGGCTTTCATTCACGGGTATTGGGTCTAAATTGGGGTTAATTTTGATTCCAGTTCCCCCCTTTTTAAGGGGGGTTAGTTCCGATCAATAAGTGCTTCGATACCGCCAACAACTTTTCAAACAACCTCATGAAGCACTTTTCAGTAAGTTGATACAAACAAATGATGAATTATGAAAAAAAATCCTTTCATAATTCATAATTTATAATTCATAATTCTGATTCAGCTAATTCCATCCAGCGTTCAGTTGCTTGATCAATTGCTTGCTTCAGTGCTTCCACCTGTTCGTAGAGTTTTTGCACTTGGGTATAATTACCAGGGGACACATTTACCAGCCCCTTCTCTGCTTCTGCTTTCTCGGCTTCTAGTTTGGCAATTTTACCTTCCAACTGCTCAAATTCCCGTCTTTCCCAATTTGATAGTCCGCGCCGCTTTTTCTTTTCCGTATCTTTGGGTGGAGACGTTGCAGGTAAAGTCTCTACATTTTTTGTCTTCTCCTTAGTATTGACAGTTTGTTGTAGCTTTTCTTCCTCCGCTTTTTTGTAGTCTAGATAAACTGAGTAATTACCTGGATATTGGCGGACATGACCAAATTCTTCGATGGCAAAAATTGTGTCTACGGTGCGGTCTAGAAAGTAGCGATCGTGAGACACGACAATGACACACCCTGAAAAATCTTCTAAATATTCTTCTAGCACCGCCAACGTCTGCACATCCAAATCATTCGTTGGTTCATCTAATATCAAAAGATTTGGCGCACTCATGAGAATGCGTAAGAGAAATAACCGCCGTTTTTCACCACCTGAAAGTTTAGAAATTGGGGCATATTGCTGGTTTCCTGGAAACAAAAATCGCTCCAACATTTGAGAAGCAGTAATTTTAGTTCCGTCGGCTATTTTGACAAATTCTCCTTCTTCTTTGATGTAGTCAATCACACGCTGTTCTTCGTTCAACGCCGTGAGCAATTCCTCTGAATGCTGGTCAAAATAACCGATGTGAACGGTAGCACCAATTTCCACAGTGCCGGAATCTGGTTGAACACGCCCTGTTACCATATTCATTAATGTGGATTTACCCGTGCCATTACTGCCAATGATCCCAATGTGGTCTTCTGGGCTGAATTCATAGGTAAAATCCTTAATTAAGGTACGTCCATTATACGCTTTAGATATATTATTAAATTCAATTACTTTTTTACCGATGCGACGACTTGCTGTAGAAATATCTACTTTACCCTGAGCCTGTTTAAACTCAGTTTCCTGCATTGCATGAACGCGATCAATTCTAGCTTTTTGTTTGGTACTACGGGCTTTTGGTCCTCGTTTTAACCATTCCAATTCCCGCCGCAAGACACCTTGATGTTTGCGTTGGCTGCTGACGGCAGATTCTTCTGCTAATACTTTCTTTTCTAGGTAATATGAATAGTTACCCGCGTAGGTGTAAATGTCTCCTCTGTCAATTTCGATGATCCGATTGGTAACGCGATCTAGAAAGTAGCGATCGTGTGTTATGAGCAATAGTGCGCCGCGATAGCGGTTCAAATAACTCTGCAACCACTCAACAGAAAGGGCATCCAGATGGTTTGTTGGTTCATCCATCAGTAACAAATCTGGTTCTGACAGCAACGCTGTGGCTAAAGCAACCCGCTTGCGATAACCACCAGATAATGTGCCAATTACCGCATCAAAGTCTGTAATTCCTAACTTTGACAGAATGATTTTAGCATTAGTTTCTAATTCCCAACCGCCGATTGTGTCCATGCGCTGCATGACGGAAGAAAGACGCGCCATCAACTGTTTATCGTCCGGTACGTGGGCTAATTTATCAGAAAGTTCCTCATACTCACGCACCAAAGCCATTTGTTCGCCAGTATCAGCGAAGACTTGCTCTAAAACTGTGAGATTTTCATCTAAGTCTGGCTGCTGGGGTAGGTACATAATTTTAGCCCCAGAATTGACTAAAATTTGACCACCGTCAACGTGTTCTAATCCTGCTATCATTTTTAATAATGTTGACTTACCAGAACCGTTGGTGCCGATTAAGCCAACTTTATCACTAGCATCCAGACTAAAGCTGGCATCTTTTAAGATTTCCTTGATGCCAAAATCTTTTTTAACAGATTGTAGTGTAATTAAACTCATAAAATTTTGTTGGTTGTTGGTTGTTGGTTGTTGGTTGTTGGTTGTTGGTAGTCAGTTGTTGGTTGTTGGTTGTTGGTTGGCACTTCTCACCAAACACCAAACACCAAAGAACAATCAACTATCAACTATCAACCAACCACTAACCACATTCTAGACAAATAAATCTAGGGGCAAATGTCCGTATAATTCGTTAACTCCTCCTTCAGTGTAAGATTGGCAAGATACCAGTACACCGCGATGATGTCCTGAATAGGAGTCGAGATAACACAAGCCATTTTTGCCGTTTAATTTGATATACACTGGACCCTCTATTATGGGTAAGTTGCTTGGTGGTTCATATCCCAGCGCCAGGGAATAAGTTTTCATTGCTAGCATTCCTTCCTCGGCTGTATCAGCACAAATACCTATAATTTTGTAATCAGAAAGGCTGGCTACCAAAAGTAAAGCCTCACGGATGATAGTTTTTTCTGATGGCTTTATGGGTGGTGCAATGTCTACACAGTTGAACTTATTAAGGATTTTTTTAGCTTCTTCAACAGTGAGATCATTTTGATGTTTGTTAGACATAAATTTGTTTATTATTCCTGAGTGTGTGCTTTGTGTCGGAGGTAGCCATTGCTCACCCTACGGATTCAACTTAGGGTTAATTTTGTATAGTACCTAGATTAAAAACGAATAGTACACGGTTGTCAGATTCTTTGATGAATCATAATAAAGAATTTGACACTGAGGATAATCAGTAGTAATACCACAGTCGCTGTAAATATGTTCTCTTCACTCCCCCATTGCCGATTGTTCAACTCCCCATCCTCCTTGTTTAGTAATCCTAAGTTCTGAGTAAAATCTACGGATGAATTCGAGGATAGCAAATAATCAAAAGTTTTTCTCCGCCCTGACCGAAAGTTATAGCAATCCTAATTGAGATCCGAACAAGGGGGATGAGGGGGATGAGGGGGATGAGGGGGATGAGGGGGACAAGGGGGACAAGGGGGACAAGCCGCTGCGCGGAAATTCAAAATTCAAAAGTCAAAAGTCAAAAGTGTTTTGAATTTTGACTTTTGACTTTTGACTTCCCCTTTGGGGCGGGGGTGTTTGTAATTCCTGCGCGGATTGCTATAGTTGCAATTGTGTCCCCATTCCCCATTCCCCATTCCCTAATCCCCATTCCCCATTCCCCATTCCCCATTCCCCATTCCCCATTCCCCATTCCATTCTGTGGTAGTATTTGAAGCTCAGGGTACTGCAAACAAAAGTGGCTAGGGTGTTCAAATCTCATCGGGCATCAACAGGACGTACACGTTCAGTCCATCCCCTCAAGCGCTTGCTTGACTATGGACATAAATATCGTAAACAAATTTGGCTGGCAACTACTTGTTCTATCCTCAATAAACTTTTTGACTTAGCACCACCAGGTTTAATTGGCATCGCGGTGGATGTGGTGGTAAAACAGCAAGATTCTATCATTGCACAATGGGGAGTGAAAGATGTCTTTGGGCAATTTTTGATTCTTTCGTTCCTTACTGTGATTATTTGGATACTAGAATCAGTTTTTGAATACGCCTTCGCCAGACTGTGGCGCGATTTGGCGCAGAACATTCAGCATGATTTGCGTCTAGATGCTTACAGACATTTACAAGAGTTGGAACTAGCATATTTTGAAGAACGCAGCACAGGCGGTTTGATGTCTATCCTGAGTGATGATGTTAACCAACTGGAACGCTTTTTGGACGTGGGAGCAAATGATATTCTCCAAGTTTTGACAACGGTCGTCATTATTGGCGGTGCTTTCTTTATTTTGGCTCCCAGTGTGGCATGGATGTCAATGTTACCGATCCCATTTATCCTTTGGGCTTCCTTTGCTTATCAGGGTTTACTTGCGCCTCGGTACGCTGATGTCAGAGAAAACGTAAGTTTACTCAACTCCCGTCTAGCAAATAATTTGGGCGGTATTACGACTATCAAAAGTTTTACGTCTGAAGATTACGAAGTCTCACGTCTAGCACAAGAAAGTGAAGCATATCGCCGTAGTAATAGTAAAGCAATTAAACTATCAGCAGCATTCGTTCCCTTAATTCGGATGCTCATTTTGGTAGGGTTCACAGCTTTACTGTTGTTTGGTGGGATGGCAGCAGTTCATGGTAAAATGTCTGTTGGCACTTACAGTGTGTTGGTGTTTTTAATTCAGCGTTTGCTTTGGCCTTTAACTAGATTAGGCGAAACCTTTGACCAATATCAACGGGCTATGGCTTCTACTAATCGCGTCATGGATTTATTGGATACCCCCATCGCCATCCCTACGGGAGATGTTTCTTTGCCATTAGATAGAGTACGCGGAGAGTTAGAATTTCAGAATATCACTTTTGCGTATAAAGATAGATATCCAGTTTTAAAAAACCTATCCTTGGATATTCCCGCAGGCAAAACAATTGCCATCGTTGGTTCTACGGGTTCTGGAAAAAGCACTTTAGTTAAACTTTTATTGCGGCTGTACGAAGTGCATTCGGGAACCATTACCCTTGATGGCATTGATATCCAAAGGTTAAATCTACGAGATTTGCGCCGCTGTATTGGCTTGGTGAGTCAGGATGTATTCTTATTTCATGGTACTGTAGCAGAGAATATTGCCTACGGTAGCCCTGATGCCACAGATGAAGAAATTATCAGGGCGGCTAAAATTGCTGAGGCACATGAATTTATTATAACACTGCCCCAAGAGTATGAAACAATTGTAGGCGAACGAGGGCAAAAGTTATCTGGTGGACAACGACAACGGATTGCGATCGCCCGTGCGGTTTTAAAAAACCCACCAATTTTAATTCTAGATGAAGCGACATCGGCGGTGGATAATGAAACAGAAGCCGCAATTCAGCGATCGCTTGAACGTATCACTGTGAATAGAACGACGATCGCGATCGCCCATCGTCTCTCGACCATCCGCAATGCTGATCGTATTTATGTCATGGAACACGGAAAATTAGTAGAATCAGGGACCCATGAAGCATTGCTGGAGGAAAACAGAATTTACGCAAGTCTTTGGCGAGTGCAGTCGGGGTTGAGTCACGGATGAGTAATCAAATATCCAAAACAAACTTACAATACCGAGTCAAAAATCTGTTGCGCGGTTAGGTTCAACTGTGGGAATGTTGGGGATACAATCAAATCAAGTGCCCTAAACGGGGTCATTTGATATTCACCGTCAATCAACTCGCACACAAAAATCGTTGGTTTTTTGGGATTGCCGATAAACTTGCGTCCGCCCAATGCTGCATAATCCACAATCCAATATTCAGGAATGCCCATACCTTCATAGTCACGAAGCTTATCGTAGTAGTCGTCCTGCCAATTGCTGCTAACGACTTCAACTATTAGTTTGACCGAAGTTGCGTTTTGAATAATTGATTCTGTTTCCCAGCGTTTCTCAGTATCAATAGTTTCTTGATTCAAAATAATAATGTCCGGTTCGTAGCCCGATTTATCGCGTTTAGGTTTCACAATAGATTCTCTAGGAATAAACCAAATATCGGTTTTACCAATTTCACTAATGGTTGTTAGAAATTTTCCAACAAGAGAACCTGTTAATTTTGAATGCTTCCCTTTTGGTTTAGGCATCTCAACAATGACTCCATCGTGCAATTCGTACCGTACTACTGAGTTTTCTGGATACCATTCGATAAACTCATCAAAGGTGTATATTTTTGGTTCTGCTTGGGTCATAAGTTACCACCTCCACATATATTTGACTTTAGCAGCCCCCCACAATCCCGCTGTTCTTCGCGTCTTCGCGTCTTCGCGGTTTAAAAATCTTTTTGAACCACGAAGACGCGAAGAACGCGAAGAAAAACTTCACTTTTACGCTTTACCTTGAAAGACCTGGTTATCTAGGACTTACGCACTGTACAAATGGTCATTTCACAGTTGTAGGGGCGGATTGCAATCCGCCCCTACGGTAGGTGATGATGGTTCTCATGCGTTCAAAAATCAAACGTTGAGACGCTAAAAAGCAAGAGCCTAAACTAGCACCGGAGTATCTGCACGCTTAGCCTGAGGATGTGCCACCATCCGCATTCCTGATGGTGTGGCTAAAGTCAAACCACGACGCACAGGACGTATTGGATGCTTGTTGACTAAGGATACCTGAAAGCGTGATAGAATTGTCGCCAATACCAGTTTCATTTCATACTGGGCAAAAGCCATCCCAATACAGCGACGATTTCCGCCACCAAAGGGCAAATACTCATAAGGGGAAAATTGCCGTTCTAAAAAGCGTTCTGGCTTAAACTGCTTTGGCTGTGGGTAAACTTCTTCTCGATGGTGCGCCAAGTAAATGCTAGGGATTATTGCTGTTCCCACAGGTAGAGTGTAACCCATGATTTCAATTGGGGATTTTACCACCCGCAAGAAACCATTCATCACAATTGGGTAAATCCTGAGAGTTTCTTGACAAACCGCTGTTAGATAGGGTAATTTGGCAATTACACTGGGATCTGAGTTGTCCCCAACACAGTCAAGTTCCCTTTTTAACTTATCACGCACTTGTGGTAAATAATCTATCCAGTAGAATGCCCAAGTCAGTGCAGAAGCGGTGGTTTCATGTCCTGCAACCAGTAGCGTCATCAACTCATCGCGTAACTCTTCATCTGACATAGACTGACCGTCTACATCATAAGCAGACATCATCAAACTCAGGATATCTTGGCGATTTTGCTGAGATTCTGCACGACGTTCTTTAATAAGGGCATAAATAAGTTCGTTAGTTTTTTCTCGCAAGCGCAATATCCGACCCCAAGGACTCCACGGGCCGAAATCTTTTTGTATAGACGGGAAAAAGATAGCGCTAGACATCAAAGGAGAACTCATTGCGTCTAACAGGGAACTCAGCAGTAGCCGAAGTTCTTGGAAACGTTGCCCTTCATCCAAGCCAAACACCACCCGTAAAATGACACGTAGGGTGATTTCTTGCATGGAATTACGGATATTAAAAGGCATTTGAATCTTCCACTTATCACTTACCTCCTGGGTAATTTCGCGGATACTCTCACCATAAGCCCGCATCCTGTCGCCATGAAAAGGAGGGGTTAGTAATTGACGTTGGCGCTGGTGGCGATCGCCCGTCAGTAAAATCAGGGAGTTAGAACCCAGCAAAAATCCTAAACCTTGTCCCCCACCCCCAGCCTCTAACTGGCTAGTATCAGCAGCAAAAATCTGCTGGAGTGCTTGGGGGTGGCTGAAATATACAGCATGATTACCCTGGCGACCCCTGATACTAAAAGGATCACCATAGGCTTTAGCAAAATCTTCCACATATTCCAGTGGCTGAAAAACAAATTTCATCCGCCTCAGGAATATGGGCATGGTGGGTCCATGAGGTAGATTGTTAGTTGTTGTCATAAACACTTGTGCAGTGATGGTTTTTCGATTCTATCGAATCCCCACGAGAGTCATCTTTCAAGAAACACGCGAGTGGGGAGTAGGGAGTAGGGAGTGGGGGGAAGAGGGGGAATGGGGTGGTTTATTTCCGCCGTTATGTACTATCTGTTTTTAGAAATTCGCCACCAAGAACAAGATAAATTCTTCAGCTAATGGCTTACCCAAGTGGTAAAGTTGTCAATATAGGCTTTAGAAAAATCTTCCACTTAGTAATGGTGGATAGCTCTCCTGCGTTCTAAAGCATCAGCTGCGGTAGTAGTGAGTGCAGATTATCTAGTTTTGCCCTCACCATGAGCACTTGAGGCTTTTCACTCAGCAGAGTTACAAATTACACCAGTAGTTGAACAAACAACTGCTAAGGGTATACATCTAACTAAAGCAAAATTCAAACTTTAGTATAACAAGAGTTGACACAAACTGTGGAACAAGCACACGAAAATGAAGCCTCTCTTAAGCAGGAAATTGTCGATTTACAGTCATCTTCGTCCGATCAAAAAGAATTGGTAGAACAGCTAAAAAAAGAGCTTGATGAAGCAAAACAAGCAGCCGTCTACTTAGCACAAACTAATTCTAAACTAACAGAAGAGATTGGTACTTTAAAACATGAACCGAAAACTTCCAAAGCAATAACCTACAGAAGACAATACCGACAACCGGAACATTTACCTAAGAAGCAACCAGGAGCATCTGATTCTTTTGAAATCTGGTTATTTGACTAAGAATTTCAACCGCACCCTGTAGCAGAATCAGCGTCCACCTGCTACAGGGTGTGGTGAAAATCTAAAATATGCTGGGCAGTGATTTGTGGCTTTTCCAAGTGAGGCACATGACCACAATCCTGAATCCAAATAAGTTTACTCTGTGGAATCGCCCTTTCAAACCTTTTTGCATCCCCAGTACCTAAAATCTTGTCAGAATCCCCCCACAATATCAGTGTTTGTTGCACTATTTCTGATAGTTTCTTAAATCCAAAAGCATTGTAACCTCCACTTTTAGTGAAAGCAATCAAAGCTTGACTCCAACTAGATATTTCTAGGTGCAATGCTGCACATAATTGAGCATCAACAGATGCCAACTCCTTATTTTTGTACGTAGCGCGGCAAATACTATTACGTATCCTAGGATTACGCAAAAACTCAGTTGCCCAATAATCTAATGGAGGAAATATAAATTTGCCCAATGGTGAGGTACCCGCCAAACCAGCACTGTCAATTAATATGAGCTTGGACACCAGTTCTGGGTAAGTGAGGGTAAAATCAATCGCCGAAGCACCACCCATAGAAGCGCCCACTAAAATGACAGGTTGGTTAATGAGGGTTTTCCAAAAATGATAAAGATGGGTTTTAATGGCAATCTTGTCGGGCGGTACTCCTGCAAGCCTGTCCGTAAACCCAAAACCTAATAAATCCACTGCCCAAGTTTCATGGTGTACAGCAAGCAGTGGTAAAAGGCGACGAAATTCTAACACGGAACTGTCGAAACCGTGAATTAACAGCAACGGTGTTCCACCAGTCCCCTGATGTACGTAGGTGGTGGTAATTGGTTGTGTACTTAGAGGAGTGGCGATCGCTATCTGCTCAATGTTCTGAACAAGAGCGATAGAGGTGGGTTCTGTCAGTTGGCTGACTGTGGTAGGTAGAAAGTTAGGAAACATATATCCTATTCTACCTTATTCTGACTGCCGACAGTCCCCCAAGTCCTCCTTGTTCGGATCTTACAGCAATTTTCAGGTAAATAGACCACATTGGTAGGGGCCATTCGGTAATAGCAGTTAGGGAATTAATGAAGCGGTATCAGTCTGTACCGATGTCGTTAGCTGATGCTTGTTTGGTAAAAATGAGTGAGTCGATTGCTTTTAGTTGTGTGTTGACACTAGATAACGATTTTCGGATTTATCGGAGGAATAAGAATGAGACGATTGATGCGATTATTGCTGATGGGATATGAGGAGAGGGGTTCAGGGTAAGTGCTGAGGTCATACATAGAAACCCGGTTTCGTAGTAGGGGCGTATTGCAATACGCCCCTACGAAACCGGGTTTCTGGTCTGGTGCTTAACACCAACTGTATTGGTCTCTACAAGGGTTTCTTAGGTAGATGCACAATTTTAGGTATAAATTATATATTGGATGCCTTCAGAGAGAATATCGGATAATTTTCTCGAAAACTCACTTACTCCCGAACCGGTGTAAGATTACCTAAGTACTTGCGCAAAATTAATTTTATATTCGCTTTGCCTGAAATACTTGTGGGACCGTGATTCCAGGTTCAAGTGATATATAAATAATTTTGTGTAACTACTTATTTTAACGAACCGCGAAGACGCGAAGTACACGAAGAAAGAAGAGAAGAACTTAGGTAATCTTCGGGCGGTTCGGGAGTAAGTAATCCAAGCAGAATTTAATTTTTGATTTATTTTCAGTAATTATTCTAATGGCAAAGTAGTCAATAGAACAATAAAACCATAGGAAGTATGTATTAAATTTTAAACATCAAGAGTCGGTGGTTGGTAGTCGGGGATCTATCCTGACTGCCTAATTTCTGCTACCGCTCTCCAAAACAGGGGAAAGATGATTAATACCTTAAATCCCGCACCTGGTTCTATAGTAAGCTGTCGCGATCGCCAGTGGGTTGTTTTGCCGAATGAAAATCAGGATATCATCCGCTTGCGTCCGCTGAGTGGGAATGAAGACGAAATCACTGGACTTTATCGACAGCTTGGGCTGGAAACGATGACGGCAGCAACTTTTCCGTTACCCAAAGGGGAACAAGTACAAGACCATGAAGCGGCACTTTTGTTGATGGATGCTGCACGTCTTTTGCTTCGCAGTGGTGCGGGACCGTTTCGTTGTTTAGGGCGTTTGTCGCTGCGTCCTCGGGCGGATGTCAAGCTGTGGTTGGGTAATGAAACGCCTTTCCCAGAAAGAGAATCAGAGGAACAGCCTTACAAGTTATCGAAGGAGTATCGGGCGTTATTTGATGATGTTTATGATTTTGCGCGTGGGTTAGTCAAAACGACGACCAAAGAAATGAGCTATGCCCAACGTCGGGGACGGTATTGGTCGGCGTTGGCGCTGATTCGTTGTGTGATGTCTTCGCCTGCTGCGGCGATCGCAGCTTTAAGTAAGCAAACGCGCTTCGGTGCAGCGACAAGCTTAGATGAGGAGTTGATGAGTTCTTACCTCTACGACCCTACGGAACGGGAACAGGTGGTTGATGCATCGCCAGTTTGTAGTGGGGGTTTAGCGGATTTGGATGAGCAAGATGCGCTGAAGCGCAACTACGAACGCAAGATGAAGGGTTTTGTGCAGGCGGCACAGAAGTTGCATGGTGATAAAGACCAGAAGTTGCAATCATGCATCGCTTCTGTTGAATCTTTACTCAGGGACAATTATAACTCAATTATTTGGTGTCGCTACATCGCTACGGCGAAGTATGTTGCTGATGCGCTCAAGCAAAAGTTGGAGAAAAAGGGTAGTCAAATTCGGGTCATTGCTATTACTGGAGAACAATCTGAGGATGAACGAGAAATCCGTTTGGAAGAGTTGAAGTCCTATGAAAAGCGGGTGTTGGTTGCTACAGATTGTCTCAGTGAAGGGGTGAACTTGCAAACGCACTTTAGCGCTGTCATACACTACGATTTACCGTGGAATCCTAATAGACTTGAGCAACGAGAAGGACGTATCGACCGCTACGGGCAAACTGCATCCCTGGTTAAGTGTCGCCTGATTTACGGTCAAGATAATCCTGTGGATGGTGCAGTTTTGGAAGTGCTGATTCGTAAAGCTGTACAGATTCATAAAACTTTAGGAATTAACGTTCCTGTCCCGATGGACAGCACGACTGTATCGGAAGCTGTGTTTAAGTCTCTGTTTGACCGCGCTACGGATGCGGTGCAGTTGTCGCTGTTGGATTTGTTGGATGAGGGAGAATCCCCCATTGAGCAAGTTCATCAGAGTTGGAATAAAGCTGTGGAAAGAGAAAAAATCAGCCGCACCCGTTTTGCTCAACGCACCATCAAACCTGAGCAAGTTCAACGGGAATTGATGGACTCTGACCAAATTTTAGGCAATGAAGAGGATGTACAGAGGTTTGTGAAGTCAGCGTGCGATCGCCTTTCCTGTTCTTTAATCAAGAAAAAGCAAGGATGGCTGTTACCAACAATTCCCGATGTCCTCAAACCATTGCTGGGGGATAAGTCGCGGTTACTCAATTTTACAACTCCTGCACCAGAAGGGGTGGAATACGTGGGACGGAATCATCCTCTGGTTGAAGGTTTGGCACGATCCATCTTGGAAAATGCAATGTCAGGGGGTACAACGCAACTAGTTGCATCACGTTGCGGGTTTACTACGACAGATGCTGTAGAAAAGCGAACAACGTTGCTGTTATTAAGGCTGCGGCATTTGTTAGACAGTCCCAGAAAAAATTCCCCCACTCCCCACTCCCCATTCCCCACTCCCCTCTTACTAGCGGAAGAGTGTGTGGTCGTTGGATTTACGGGTTCTCCGTCTAGTCCTGTTTGGCTTCCACCACAGCAAGCAATGTCGCTGTTGCAACAAGCAACTCCGGTAAGTGATGCACCTAAAGCTTTAAAACAGCGGGAAATTACGGAATTTCTGGAAAGAATTGATGAGCTAAAAGACGATTTGGAACAGTTTGCACGAGAGCGATCGCACGAACTTTCCCAAAGCCATAAGCGCGTCAGAGCAATTACTAAAGAAGGGGCTATTCAAGTTAAACCCCAACTTCCGATGGACATCCTAGGCGTGTATATTCTGCAACCTGGACGAATTCGTTCGTAGTTGCGCTGAAGCGCATTCTTTCCCTCGTCCCTCGTTCCCTGTCTCTGGCAGGGAATGCAGTCTGGGAGGCTCTGCCTCCCCTCCAGAGCTTTATCGTGAGGCAGAGCCTCACATAAGGCATTCCCAGGTGGAACCTGGGAACGAGAGTAACGAGAGTACGAGAGTGAACCTAAATTTCCCTCGTTCCCTGTCTCTGGCAGGGAATGTAGTCTGGGAGGCTCTGCCTCCCCTCTAGAGCTTTATCGTGAGGCAGAGCCTCACATAAGGCATTCCCAGGTGGAACCTGGGAACGAGAGTAACGAGAGTGTAAATACTAAGTGTAATTAACTAGATTATTAGTAAAAATGAAAACAACTTTAACAGCCATCCAAATTGAAGGAAATTTACTCGCCCCCGATATGACAAGCTTGTTACAAACAGGCAGTATTAAAGGACAAGCACCGGAAGATTTTGGTTTTTCCAAAACGGATAAGCTTGCAGATGAAATTGCTACCACTTGGGGTGATGCTAAAGCTTACTGGGCAGCGTTTCAAAGAGCATTGTCAAGGTTAGATGAGAATGACTTGGCTACAGGTATGACTCGTGAAATGTGGGCAGTGCCGCTGCTACGTAGTCTCGGATTTAACCCTACGTATACCGCAAAAGCCGAAGTGGTGGAAGGACAAACCTATGCAATTTCCCATCGTGCCGAACCAGGGGAAAACACGCCACCTATCCATATTATTGGTTGTCGGGTAAAAGTGGATCAGCGTCCGCCAAGTGGGATACCAAGGTTATCGGCACATGCGCTGGTGCAGGAGTATCTGAATAAGACAGAACATTTGTGGGCGATCGCCACTAACGGTTTTCGCTGGCGGTTACTGCGCGACTCTTCGCTGATGACGCGTCTGACTTATATTGAATTTGACCTGGAACAGATTCTCAACGGTGAGAACTTTGCCGAGTTTGGGCTGTTTTATCGGCTATTCCACCGTTCTCGCTTACCCGAAGGTGTGGATGATGCGGATAAGTGCCTGTTGGAATATTACCATCAAGAAGCCCTACAACAGGGAGGACGGGTACGGGACAAACTCCGCGATGGGGTAGAAGCTGCTTTAATCCAACTTGGCAACGGCTTTCTCCAACATCCCCAAAACCAAAACCTCCGCCAAAAACTTGGGAATGGGGAGTGGGGAGTGGGGAATAGGGAGTGGGGGGAAAGAACTTCCTCATCTACCTCATCCTCTTTTTACCGCCAACTGTTGCGGCTAATCTATCGCCTACTATTTCTCATGGTGGCAGAATCCCGGAATTTATTATTTATGGAGAATGGTGTGTCGGAACTCAAAAGCCATGAGTCTGGTTCTTCCCCCACTCCCCACTCCCTACTCCCCACTCCCGATCTTGCAGAGAAAGCGCATATCTACCGTGAATATTACAGCATAGAGCGACTACGAGAGTTAGCCGAACGCCCTAATTATCGCCGGGAAGGGTTTCAAGATTTATGGCAAGGTTTGTGGGTGACATTCCTGTTGTTTGACGAAAACTGGCGGGGGGAATTACTCAGTTTATCACCCCTGAATGGTGATTTATTTGGTTCCAATACTCTCCCAGATTTAGCTGGTTGTGCGATAGACAATCATGATTTAATGGTAGCAATTCGCCACCTCTCCCTGTACCAAGATAAGGGACAACTACGACGTGTCAATTATGCAGCGTTGGATGTGGAAGAACTAGGAAGTATCTATGAGAGTTTATTAGACTTTCATCCCCAGGTCATCCAGCGTCAGGGGAAATATGAATTTGCCTTGGTGTCTGGAAGCGATCGCAAAACCACAGGTTCTTACTATACCCCACCTCAACTTGTACAACAACTGATAAAAACGGCTTTGGAACCTGTCATTGAAGAAAAGGTTCGTAGTAGCGCTTTAGCGCCGGTTCAGGATGGACCGTCGGTTCAAGATGCGCTGAAGCGCAACTACGAACAAGCACTCTTAAGCTTAAAAATCGTTGATCCAGCCTGTGGTTCGGGACATTTTCTGTTGGCTGCTGCAAGACGTATCGGTAAGGAATTAGCCAAAATCCGCACCGGGGAAGCAGAACCGGGACAGGAACCGTTACGCCAAGCGATTCGAGATGTCGTTCAAAATTGCATTTATGGGGTGGATTTAAACCCGTTGGCGGTAGATTTGTGCAAAGTGGCGTTATGGATTGAAGGTTTTTCTCGTGGTTTCCCACTCAATTTTTTAGACCACAGAATTAAGTGTGGGAATTCCCTTGTGGGTGTGTTGGATTTAGATTGTCTGAATGAGGGAATTCCTGATGAAGCGTTTAAGGCGGTGACGGGGGATGATAAGCAGTTATCCACACAGTTTAAGAAGCGGAATAAGAAGGAACGGGAGAACCAGGGACAATTATCGGTGTTTGGGGATTTGGGAGGCGATCGCACACAGTATGCAGAAAGTTGGCGAGAGTTAGGACTCACCCCCGAAAGCACACCGCAGGAAGTCAAGGAAAAAGCAAACCAATATAAAGATATTCGAGATCAAGATAAAAATCAGGGTTGGTGGCGAGACTATTCTGCTTGCAACTTGTGGACAGCAGCATTTTTTATGCCTTTGACCGAACAGAATTTGCAATTATTACCCACAACCGAAGCACTAAATCGCTTACTACACAAATTTCTTTCCCCACTCCCCACTCCCTACTCCCCACTCCCCATAATTGAAGCAGCGAATAAATTAGCTGAAGAAAAACACTTTTTCCACTGGTGCTTAGAGTTCCCCGAAGTGTTTGAAACAGGTGGCTTTGATTGCGTGTTGGGTAATCCACCTTGGGAACGGATTAAGTTACAAGAAAAGGAGTTTTTCGCTTCTCGGAGTGCTGATATTGCCAATGCTGCAAATAAGGCGGCGCGGGAGAAGTTGATTAAGGAATTACCAAAGAAAAATCTTGAGTTAGCACAAGCGTTTGACGATGCGAAACATGATGCTGAGGCGCAGAGTAAGTTTATCCGCGAGTCGGGGAGATTTCCTCTGACTGCTGTGGGGGATATCAATACTTATGCTGTGTTTGCTGAGACTACGAGAAAGTTAATTTCAACGAATGGGAGAGTTGGGGTGATTGTTCCTACGGGTATTGCTACTGATGATACAACTAAGCAGTATTTTGGAGATTTGATTAAATCTCAGTCTTTGGCAAGTTTAACAGGCTTTGAAAATGAGGCTTTTATCTTCCCTGCTGTTCATCATGCTTTTAAATTCTGTACTTTAGCTGTTACAGGTGAGAGAGTCAAAGTTAAACAAGCTGAGTTTACCTTCTTCTGCCGCTATTTTTCTGACATTAATAATCCGCAACGTCACTTTAATTTGACTCCAGAAGAAATTGCCCTAATTAATCCTAATACTCTCACTTGTCCAATTTTCCGCACCTGCGCTGATGCTGAACTTACTAAGAAAATCTATCAGCGTGTTCCTGTTTTGGAAAATGAGCAAACAGGTAGAAATCCCTGGGGTATTTCATTTATGCGAATGTTTGACATGGCAAATGATAGCGGGTCATTCAAGAGTGAGGCGGGTGATGGTTTAGTTCCTCTTTACGAAGCTAAGATGTTTTATCAGTTTGATCACCGCTACTCAACCTATGAAGGTGCAAGACAAGCAAACCTCAATGCTGGTATCTTGCCTCAACTTTCAGAAGAAATCAAGCAGAATCCTAATTCAACTCTACAACCGCGCTACTGGGTAAATCGTACTGAAGTAGAAAATCGGTTGAGTACTCGATGGAGTCATCCCTGGCTGATGGGATGGCGTGATGTAACTAATTCTATTAGTGAACGTACAGTAATTGCTTCTATCTTTCCGAGGTCTGGATGTGGTGACAAATTTCTTTTAATGTTTCCATCAGTATCAAATATGTCACTAATTCTCTGCTTACTTGCCTGTCTAAATAGTTTGTCTTTGGATTATGTTGCACGTCAAAAAGTAGGCGGAAATGCTTTAAAGTATTTCACCATGCGACAACTCCCCGTCCTTCCCCCAGAAGCATACACCCAAGAAGACATCGAATTTATCAGCACCCGTGTACTCGAACTCGTCTACACCGCCTGGGATATGCAACCCTTTGCGAAAGATATGGGATATGAGGGCGAACCGTTTACTTGGAACAGTAACAGACGCGCATTATTAAGAGCAGAATTAGATGCATATTATGCCAAACTCTACGGACTCACCCGTGATGAACTTCGATATATTTTAGATCCGGCTGATGTCTATGGTGAAGATTTTCCTAGTGAAACATTTCGCGTTCTGAAGAACAATGAAATTAAAAGGTTTGGGGAATATCGCACACAAAGATTAGTCTTGGAAGCATGGGATAGGATAATTCGTAATTCGTAATTCGTAATTGGTAATGAAAGGTATGGGGGGGTAATGATATGAACATTGCTGACAGGACAATGTGTTTCTTTTATATGTTGGGATTGCGCCCCGCGCGATCATTAGAGGCTCACCAGAGTGCACCTTCGATAGGGAGGGTTGGTGGGCAGTGCCCACCCTACGCAATATAGCGGTTCTCAGTTGAATCCCATACAGTCAACAGCCCTCACCCCTACCCCTCTCCCAAACTTGGGAGAGGGGTGCCCGTTAGGGCTATCTTGAGGGCGTTATGTATGTACTCTCGTGAGAACCGCTATAATCAGGGTTTTAGGCTGCTTTTTTTTGCAATAAGGTGATGGTGCAAGATATGAGTTCTGGGACTTCTGTTGGTGCAAACGTCAGAGAAGATCAATCTGTTCAATCTAAATTCGCCTGGGGTTGAAAACCCCAGGCTAATAGCTAAAGTCCTCTCAAGAGGACTATTTGTCCAAAATGGTTAAGTCCATTTTAATGGACTTAAGCTATTAGCCCAGAAATAAATTTCCGGGCGGAGTGGGCACTAGTTGATATAGTTTGTGTTGGGAATGTATAATTATTAATTAATCAGGGATAATAAAATTAATAACAGGGATATTTCATTCTCATTTAATCCACCTTAGAATAAATTATAGGGCTATTAGCAAAACTCGGCTAAAGCCGACTATTAATTATGAATTTAGTCCGTTAAAACGGACAGTAGCTCTTAGCCCGGAACTTCAGTTCTGGGCGGGTTATGTCTAGAATGAAATAGCCCTGAATTAATAATATATCCATAATGCATCCCCAATAACTTTCATACAGATAAACATGGGTTAAATTAGTGAAAACAGATACCCTTTTCTACGAACTCATTCAGGAACTGCCACAAATCTTTTTTGAACTTATTGGCAAACCTGACACAAACCTGAGCGCATATGAATTTACTGCCCTAGAAATTAAACAACAATCTTTCCGTCTGGATGGTTTATTTTCTACTGTTGAAGGATTTTAAAACGAACCATTGTACTTCGTAGAATTTCAAACTTACAAAGATGAGGAATTTTACGAACGGCTTTTTGGAGAGATTTTCGTTTACTTTCGTCAATATCGACCGTCGAACTCGGACTGGTATGTAATTGTTATCTAAGACAGACGTAGCAGTGAAACTTCCTTACATTTGCGTTATCGTGCTTTATTAGATCCTCATCTAAGATGCTTTTACTTAGACGAACTTGATGAAGTAGCAAATGATTCTCTGGGTGTAGGAATTCTGCGATTAGTTGTAAAGAGTCAGAAGCAAGCAACAGAGTTT
Source organism: Stigonema ocellatum SAG 48.90 = DSM 106950 (assembly GCA_016903675.1). Classification (GTDB taxonomy): domain Bacteria; phylum Cyanobacteriota; class Cyanobacteriia; order Cyanobacteriales; family Nostocaceae; genus Stigonema; species Stigonema ocellatum. Next base: position 88,281 of record JADQBA010000007.1, on the reverse strand, counting down.
GCCAAACAGCTTATTAACAAAGCAAGAGTTGAACTGACAGATACACTCATTCAGCAAAAAGTTCTAGAATTTATAGAGACAATCGTAGTCTACAAGTTTCCAAAGTTAAGTCGAGAGGAAATAGAAGCCATGCTCAATTTAAATTTGTTAAAACAAACCCGAGTTTATCAAGAAGCTAAAGCCGAAGGTGAGGAAGAAGGAAAGGAAAAAGGAAAATTAGAGAGTAAGTTAGAAATAATGCCAAAGCTTGTGCAACGTGGAATGAGTATTCAGGAAATAGCTGAGTTACTGGAATTGGATACTGAAACTATTAGAAAATATCTCCGACAACAATAAGCTATTTCTCATTGCCAACACTGAGGCTCTACCTCAAATTATATATGGAGGCAGCAGCCCTCCTAGAATGCGTTCCCAGCCAGAGACTGGGAACGACAGTATGAAGCAATAAGCTTGGTGTGAAGGATAATTGTAGGTTGGGTAGAGCGTAAGCGAAACCCAACTAAGCCGCGAGAAGGTTGGGTTGATTTTTATCTTTGGTTCCCAAATTCTACCCTTTATTGTACGTAAGACTATTACCTACGGTTCCGAGCAACCTCGACAGCAAGAGACGATAATACTATAATCCTACTATATACTCTGTCAAGTTTGAATTGACCGGTTGGGATTGACAGGTCGTCACGGGGATGTCTGTAAAATAGATATCTCCGCGTCACCGTACCGACCGCCACATGCGTACTCCGCGTGGCTTTCTACCCATCATTTCTCGGTTGACGGAGTGCTATAGTGCTGCTATAATTTTTGGCAAGGGAAAGCACTGGCAAAAACCCCCCACCTCCCGCCAAATCGACAGAACCTTGACAATTCAATAGTTTTAGCGGTTTAAGTATGAACGTAGAGCCTGTTAATGAATGCCGGAAACGGACTTTTAAAGTAGACCTGCCAAAAACGCTGGTGGGAATGGCTCTATATTTGGCTTCTGGCTGGCGGACTTTCACATTAATGAAACCCGTTCGCGGGATTGAAACGAATAATGGAATGTTAGGCAAGTATTTTCTTGCTACTTTCACATTAATGAAACCCGTTCGCGGGATTGAAACTTATCTCCCCTGACGGTGGTTCGCTTGATTATTGTGTGCTTTCACATTAATGAAACCCGTTCGCGGGATTGAAACATGGCTTGTTCTAATGTTTCTTCAAAGGGAGTTTCCTTTCACATTAATGAAACCCGTTCGCGGGATTGAAACAGCATCGTTGAATTGTTTGACAAATAGGTTAGCATCCTCTTTCACATTAATGAAACCCGTTCGCGGGATTGAAACAGTCGATCCATAGCTATTGGATTTTTGAAAGTCAGACTTTCACATTAATGAAACCCGTTCGCGGGATTGAAACTGTTCTTGAGATGTTATGTTTTTTGCATTAAGCCCTTTCACATTAATGAAACCCGTTCGCGGGATTGAAACCGATCGCCACAGTCCCTACGAGGGATTGCATTGCTGCATCTTTCACATTAATGAAACCCGTTCGCGGGATTGAAACCAGCAACCGCAGACCAAGCAATAACCAATTTAGGTCTTTCACATTAATGAACCCCGTTCGCGGGATTGAAACAGGCTGTTTTATCCTTTTGTAAACCCTGTTCCGCACCAGCTTTCACATTAATGAAACCCGTTCGCGGGATTGAAACCTCTATCCTTATCATTTAAATGCCGAAGGGAAGCCCATCTTTCACATTAATGAAACCCGTTCGCGGGATTGAAACGAACGCATTGAAGACCCAGAGGGCAAGGCATTTTATCTTTCACATTAATGAAACCCGTTCGCGGGATTGAAACCGTTTCGCGGTTGCAGATTGTGCATAGCTGATTAGCTTTCACATTAATGAAACCCGTTCGCGGGATTGAAACGCATCAGGAATAGGAATATTGCTTGTGGTTGCTGCTGCTTTCACATTAATGAAACCCGTTCGCGGGATTGAAACAAAAAATCTCAACGATGGATACGGCATGTTAGGGGGCTTTCACATTAATGAAACCCGTTCGCGGGATTGAAACTTAATATCCTTGGCACTGGCTGCGGCGCTGTTTGCCCTTTCACATTAATGAAACCCGTTCGCGGGATTGAAACATGCAAGGAAAAAACCAATCGGAGATAGCGATCGCGCCTTTCACATTAATGAAACCCGTTCGCGGGATTGAAACATTCCCATAACCAACGTGCTTTTCTATTAATGCTAAGTCTTTCACATTAATGAAACCCGTTCGCGGGATTGAAACTTTTTATAAATGCTTGATGCTTCAGCCAAAGTGATTTCTTTCACATTAATGAAACCCGTTCGCGGGATTGAAACTAAAAAAAATAGGGTTCTTGATGGCAATAAAAGCTCTTTCACATTAATGAAACCCGTTCGCGGGATTGAAACAGATATGCCTCTTTAACCATCGGAAGCAATTCCTCTACCTTTCACATTAATGAAACCCGTTCGCGGGATTGAAACGAGTAAGAGATGTTGAAACAGCATCATCCTTAATTCGTCTTTCACATTAATGAAACCCGTTCGCGGGATTGAAACCTTTAAATTTTTGGTTAGCGCATCCTATCAAATAGGAACTTTCACATTAATGAAACCCGTTCGCGGGATTGAAACTTCCCAATACATTTTCGTCATTCCTTGTTATTCTGTCTTTCACATTAATGAAACCCGTTCGCGGGATTGAAACATAAAGCCTGGATTTCGGCAGACGATAGGCTCTATTCTTTCACATTAATGAAACCCGTTCGCGGGATTGAAACTAACACGAAAATCCCCCCTTTCATCCAGAGAACAACTTTCACATTAATGAAACCCGTTCGCGGGATTGAAACCCCCAATCACCGTTTTTTTAGCACCTTACGATTACCACTTTCACATTAATGAAACCCGTTCGCGGGATTGAAACATTTTCAAAATCTATTGTCGCTAAGCTAGTTATTCCCTTTCACATTAATGAAACCCGTTCGCGGGATTGAAACCCCTCATGGCGCATATTGATAGAAAGAACCACGGGGCTCTTTCACATTAATGAAACCCGTTCGCGGGATTGAAACTTACATGTTAAGAACAAAAGACACTAGCGCTACTCTTTCACATTAATGAAACCCGTTCGCGGGATTGAAACATCAACACTTTATGCGATGAATTCCCCTCATGTCTTTCACATTAATGAAACCCGTTCGCGGGATTGAAACTGTTGTAGTAACCATTCTGTGGCATTCCCCACCTGGCTTTCACATTAATGAAACCCGTTCGCGGGATTGAAACAAGCAGTAGAAGCTCTGGGACTAGCTGACCCACAAACTTTCACATTAATGAAACCCGTTCGCGGGATTGAAACTGGGGCTTCGATGAAGATGATCCAGACTATGAAGAAGACTTTCACATTAATGAAACCCGTTCGCGGGATTGAAACTTTTTGTCCGGTCCCACAATCAATATCGCTTTCTCTCTCTTTCACATTAATGAAACCCGTTCGCGGGATTGAAACATTTCTGACTATCTTCTGGTGTCACCCCATTCACTCCACTTTCACATTAATGAAACCCGTTCGCGGGATTGAAACTCAACTTTTTGAAGGTTGATTGTTTTGCTGTCTTGCCTTTCACATTAATGAAACCCGTTCGCGGGATTGAAACAGGACGGTGTCGTCAGGGCTAACCACACCAGTCTCGCTTTCACATTAATGAAACCCGTTCGCGGGATTGAAACCTCGCTTATTTCACCAGCGCCGCTCAGAACTTCTACGCCTTTCACATTAATGAAACCCGTTCGCGGGATTGAAACAAATTAACCTAGCGGGTCAACTGCCAAACATAGCAGACTTTCACATTAATGAAACCCGTTCGCGGGATTGAAACATGCAGCCGCAGATTGTACATGGTTGATTAGTCATCTTTCACATTAATGAAACCCGTTCGCGGGATTGAAACATCCATGATTCAACCCTGTCGTAAGATACTTCTAGAGCTTTCACATTAATGAAACCCGTTCGCGGGATTGAAACTCGCGCCAATCAAGGATATATCTACTTGGTTCATGCCACTTTCACATTAATGAAACCCGTTCGCGGGATTGAAACCGACAAACCCCTACGGCACTCCCTGGGACGTACAACCCTTTCACATTAATGAAACCCGTTCGCGGGATTGAAACATTTCTTGCTCTCTAATCGCATCTTTCAGGGTTTTGCCTTTCACATTAATGAAACCCGTTCGCGGGATTGAAACAAATTCCCATACTCCTACGCGAAATTACCGGGCCGGCTTTCACATTAATGAAACCCGTTCGCGGGATTGAAACGTTTGTGTTTGCGCTGCGGCTTGATTCATTTGCCCCTTTCACATTAATGAAACCCGTTCGCGGGATTGAAACAGTTCCTTAATTCTCTTCCGCTTCGGTTCCAAAAGCCTTTCACATTAATGAAACCCGTTCGCGGGATTGAAACATCACAAGAATGGCGATCGCAAGAAATTAAACCAACTTTCACATTAATGAAACCCGTTCGCGGGATTGAAACACAACATGTTGAGAACAAAAGACACTAGCGCTAGCCTTTCACATTAATGAAACCCGTTCGCGGGATTGAAACTCTTCCTGATTCATCGCCGATATGGAAATTTTTCCGTCGCCTTTCACATTAATGAAACCCGTTCGCGGGATTGAAACGTTTATTCCTGAACTACTATATTGAAGACACTGGAGCCTTTCACATTAATGAAACCCGTTCGCGGGATTGAAACTTGCAGGAAAATTCTCAAACGACGTTATTTTGTTGCTTTCACATTAATGAAACCCGTTCGCGGGATTGAAACCGAACCATCACACTCTAGGTCAACCTACTACCCAGACTTTCACATTAATGAAACCCGTTCGCGGGATTGAAACGTTACATCGTTCTACTATCACCTAACAACAATGCTCTTTCACATTAATGAAACCCGTTCGCGGGATTGAAACTTCCGCGATACCAGACTATGATGCCAGAGGTCATATTCTTTCACATTAATGAAACCCGTTCGCGGGATTGAAACTTTGACAGGTTTCCATCCTTGCTGATATAACAGTCAACTTTCACATTAATGAAACCCGTTCGCGGGATTGAAACCATCTTTGCGCCTGCGGGGGATTTAGCGAAATTAATCTTTCACATTAATGAAACCCGTTCGCGGGATTGAAACGATAGATCCATCCATCGACATAGGCGATCGCCTCCTTCCTTTCACATTAATGAAACCCGTTCGCGGGATTGAAACAGAGGGATTCTATCTCGCTTGGAAACAGAACTTGCTCTTTCACATTAATGAAACCCGTTCGCGGGATTGAAACTGAGCAAATTGTGATGCTCTTGCCACAAAATCCGACTCTTTCACATTAATGAAACCCGTTCGCGGGATTGAAACAAACGCAGCTTCATCAATAACAATTTTTCCTTTCTTCTTTCACATTAATGAAACCCGTTCGCGGGATTGAAACTGAACCAGATCAAGATCCTGAAAATGACGATGGTTGCCTTTCACATTAATGAAACCCGTTCGCGGGATTGAAACCAATACCCTCATTAGCATAAATTCTACAATCATAACTTTCACATTAATGAAACCCGTTCGCGGGATTGAAACAACAACTTCTCCTTTTTTTAAGATAAAGTTTTTCACCTTTCACATTAATGAAACCCGTTCGCGGGATTGAAACTTGTAAAAATCAGGTTTTATCAAGTTTTATGGCGGAATTTTTAGCTCCCCCGTTACAACATTCCCAGAAGGAATTAAGCTATTTTCATCTGCTGAGAATTTTTCCCATATCTTCTTATACTCTTTTTTAATTTCATCAGCCAGCGTTTGGGGACTGAGAATTTGAGCATTTGCCCCATATTTCAAGATGCGCTGGCGAAACCAAAACCAATAATCTATCGTTGCTTCAATCTCGCGGAATTTTCCTTCTGGGTCGCTGGAAATAACCACTTCATCTTTACGTCGAGGTTTGTAGTGGGCTAACTGCCCGCTTGTGCGATAGCGTACTTTTAATGTTGGGAAGTCGCAGGACACCCAACGGGTTCCAGATGCAGCCCCAACACTGGCAATTTTATCGAGACGAAAGATATGGTTTTGGTCGATGTTGTGCCAATGGTCAAACCGCCAAGAACGCCAGTCAGGGATAAATGCAAATAGGTACAGAAGACCGTCATGCAATCGCAATTCCGAACGGTCAATATCCCAGATACGGCCTTCTCCTTGTTTGCTTTGATAGCGAATTGTATAGCGACATTGTTGCACAAAGCGTTCTTGGAGTTGCCGAACGATAGTATCTGAATTGCGATCGCTATAATCCACGGGAGGACTAAAATCAACTTTAACAAATGATGGAATGTCCGATGCTGTAAGATTATTAATGCGTTGAATTTGGCTTGCTTGTGCCGAGAAACCCATATCAGCAAGGAAATATGCAGCTAGTGCAAGGGCTTCTCGCTGTTCGCTAGAGAGAAGAACAGGGAAATTTGACTCAACTAATTTGTAGGGACTGTGAGTTCCACTTTCAATTTCGATACCGCAGTCTCTCAGTTTGCGAATCATGCGGGTAAGTTTTTGCTTAACGTCTGTATTATCAGGCGATGTACCCTGCTGTTCGAGAAAGACCGATAGTAAATCGGCTAGTTCTTCCCGTCGCCGTGGTTTTTCGGCTAGAAGTTTGAGGATTTCTAAAGCAAAAGCTATTTGGTTGTAATCGTTGCTTGTTTTAGAGGGCATAATTTACGCTGCAAGTTTATCTTGCTGTCCCCCGGAACGTCTAATTGCTTGATTTTTGGGAAAGGTTAGAGCGCTAAAGCGCTACTACGAACCTATCAATTTTAGGTGGACAAGCTACTAGATGTGGTCATTTCCCATAATTATAGAGATTGATATCAATTTTTGACTACAACTTTCTCAAAACTGGGTTTAGAGTGTATTCAACTCATACAGGGTTAATAAAGTGAAGCTTTTTTTACAGCCTCTCTACTCTCAACTCAACCCAGGAGTTGAGAAATGTCCCCTTGGGTGTACCTCTGAGTGTATTATCACTCAAAAAGCTCCCAGCCTCCAGCCACCCCCTGGATGTGTTTGTCCTTTATCATCGCACCAAGCGAAAACTTATGGAGAAATTATACATGGAGATGCGGATATTATCAGTAATCAAGCGGCGACAGGTGATGGTAAGACGTTGGGCGCAAGTTTACCAGGACTAATCAATCCTGATTTTCGCATGATGGGGCTGTATCCCACAATTGAACTGGTGGAAGACCAAGCCGAACAACAAAACAAATACAACGCGCTGTTTGGGTTAGATGCTTCTCAACGGGTAGACCGTTTATTTGGTGCGGAGTTAAGCAGACGGGTTAAGGAAGCAAATAAGAGTAACAAGTTTCAAGAACTGCTGCTAGCAATTCAACAAAAGCCAATTTTGCTGACCAACCCTGATATTTTCCATTACATGACCCACTACCAGTATCGTGACCCAGCGTATGGGAGTGATTTCCTACCGTTGGTATTGGCAGAATGGCCTGATTTATGGGTGTTTGATGAATTTCCTATTTTTGGTAGTCATCAAGAAACTGCGGCTTTAAATAGTTTGGCTTTCATTCGTCGCAGCCAGGAAAATCAATCTCGACCCAGACGGTTTTTGTTTACTTCCGCAACGCCAAAAACCGATTTTATCGAACAATTAGGCAAAGCAGGTTTTAAGGTTGCTGCGGTTGAGGGGGTTTATGCAAGTGAGGAAACCACCGGGTTTCGACAAATTCTGCAAGCTGTGGAATTAGAGTTTGTGGAATTAAAAAAAGAGGCAACCACGCAAACATGGTTAAGGGAAATGATTCCCACAATTGAGCAAATTCTCAATGCGGAATCAAAAGCGAGGGGATTGATTATTGTTAATTCGGTGGCGAAAGCTGGTCAGGTGACTCGTTTACTGCATGATTTATTACCAGGGGTTAAAGTTCAAGAACTTAGCGGACGCATCGACAGACAACAAAGATTGCAGGTGCAAAGCGACTTGAAAGAGGCTGAACAACCAGTCTTAGTTGTGGGTACATCGGCTGTTGATGTTGGTGTGGATTTTAAAATTCACCTGTTGATTTTTGAAAGTAGTGACTCAGCGACGGTGACACAGCGTTTGGGACGTTTGGGTAGACATCCGGGTTTTAATGTGTACACAGCATTTATCTTGATTCCCGGTCATACTCCTTGGGTGATGGCTAGACTGCAAGAAAAACTCAGTCCCAATCAAGAGGTGACGCGAGAGACTTTAACGGATGCGATCGCTTACGCCTTTGACCCACCCAAGGAATTTGAAAAATATCGTCAGCGTTGGGGTGCATTGCAAGCACAGGGAATGTTTTCGCGGATGACTCAAGAGAATTGGAAAGTGAGTCAATTAGTGCGCGATCGCATGACGGAAGATTTGCAGCGCGTTTACTCGCAAGATTTGGACTCAGCACGCAAACAGTGGTTTGCAATGCAAAATAACCCTATTGGTAAAGCTACCCAAAAAGAACTTTTGCGCTTCCGGGGAGGTTCAGCACTACAAGCCGCAGTTTGGGACGGTGATAACTTTTATACTTACGACTTACTGCGATTATTACCCTATGCGCGAGTAGAAATCATCAACCGCGAGACATTTTTAAATGCATCTCATAACTCAGGACAAGGAGAAGAAGAATTTCCAGAGGATTTTATCAATGTTTATCTTCGCATTCAGGAATGGGTTGAGCAGCGTATTGATCATATGAGTTTGCACTCCAATCGTTCCAGTAGTGAATTACAAATTGGTGAACTTTGTTTAATAGATAAATTAAGTTTAATAGGACATCCCCAATCTGAGGTCATGACTTGTTTACGGCAAAAGAAATTACTGACTTTTTTAGTGCCAGTCAACAAAAACAAACAAGGTAGCCATTGGGAAGTGAGTCGTACCCTTAATCTTAGCCCTTTATTTGGTTTATACCGTTTGGTTGACGCTAGCGAACAAGCTTATGCTTGTGCATTTCATCAAGATGCTTTACTTTTAGAAGCTTTAAAGTGGCATTTAAAAAAATTCACGACTACACGATTTGAATCATCCATATTTTAAAAATTCTTAACAAAAAAATCAGAATTCAATATTCATTCTAACTGCTAACTCCTAATTCCTAACTCCTAACTCCTCTTTAATTATGTCTACTCTTCTCCAAACACTACTCATCGAAACTCTACCAGAAGATACAGACCCTATCTTGCGTTTGTATGTAGAAAAGTTACTCCCATCTCTAGAACAAGAATTTGCTCTAATTTCAGCCTTGGGTGGTTCTTACGAAGCACACTATCAATTATTATCTCAGCTTGGAGACTCCTATGCTCAAGAAAAAGCACAAAAGTGGTCAAGTCGTGCCGATCAAAATTTACTGGTTCATGTTCTTAATGGCTTACTAACAGCTTGGAACATTAGTAAATATTTACATCAGCCTTTATCAGATATTGAAAAATATCTCCTTTGTTTAGGATTAACATTGCACGACTACAACAAGTATTGCAATGGTCAGGGCGAAGAAACACCGAAAAATTGGGAAACTGAGGAAATTATTGATCTATGTCGTAATTTAGGAGAAAGGCTTAACTTTAACTTATTTTGGTCAGAATGGCAGGAGTATTTACCTGAAATTGCTTACTTGGCACAAAATACACAAAATAAAGTCGGCATAAATATTTACCCTGCCAACTGGCCTGTTCCTACAATTAAAGACCGTCGCCGATTAGAAATTCCTCTACGTCGTCTACTTGCTTTTGGTGATATTGCCGTACATTTCAGTGACCCAGCAGATGTCGATACTCAAACCGGAGGACAACGCCTACGGGAACAACTGCGATTTTTAAATATTAACAAAGATTTGGTTTACCATCGCTTGCGAGATACCATAGGCATTCTCAGTAATGGTATTCATAACGCCACAATGAACTTTGCAAGACAATTAAATTGGGAGCCACTTTTATTCTTTGCTCAGGGTGTCATTTATCTGGTACCAGCAAATAATCAAACTCCCGATATGAACGAACTGCAAAACCATATTTGGGAGCAGATTAGTGGAATTTTAGCCAGTAAAATGATGGGTGGAGATATTGGTTTTAAGCGAGATGGTAAGGGGTTAAAAGTTGCACCTCAAACCTTAGAATTATTTTCTCCATCCGAATTAATTCCCCATCTACCACGAGTTATTGAGGTCAAAGTAGCAAATATTAAAGACCCTGCTACCCCCAAACGTTTGGAGAAATTGTCTTTAACTGAAACTGAGCGAGAATTTCTGAGTCAAGGTGCAGATATCCGTGCAGATAGAATTGCCGAATTTATTTTTTTTACTCAAAAAGAGTTTTTTGGTGATTCACCAGAATACATTGACTGGATGATTAATAAATTAGGAATTCAAGACAAAATATCTCCCGAACAAGCACAAGTAGAGTCAGGAGGTGTAAATTATGGTTGGTATCATGCGGCAGCATATTATATTGCTAGTCATGCAAGTTTAAAACCAGAAGATGTTTCAGAAAATCTTGAAAGATGGGCAGAAGATTTAGCAACCTGGGCAAGTGAAAATAACTTGCTGCCTTCACACGTTAGCCCGATACGCAAGATTTTTTATGAATATTTAACACAATATTTAGAAGTTAAAGGATGGGAAAGTGATTGTCCGTCTTTTGATGCTGAGTTGACAGCTTATGCTGATGCCAAAACAAAGGTAGCTAAACAACCTATTTGTTCATTAAGTTCAGGTGAGTTTGCATCCGAAGACCAAATGGATTCAGTAGTTTTATTCAAGCCACAGCAATATAGTAATAAAAATGCTCTTGGAGGTAGACAAATAAAACGCGGTATTTCCAAAATATGGGCTTTAGAAATGTTGTTGCGACAAGCTTTTTGGTCAGTACCAGCAGGAAAATTAGAAGAACAACAACCAGTATTTTTATATATTTTTCCTGCTTACGTGTATTCACCACAAACGGCTGCTGCTGTCAAATTGTTAGTCAACAATATGAAGCTGATAAACCTTTGGGATGTCCGCAAGCGATGGTTAGAGTTTGACATGAATATGAATGCCTTGCAATCGGTGAGTTGGTTAAATGATGAAGCAGAATTAGGACGTTTTCCAAAAGATAAATATAACAAAGAAGACTTGCCTTTTATGGCCATGAACTACACGACAACTCGCGGTAAAACACTGACTGATGCCTGGGTGCAACCTGCTTTCTTGGCTTTATCACTTCCCATATTGCTAGGAGTCAAGGTGATGGCTACTAGTAGTTCTGTGCCACTGTATAACAGCGATCGCGATTTCAAAGAGTCTGTCATTCTCGATGCGCCTGCATCATTTTGGAATTTACTTGGATTGTCTAATGCCTTGCGAATTCAGGATTTCCATAATGCAATGCAGCGACTTTTAATTGCCTACAGCCTCCATCTAGATACTCGCAGTTCTCCACCAGAAGCCAAGTGGCGAGATTTGATTAAAACAGTTCGGGAGGTTACAACGAATGTACTCAATATTTTTTGTTTAGCAGCAGAGGGTTTACGACGTGATAACCGAGAGATACCTAGTCAAGATGAAGTTAAACGTTATTGGCAATATGCCGAAAAATGGGTAGGGAGTGATAACAATGTTGTCCAAAATAATTCACAAAAAGATGGAGGGATTTATCTCATGAAGTTAATTGAAAAAGTTGTGCAACAGTATCGTGTGTTTTATCAAGCAAATTTAGGAGAATCTAGCCATACAATTTTACTACCTTTATCTAAAGCATTGGAACTTATTTTGTCAGTTCCTCAAGAAGTTGATGTGGATGATTTAATTTTTGAAGCTTCTGGGCAAATAAAGGATGCTTTGGCTCGTCAAGAAGTTTATAAACGTCCTTTAATGATGGATAAATCAACAGATAAAGCCACAAGAGAGGAACGAGAGTTAATTGCAATTCATGGGTTTATGACAACCTGTGTCCGTGAATTATTTCTTGAACTTTATAAAGGCGATCGCGCCTTGTTACAAGAAAATCGGAACCGGATTAAATCAGGTGCAGAATTTGCTTACCGTTGGTTAGCTTTGCAAGAGAAATCTGCTAAATCGTCTTAAATTCTTTGCGTCTTTGCGCCTTTGCGTGAGCCAATTCATATTTTCACTCAGCAACCCCACAAATAGGAGCCAAATCATGACTATTCTAGCAACTTTAAAACCCGAATTCCAATCTGCATTCCCCCGATTGGCATCTGGTTCGTATATCCACTTCATCCTGTTACGTCACAGTCAATCATTCCCAGTCTTCCAAACTGATGGAATCCTCAATACTGCACGAACACAAGCTGGTTTAGGAACCACGGATGCAAGCAAAAAACAAATCAGCCGTTTAGTGATGTTCAAGCGCAAACAAACGACCCCCGAAAGACTTGCTGGACGCGAACTACTCCGTGGGTTAAATCTTACCAGCGCAGATGAAACCAATAAAGATAAATCCTGTGAATACAACGGCGAGAAATCTTGTAAGAAATGCCCTGATTGTATTATTTACGGATTTGCGATCGGCGATAGTGGGTCTGAACGTTCCAAAGTATACTCAGACTCTGCTTTTTCCTTGAGTGCTTACGAACAGTCGCATCGCAGCTTTACCTTCAACGCCCCTTTTGAAGGAGGAACAATGAGTGAAGCAGGGGAAATGCGTAGCAGTATCAATGAATTAGACCACGTTATTCCAGAAGTGACTTTTCCTACAGTAGAAACCCTGCGCGATTCAACTTATGAAGGCTTTGTATACGTTCTTGGTAATGTGCTACGTACTAAGCGTTACGGTGCACAGGAATCTCGCACGGGGACGATGAAAAACTATATAGCAGGGATCGTATTCTGTGATGGCGAAATCTTTAGCAACTTACATTATACTCAGGCGCTTTACGATGCTTTAAAGGGCGATGTTGATGCTCCTATTGGCGACATTTTACAGCAGGTAGAAACGGTGGCGAATAATTTACTGAACGACGAACCTGTACGTAAAACAAAGCTAATTTTTGGCTCTCAGTTAGAAGAACTGCTGGATGAAGTCAGCACTTTGTATCAAGATGAAGCACGTTTAGTAGAAACTATGGCTGCACTCTACGGACAAACTAAAGCCTATGCGGAATCATTTGGGGCGCTGAAAAAGAAAAGGTAAGAAGGGGAGAGGGGGAGAGGGGGAGAGGGGGGGAGGGGGAGAGGGGGGACAAGGGGGACAAGGGGGACAAGGGGGACAAGGAAGCATTTATCTCACTTTTTCCCCATCTCCCTTATCTCCCCTATCTCCCCTATCCCCCTTGTCCCCCTTGTCCCCCCTATCTCCCCTATCCCCCTTGTCCCCCCTATCTCCCCTATCTCCCTTGTCCCCCCTCTCCCCCCTGTTCCCCCTCTCCTATAGATGTTTATTGTAATCAAAGGATTTTGCTATGGCACTATATCACTGCATGTTGACACTACATGACAACGTTTTCTTTGCCACGCGGGAGATGGGGATTCTTTATGAAACTGAAAAATATTTGCATAATTGGGGGTTAAGTTTTGCACTCTTTTCAATTCATTACATTCCCCAACCATATCGACTACAAGGAGAATTAGCACAAAAACCGACATATTTAGATACAAGCGGTGAACAAAATCTTCTCCATCTCAATCATGCCGGGATTTATGTATTTCCTGCTCAACCTATCAATTGGTCATATCAAATTAATACCTTTAAAGCTGCTCAAGTTGGCTATTATGGCAAATCAAAACAGTTTGGCGATAAAGGTGCAGAGAAAAATTACCCAATCAATTACGGAAGAGCTAAAGAACTAGCTGTTGGTAGCCAATATCGTACTTATATTATCGCACCGGAAAGCATCAAAATTCCGCGTTGGATACGTTTAGGAAAATGGGCAGCAAAAGTCAGAGTTGAAGCAATAAGAATTCCCGAGCAAGTTATGCAAAATAAATCTGGTGATTACACCTGTTTGCATCCTTTAAATCCGTTAGATTTGCCAAGCTATACTCGAATGCTCCTTTATAACCGTATTGTGATGCCTCCTGTTAGTTTGGTCAGTCAGGCACAGTTGCACGGTGAGTATTTAGTAGCTAAAAAAAATGATGAAACTAAAAAAAAGCATTGGCAAGCTTTCAAATCAACATTAACCGCACAACAATATCAACAATTACCAGAAGAAATTAATCTACCAAAAGGAACATTTTATGGAGCAGGAAATGTCGTTGCAACAGCATAAATTTTCTACATTACACTCAATCGTTATTGAACTTGCCGCTGCGGATTTTGGGGATATTCCCCCTACTTTAGCTCGTGCATTGCACGCTTTGGTACTCAAGTGGTTGACAGCAGCAAACCCATCTGTTGCCGAAGCTGTGCATACAAGTCAAAATTCACCATTGACTATTTCAGGACTGTTAGGAAATCGCCGTCAGGGTGGGGTGCGTGTAGGAGATTATTTTTATTTTCGGATTGGGTTATTAGAGGGTAGTTTAATTGAACCATTGATGCGGGGATTTGAACGGTCAGAAACCCAATCTTTAGTATTAGCAGATTTCCCGTTTGTACTACGTAATATGTATACGTTACCGGGAACGCATCAACTAGCTGGTGCAGCTGACTATGCTTTATTATCTAATCCTCCGCAGGTTTTCAATGAAATTGAATTGCATTTTTTATCTCCTACTAGCTTCAAGCAAAATCAAGGTGTTCAGACATTTCCGCTACCCGAATTGGTATTTAACTCGCTGCATCGACGATGGAATATTTTTGCACCAGAAGAATATCATCTTCCAGCTTGTGAATGGGATGCTTTGGTTACAGCCTACGAATTAAAAACCTATGCACTCAAGATGGAAGGAGGTACGGAAATTGGAGCGCAAGGTTGGGTACGCTATCGATTTATTAGCACTGAAATGGCACGAATTGCGACTATATTAGCAAATTTTGCCTTTTTTGCTGGGGTAGGGCGTAAAACCGCGATGGGAATGGGACAGACGCAGCTAGGAAATTCAAAATTCAAAATTCAAAAAAACCTGGGAAAAAGGGTTTGAGGTTAACGTAAAATGAACGAACAATTCTATCTTCCCTTAGCTTATCTAAATGCTTGGGAATATTGCCCCCGTCGTTTTTTCCTTGAATACGAACTGGGTGAAAACGCGGACAACGAACACCTGATCCTTGGTCGCCACCTGCACCGCAATGTTGATGACGAGGGTAAGAATGTTGAAGGTGATAAGGTTATTTATCGACATCAGTGGGTGTGGAGCGATCGCCTGCTGCTCAACGGTATCATTGATGCTGTGGAAGAAATAGACGACCAGCTCGTCCCCTTGGAATTTAAAAAGGGACGCATGGCAAACCACAACAACGACCATTTTCAACTGTGTGGTGCAGCTTTGTGTCTCGAAGAGCGCACAGGAGTCTCTATTCCTTACGGAGAAATATTCTACTACGCCAACCGTCGCCGCCAAAGGGTAAATTTTACACCAGAATTGCGACAAGCTACAGAAGAAGCAATTCAGGCAGCGCGGACTGCAATTGGCAAGGCAATGCCGCCACCCATCGACCACCCAAAAAAGTGTCGAGATTGCAGCTTGCAGAAAATTTGCTTGCCAAAAGAAATCAAAAAATTACGCCTAGAGGTATAAATTATGTCAGTTTTATACGTTACTCAACCGGATGCAGTTTTAAGTAAAACTGCGGAAGCTTTTAAAGTCGCCTTAAAACAAGAAGATGGCAGTTGGGAGAAAAAATCGGTTCCTGCCCAAACTGTGGAGCAAGTCGTATTGATGGGAAATCCCCAGATGACTGGCGATGCTCTCGTATATGCTTTGGAACTGGGAATGCCCGTACATTACCTTTCTAGTTTCGGTAAATACTTAGGCTCTGCGCTTCCCGGATACTCGCGTAACGGTCAGTTGCGGCTGGCGCAGTATGCTGCTTACTATGACGAAGCTCATCGCTTAGACATTGTCAAAACAATTGTGACTGGCAAAATCCACAATCAACATGCTGTTTTATATCGTCACGACCAAAAAGACAATCCCGTCAAATCCCGCAAACAGCTTGTCAAAGAACAAACAACTCTCGATGAAGTACGCGGTGTGGAAGGATTGGCGGCGCGAGAATATTTTGCGGCTTGGTCGGTCATGCTTGAAGAACAATGGTCATTTAACGGCAGAAATCGCCGTCCTCCCACGGATGCAGTCAATGCGTTATTGGGATTTGCTTATGGACTTTTGCAAGTACAGGTAACAGCTGCGGTACATATGGCTGGTTTAGACCCCTACGTTGGTTATTTGCATGAAGCGACCAGAGGACAGCCTGCAATGGTTCTCGATTTAATGGAAGAATTTCGCCCGTTAATTGCGGATAATTTGATACTTTCGGTTATTAGTCATAAAGAGATTAAACCCAATGATTTTACCGATAATCTTGGTGCATATCGACTTGCGGAAGCCGGACGCAAACAGTTTTTGCAGGCATGGGAACGAAAAATGAACGACGAGTTTAAACATCCCACTTTTGGCTATCGTTGTAGCTATCGTCGTGCAATTGAATTGCAGGCACGTTTATTGAGTCGGCATTTACAAGAAGGGGTTCCCTACAAAGCCCTGGTAATGAGATGAGTACTTTGTTTTACCTCATAATTTACGATTTGCCAGACACTAAAGCAGCGAATAAGCGGCGAACCAAACTACATAAAATGCTCTCTGGTTATGGAACTTGGACGCAGTACAGCGTGTTTGAATGTTTTTTGACTGCTGTACAGTTTGCTAAACTCAGGGTTCAAGTTGAGAACTTGATTAAACCTGCCGAAGATTCAGTGCGGATCTATGTTTTGGATGCTGGCGCAGTACGTAAGACTATTACCTACGGTTCCGACAAACCTCGACAGCAAGAGACGATAATACTATAATCCTACTATTACTCTGTCAAGTTTGAATTGACGGGCTGGGATTGACAGGTCGCCACGGAGATGTCTGTAAAATAGATATCTCCGCGTCACCGTACCGCGACATGCGTAGTCTGCGTCGCTCTCTACCCATCATTTCTTCGTTGACAGAGTACTATAGTGCTGATAGAATTTTTTTGGCAGGGGAAAGCACGGGCAAAAACCCCCCACCTCCCGCCAAATCGACAGAACCTTGACAATTCAATAGTTTTAGCGGTTTAAGTATGAACGTAGAGCCTGTTAATAAATGCCGGAAACGGACTTTTAAAGTAGACCTGCCAAAAATTCTGGTGGAAATGGCTCTATAATTGGCTTCTGGCTGGCGGACTTTCAAATAAATGAAACCCGTTCGCGGGATTGAAACCTTCTGTTGTCATGCGAATGCACTCCTTTTATGAACTTTCAAATAAATGAAACCCGTTCGCGGGATTGAAACATAAGCGATATTCACATGATGAACTTAGGAAGATTACTTTCAAATAAATGAAACCCGTTCGCGGGATTGAAACGCTTCTTTTACCTTTCGAGTGTAGTTACACAGATGACAACTTTCAAATAAATGAAACCCGTTCGCGGGATTGAAACAAGTCATCCGGAGCGGGAGTTGTTGACTTTATGCACTTTCAAATAAATGAAACCCGTTCGCGGGATTGAAACTCCAGTATTCTGTGTAGTAAGCATTGTCCCCATTCGACTTTCAAATAAATGAAACCCGTTCGCGGGATTGAAACACCAAGTTGTTATTTATGGGATTGATAGTTCAGGGAACTTTCAAATAAATGAAACCCGTTCGCGGGATTGAAACAGTCGTAGCTACCTTCGTTTTGGTGATAGAGAGCTTCAGCTTTCAAATAAATGAAACCCGTTCGCGGGATTGAAACGGGTCATTATGCAGAACTGGATAGCTCAAAAGCTTACTGCTTTCAAATAAATGAAACCCGTTCGCGGGATTGAAACTTGCCTTTGCGGTATTAACTACACCTGACCTTGCTTCATCTTTCAAATAAATGAAACCCGTTCGCGGGATTGAAACATTGCATGATGCGTAGCAATGCTTTTTTGCTCCAACTTTCAAATAAATGAAACCCGTTCGCGGGATTGAAACTGCTTTTTGTAAAAAAAGCTACAAGAAACCTTAAACTTTCAAATAAATGAAACCCGTTCGCGGGATTGAAACCTTTCTCTCCTCAACCGCTTCATGTATTTCTTGTCTTTCAAATAAATGAAACCCGTTCGCGGGATTGAAACTGGGGTATTGTTTAGGGGATTGAATGCGTCCTCTACTTTCAAATAAATGAAACCCGTTCGCGGGATTGAAACTTTCCCAATCACCCCCACCCCCACCACCTGCTCCTTTACTTTCAAATAAATGAAACCCGTTCGCGGGATTGAAACGATACATTTTGCCCATTGGTTGCGAACATCTGTAGGACTTTCAAATAAATGAAACCCGTTCGCGGGATTGAAACAGCTTCACTTAAGGCTTCCCAAGTTTCGCCGCCATAAACTTTCAAATAAATGAAACCCGTTCGCGGGATTGAAACAGATAATCTGCCGCCGCAATAGTCTTTTTTATTGCGGCTTTCAAATAAATGAAACCCGTTCGCGGGATTGAAACCCAATCCCGATTTATCAATAGTTTCGGCTCCCTTTAACTTTCAAATAAATGAAACCCGTTCGCGGGATTGAAACCGATCAAGTTTCGTGGGATCGCTATTTATGTAATGATCTTTCAAATAAATGAAACCCGTTCGCGGGATTGAAACCACACTCAGTAGCTCACGGGGACATGATTCATGATTACTTTCAAATAAATGAAACCCGTTCGCGGGATTGAAACGGCTTGTTAGCGAACTAACTTTAGCGCCCCTCCGGACTTTCAAATAAATGAAACCCGTTCGCGGGATTGAAACCAATCTCTTTATAGGGGAGACGCAGGAAAGAGGTATACTTTCAAATAAATGAAACCCGTTCGCGGGATTGAAACTGATTGTCAGAGAAACTGGGAAATAAAATGGTGGGACTTTCAAATAAATGAAACCCGTTCGCGGGATTGAAACGGTTATCTAGGGGGGAGCTTCAAATCTCCCCCAAACTTTCAAATAAATGAAACCCGTTCGCGGGATTGAAACGAGAACGAATGAAGGTTATAACGGACCTGCCCATGAAACTTTCAAATAAATGAAACCCGTTCGCGGGATTGAAACATATTAAGCCTCGGAGTTTCATCCATAACCTTTATTCTCTTTCAAATAAATGAAACCCGTTCGCGGGATTGAAACTCTCACCTCTATATCCGGTGTAAAATGGGCGTATCTCTCTTTCAAATAAATGAAACCCGTTCGCGGGATTGAAACTTTTCGTCTTAAATGTAACTCCGTAATTCGGATTTTGCGCTTTCAAATAAATGAAACCCGTTCGCGGGATTGAAACCTGACCAGACAGGGGAAATGGCAGGCTTAAATCAACTTTCAAATAAATGAAACCCGTTCGCGGGATTGAAACGCAGATATCTGCCTTTTCGTCATAGTCCCCCGCGAACTTTCAAATAAATGAAACCCGTTCGCGGGATTGAAACCCGTCAAGTACCGTTGAATCTGGGGTGTAGGGGTGTAGGCTTTCAAATAAATGAAACCCGTTCGCGGGATTGAAACAAACCCTTAATCGCCTTTGATATTGAATTGCTGGTAGCTTTCAAATAAATGAAACCCGTTCGCGGGATTGAAACCAGAAACGACGTGAAGTTAATGGAGGGGGCTATGCGTCTTTCAAATAAATGAAACCCGTTCGCGGGATTGAAACAGGACATAGAATCCTATATGGCTATTATACTGAAAACTTTCAAATAAATGAAACCCGTTCGCGGGATTGAAACACCTCTAGCTCTCGTCGATCATAAGCTGGAATCAACTTTCAAATAAATGAAACCCGTTCGCGGGATTGAAACCAAGCATCAAATCACAGTCACTAACTGGCTTGCTAAACTTTCAAATAAATGAAACCCGTTCGCGGGATTGAAACATTGCAAGTATTGTTGATAGGAATTACTGTATCTACTTTCAAATAAATGAAACCCGTTCGCGGGATTGAAACACAAAGTAACAATTCCTTTATGGCTTTATTCCCATTGGCTTTCAAATAAATGAAACCCGTTCGCGGGATTGAAACTTAGCAGCCGCCTGATTCATTTGGCCCATTGAGCTGCCACTTTCAAATAAATGAAACCCGTTCGCGGGATTGAAACTTAATCAGTTCTGAGGCTGTCTTTGCTTGGCATCCACTTTCAAATAAATGAAACCCGTTCGCGGGATTGAAACCCAGGACACACCGTTGTACAGAATGCTGGCTCATCGCTTTCAAATAAATGAAACCCGTTCGCGGGATTGAAACCAGTCATGAAAACTAAGCTTTTAATTAATGAATCCCCCTTTCAAATAAATGAAACCCGTTCGCGGGATTGAAACAGTGCCTTTTCTAGGGGATACTTCTTTAAGCGACTAGACTTTCAAATAAATGAAACCCGTTCGCGGGATTGAAACTGTATCCTATCTGCCGGGAAGAACAGGATTTCCCCTTTCAAATAAATGAAACCCGTTCGCGGGATTGAAACTCTGATTGGATAGAGGAATGGATGACTACAGGTCAAGCTTTCAAATAAATGAAACCCGTTCGCGGGATTGAAACAAACCCGCTTCACTTGCAACGTCATCAAATCGCTTGATCTTTCAAATAAATGAAACCCGTTCGCGGGATTGAAACCTTACCTTTTGTCGTAAGATTGATTACAAAGGTTAAACTTTCAAATAAATGAAACCCGTTCGCGGGATTGAAACACTTCGCGCCAGAAGATAGGCTGAACGCTATTCAGCTTTCAAATAAATGAAACCCGTTCGCGGGATTGAAACAATACCGTCATACGGAAAACCGGTCGCACCCTCACGTGGCTTTCAAATAAATGAAACCCGTTCGCGGGATTGAAACGTGTAAGCCTGATATGTCGTGGGTGCCGTGCAAGCTTTCAAATAAATGAAACCCGTTCGCGGGATTGAAACTGGAACGCAGCTCGCTCTGAGCTCTGTGGCCCACACTACTTTCAAATAAATGAAACCCGTTCGCGGGATTGAAACTAGAACATTACTTGACGTCACTTGACGTCACTTGACGTCTTTCAAATAAATGAAACCCGTTCGCGGGATTGAAACCGGGACTCAGCTTGCTCTAAGCTCTGTGGCCCACACTCTTTCAAATAAATGAAACCCGTTCGCGGGATTGAAACATTTCTATAACCGACTTGGTTAAGCCAATGCGGGAAACCTTTCAAATAAATGAAACCCGTTCGCGGGATTGAAACACTACCACAAACGATAGCTTCTTGGTTGGGGCGCAAGTGCTTTCAAATAAATGAAACCCGTTCGCGGGATTGAAACACAGCGAAAAGCTTGATTTCAGCAGTTGCCAGCTTTCAAATAAATGAAACCCGTTCGCGGGATTGAAACAGCCGTGGGCACCGCTATCACCCGCGACTGTTGCTAGGAACTTTCAAATAAATGAAACCCGTTCGCGGGATTGAAACATCCGCTATATCTACTTGGTGCGTAGGCTGCACTAAAACTTTCAAATAAATGAAACCCGTTCGCGGGATTGAAACAGATGTGCGATTGCGCAATAAAAAAGCCCCGGACACTTTCAAATAAATGAAACCCGTTCGCGGGATTGAAACATTTGCGATACTACAGGGAAACCGTCATACCCCTGGCTTTCAAATAAATGAAACCCGTTCGCGGGATTGAAACTTTGTAAGGTTTTGTGGGCTGAGGAAGACGCAATACTTTCAAATAAATGAAACCCGTTCGCGGGATTGAAACCATCGGGATATCTTGCGAAATATATGGCTAAAGGAAACTTTCAAATAAATGAAACCCGTTCGCGGGATTGAAACATTTGCCAAAGTCAAAGCTTTAGGGCAATCTCTGTGGGACTTTCAAATAAATGAAACCCGTTCGCGGGATTGAAACTAGCCAACCTCGTAACTGCACTTAGTTTGCCTGTCACTTTCAAATAAATGAAACCCGTTCGCGGGATTGAAACTATTCATTGGTAAGCAACATGGCCGGTCCCTTTATCCTTTCAAATAAATGAAACCCGTTCGCGGGATTGAAACCAGAGGTTGAAAGATAATGCGATCGCGCTTTTCGACTTTCAAATAAATGAAACCCGTTCGCGGGATTGAAACCGACAGGTCTATCCCAACAAACAACAAATTCAAACTTTCAAATAAATGAAACCCGTTCGCGGGATTGAAACAATTCGGGCATTTTTCTTACTTTGCGAATTGCATGGATCTTTCAAATAAATGAAACCCGTTCGCGGGATTGAAACAAGACGTTGCCAGATTTCTGCGTAGTCCCAAGATGGATCAGCTTTCAAATAAATGAAACCCGTTCGCGGGATTGAAACTTATTCAAAACAAACTAAGAAACGACTCCGCAAAACTTTCAAATAAATGAAACCCGTTCGCGGGATTGAAACGACCTCACATGAGTTCGTTTTGCACTACGCATGAAACTTTCAAATAAATGAAACCCGTTCGCGGGATTGAAACTCGATTTTAGCTTTGCCGTTGCGCCTGG
The DNA here is from genome assembly GCA_016903675.1 of Stigonema ocellatum SAG 48.90 = DSM 106950. Lineage (GTDB taxonomy): Bacteria > Cyanobacteriota > Cyanobacteriia > Cyanobacteriales > Nostocaceae > Stigonema > Stigonema ocellatum. The sequence continues at coordinate 65,625 of JADQBA010000007.1, read as the reverse complement.
CATTTCCTTTCAAATAAATGAAACCCGTTCGCGGGATTGAAACCATACTTAAAAAGAGGGCAACATATTGCCCTATCCAACTTTCAAATAAATGAAACCCGTTCGCGGGATTGAAACTCAAAAGAGTTGATTCAGCAAACAAGAAATATGTTTCTTTCAAATAAATGAAACCCGTTCGCGGGATTGAAACGAAGGCTATTCTCTACCAGAATTGGCGACTCAATTACTTTCAAATAAATGAAACCCGTTCGCGGGATTGAAACCTGGCACTCTAGGCTACAAATTAACTACTCCTTATGACTTTCAAATAAATGAAACCCGTTCGCGGGATTGAAACACCACGCTTCCACCTGTCGCGATCGCTCGACTCCTGCTTTCAAATAAATGAAACCCGTTCGCGGGATTGAAACGCGCTCTTATAGGAGAAACGCTAGGAGAAGGACTTGCTTTCAAATAAATGAAACCCGTTCGCGGGATTGAAACCCCGAGGCTTATTCGAGAGAGAGGACAAAGGCTCTTCCTTTCAAATAAATGAAACCCGTTCGCGGGATTGAAACGATTCAGGTTTAGCTTATTACAGCAATCCGTGCATACTTTCAAATAAATGAAACCCGTTCGCGGGATTGAAACCGGAAGCAATTCGGAATACGCAATCAGCAACCGGAGCTTTCAAATAAATGAAACCCGTTCGCGGGATTGAAACATGCTGATTCTAGTGCTACTGGATCAGCATTTTTAACTTTCAAATAAATGAAACCCGTTCGCGGGATTGAAACGAGAATTGTCAGCAGATGCGTGAGATCCATCAATCCTTTCAAATAAATGAAACCCGTTCGCGGGATTGAAACGATTAACCGCTGCTGGACGGAAGTATTACAAGAAAACTTTCAAATAAATGAAACCCGTTCGCGGGATTGAAACAGCAACATACCGCACCTCACCATTCACCAAAATTTTCTTTCAAATAAATGAAACCCGTTCGCGGGATTGAAACATCCAGTTGAAAGGATAAAGCAATCGATTCAGCAAGCTTTCAAATAAATGAAACCCGTTCGCGGGATTGAAACCAATTAACCGCGAATGCCTAAAAAGCCTTTTAAACGCTTTCAAATAAATGAAACCCGTTCGCGGGATTGAAACCGGCTTGTAGTTCGCATTTACGTCGTTTCATTTCAACTTTCAAATAAATGAAACCCGTTCGCGGGATTGAAACGTTCAAAAACTCATAATAGCAATTCCTACCTTCCTTGATACTTTCAAATAAATGAAACCCGTTCGCGGGATTGAAACGCGCCTCCTCGCAGCCCGAAGCTGCTCCTGAACTTGCTTTCAAATAAATGAAACCCGTTCGCGGGATTGAAACCGAAGCTATCGAGGATTTAATCCCTAGCATGGAGGACTTTCAAATAAATGAAACCCGTTCGCGGGATTGAAACGGCACATTTAAAGATGGGGTCTTTTAGTCAAGTTCCAGCTTTCAAATAAATGAAACCCGTTCGCGGGATTGAAACTGAAATTCTTGGTGTAATCGTATCCACCGATTTCGACTTTCAAATAAATGAAACCCGTTCGCGGGATTGAAACCGAAGAGTATCGCTGCGACAAGGGACTGTCCACCCACTTTCAAATAAATGAAACCCGTTCGCGGGATTGAAACCATTGTGTAAGCACCCTAGTAGTAATAGTAGTCTTGGGCTTTCAAATAAATGAAACCCGTTCGCGGGATTGAAACGGGTACGAGGTCATAGCACAAGACGCTACGTCTTCCTTTCAAATAAATGAAACCCGTTCGCGGGATTGAAACGCTTCGCTAATTGTTGCTCATTAAAATCTTGTTTGGCTTTCAAATAAATGAAACCCGTTCGCGGGATTGAAACCTGTCTATTGAATTTGCGGAAGAAAGATTCACTCCTTCTTTCAAATAAATGAAACCCGTTCGCGGGATTGAAACGCAACCAATCCATGAGCTTTGCCGAGGCGCAGGCTTTCAAATAAATGAAACCCGTTCGCGGGATTGAAACAGCAACCACAGGAATTTATCTTTATGCCGATCGCGCATCTTTCAAATAAATGAAACCCGTTCGCGGGATTGAAACATTTCAGTGCCAATTTGCTTGAACGTCTCGCAACTTTCAAATAAATGAAACCCGTTCGCGGGATTGAAACGCCCTCTGAGTAGCCGATTCAATCGCCCCTGACGCCTTTCAAATAAATGAAACCCGTTCGCGGGATTGAAACGTCAATTTCAGCGGATACCCTATACAAACAGCAAGCTTTCAAATAAATGAAACCCGTTCGCGGGATTGAAACGTTTCAACCGCTATGGCAAGATAGCAAGAAATTCTTACTTTCAAATAAATGAAACCCGTTCGCGGGATTGAAACCTACTTCAGGGGTGACGGCGGTGCCATTATTATCAACTTTCAAATAAATGAAACCCGTTCGCGGGATTGAAACTCAGCTAATAACACCTTCTCTAAAGATGAAACATAGTCTTTCAAATAAATGAAACCCGTTCGCGGGATTGAAACCTTTCTTTCGGGGTTCGTGTGGTGCGATCGCTCCAACTTTCAAATAAATGAAACCCGTTCGCGGGATTGAAACGGGACTATCTTGGGTTTGCGGATCAGGCAATTCAACTTTCAAATAAATGAAACCCGTTCGCGGGATTGAAACAAGACGCAAACTCTGTTGGAGACAAAAGATCCAACGGCTTTCAAATAAATGAAACCCGTTCGCGGGATTGAAACAACAGCTTTTAACATTAGAAGATCGGTTAACTAAACTTTCAAATAAATGAAACCCGTTCGCGGGATTGAAACTAATTCTTTCCCCATTTCATCAAAAGCTGCCATGACTTTTACTTTCAAATAAATGAAACCCGTTCGCGGGATTGAAACACTTTGGCGATCGCACAGCAACTGCGCTGAAAGAGCCTTTCAAATAAATGAAACCCGTTAGCGGGATTGAAACGACTATCAGTATTAGTTAATGTAGTCGTGTTACTAAGCAGATCTAATACTCAGTATCAACCCAAAAACAGGGAAGGCGTTTGAGGCGATCGCACCTCCGGTTTCTAGCCTAATTGAATGCGATCACTAAAATAGATTTCATCTGCGTTCATCTGCGTTTGCTTAGTAGCCAGCATCGCATTTCTTAACGCTGTAGCTTTGTCAAGCTGGGTCTTGGTGCGATCGCACCTTAGCATCCCCTGATCGCGAATAGCCAAAAGACTATTCGTCTGGGGTACTTTCACAAAGCCTACCTCCGCAGGCTCTATATCAGTCCCACTCAACACGGCTTAAACAGAGCTTGAGGCTTACGCTTTCCTGAAACACCATATCACTGAATGTATAGAGTAATAATAATAACTCTCCAGCCCATGTATGAAAACAGATTCAATATTTTACCGCTTGTTTAAAACATTTCCAGAAGCTTTTTTTGAATTAATCAACCAATCAACAACAGACGCAAGGGCTTATGATTTTGCTTCGGTGGAATTAAAACAAACAGCCTTTCGGATTGACGGAGTCTTTGTACCGCTACCCGATGAAAACAAGCGACCGATTTATTTCCTTGAAGTACAATTTCACAAGGATGTAGAACTATACGCAAGGCTATTTTCCGAGTTGTTTCTATATATGCGTCTTTATGCACCAAAAAGCGCTTGGAGAGCAGTCGTTATCTTCAAAACACGCAGTATGGAACCCACGGAAGTAGAACCGTACCGCCTGTTGATAGAGAGCAACCAAGTGACTCGGTTTTATTTGAACGAATTGAGGGATGTATCAGAACAATCTTTGAGTCTTGGGATGATGAAGCTAGTTGTGGAAACAAAGAAACGAACCCCGCAATTAGTAAAAAATTTGCTAGACAAAGCCCGCGCAGAAGTGACAGATGAAGCGCAGCAAAGGAAAGTGTTAGATTTGATGGAAACGATTATATTGTACAAATTACCACTTATTAGCCGTCAGGAGTTAGCCCAGATGTTTAGTCTTAGCAATTTCGACTTGAAGAAGACAAGGTATTATCAGGAAGTTAAGGAAGAAATTAGGGAAGAATTTCGGGAAGAATTTCGGGAAGAGGTGCTACGGGAAGAGGCGCTACAGTTGATTCAGCGTCAACTTCCACGCCGTATTGGCGCAGTCAACCAGCAACTCCAACAGAGCATCAATCAGTTATCTGTTGAACAACTGGAGAATTTGGCTGTAGCGCTGCTGGATTTTTCCAATGAAGCAGATTTAGTGACTTGGTTGGAAAATAACTCAAATTAGTTGGACTTTGAATAGAAAAGGGGAGGGGGAAAGAAGTGGAGGCGTGAAGGTAAGCACCTTGTGCAGGGGAGGTGTTGAGCAATATCTGTGAAAATTGTGCCAAAGCTTGTGCAGCGTGGAATGAGCATTCAAGAAATAGCAGAATTATTAGAATTGGATGCTGAAACTATCAGAAAAGCTTTGCGCGAGCAGTCTTAGCCTGTTTGATTTTACTGCAAGGCTCTACGTGTGGCTGCTGCTGGATGGGGTGGATGAAATGTCGGGGGGTGAAGCGTCTATGCCTACCGGCTTCAAGGTTAATTGCCTGATCGTTTTCCAGTCATCACCATCCGCACGCCGCCCACAGGAGCAAGGGTAAACCCACGACGTTGCACTTTTACGGGTTTATCCTCCGCTAAAGCAAGTTTATACTTGGATAAAACCGTTGCTAGGACTAATTTCATTTCCAACTCAGCTAAGGCATATCCCAAACACCGCCGACTTCCACCACCAAAAGGCAAGTATTCCCACGCGGAATAGTGCCTTTCCAGAAAACGTTCTGGTTTAAACTGTTCAGCATTGGTATACAAATCTTCTCGGTAATGCACAAGGTAGATACTGGGCATGAAGGTGGTTTCAGCATCAAACTCATATCCGGCGATCTTCATGGATGATTTGGTGATGCGTGGGAACAGCACTGGAATAACCGGATACATCCGTAGCGTTTCTTGACAAACTGCTGTTAAGTAGGGTAGTTGAGCGATTTCCATTGGGTTGTGATTGTCCCCCAAGCTGTCTAGTTCCTGCTGCAACTTTTCTAGAATATCTGGATGTTGGTGAATTTGATAGAAAGCCCACGCAAGTGTTGTTGCAGTAGTTTCATGCCCAGCAAATAAAATTGTGAGCAGTTCATCTGTTAATTCTTCGTCGCTCATTGCTTGACCATTTTCATCCCGCGCTGCCATCATCAGACTTAAAACATCACCGCGCCTATCATCTTGTTTTGTTCTTTTCTGTGCAATTTCTGCTTGGAGCAAATCATGAACCTGGCGTTGTCTTTGTTTCATCCGTCCCCAAGGAGTCCACGTTCCCCAATCTTTTTGTAAGAAACTCAAAAATAACATGCTAGAGCGTAGGGGAGAATCGGTCATATCCACCCAAGCCGTGAGTAGAGGTTTAAGTTGTTGATAGCGTTTCCCTTCACTTAAACCAAAGACGATTTGCACAATCACCTCTAGGCTAATTTTCTGCATGGCAGACCGAGCTACAAATGGTTGACCAACTTGCCATTGGCTCGTGATCTGATTAGTAATTAAGCAGATTTGTTTGGCGTAAGCTTGTAGTCTTTCTCCATGAAAAGGAGGCATTAATAATTTTCGTTCTCGTCGATGGCGATCGCCGTCCATTAACATCAAAGAATTTTGCCCAAGGAGAGGCTTTGCAAGTTCGTTCCCGCGACCGATATCAAATTTAGAATCTTGGTTGAAAATTTCCTGAATGGCTTGCGGATTGCCAATTATTACGTAAGATCCGATTCCACTCAGATGCATGGAAAAAATATCTCCATACTTTTGGCTATATCTGTGCTGAAATCCGATTGGATCGGCAATCCAATTTATGAGTTGCCACCAAGAAGGGCTGGTGATACTATTCGGTAATTGACTCAACATAACATTTCCGATCTTTCTATTACCTATTTTACAGCAGTTTTCACCTAAATGAGCCACACCGTTTGTAGGGGCGCAAAGCCTTGCGCCCCTACGACTGTGGTCTATTTACCTGAAAATGGCTGTAACGAACCGCAAAGACGCGTACCCCTTCGGGGAAGCAAGCGTGACAAGCAGCGTCTCCCCGAGTGAGAAGTACACGTCCCTTGCGCGTCTCCCCGAGTGAGTAGAAACAAGAGAAGAAGAAAGGTTTTCTTGTGCTAAGAAGCCGATCTTGCTACCCCCTCTGCGCCTTCTTGTGAAGGAGAAGATTTAGCATGGTCTTGTGGCTGTGTTTTATCTGAACCAACACCGCCCGTCCACTTCCAATCGCGCACTTCAGGCATATCATCCCCATGTTCGCGGATATAGAGCTTATGCTCAATTAACTTGTCGTGAATCAGCTGCTTCACGTGAGCGCGTTCATACTTGAACCGCTGGATGCGATCGAGGACATCATCTGCCAAGCTAAAGCGATCTATCTCATTGAGAACGCACATATCGAATGGTGTGGTGGTCGTTCCCTCTTCCTTGTATCCCCGAACATGAAGATTCTCATGGTCTGGACGACGGTAGGTGAGACGGTGGATTACCCAAGGGTAGCCGTGGAAGGCGAAGATAATGGGTTTATCGGGGGTGAAAATTGCTGCGTAATCCGCATCGCTGATCCCGTGAGGATGTTCGGTTGGTGGCTGAAGTGTCATTAAGTCCACTACGTTCACCACTCGAATTTTAATGTCAGGGAGATGTTGTCGTAGGAAGTCAACAGCAGCCAAGGTTTCCTGGGTCGGAATTTCTCCACAACACGCCATAACCACATCCGGTTCTGCACCTCGGTCGTTGCTAGCCCACCCCCAAATGCCAAGACCTTCAGTACAGTGCTTGATGGCGTCATCCATGCTCAGATACTGCAATGCTGGTTGTTTTCCGACTACGATCACATTGACGTAATTGTGACTCCGTAAACAATGGTCGGTGACAGATAGCAGTGTATTGGCATCGGGGGGTAGGTAAACCCGAACAACATCTGCTTTTTTGTTGACTACATGGTCTATAAAACCTGGGTCTTGGTGAGAAAAGCCGTTGTGATCCTGTCGCCAAACGTGGGAAGTTAGTAGGTAGTTAAGGGAGGCGATGGGTCTGCGCCAAGGAATATGACGGGTTGTCTTCAACCACTTGGCGTGCTGGTTAAACATGGAGTCCACGATATGGATGAATGCCTCATAGCAAGAGAAGAAGCCGTGGCGACCCGTAAGTAGATAACCTTCTAGCCAACCCTGACAGGTGTGTTCGCTCAAGATTTCCATCACGTGACCATCAGGAGATAGGTGGTCGTCATAAGAATAGGTTTCTTCCATCCAAGTGCGGTCTGTTGCTTCAAACACATCGCTCAAGCGGTTTGATGCTGTCTCGTCTGGACCCATGATCCGGAAATTGTGCATATTCCGCTTCATCACGTCTCTGAGGAATTTACCCATTATGCGGGTAGCTTCTGCAACAGTCACGCCCGGTTTAGACACATCAACTGCATAGTCCCGGAAGTCAGGCATTTTCAGGTCACGGAGGAGTAAACCACCATTGGCGTGAGGATTTGCACCCATACGGCGATCGCCTTGCGGAGCTAGTGCAGCCAGTTCGTCAATCAGTTTGCCGTTCTCGTCAAAGAGTTCTTCGGGTTTATAGCTCTTCATCCACTCGGACAGCAGCTTCAAGTGTTCTGGCTTGGTTGCCATTTCCGAGAAAGGGACTTGGTGCGATCGCCAAAAACCCTCTGTTTTCTTACCATCTACTTCCTTCGGACCTGTCCACCCTTTAGGGGTACGCATGATAATCATAGGCCACCTCGGAAGCTTGGTAAAGCCATTGGTGCGGGCATCTTGCTGTATGGCTTTGATCTCGGCAAGTACAGTATCCAGGGTAGCCGCCATCACTTGGTGTACTTTTTCCGGGTCAGAACCCTCTACAAAATAGGGCTTGTAGCCATAGCCGAGGAACAAATTCTCTAAGTCCTCATGGCTGATGCGAGCCAACACCGTCGGGTTGGCAATCTTGTAACCATTCAGGTGCAGGATCGGTAGCACCGCACCATCGTGAACGGGGTTGAGGAATTTGTTGGAGTGCCAACTGGTAGCCAGTGGTCCTGTTTCGGCTTCGCCGTCACCGACAACACAGGCAACAATGAGGTCAGGGTTGTCAAAAGCTGCTCCAAAAGCATGGGAAAGGCAATAGCCAAGCTCACCACCTTCGTTAATAGAGCCTGGAGTTTCAGGCGCGACGTGGCTGGGAATTCCGCCAGGAAAAGAAAACTGCTTGAACAGCTTTTTCATACCCTCAGTATCTTGAGAGATATTAGGGTATACTTCGCTGTAAGTGCCTTCCAAATAGGTGTTGGCAACTAAGCCGGGACCACCGTGACCTGGTCCTGTAATGTAGATCATGCTCAGGTCATCCCGCTTGATCACCCGGTTGAGATGGACATAGATAAAATTGAGTCCAGGAGTCGTACCCCAGTGACCTAGCAATCTAGGTTTGACATGTTCTAACTTCAGCGGTTCTTTAAGTAGGGGATTGTTATATAGATAAATTTGTCCCACAGACAGGTAGTTTGCGGCACGCCAATAGGCGTTCATCTTCCGCAACTCCTCAGGCGCAAGAGACCCTTGCTGTATCGTAGATTTTTCTTCAGCTTGTGGCTGAGTCTGCTCTAGTGAAGGTGAGATAGTCATGATTTCTGACTCCTAAGCACGATATGAGACTGAATGCGCGAGATTGTTGTCGTGTTCAACCCAGTACTTCATCAAGGTGAATTGCCCAAATGCAAGATTTCGCGTTTGGGCACTCTCTCGAACAATAACCGTATTGATGCAGAAGTCAACCCCCCTAATGTTTCATCCATAGGTTTAGAACACCCCCCAACTAGAGTAACTTACTTGTATCCCTATCTATTCAAGGCTACTGAATATTGATTATGCTTAGGAGCACCCCACGGGCGGCGCACCACCCCCTACACCCGTACGGGCGTATTGCAATACGCCCCTACACCCCTACACCCTGCAAGTAATGGACTAGGCAGCTTAGTTGATAAAACTTAAAAATATCATGAAATTAATAAAATGACTGTCTGAACTGGATTTCCGGCACTTTAAGATTAAGAGAAAGCATCTTGAAGGAGAAATTACTGCATAAGTTCAGTGAGTCAAAACGTAATAAAAGTGGAATCACTGAGATGTCATTATGGACATCAATCCATTAGAGGCAACTGCCAGTGAAACAGTAGAGCGGGATAAACAGGGGTTGTGATGCAAACTTTAAAACAGGGTTTCAAGGAGCGCAATCTCACTATGGCACAAGAGGGAGTACAATTGGCGCAATATTGGCAAAAGCGTCTAGCAGTGGAGTGGCCAGAACAAAGTGAGGCTTCCAGGGAAAGTATTATTCGTTGGCTTTTAGGAAGTGACTCAGAACGGCTTTTTGCGATCAACCCCAACGAACTGGAGATCGCAAAGCAAGCGATGGAATATCGCTATCGGATTTTAACTCAACGCTACTTGGGTTCGGGGCGCGAACGTGCTTATCGCACTTTGCTGGCGAGGCTCTTAAGTGTGGGGACATTACGAAATAAGATTCAAACTTGGATATCTCTCAGCCGCGATCGCCAACGCAGTGTATTGGATGTATTGCAAGAAGTTTTGCAAGAACTACTGCAAAGCGATAATTACATACAACAACAAATGGGTGACATTGCCGAGTTTACATCTGACAAACGGCTAATGAATTCACTGCTGTTTGCCACTATAGAAGAGTATTGTTTACGACCAGTACGTAATCAACCTCTGCTAGTATATCGTTTTGTGAACTACCTGCGCCGTACTCAGCGCGGTGGCTTAACCCAAGTGCCCAGCAGTGACCAAGTTAAACTCGTCTCAGAAGAGGTTCTGACAGACGATAATGATAATCGGGTTAACTTATTGGATAGCCAGGTGATCGCAGAATATCATGAAGCACAACAGCTTGAGGAGCAACAGGCGCTGCGTCTTGAGGTCAAACAGGAATTTGAAAATTATTTACTGGAAAATCTCGGACCAGAGGCGGTGGAGTGGTTGCGGCTTTACCTGCAAGGCAAATCTCAGGATGAGATCGCCAAAAAATTCAGTAAGCCCATTAAGGAAGTCTACCGTTTGCGAGAAAAAATTAGCTACCACGCTGTGCGTGTGTTTGCCCTTAAAGGTAAACCAGAACTTGTGGACAGCTGGCTCTCAATTTCCTTAAAAGAACACAACTTGGGACTAACGCCAACGCAATTGGGCCTCTTGTTAGAAAAATTAACACCTGTGCAGCGGCAGATCCTAGAGTTGCGCAAAGCTGACAATACCAATGATGCGATCGCCCAACAGTTAAAACTCAAAACTCATCAAGTGCTGGGCGAATGGACCAAGGTCTATCTTGTAGCCCAATCTCTGAGATCTCAGGAATAAGCAGGTCGCAAAGGGGAGGAAGACGCGGAGAATTTATCAAAAACGCTTCCCTCGAACGGTGCGTCCTCTTCTTCCCTAACATACAAACCGGGGTTTTGTTACTTAAAGCACGCATTCATTCATACGTATTAATACTATGCTTTTGTATAACTAAACCGCATCTATGTGGCAGTACTCTTGCGGTTGTTTGATAGGATAGAAGGAAAATTAAGCAATGAAACCATATGTTGTCTTCAGAGGGCAAATCAACTGGTACCGAAGCAATTAGTAGGCAGGTGTTATCTGCTACTCAAACTCAGTGGGAACAAGGACTAGATCGTGAGCAAATATTCCAGCTGATTGAGAATATCTTGTCTTTTGAAGCTTGCCTCTACCACCAAATTTTACCCTTTAGACTAGAAGACAACAACCTATTGTTGGGCATGGTGAACCCCCAAGACAGTGCGGCACTAGATTACCTTAGTCACATCTTGTCTTATATGAATTACATAATGGTGACTCAGCTGATAACAGCCGATACTCACCGTATAATACTCTCAGCCTACCTCAACTACAAAAACACTTTCATGCCATGTGCCAAAGAGGCGGTGAAGCCCTTGGCAACCCTTGCTCAAGACAAGGGCTGGGAACCGGGGACCATTTCCTCCCCAGCCCCCCCAGCCAGTCTCTACGGTGAAATCTTCATCAGAGGAAAAGAGGGGGGTGATAACGATGCCACATCTTTTAGCAAGATAGCTGTTTTGCAACTGCCACTTCCTGAGAAATTTAGCCCCATGGAGGGACTGGCAATACTACCGCCCAAAAAATTATTGCAAGAATTACTGGGGCGAGTTCTGGCAGGGGGAATTGGTAGACTGTATTTGGAAAGAAGACCTTATCACGGCAGGATACTCTGGAGTGAAAATGGAGTTTTGCAGTCTGTATTAGAAACACTACCCCTTTCTGTTTTCCAAGGGGTACTCAATGAATTGAAGCGATTTGCTTCCCTACCGGTCACCACACTTACAGAACCAAAACAGGTCGAGAAGGAATGCCTGTATCAACAAAAGCGTTTGTTGTTGCGCTTGCGAGTGATGCCAGGAATGTACGGTGAAGAGGGGACACTACAAGTGCTACGGGGTGCAGCATTAAAATTTTACCAACAACAACAACTGGCACGCCTAAGCCGCGATGCTTTAGGAATTTCCCAGCAATTAAGCTACAAGTTGCATGAACTGCAAGAACGGCTTCTCGTTAACCAGGATGTGAACTCAGGGGGATTAGAGGCTTTCACTGCCTTGAGCCAACTGTTGGACACTTTAGACAATCAGATCAAAATACTGATGGAGGCTTCAGAGCAACCAACGAGGCTGGTGTAGGAACCCCCACTCCCCCACTCCTAAAGAATCTCCCAACCTCTAGTTAGGAAAGTGTTAAGGTATGGGAAAAATATACAGTAGGAAACCATTATTTCCGCTCCCAATCCATTTTTTGCAGATATTTCATGCTGACTGAGGTTTTTAGTAGGCTTTTCCCTTTAATGAGTACAGCCAACCCCCAAACTTTGGAATGGCTGCTAACTGTTGCAATTGAACATGAATACCCAGCTGGACGAGCCGTTTTGATGGAAGATGCCTGGGGTAACGCAGTTTACTTAGTGGTTTCTGGTTGGGTTAAAGTCCGGCACACTGCAGGCGAAGATTCTATCGCCCTGGCTATTTTAGGTCAGGGGGATTTTTTTGGAGAAATGGCGATTTTAGATGAATCTCCGCGCTCAACTGATGTCATTGCCCTTTCGAGAGTGAAGTTACTAAGTATCTCCAGAGATCCTTTTATTCACATATTGTTCCAAGATCCGCAGTTACATCACCGAATGCTGCAACTGATGGTGGGGCGATTGCGACACATTAACACGCGCTTGCAAATGCGATCTTCACCACCAGCAGTCAAACTTGCCCATACCTTAGTCAGTTTGGGCGAAAACTATGGTCAAGAATCAGAGAAGGGAAAGGAGATTTTTCACATTCCTTACAGAGATTTAGCAGACGTGACAGAAATCGGTGTTGAAGAAACTACCAAAATCATGGAAAAGCTGCATGAGAAAGGTTGGATCAACATTGACAGTAACAATGAGGTAGTTTATCTCGTCAACTTTAAACAGCTAATGAATTTGGCTGGGAAAGTCTAACTGAGTCCCTAATCCACAGTCAATATTCTATAGTCCATAGTTGGTGATTTATTGATTGTAAACTATTGACTATTAAGTAGCTTGGCGGAAATAAACGTCACCATGTTAAATTTTGTTAGGATTGTTTAGATACTCTAACAACTGTAGGGGCGCAATGCCTTGCTAACAAATGTAGGGGCGCTCTTGCTTGTGCCTCTACTAACCAGAAAGTTGTGTTTATTCATCCCGACTTACTTAACTACTATTGACTAATGACTCAGAACTTTATACTCATAAATACAAATGACTGAAGCAACTGCACTTCGCCCCAACATCACTGTTGAGGAAAGTTTACCGACAATTCATTACCAAGTGGCAATGCCCCACCCAGAAACTCACCTGTTTGAGGTGACTTTGCGCCTTGTGGGTTTCCCATCGCCGATTCTCGATTTGAAACTACCAGTATGGACACCAGGTTCCTACTTAGTGCGGGAATACGCCAGACATTTACAGGATTTTGCAGCTTTTGCCGACAAGAAGCCTTTGGCTTGGCGGAAAGTTAGTAAGAATCACTGGCAAGTAGAGACAAGAGGGAATACAAGTGTAAATGTCCATTACCGCATTTTTGCAAATGATCTGTCGGTGCGGACAAATCACTTGGATGCAACCCACGGCTATTTCAATGGTGCAGCATTGTTTTTTAGACTACCCGGCTGGGAAGGGCAACTTACTCAAGTTACTATCATACCTCCACGCCCAGAATGGCAGGTAACAACGGCATTACCTTCGGTTCCAGGGCAAGCCAATACTTTCTGCGCAAGTGATTTTGATACCCTTGTAGATAGTCCCTTCGAGATTGGTAGCCACCAGTTGTATCACTTTGAGGTATTAGGAAAACCCCATGAATTGGCAATCTGGGGGCAGGGTAATTTCTCAGCAGAACCGATAATTGCTGATATTAAGAAAATTATCGCAGTGGAAGCCAAGATGTTTGGCGGTTTACCATATCAAAGATATGTGTTTCTGTTACATCTATTTTCCCAAGCTTATGGAGGTTTGGAGCATAAAAACTGCTGCTCGTTAGTTTATCAGCGGTTTGGATTTCGCGATCGCGAGAAGTATGTTCGCTTTATGCAATTGGTGGCACATGAGTTCTTTCACCTATGGAACGTCAAGCGCATTCGCCCCAAAGCACTAGAAGTTTTTGATTATGACCAGGAAAATTATACACCATCCCTATGGTTTTGTGAGGGAACAACGAGTTACTACGACTTACTGATTCCTTTACGGTCAGGAATTTATGATGCTAAGTCATTCTTGAGTAATTCAGGTAAGGAAATTACCAGGTTCCTTACTACGCCTGGGCGCAAGGTGCAATCCCTTTCGGAGTCGAGTTTTGATGCTTGGATTAAGCTATATCGTCAAGATGCCAATAGCGGCAATTCCCAAATGTCTTATTATTTAAAAGGGGAAATGGTGTCTTTATTGCTAGATTTGCTGATTCGTTCACTGCATAGAAATCAGCGATCGCTTGATGATGTCATGAGGATAATGTGGCAGCAATTTGGCCTAGACGAACTTGGCTACACCCCAGAACAATTGCAGCAAGTCATTGAATCTGTAGCGAAAATAGATTTATCTGATTTCTTTGCCCGCTACATTGATGGTACTGATGATTTGCCCTTCAATGATTACCTGGAAGCTTTTGGCTTACAACTGGTAGCAGATACGGAGGAAGAACCTTACCTTGGTGTGAAGGCAAGTACTGAGAATGGTCGGGAGTTAATCAAGTTTGTTGAGGCGGGTTCACCTGCACAATTAGCCGGAATTGACCCTGGGGATGAGATGCTAGCAATTGATGGGATCAGGGTGACGACGAGTCAATTAAGCGATCGCCTCAAAGATTACCAACCAAGCGACACTATCCAAGTGACGGTTTTCCATCAAGAGGAACTGCGCACTTATCCTGTCACCTTAGCTTACCCACGTCCAACCAGGTATCAAGTGAAACCCGTAACTCATCCTGATTCTACCCAGCAAGAAAATTTTGCTGGGTGGTTAGGTGTGCCACTCACAAGTGTTCGGTGAAAAAGTAGAGACGCGATTAATCGCGTCTCTACTACAGCGGTTTTCAATTGGGTGGAGTATATTAAGAATTCAAAACCGCAGATGAACGCAGATAAATCTGCTATAATATAACCTTTCATAAATTCGTAGTGTTTTAGTTCGTAGTTGCGCTTTAGCGCTAAAGCGCAACTACGAACGATAGACCTCATTTTCCCCATCGTCACGAACTTGTGCAATCTTATACTTTGTTTTAACTTAACCACTACGGAAGCTCTTTGATTCTAGCCAGTGCTTTTTGGTAATCCTCCGTTTTTCCTTGTTGCTTAGAGAGGTCTGCGGCTTGTTGAAAATCCTGACGTGCTCCCTGATTGTCTCTCAATTGAGCACGAGCCAGACCTCGTTTGTAGTAGACTTCAGCAAATGCTGGGAGCGGTGTTCTAGTAAGCGTTATGTTGGGGTATTTCTGTCTGCACGGGCAATTCGCAGAGTAACTTGAGTACCTATCTGACCGCGAATCAGTTTGATCGCCTGTTCTGAACTGATTTTTGTCGTAGGTTGACTATCAATTGCCAGAACTTGATCCCCTACTTTTATGCCTCCTTTCTGAGATGGAGAGTTTTCGATCACCTTTACAACTGTCAGCACTTTAGTTTGGGGATTGACTTCTAACTGAATACCAACGCCAGAAGATGCTTGGGTACCTAATGCCTGAGTATAATCTGCGATCGCTCCTTTATAGTCTTGCAGTTGGGAGCGGACATTCCCACGAAGTTTAGTATAGTCAAGCTCTTCAGGTTTGAGACGCACAGCTTCATTAACATCGGCAAGCGCTCCCTTGAAGTCTTGTTGCTTAAAGCGAACCGCACCCCTCAAGTAATAGGCTTTAGCATCGTCAGGCTTCAGGCGAATAGCTTCGGTATAATCTGCGATCGCTCCCTTGAAGTCTTTTTGCAAAATGCGAATCGCACCCCGAAGATAGTAAGCGCTGGCTTCTATAGATTCCGGATTCCGGCGAATAGCCTCATTTAAATCGACAAGCGCTCCCTTGAAGTCTTTTTGCAAAATGCGAATCGCACCCCGATTTAAGTGGGCATCAGCATCGTCAGGCTTCATACGAATAGCTTCGGTGTAATCTGTGATCGCTCCTTTATAGTCTTGCAATTGGAGGCGGACATTCCCACGAAATTTAGTATGGTCAACATTTTCAGGTTCGAGACGCACAGCTTCATTTAAATCGACAAGCGCTCCCTTGAAGTCTTTTTGCTCAGCACGCAGCACGCCCCGAAAATAGTAAGCTCCGGCTTCAATATATTCCGGATTCCGGCGAATAGCCTCATTTAAATCAGCAAGCGCTCCCTTGAAGTCTTTTTGCCCTATACGAGCCACACCCCGAGCGAAGTACGCCCAAGAGACAGGATTGCTTTTCAGGACTTGATTGGAGGCATCGAGCGCTTCTGGGAAACGGTTTAATCCTGATAGTATTATGCTGCGGAATATCTGAGCAGACAGGTCGTTGGGGTCAAGTTTAATCACCCGGTCAAAGGACTCTAGCGCCTCTTGGTATCGTTTCAACGTGACAAGCGTCAAGCCGCGCAAACGCCAAGCAGGACCAAATCCCGGCTCGATTTGCGTGGCTTTATCCCAGGATTTTATAGCTTCTGGATATTCTTTTTTACTCATTAGCATAAAGCCACGTAGATACCAAGCTTGATAAAAGTTAGGCTTGAGTTCAATAGCTCGGTCAAGCGCCTTAATTCCTTGCTCTTTATGTTCATCGTCAATTCGGGCTACCTGCCAGCCATAATTCGCCCAGTCAATGGCATCAGCGCTGTTGCTCGGTTTTTCTACCTTGAGCAAAACCTCAGAGATTGAATTTTTCTCTTCCTCGGTCAGTGGTGGTGGCGAAGAAGTCTCTACTTTCAGTAACTCCGGTTTTATCCCGACCACCTGCGCCTGACTCAAAAAGGTGCTGACCGGGACACCCAAACTGAAACCTAGTGTGAGCAGACGAGTCTGACCAGCTTTATCTTTAATCTCTTCTACTTCCGCTCGTCCGTGAATTCCAATCACGCGCCCACGGGTATCTAATACCGGTCCACCACTCATCCCAGGCTCAGTCAGATTGGTATAAACTAGCCCATACCCGTAATTTAAAGACAAAGAGCTATTCGTGAAAACAGACCCAATTTGTCGATCTATAACCTGTCCTGCGGTAAACAGACGTCTTTGTTTTCCTACTCCTGCTCGATCTTCAGCCCATCCAGGGACGAAAACAAACCCCTTGTCGTAAATTTAACACTTTTCGACCATAATGGAATACTGAAGAGCGAATTTCAGTCGGGTAAACAATATTACCGTAGGGTTGGGGATAACCCCAAATCTACAATGTGGTCAATTGAATTCACCACTGCTGTAAATAAATAAATTTTGGGAGAGAAACATGGCAAACTATGTATGCGCCGTCTGCGCTTATGAATATGACCCAGAAGTAGGGGATCCAGATGGCGGAATAGCACCGGGAACACCTTTTGAAGATATCCCAGACGACTGGGTATGTCCAGTATGTGGAGCGACAAAAGACCAATTCGACCTGGAGGAGGGATAAAAGCAGCTCTACGCTCACAAGGCGGCTTACCATCCGCTAGGATAAGAAATGTAATACCTCATTATACTTCAAGTGACAGTGGAACCGCTACGGGTAGTAGTTGTGGGCGGTGGAGCAGCAGGTTTTTTTAGCGCGATCGCTACTGCTGAAACTCATCCCCACACTCAAGTTACTTTACTCGAAGCCAGTTCCCAACCACTGGCTAAAGTTCGTATTTCTGGTGGCGGACGCTGCAACGTCACCCACGCTTGCTTTGACCCATCTAGGTTGGTGCAAAATTACCCTAGAGGTGGAAAAGCCCTATTAGGTGCCTTCACTCGCTTTCAAGCTCAAGATACCGTATCGTGGTTTGCGACCCACGGAGTGCCGCTAAAAACCGAAGCTGATGGCAGGATGTTTCCCATTACAGATACTTCAGAAACTATTGTCAGATGTTTAATGGATGCTGCAAAGGCATCGGGAGTTGAATTGCGTACAGGGATACCTGTTTCATCTGCAAAAATACTCAGAAATAACTTTGAGGTAGTTCTAAAGTCAGGACATACTTTGGAGTGCGATCGCCTGATATTGGCTACAGGTAGTAATCCTGTTGGGTATAAAATAGCTCAGGATTTGGGACATACAATTAACCCACCAGTCCCCTCTTTATTTACCTTCAACATTAGGGATGAAAATCTGAGGAAGCTAGCTGGTGTCAGCGTCGAATCCGTGGGGTTACGCTTAACCTTACCAGGAAAATCCCAACTAGAACAAACTGGACCATTGCTCATTACCCATTGGGGTTTGAGTGGTCCATCTGTGCTGAAACTTTCTGCTTGGGGTGCGAGAGTGCTGCACGAGTGTCACTATCAAGCCACTTTACTCATTAATTGGCTACCGCCTCTGACCCAAGAACAAGTGCGGCAGAAATTATTAGCAGTCAAGAATGAATCGGCAAAACGGGCGATCGCATTGCATCGCGGCGCTGATTTACCCCACCGCCTTTGGCAGTATATCATTTCCGCTGTAGGAATTGCAACAGAAGACCGATGGGCAGAACTATCTAACAAAACACTCAATCAGTTAGTGCAAGAACTCACCCAAGGACAATACTTAATCAACGGTAAAGGAGTCTTCAAAGAAGAATTTGTCACCTGTGGTGGTGTCAACCTTAAAGAAGTCAACTTTAAAACAATGGAAAGTAGAATAGTTCCAGGTCTTCACTTTGCTGGAGAAATTTTGGATATTGATGGTGTCACTGGCGGATTTAACTTCCAAAGTGCTTGGACAACTGCTTATTTAGCAGGGGTAGCGATGGGAAAGAAGGAAGGGGTGTAGGGGTGTGGGGGTGTGGGGGGAAAGAGTAAGTAATTGAACAGAATTATTTACACACGAGGTTCTAGTGTGGATAAGGGTTTGATATATAAATTTTGTGTAATTATTTTCATTTTAGTACTTAATAGATAACTTAACCATAAATTCTCGTGCTGTAAAGTACAATTTATATAAATTTTTCCGGAAAATCTAAGAAAATGTCTGAAAAATCAGATTTCATTCTATACCGGACACAGGTGCAGGTACAGGAAAAAAACCCGCCTGTGCGGACTTCAAAACTTCCATTTTGCGTCATTACACGGTAAAAAACTTTATGAAAAAAGTATTTAATTATACTGATACAACAATCAAATACTCTCTAAGTATCAGCTGTTTAATTTTGCCGCTTTCCAAACTCAAATATGACTTAGGCAAAAATCCTGTCAAACTCTCATTTCTCCCTAAAGGGAGATCCAGAAAAATACGCTTTGGGCCGTGTGTTGGTGGGTTACGACTACGACAAGGGATTTGAGTTTGACGGCTGGAAATGTATTTCGAGTAAGTGCCTTACTCACCGCCCCTCAGACAACTCTTGTGTGGTTCGTCTTTCCAATACCTGTGGGTAAGTCCTGTCAAAGTAGCAACTGAATCGCAGATCAAATCCTTGTTTAGCTATGACCAATAATATAAATTCATCAGAAACAATAAGTAATCACTCTTGGGTGAAAGCCAACACAAAGGCGAAAGGATTCATTTTTGTCATTGCAATGTGGCTTGTGAGCCGACTTTTAATTATCGTCGCAATACAGATTCTGACTCCTTTACATAACACGTCACCTACACACCCCGACTGGGAACCTCCAAATCCGCTGGATTTTCTTCCTAGCTTTGTTCCCAAACCTGGCTGGGAGCTATTCTCACATTGGGATGGTAAATGGTACAAGAGGATCGCCACCGTAGGCTATGACTATGCAAATGATGGACAGCAGCATTCTGTTGCGTTCTTTCCCATTTTTCCATTGCTCATTCGCTTTGTCATGATGCTTGGCTTACCGTTTGATGTAGCGGGCACACTTGTGAACAACTTGGCGTTCCTTGGTGCGATGCTCATTTTGTACCAATGGGCACAAGAGCGTCATGGTATCAGTGCTGCGCGGTGGGTAACCGCTGTTTTAGCTTGGTGCCCGTTGTCTATCTACGGTACAGTTATATATACTGAGGGAGTGTATTTGTTGATCACCACAGCGGCTTTGCGAGCATTCGACAACCGCCAGTATGCTTGGGCTGCTTTCTGGGGTGCTCTGGCTAGCGCGACTCGAGCCACAGGGATCACGCTTTTACCCACCTTTCTCCTCACGGCTTGGAGAGAACGCAGACCTCCAATAGCCTATGTCGCAGGTCTCGCCACAGGGTTGGGGCTGCTTTTATTTAGTATTTATTGCGGTATTCGTTTTGCAGACCCCTTGGCATTCGTCCATGTACAAAAAGCATGGACGCAAACACCTTGGTCGGATATACTTCGGGATGCTGTTACCTTGGGTAGAGATGGTGTGACTAAAGTTGTCATGGTCTTTGGTGGTGGCTATTTGTTGTGGCGCTTACGTAGTTCCCTAAGCAATGTTGCTGTAGCCTTCGGCTTTTGCTCATTGGCAATGATCATAGCGTCCAAAGCGACCTTCTCTGTCCATCGCTACGCTTATGGTATAGTATCGCTACCGCTTGCTCTTGGTCTGTTGTTTTCCCGCCATCCTCGTTGGGGATACGCGATTGTGGGGTGGTTCGCTATCTTGCTCTACTACTACGCCAGTGGCTTTGCCCGTTGGGACTGGGTGGCGTAGGGCTAATTGCAGCACTAACTACTAACCACTAACTATTAACTACTAACTACTAACTACTAACAGTGTTCAAAGGATTGATGAACTATGCACCCGAAGTATTCCTTTGTGATTCCCATCTACAATGAGGAACAAACAATTCCAGAAATGTATCGGCGAGTTAGTGGTGTCATGGATCGGCTGGATGATTCGGTAGAATTAATCTTAGTCAATGATGGCAGTAAAGATTCCTCGCTGCAACTACTGCGAAACCTCCATGAAACAGACTCGCGTATTTGCTATCTAAGTCTAGCACGCAACTTTGGACACCAGATCGCTGTTACAGCTGGTCTTAACTTTGTCCGGGGTCAAGTGGTAGTCATCCTCGACGCTGATTTACAAGATCCGCCAGAACTAATTCCAGATATGATTGAAAAGTGGCGAGAAGGTTATCAAGTTGTCTACGCAGTGCGAACCCAACGCCGCAAGGAGAGCAGGTTCAAGCGCTTTACCGCCTATGTATTCTATCGCCTTTTGAAAAAGCTTGCAGATGTAGACATTCCGACGGATACTGGCGATTTTTGTCTTTTGGATCGGCAAGTGGTAGATGTTCTAAATAGTATGCCAGAACACAACCGCTATATTCGGGGTTTGCGCTCTTGGGTTGGCTTCCGGCAAACGTTTATTCAGTTTGAGCGCGATCCCCGCTTTGCTGGTGATGTTAAGTACACCTTTAGCAAATCCTTGGCTTTAGCGATTAATGGTTTGGTATCCTTCTCAAAAGTGCCACTGCGAGTCTCTAGCTATCTTGGGTTGCTGACAGCCATGATGGCAACTTTAATGGCTATGCTAGTGCTATGTTGGCGGATTTTTATCCCCCATTCGCCTTTAACCGGATTTACGATTATTCTGGTGGCCATATTCTTTATGGGAGCCGTCCAGTTATTCAGTATTGGTATCCTTGGTGAGTACATCGGACGTATCTACGAAGATGTCAAACGCCGACCTCTTTATACATTAGCAGAAGTTGGCGGATTTCACAACCGTAGCAACCCCCTACGGTCAGGTTTGAACTTACCCATTGACCGAAACTCATAGCACGCAGAGCAAATAGCTTGTAGCTATGGGTAAGAGCCAAGACCTAACGGAGTAATCTAACAGGTCATTGTTGACCACGAGATAATCTCAAGATTGCAGCTATTAATCCTAGACCTAACAAATTGTTAGGTTCAGGAACCTTTCTCTTAGATGGCAAATTGCCTTGGAACAAGTAATTGTGAGACTCTCCAACTCCTGTCAGCGAATTTACTATTACATTGCCCTCAACATTCCCGCCGTTGAATGCGAAATTAGCTAGAGGCGCGAGAATACTACCCTCAATACCAACATTATAGTCAGTTATGCTTGTAGCTTGATAGAAGTTGTACAAAATGTGTTGCTTATCTGTATTCAATATGTTGAATCCAAAGTTTTTCAGTGACACACTAGTACCACTAATATTGACAACGACCGTTGAACCAGCGTTGCTATTTATTTGAAAATTGTTTGCATTAGATAAAGTAGAAGAGTCAAGGTTAAAAACATTCAACTGACTGTCAGTACCTGTGAGACTAATACCGCCATACTGAACTTTTGTATTACCTGTAGCAGATAAGGAAGCTAAATCTAGTGACAATGATTTTAATTCTTGTGCTGCGGCAGAAAAATCAATAGGATTACCCCTACTCGCTTTTCCATTTGTAAATCCTTCGCTGCTAATATAGGCATTACCTCCATAAATGGCGTTGCCATTATTTACTTGCCCATTAGTCAGAGTTAAGTTTTTTCCAGCAACTAATACATTACCACTGTTAGCAGCAAGTTTATTTCCGATACTATTACCAACAAAATTGATGTTGCCACCAGCAGCTAACTTTCCTTCAATATCTGTATTTTGTTCGTTGAAGTCTCCAAAAGTGAAAACGTTGTAATCACTCGCTATCCCTAGCCCAGTTGCATTTGCTTTTTGGAAGCCCCCTAATGATAGAGTTATAATGATTGAAATGGATAAACCTCTCCAAAAATAAGTTTTCATATTTGATGAAGGGAAATTATTTTATTGTTTATGAAAACTATCTTATTAATAAAAATAAGATTTGGCATCATCGATTAACTTATTTTCATTGATTTTTCACATATTAGATTACTACGATAGATTTTATTTAAAGTTTGAACAAAATACGTAATTTCACTGATTGGGGCAAATATATAGCGGATTTCAACCGGGTGAGGCACACCTAATTGTAGGGGCGCAAGGCAAGAGCGCCCCTACCACAAAACTACTGACTCGCAAACCGCTATAGCATGGCTGACACTAGTACCGCTGCGCGAAAGTCACGCATTCAAAAGTCAAAAGTGCCATTCGCTTAAAGCTCTTTAAGGGTGCTTACGGCCTAAAATCAACACAGTCCGAACAGGCATTAAAAATTCATTGCCCTCGCGAGTAATACCCAAAGCGTCTAACACATTATCCTCTGCAACGTTTAAGAGTTGGAAAATCTTGGTTTCAGCCTCCTCTCCTGAACAGGCGATCTCGCACCATCGATGAAGGCGAAGACCCCCTGGGCACTCCGTGAGATTACCTTTAAGAACCTCAACAGATAATCCCGCTTCCTCGAAAAAGATTTGCCATTGTTTGGCGGTATAACTCCGGATGTGGGTCGGGTCATGGAGGATTTCTAATTGGTGGTTGAAGTCATCCATGGAGGGGTCTGTATGTCCTTCTAAATCAATGACGGCAACATAGCCTCCGGGGCGTGCTACTCGAACCATCTCTTTTATCGTAGCCTTGATATCGGTGAAGTGGTGTGGAGCAAGACGGGAAGTAACCAGATCGAATGTGTTAGCTGGTAGCGGAATAGCTTCAGCGTAAGCCTCGATAACCTCAACACTTACTTGTCTTTCCTTGGCTATCTTCTGGAACTCGGTGAGCATGTTGGGGGCGGGATCCACACCGACGATTCTTTTAGCACGTTCAGCGAAGGAGAGTGCTACGTGTCCAGCACCACAAGCCACGTCACACAGTGTAATGTCGTCTGACAAGGGGAGAACATCGTGAAGATGCTGAATGGAGGGGCTCATTCTGTGAACTTCGCTGCTTGCATAATTGGAAGCAATTTTGCCGAAGCGTTCGCTAGCTTTGCGGTTCATTGGTATTTAGTCTCCCTAAAAAATATATGATTAGGACTTACGCATTGACAAAAAGAATAAACTATGTATATCTCTCGTTACAAGGCTCTGCCTTGTAATGCTCTTCAAAGGAGGGCTGCTGCCTCCCGATTTGAGGGGTTGCCTTCTCTCCCTTAATCACATTCTGTGGCAGCAGCCCAAGAACGAGGCAACGAGGCAAACGCCGGATTTTCCTTATACACATGATGGTTGATTTGTCTTGTGCGTAAGTCCTGATGATATGCAGCTTGCCAGAAAATTATATCAGTTCTTAAATCCAGGTGAAGTTTTGTGATGGGATGGCACGGTTTATGATTGTCATCACTGAAGAAAACAATACTCTTCGCGGTGAACGTCAAGCACACTAAGAGCGATCGCATATTCCTTTTTTAACTTCTTTAGATAGGACTTACGCACAAGACAAATTGAGCCTTGTATGTGAATACCAAGCTTATTAACCTAAAACTCTTGCTCTGCCTCATTTCCAGGCTCTGCCAGGGAATGAGATCAAGGAGGCTCGGCAACCCAGGTTAACGGAGGCAGAGCCTCCTACAAGAGCATTACAAGCCGATGCTTGTAACGAGAGATAATGCACAGTTGATTCTCTCTGTCAATGCGTAAGTCCTATTAGATCAGCCCTTTCAAGGTGCAAGTCGTAAGACTTGGATTTCCTTCGTGTTCTTCGCGTCTTCGTGGTTCAAAAAGATTTTTAAACCGCGTTCGCGTAGCGTCTCCCCTTGGGAGAAGACACGAAGAACACGAAGATCAAATGTTGAAAATCGGGCAGAATTTTCCAGATTTTTGGTTCACCTTGAAAGGGCTAGTCCTATTAGATTTACTTTTGCTAACTCAATTCTGTCAAAAAAAATTAGGCGTTGCTGAATTGAAGTATGAAATGAAAAAAATGGGGTATTTTAAAACTCTTTCTCTTTGCGCCTTTGCGACTTTGCGTGAGGTAAATTCATACAGTGATTCAGCAACGCCAAAAATTAGTTACTCCTTGACTGCTTACGAGTTAAGGTGCGAATGAGAGTAACGAGACTGACATCTTGCACCTTCTCAATAAGGGTTGGTGGGCAGTGCCCACCCTACACAATAATCAGGGTTTTAGGCTGCTTTTTTTGCAATAAGATAATGGTGCAAGATATGAAAAGAGCGATCGCCCCCATTCCCACGTTCTAACTTCACCAAGATTCTAACTCTGATGATGGAAGATTGGTTATTTTGTCTGATTCATCATCTGGACTAAGCCGCAATATATATTGTTAGTGCTTGGGTTTCATCTCAAAGATTAGTTTTAGGTCAAGTTCAAGTTGATAGCAATTAAAATGAAATTACTGCTATCCCGGAATTATTAAAACTTCTCTGTTTGAAAGGCTGTATCGTTACTATCGATGCCATCGGCTGTCAAAAGAATAATGAGAATTCCTCTATAGTTTGAGGTATACTAGACCAGACTCTCGAGAGAAGCTTTATGATTGCTCTACCTGGTATTGCCATCCAAGACAAAATCTACGAAAGTTCTAATTCTCTAGTGTATCGAGGCATCAGGGATGATGGAGTAGCGATCGCCGTAAAAATGCTCAAGCAAGATTATCCCTCTCCCCAAGAACTGACTCGCTACAGACAGGAATATAAAATTACCCGCTCCCTCAATCTGGAAGGAGTTATCAAGGCATACAGCCAGCAAGACTATCAAGGCACTCTGGTGATTCTCTTAGAAGATTTTGGGGGAGAGTCCCTAGAGTAATGGATGCACAAGCGCCCAGATATCTTCTGCCCCATGCCTTTATCCACTTTTTTAGGTCTTACGATCGCAAAGAGCGATATTCTGGGCAGAATCCATGCAGCCAACGTTATTCATAAGGTGTGAAAGTAGTTCGGCAGTTAAAAGTTAGGTGTATTAGTCTAGCTCTCTTGTAGACTATGTATATGGAATAGATTTAGATTGACACTCCCACTTCCAGAAAGGTAAAGGTGTAATTGTGTAAAGATTATGCTCTTCAGTTTTTTGTAATTGCTGATGATATAATAGGTAATGTGACTCATGACATTCATCTAGAAAAAGAGTTCAATGATCGCCATAGCTGGAGTCGCCATTCAAAGCCAAATCTATGAAAGTTCTAATTCTCTGGTATATCGAGGTACCAGAGTGGGGGATGGTCGAGCGATCATCGTTAAAATGCTCAAGCAAAATTATCCCTCTCCCCAAGAATTAACCCGCTACAAACAGGAATATGACATTACCCGCTCCCTCAACTTGGAAGGAGTTGTCAAGGCATACAGCCAGCAACACTATCAACGCACGCTCGTTATTCTCTTGGAAGATTTTGGCGGCGAGTCCCTGGAGCAATGGATGCACAAATGCCCGGACTTCTGCCCCATGCCCTTGTCCGCGTTTCTTCAGCTAGCGATCAACCTCACCGATATTCTGGGTAGAATCCATGCAGCCAATGTGATTCACAAAGATATCAACCCAGGAAACATTGTCCTCAATCAGGATACTGGCGTTGTCAAAATCATTGACTTCGGGATTGCCACCCGATTTAACCGCACGAATCAAACCTTCAAAAGCCCTCATGTTTTAGAAGGAACACTTGCCTACCTGTCGCCAGAGCAAACTGGGCGAATGAACCGCTGGCTCGATTACCGCACCGATTTTTATTCGCTGGGCGTGACATTCTACCGACTGCTCACCGAACACCTGCCGTTTCCCACAACGGATATCCTAGAGCTAATCCACTGTCACTTTGCTAAACAGCCCGTTCCACCTCACGAACTGAAGGCAACGATCCCCAAAGTCATTTCAGATATCATTCTAAAACTAATGGCGAAAAATGCCGAGGATCGCTATCAAAGTGCTTGGGGAATTAAGGCAGATTTAGAAAGCTGCGATCGCCAATTAAAAGAAATCGGTCAAATTAACAGCATTCAACTGGGTCTTCAAGACATTTCCAATCGGTTTCAAATTCCCCAAAAATTGTATGGACGGGACAAAGAAATTGCCACGTTATTGGCAGCTTTTGATCGCGTAGCCTCTGGAGAGGACAATTGCATAGCCTCTGGAGAGGACAATCGCATAGCCACTTTACAAAACAACGCACAAATAAGATTCAAAGTTGAAATGATGTTGGTGACTGGCTATGCTGGCATTGGGAAATCAGCATTAGTGCAGGAACTCTACAAACCCATCACCCAAAAGCGTGGCTATTTTATCTCTGGTAAATTCGATCAATTGCAGCGCAATATTCCCTACAGCGCGATCATGGCTGCTTTGCGAAAACTGGTGCAGCAACTACTGGGTGAATCCAATGAGCAGGTGCAACAGTGGCGATCAAAACTTCTAAATGCCTTGGGAAGCAATGGGCAAATCATTATTGATGTGATCCCGGAAGTTGAGTTAATTATTGGCAAGCAGCCACTTGTATCAGACGTTGGAGCTACTGAGGCCCAAAATCGCTTCAATCTCACCTTTCAATCGTTTGTGCAGGTGTTTTGCTCAAAGCAACATCCCTTAGTTATCTTTCTGGACGATCTTCAGTGGGCAGACTCGTCCACACTCAAGTTAATCGAACTGATGCTGCTGGATGAGCAAACCCAATCTCTATTTTTGATTGGAGCCTATCGAGATAATGAAGCAAATTCAACGCATCCATTAGTACTAACGCTGGAAAGGCTACGAAAACAAGGGGCGGTGCTTCAGGAAATTGTCCTAGCACCTTTAACGCTGGAGCCGTTGAGTCAGTTGATTGCTGAGACGCTCCATCGGGATGCTGAAAGCGTTTGTGCTCTGGCCCAGTTGGTGCTGCGGAAAACGGAGGGCAATCCTTTCTTTGTCAGCGAATTTTTGAGCATGCTGTATAGCGAAAGTCTGTTGAGTTTTGATGGGTCACACTTAAGCTGGCGGTGGAACATTGCTCAGATTGAAGCCCAAAACATCACCGATAATGTAGTGGAGTTGATGCTCTTAAAGCTGAAGAAACTACCAGAAGAAACCCAGCAAATTCTCCGTTTAGCCGCTTGTGTCGGCTCTGAATTTGATTTAGATACGTTAGCGATCGTGTGTGAGAAATCGCCTAAAACGGTTTTTCGGGATTTACTACCAGCGGTACAAGGAGGATTCATTCAACCCTTGTCTGAATTAGATGGGGACTTGTTAGTTCAAGAGTATAAGTTCTTGCATGACCAAGTACAGCAAGCCGCCTATGCTTTGATTCCTGAGGATCAAAAGCAAGTAACGCACTACTCTATTGGACAACTACTGCTCAGCAAGCTCTCTGAGGTCGAACAAAGTGAGATGCTGTTTGATATTGTCAACCACATCAACTTTGGTCAATCCCTTCTGACACAGGAAGATGAAAAAGAGAGAATAGCACGGCTTAACTTGGCTGCCGCTCAAAAAGCCATCTCCTCTACAGCCTATGAAGCCGCGATTCGGTATCTTGAGACTGGCATTGGCTTGCTTGAAGAAGCGGCTTGGATAAGTCAGTACGACTTGATGTTCAACCTGTATCTTACTCTCGCCACAGCCCTGTTGAGCAATGCTAGCTATGAGCAATTAAGCGCCATAACCAAGGTTGCTTTAGAACACATTTCTTCTGCCGTTGATCGCGCAGATATTCGTGTTTTTCAAATCACTCAATATACCCTACAAGGCAAATGTGAGGAAGCAGTTCAAACAGGTCTGATCGGATTGCATGAGCTTGGGATTGAGATTAAGGGCAAAAATTTGACAGAACTAGTCCGTGAAGAGTTTGCTGCTGTTGCCAAAAGCTTAGAAAATCGCTCAATTTCCTCACTCTTAACTTTACCAACAGTGAGCGATCCGGTCATTCAAGCAATGATTAAATTGCGCGTTGTAGATATATCAGCCTACATTACGGCTAATATTGAACTTTACAGCTTTGTCAGTTTAAGAGTAGTTCGTCTTTCCATTGAACATGGAAATATTGCTGAGTCTATTAAGGCTTATGCAAACTATGGTCTTCTTTTAGGCTTGATGGAAGGGCAATACCAACGAGGCTATGAGTTTGCAGATTTAGCTGTGCAGCTTAGCTACAAGCTAAACAGTAAATCTCAGCAGTGTAAGGCTGAGATGTTGTTTGGAGGCTGGATTCAAGTTTGGTCAAAACCTCTAGCAGGGGCGGCCACGATCAATTATAAAGGTTTTCTGGCAAGCATGGAGTCGGGAGATATTCAATTTGCAGCCTATAACTTGGTCGGTAACATTTTTAATCGCTTATTTCAAGGAGAAAATTTAACAACCGTTGCAGAAGACAACGAAAAATATCAGTTGGTGGCGGAGCAGATTCAGGACGAGCTTGCGAAGGTGGCACTGGCTGGAGCTAAATTTTTCGTAGCAAAACTTGCTTTAGGGCAAGAGGCACAGGAACATGATCAATTGCTCAGGGAGACAGAAAAAATAGTTCATCAGGGTGAAACCTCACAAATACGGTTTTCAATTTGTCTTTATTACATCCTCAAAATGCATCTTTCCTGTTTAACAGCAGATTTTGAGCAAGGCTGCCATTATTTTGTTGAAGCGGGAAAGATCCTAAATTCTGTCGTAGGATTTACAACCTATAGTGGTTATTTCTACTATGGTTCTCTGATTCTACTCAACCTGTATTCCGATGTAGATCAAGCAGAGCAAAGTAATGCTTTGGAACAGATTCGATCAAATCAGGAGCGCTTAAAAGCATGGTCGGATAGCTGTCCAGAAAACTTTTTACACAAGTTTCATCTCGTTGAGGCAGAGAAAGCGCGAGTCTTTGGTCAATTTTTTGAAGCAGAAAACTTATATGAACAAGCAATTCAAGGAGCCAAGGACAACGAGTATCTTCAAGAAGAAGCATTAGCCTATGAATTAGCCGCTAAACATTACTTAGCTCGTGGTAGAGAAAAATTTACCCAGATCTACATGAAGGAAGCTCACTATTGCTATGAACGATGGGGCGCAATGGCAAAGGTTAAAGATTTAGAAACTCGTTATCCTCAACTATTTCCTCAGTCCTCCAACGTAGTTTCTAAACTAGTTCGCACCACGACCGGAACCATCTCAAGTACCTCACAGACTGCTCTCGATTTAGCGACAGTGATGAAAGCATCTCACGCAATTTCGAGTGAAATTGAATTGGATCGGTTGCTTAGTTCTCTAATGCATATTCTAATTGAAAATGCTGGGGCACAAACTGGATGCCTGCTTTTGGAAAACTTAGGAGAATGGACGATCGAAGCAGCTTGTGAACTCAATGAAGGTGCGAAAGTCTGTGCGGCGCAAGTACTGCGGTCGATTCCAATTGCAAATCGCTTACCTAAATCCATTATTCAGTATGTAATCCGGACTCATAAATCTGTCATCTTAAATGATGCTGCTCGTGAAGGTGATTTTATTAATGAGCCATACATTCAGCATAATCAAAGTCAATCACTTCTTTGTTTACCCTTGCTAAATCAAAGTAAACTCGTCGGCGTATTGTATCTAGAAAACCAATTAGCAACTGGAGTATTTACACCAGAGCGAACGCAAGTTTTGCATCTGTTATCAGCCCAAGCAGCGATCGCAATTGAAAATGCCAAGCTCTACTCGGAGCTACGCGCCAGTAAAAGTCAGATAACTCAATTCTTGGAAGCCGTTCCGGTGGGAATTGCCGTCTTTGATGCGGCAGGTCGCCCTTACTACTTCAACCAACAGGCAACTCAGCTAGTAGGCAAAGAGAGCGATCCGTCTGTGGCTCTAGATTGGCTTGCACAGGCTTATCAAGTTTATCTGGCAGGAACAAAGCAACAATATCCCGCTGAGAAACTGCCATCCGTCCGGGCGTTGAGTGGCGAACGCACCACAGTTGACGATTTAGAAATTCATCAAAACAGTGCAGTCATTCCAGTTGAGGTGTGGGGCACTCCCGTCTTTGATGAACAGGGTAATGTGGCTTATGCGATCGCAGCCTTTCAAGACATCACAGAGCGTAAACAAACCGAACATCTTTTAGCCAATTACAACCGTACCCTGGAGCAACAGGTAGCGGAACGAACGTCAGCTTTACGGGAAAGTGAAGCAGAACTGCGCCATGTCTACGACGAGCTTCGCTTACGGGAACAGGAATTACGACTGATTGCCGACGCTCTACCAGTTCTAATCAGCTACGTAGATGCCAATCGCTGCTTTCAATTTATCAACCGTACCTATGAGGTTTGGTTTAACCGTAGCCGCAGTGAAATTCTGGGCAACCCTGTTTGCCAGCTTCTCGGTGAGGCGGTTTATCAACGGGTTGAGCCGTATATTAATCAGGTGTTTGAAGGGCAAACGGTACCTCTGGAAGCAGAAATCCCTTTTGGGCTTGGTAAGCAGTGCATCAGCGCGACCTTTATCCCTGATTTCGATGACAATACTCAGGTCAGAGGCTTCTACAGTCTCATGACAGATATTAGCGATCGCAAACGAGCTGAAGAAGCCTCCATTTTAGAAGAGCGCAATCACATGGCACGGGAAATTCACGACACTTTAGCCCAAGCGTTTACAGGTATTATCATTCATGCTCGCTCTGCCTCCCATGAGGTAATGGCGGATCCAGAAAAAGCGCAAACTCTCCTCCCCCAGATCCTCGACTTAGCTCGTTCTGGGCTTGCGGAGGCACGTCGTTCAGTAGAGGCACTACACCGCCCATACCTTTTAGAGAGCAGTAACTTACAGGATGCCTTAAGCCGTCTTACTGCTCAATTGGACTCCTCGATCACAACCCAAATCGTCTACGAAGTCATTGGTACAACCTATCCCCTATCCTCCGATCTGGAAAATAATCTGTTTCGGATTGGGCAGGAAGCTTTGACAAATGCAATTAAATATGCAGAGGCGCATGAAATCCGCATTGAACTGGTCTATGAACCGACCCAATGCATCTTACGAATAAAAGACGATGGGCAGGGATTTGATGTAGAAAACCAGGCGATGAGGAATGGCTTTGGTCTACTGGGGATGGCACAACGGGCTGAACGCATTAGAGCTGAATTAAAGATTCAAAGCCACTTAGGGCAAGGGACAGAGATCGTGGTATCTATTGATCGGGAGTAAGTCAGCATGAGTCAGCCCAGTCGCATTCGCGTTCTTGTTGTAGACGATCATCCCGTTGTCCGCCAGGGTTTGATCGGAATGTTAGAGAAGGCTCCAGATATCGTCATTGTTGGTCAGGGGCGAAATGGGCATGAGGCGATCGCAGTTTTTCAGCAACAGCAGCCTGATGTGACTTTGATCGATTTACGGATGCCTGAGATGGGAGGCGTTCAGGCTATTACGGTTATTTGCAATGAGTTTCCCAATGCCCGAATTATTGTGCTGACCACGTATGACACCGATGAAGAGATTTATCGAGGATTGCGAGCAGGGGCAAAGGGGTATTTACTGAAGGACTCTGAGCCAGAGGAACTATTGACAGCAATTCGTACAGTGACCAGGGGACAACAGTATATTCCCCCCAACGTGGCTGCCAAGCTAGTCCAGCGGATGACTGCTCCAAAACTGAGCGATCGTGAGCTAGAAGTTCTCCAGTTAGTCGGGCAGGGAATGAGCAACCAGGAAATTAGCACTGCTCTAAATATTAGTGAAAGTACAGTGAAAACTCATATCAACCGAATTTTAAGCAAGCTAAATGTCAAAGATCGCACCCAGGCAGCCATTATTGCGTTGAAACGCGGAATTGCTAACTTGTGAAAGCAAAGATGGTACTTCTGCCTGGGTTAACAATCATCACTTGGGAGCGAAGGATTTTAGTCTATGAGGCAGACAATCAAACCTAAGTTTGATTCGTTCTACTCCCTCAAATTGACTAATTCTCAATCATTTTGTTGATTAAAATACAAACCTTAAATTGACGACAATCCTAAGCAAGGATCATACATTAAACTTATACAGACGATTATAGGGTTGAAGGGAAGAGATTTCAGAGTGCGGACGATGAATCTCTTTTCCTCAAAGATTTAGAATGAGGGTTTACAATGAGCGATGTTATTCCTGACGGCGTACTGGGCGATCGCAATCAATTAGTTGTACCCCCTTCTGAGCAAGACCATCGGCAAGGATCATTGAATGCCCGCGTTGTACTTGTTGAGTATGGGGATTATCAATGTCCTCAATGTGGTAAACTTTATACCTCAATTAAGGCAATTCAACGCCAGCTTGAGGCGACCTTATTCGGGAGAGATTCTCTATGCTTTGTATTCCGGCATTTTCCTCAACCTCAAATCCATCCTCAAGCTCAAAAGGCAGCAGCAGCGACAGAAGCAGCAGCAGCACAAGGGCAGTTTTGGCAGATGCACGAGATGCTATTGAAGCATCAGCAAGAGTTGGGAGATGGATATTTAGCAGAATACGCTGACAATTTAGGGCTTGATGTTACTCAGTTTATTCGAGACATTGCCCAGAAAGTGTATGTTAATCATATCAATCAAGACATTGCAAGCGGAATAGATAGTGGGGTGGTTAGCACTCCAGCTTTATTTATCAATGGTGTGCGTTATATAGATGCTTTAGAGCTTGAGCCACTACTCGTTGCGATCGCTGAAGCTTCTCATGGCTAGTATCAACAAATGGAGCAATGGGCGATCGTGGTTCTAGAACAGGCAAATACTGTTCTGGATAAAATAAAAGTTTATGAAACTAAAATCCAAAATTGTATGGTGCAAAGTAGGCAAACTGAGGCAATTAAGATTGATTTAGATGGTTGCTAACCAAAGTGGGTGAGACGGCGATCAACGTGGTTGGCTACGCGGCTCAGATTGCGGCTCAATTGGGCGCTCACATCATTAAGCTAAAGCAACATAAAAACGAATGCTCTTTACTCTTTACAGATGGAGATTAGAATTATGCCAGACTATCCTTACACCAATGCTCAATTCCGCAGTATTCTCAATGGTTTAGGCTTCAGAAGTCGAGGTTTAAATGAACCGAACTTTCCAATCTCTAGCGACGAAAGCTCTTTAGAAAAAGATCGGCAAGCTGTGATCAATTTTCAAACCTACTTTGGACTTGTAACAGATGGAATTGTGGGTCCAAATACACGAGCAAGGGCGCAGCAGGAAATTTATGTCGTTCAATATGAGTTGGATTTGGTGATGAAGCCTAATCCTCGCTTACGTCCGCAAAACGCACCATTTTATGGTCCTCAAACCTCACAAGTCATTGCTGATTTTCGTCGCCGCTATGGGTTGGAGCCAGATGGAAATCCTGAGGACGATCGCGTTGCCGATCTTGCCGTTCGTCGCAAGCTAGATCAATTAACACCGAACGCTCGGTCTGAAGCTGAGGCTGTAGCATTCTAGGGTTTAACTATTCAAGTTGTGTCGTAAAAACTGAGTTTTAGGAATGCAACTCTTGTCAATAAAACTCTAATTGCGACACAACTTCCGAATACAGTTACTGCCTTGCTTTATGTCTATCAAAGCGATCTGATTAAACAATTCCAGTCCAGTAAGTACAGGACTACAACATTATGAAGACACTACTAAACCGCTCCACATTCCTTCTTGCCCTGGCAACCTGTATTGCAACTAATTTCTCTTTACCTGCTGCTGCTGATTCTACCGCGAGTTTAATCCTTAGCTTGAAATGCCGAGGTGGATACAACGTCAATATTTGGAAAAAGAATGCTTCGGGTGAACTACTCTATCGCTCGACAAGTCCTAACGGTAATTTGAGTTTGGGTAGAGGAACGCGCCAAGCTACAGAAGGCGGTCACGTTTACAGGTTCCAAAATGGCAATTATCAATATTCGGTATGGGACAGCACATTAGATAGCAACGAGTCTGGAACGTTACAGGTGTACAAAAACAATTACATCCTACGACAGCGAGCCTGTAATAAAAATTAATTCAGGCGTTGTATAAATGCAGGATGAATTCTGGAATAGAAGTATAAAATGTTTTCATATTACTTCTACTATAAGGATAAAATACAAGATTAAGACATTACTTGGCAAGTCTTCATCGCAAAACGCTATGTTACTCTAACTTTAAAAATATTTATTACCAAAACCGTTGAGGAGTTCGCTGCTATGAACGCAAATAACGGCATCATTAGTCAAGTCAGTCCCTATTCAGTAACCAAAACCATCGATCGCTTAGAAACTATCCTTCAGTCAAAAGGTATCGCCATTTTTGCCCGCATTGATCAACAGGCTGAAGCCGAAAAAGTTGGACTTAGCCTGCGTCCAACGCAGTTATTGCTGTTTGGCAACCCTAAAGCCGGAACGCCGCTTATGGTGGCAGAGCCGACGATCGCCCTAGAGTCTTTAAAGGGTTCGATTCGCTACCCGTAAAGTTCTAACAAAGGCTTAAGTGAAGAGCAGGAAAATGTGACGTCATTGAAACAAATTATTCACTAATAGGAGTACTTCCATGACACAATCATTCTGGCTTTTTGGTACCCACCTTACCATCGTCGCCGATCGCACCACAACTGATGGTAGATATGACCTGATTGAGGGCTATTTCCCTCCTGGTACGCAGACTCCACCCCATCGCCATACACGCTATTCAGAACAACTCTATGTGCTGGAAGGAGAGTTCACTGTCTGGGTTGGTAAGAATAAAGTTGTGCTAGGCGCAGGTGAAAGTGCCTTTATTCCGATGGGCACACCCCATGTTGTTGCTGCACTCAGTGATCTACCAGCTCGCGGGTTAGTCGTTTCTGCGCCCAGTGCCTTTGCTCACCTCGTTGAAGCAACAGGGACGCTAAACAAGAATGACGCAACCGACCTGGAATTGTTCAATCGCATCTCTAGCGAAATTGGCGACGAAATTCTAGGTGCACCTGGAGATCTCCCTTAGAGATTAGTCAGTGTTCAGTAAGCCTCGCATCGTGGAGAAATAGCCATGTCTACAACTGAGGATTCGCATGATGAGAAAACTGGAAGGAAAAATCGCCCTTGTCACGGGTGGCAATAGTGGTATCGGTCTTGCCACTGCCAAACAGTTTGTTGCTGAAGGTGCCTATGTCTACATCACGGGTCGTCGCCAAGTCGAACTGGATGCTGCTGTAGAAGCCATTGGTAAAAATGTTACGGCTGTGCAGAGTGATGTTTCTAATCTGGCAGACCTTGATCGTCTGTTTGCCACCATCAAGCAAGAGCAAGGACACCTCGATATCATCTTCGCTAATGCTGGCGTTGGACAAATTGCCCCACTTGGAGAAATCACAGAGGAACACTTTGACAAAACATTCAACATAAACGTCAAAGGTTTGCTGTTCACCGTACAAAAGGCACTGCCACTGTTGCCAGAGGGCGCTTCTATTATCCTGAATGCTTCGATTACTTCTATAAAAGGTACGCCAGCTTTCAGTGTTTACAGCGCCACCAAAGCCGCTGTGAGATCATTTGCTCGGAATTGGACACTCGACCTCAGAGAACGTAAGATCCGAGTGAATGCCATTAGCCCTGGTGTGGTTCCAACTCCTGGTTACGATCATTTGGGACTGAATGACCAGCAGTTGCAAGAATTTGTGGACAGCCAAGCCAGCACCATCCCACTGGGACGAGTCGGCAAACCCGATGAGATTGCCAAAGCCGTTGTCTTTCTTGCTTCAGCCGACAGCAGCTTTGTGAACGGCATTGAGTTGTTTGTCGATGGCGGTATGGCACAAATTTGAAGTCCAAAAGGAGTAATCCCATGACTACATATCGCACAGTTTCGATCAATGGTTTAGACGACGCATTTATTTTTTCACAACCCCTGAGCATAGGAACAGTAAAGTCTGCTATTCCGATTTTTCCATCCATCGTGAGGAGATCGACATGACAACAACGACCAATCCCGATTTTACTGCCCGCGAGACACTACGCTTGCTCGGTCCCGATCCCGAAAATTGGGTGCCCGATCGCCCTGGCATCGATCACAATGTCACTATAATAGGTGGCAGCGGCAGCGGTAGCACCTTTGTATTTGCGCTACGGCGTGCTGGTATCGGTCGCGTGACGGCGATCGATGCAGCCGATGACGAGGCTCATGCAGGCGTGTGGCTGACGCGAGCGCGGATGGAAAAGCTCCGCACGCCGAAAAATGTGCCTGGTCCAGAACTAGGCATCCCAGAATTATCCTTTCAAGCCTGGTACGAAGCGCGGCACGGTGCGGAAGCCTACGCGGCGATTGATCGCATTGGGCGAGTGACTTGGGCTGAGTACCTCAGTTGGTATCGGCACTTCCTCGGTATCCAGGTTCGTTACCGGACGAAGTTGGTGCGGATTGAGCCAGCCGCAGGTTTCTTCCGCCTACACCTTGAAGTAAACGGTGTCCCGCTCTTAGAGACTACGCGCAAAATTATCTTCGCCAATGGCGTGGCTGGCACTGGTGGTCCATACATACCTCCAGTACTGGCTGACTTACCACGCACGCTGTACGCACATACCGGCGATGCCATCGATTTTGAAGCACTGCGCGGTAAGACTGTGGCGGTGCTGGGTGCGGCGGCTTCAGCTTTCGATGCAGCAGGAGTGGCGCTGGAATCGGGAGCTCAGGCAGTACACCTGTTTGCGCGGCGGCCTTTGATCTCATCTCTACCAGTAATTCGGGTACGGGAATACCCTGGTGCTTACTGCAACTATCCCCAACTCCCCGATGCAGCCCGCTGGTTCCAGGCTTGGCGCTTTCGTCAAGCAGGCTCCACGCCATCACGGAACGCGATTGAGCGAGCGATCGCCTTCCCAAACTTTCACATACACCTATCTGCACCTTGGAAATCGGCACGGGAAATGGGCAATCACATTGTCACTCAGGTGAATGATGATGTTTTCGAGTTTGATTTTGTGATCGCTGGCACTGGTTACTTCGTTGACCCAACAAAGCGTCCCGAACTAGCCGACTTTGCCCAGCACATTGCCCTCTGGCGCGATCGCTATGAGCCACCAGAAGCCCTGCGCGACAACTATTTGGGGACGCACCCTTACCTCGGTAGCGCCCGCGAATACCTAGAAAAAGTACCTGGCACTGCCCCTTACCTGAAAGACATTCACGTATTTAATCCTGCTGGTTTCGTCAGCTTCGGCTTGCCAATTGGTGACATATTTAGCATCCGCCGCGACATACCTGGAATAGTATCGTGCATCAGTCACGACTTGTTCTTTGAGGACTGGGCGCATCATGAGGCACGGATCACAGGCGATATCGCCCCCGATTTTGAGAACTCGCTCTATGCCGCTGCGGTGTGGAAACCTGACTTTTCCCGTTAAGTCTCGAAAAGCTTGCTCATAAAGGATTGTGGAGCAAGCACAGCATGTACGGTACAGTAATTAACATTCAGTGCTAAAGGTGACAAGCAATACTGGACTGGTGGGAAAAAAATTTTGCGATATGTGAATGGGGCGATCGCCTCGCTAGGTTGGCAATCTTTAACAGTGCCATTTCAACAGATTGTTTACTATTTATCAAAGGAGAATGTCATGGTTACTCAAGTAGATTCACAAGCAGCAAAAATTTTGGAAGTTGCAGATGATGCACGTCTTTCCAAAGGAGTAAAGGAATTCTTGAAAGTGCTGAATTCAGAAGGTGTGGCGCTAGAGAAACTCACTCCACTCGAAGCACGTCAAGTACTCGCGGATGCACAGGCTTCCGTTCCAGTAGATCTTTCAGGCATTGAAGAATTTGAGAAGGCGATTACTGCTGACGGTTATTCAATTACACTCAATATTGTGCGTCCTGAAGGGGTTAAAGGCACATTGCCTGTTTTCATCTTTATTCACGGCGGCGGTTGGGTGCTAGGCGATTACCCAACACACAAGCGCATGGTTCGTGATCTGGTTGTGCTTTCAGGGTTTGCAGGAGTCTTTGTCAACTATACGCGCACGCCAGATGCTCAGTATCCACAGGCAATCAATGAGATTTATGCCGCGACCAAATGGGTTGCCGATTATGGTGAAGAGATTAATGTAGATGGCAAGAATCTGGCAGTCGTCGGCAACAGTGTCGGCGGAAATATGACAGCAGTAACAGCTTTGAAGGCGAAAGAAAAAGGAGGACCACACATCAAGCTGCAAATCATGATGTGGCCCATTGTAGATGCTGATTTTGAAACGAATTCTTATCATCAATTCGGCGACAAACGGTACTTAACCGTACCAACGATGAAATGGATGTATGACATGTACATCGCTGATCCAGAAAAGCGCAAAGACATTTATGCCTCTCCCTTACAGGCGACGGTTGAGCAACTGAAAGGCTTGCCAAGAGCATTAATTGTGGTTGCAGAGAGCGATATTTTGCATGACGAAGGCACAGCTTATGGACGCAAGCTCGATCAAGCTGGGGTAGAGGTGACAACGGTGCAGTACAACGGCATGATTCATGACTTTGGACTGCTCAATGGTTTAGCCGATCTGCCAGAAGTCCGTTCTCTGTTTGTTCAAGCCGCTGCTGAATTGAAGAAACATCTGCAATAGGTTGCGATCGCAAATGAAGCATCACCCAAGTTGATTGTCGATCCACCGCTTCCCGAACCACTATCCCAAGGTCGTGTTTTCATCCAGTACCGGACGGAGAACTTGCGTGTATTGCCGAAACAGTAAGTACAAACGCAATCCAAGGAATTGACTGCAATGAATTCAAATAACGGCATCATCAGCCTACCCAGTCCCTATTCAGTTACAGAAACCATTGATCGCTTAGTAACCATTCTACAAACAAAAGGCACCAACATCTTTGCCCGCATTGATCAAAAAGCTGAAGCCGAAAAAGTTGGATTAACGATGCCGCCAACGCAGTTATTGCTATTTGGTAATCCCAAAGCTGGAACGCCTTTGATGGTGGCAGAACCCACGATCGCTCTAGATTTACCCCTGAAACTGCTAGCATGGGAATCGGCTAACGGTGAGGTGTGGTTGAGTTACAACGATACCACTTACTTAAAACAGCGTTTCTCCCTTTCAGATGAGTTGGTTAAAAACATTGCAGTTGTTCCATTGTTAGTCGAACAAGTACTGGCTTAAAAACATTTTTCTAAGGCGGAACTATTATCCCCGGATTTCTCACCACATCTCTCAAAGTCTGCGCTTGTGCAGGGGAGCGGGGGAGAATGGACAGTAACCTCCAGGAGCCGAGGACCTCTGCCCCTTCTCTCCCCCAAGCTTGTGAGAAATGCGGGTATCATCATTGCTTCAGGACTTACGCAACTGGCACAAAGATCCGAATATCAGCGTTCAGTTGGTAAAATTGAGC
Organism: Stigonema ocellatum SAG 48.90 = DSM 106950; assembly: GCA_016903675.1. Lineage (GTDB taxonomy): Bacteria > Cyanobacteriota > Cyanobacteriia > Cyanobacteriales > Nostocaceae > Stigonema > Stigonema ocellatum. The sequence continues at coordinate 25,862 of JADQBA010000007.1, read as the reverse complement.
GGGGCTTGACCACTAAGATCAATCGGAAAATGCTGCATGGTCTATCAATTGCATTATCCGTACCCCAAGAGTATTTGGAAGCAGTATCTGATGCAAAAGAAATTCAGCAAGTACATTCGGTTAAATTTTGTCCTCGGTGTTGGATACCAGGAAGTAAAGCCGACCCCATGTGGCACAATCCCAAAGCCAAGTATTGTTACATCAGTATGCAACTGCGAACAAACTGTGCTAGCTGTGGCGAGTTATATCAAATCCGCTTGGATCGGAATTATTCCTCCTTCCTCTTTCTCTGCGCCCTTGGCGTCTTGGCGGTTTTTTTATCATTCAGATGCTACCGGATTTGATATTAGTGGTGTCGCTGAAATACAGGTTTTGCTCTTCGGTGCGGTAGTTCTTACAAAGAAGGAGTATAAATTAATGTGACTAGGCTCAGAAAATTGACAACTTGTCCACCTTCTCCTGAAAGATATCTAAACACATAAAAGATATCTAAAAACATATAATCTATTTTATGTCAACCGTAAATCACAATTATTTTTTGTAGCATATATTTTCAGTAAATGCCTGGAGTTTAGTTAAGGCAAGGCTTTCCAGACCCGGAATGCATGATTTTACAAGGCTATAGGCTCAATGCCTAACTGGGGTAATTTCTGATGCCTAGGTTTTGTTCGCGAAAAAACTTCTTTTTGTCCAAAGTCCAATAACAAGGAGAATTACTGTATAGTTTGAGGTATGCCAGATCATACTCTCCAGAGAAGCTTTATGATTGCTCTACCTGGTATTGCCATCCAAGACAAAATCTACGAAAGTTCTAATTCTCTAGTGTATCGAGGCATCAGGGATGATGGAGTAGCGATCGCCATAAAAATGCTCAAGCAAGATTATCCCTCTCCCCAAGAACTGACTCGCTACAGACAGGAATATAAAATCACCCGACCTCAATCTGGAAGGAGTTATCAAGGCATACAGCCAGCAAGACTATCAACGCACTCTGGTGATTCTCTTAGAAGATTTTGGGGGAGAGTCCCTAGAGCAATGGATGCACAAGCGCCCAGATATCTTCTGCCCCATGCCTTTATCCACTTTTTTAGGTCTTGCGATCGCTATAAGCGATATTCTGGGCAGAATCCATGCAGCCAACGTTATTCATAAAGATATCAACCCTGGAAACATAGTCCTCAATTTGGATACTGGCGTTGTCAAAATTATTGACTTTGGGATAGCCACCCAATTTAACCGCACAAATCCGACTTTCAAGAACCCTCATGTTTTAGAAGGGACACTCGCATACCTATCTCCAGAGCAAACCGGGCGCATGAACCGTTTACTCGATTACCGCACCGATTTTTACTCCCTTGGTGTGACGTTTTACGAACTGCTAACCGGACATCTGCCGTTTCCCACAACCGACAATTTAGAGCTAGTTCATTGTCATATTGCCAAACAGCCACCTCCGCCTCATAAAATAAATACAACGATTCCCAAACCAGTTTCAGATATCATTCTCAAACTGATGGCGAAAAATGCAGAAGATCGCTATCAGAGTGCTTGGGGAATCAAAGCGGATTTAGAAATCTGTGCCGATCAATTAGCACAAACAGGTCAAATTTCTAGCATTCAACTGGCACTTCAAGACGTTTCTGAGCAATTTCAAATTCCCCAAAAACTGTATGGGCGGGACAAGGAAGTTGCAATGTTACTGGCGGCGTTTGTTCGCGTAGCGTGTCCAGAGGAAAATCGCGTCGCTGCTTTACCAAACAATTCAGAAACGACTTCACAAAGGGAACAAGCGGGCAATCCAAAATTCCAAGTCGAAATGATGTTGGTATCTGGCTATGCTGGCATTGGGAAATCAGCGTTAGTGCAGGAAATCTATAAACCAATTACCCAAAAGCGCGGTTATTTTATCTCTGGTAAATTTGATCAGTTTCAGCGCAATATTCCCTATAGTGCGATCGCAGATGCCCTGCAAAAATTGGTGCAGCAATTGCTCAGTGAACCAGATGAGCAGCTGCAACAGTGGCGATCTCTCTTGCTTACAGCTTTGGGAAACAACGGACAAATCATCATTGATGTGATAAGAGAAGTTGAATTAATTATCGGCAAGCAGCCACCCGTACCGGAAGTTGGAGCAACTGAAGCTCAAAATCGCTTTCATCAAATCTTTGGGCAGTTTGTGCGGGTGTTTTGTTCAAAATCACATCCCCTTGTGATCTTCTTAGATGATTTGCAGTGGATAGACTCAGCAACGCTGAAGTTAATCGAGTTGATGCTGCTGGATGAGCAAACCCAATCACTATTTTTGATTGGAGCCTATCGAGATAATGAAGTAAATCCAACGCATCCATTAGCATTAATGCTAGAGAGACTGCGAAAACAAGGGGCTGTGCTTCAGGAAATTATCCTAACACCATTAACGCTTGAGCCGTTGGGTCAGTTAATTGCCGAAACCCTACATCGGAATGCAGACACCGTGCGTCCGTTAGCTGAGTTGGTGTTGCGTAAAACTGAAGGCAATCCCTTCTTTGTCAGTGAATTTTTGAGAATGCTGTATGGCGAAAATCTGCTGACCTTTGATGCTGAACACTTAAGCTGGCAGTGGAACATTGCTCAGATCCAAGCCCAAAATATCACCGATAATGTTGTCGAGTTGTTGATTCACAAGTTAAAGAAACTACCCGAGGTCACACAGCAAATTCTTCGTTTAGCCGCTTGTGTCGGGGCTGAATTTAATTTAGATACTCTATCGATTGTTTGTGATAAAACTCCTAAAACGGTTTTCCTGAATTTACTGGCAGCCATCCAAGGTGAATTCATTCAACCTCTATCTGAATTAGATGAAAACTTGTTAATTCAAGAGTATAAGTTTTTGCACGATCGCGTGCAGCAAGCAGCATATATCTTAATAGATGAGTCGCAAAAACAAATTGTTCATTTACAAATCGGTCGTAATCTACTGGAAAAGACCCCACTAGACCGAATATCAGAGCGGCTGTTTGAAATTGTCGATCATCTCAATCATGGGATTGAGCTTGTCACCGATCAACCCGAACGCAATGAAATTGCTAGATTAAATTTAATTGCAGGGCAGAAAGCAAAAGCGGCGATCGCCTATAGTATGGCTCAAAAATATTTAGCCACAGCAAGAGTTTGGCTAGCAGCTTCTAGCTGGCAAACAAACTATGACCTGACATTAGAGTTATATTTAGAAACAACAGAAGTCGCGTACCTGTGTGGTGATTTTGAGCAGGTAGAATATTGGGCAGCGATCGTTCTGCAAGAAGCCAAGACTATTCTCGACATCTTGAAAGTTTACGAAGTCAAAATTCAAACCGACATCGCGCAGAACCAGCTATTAAAAGCAATTAACACTGGATTGCAAGTGTTGCAGCAATTGGGGATAAATTTTCCCGAAACGCCCAGTCAGTTAGATATTCAGCTTGAACTAGACGCAATCACATCACTCTTTAGTGAGAAACAGATTAAAGACTTGATCCATTTGCCGGAAATGACCAAGCCAGACAAGTTAGCAGCAATGCGAATCCTATCTAGAATTACGATTACGGCCTGGATTGCAGCTCCTGATTTAATGGCCTTACTGGTATCTAAACAAGTCAGCTTATCATTCGAGCATGGAAATTCGTTTGCGTCTTCCTTTGCTTATGCCAACTTTGGATTAGTTCTGTGTGGAAAAGTCGAAGACATCGAGACTGGCTACGAGTTTGGACAGTTAGCTTTAAGGCAGTTGTCACAACCTAAGTCCCATTCACTCAGAGCTAGAACATTGCTCATCGTGAATACCTTCATCATTCATTGGAAAGATCATGTGAGAGACACATTACAGCCATTACTAGAGGTTTATCAAAGTGGGCTAGAAACCGGGGATTTAGAGTTTGCCGCCTATGGCGCTCACTCTTATTGCTTTAACTCCTATGTTGTCGGAAACGAACTCGTGGAGGTTGAACGCGAGATGGCGGCATACAATGAAGCACTTCGTCAAATCAAACAGGAAACAGCACTAACCTGGAATCAAATATTTCACCAGGCGATCGCAAATTTAATGGTATACTCGGTCAATCCAACCCGTTTAGTTGGCAAATTCTACAATGAGGAGAATGGATTGCCACAACACGAAGCAGCAAATGATGGAACTGCAATCTTTGATGTCTATTTCAATAAACTTTTCTTGTGCTACCTATTTTCTGAGTATGCTCAGGCAGTTGAAAATTCAACCATAGCAGAACGTTATTTAATCCGAATAACAGGCACACCTATTGCGCCTTTTTACTACCTATATGATGCTCTGACAAGACTCGCAACATACCCTGAAAGCAGCGCTCAAGCGCAAGAGGAAATCCTCAGAAAAATTGCGGTTAGCGAGGAGAAAATAAAGCAATGGGCACATTATGCGCCCATGAATCACTTGCATAAATATCATTTAGTGCAAGCAGAGACTGCACGAGTTTTAGGTCAGTTGCTTGAGGCAGAAGAATTCTACGAGCAAGCCATTCAAGGGGCTAAAGACAACGAGTATTTGCAAGAAGAAGCATTAGCATACGAATTAGCTGCTAAACATTATCTGGCAAGAGGTAGAGAAAAAATCGCCCAAACTTACATGAAGGAAGCACATTACTGCTATGAACGATGGGGAGCATATGCAAAAGTCAACGATTTAGAAACTCGCTATCCCCAGCTATTTCCACAGTTGTCGGGCATTGCTTACGCGCCAATCCAAAAAACTTCTGGAACCACCTCTAATCACTCACCCATCGCTTTCGACTTAGCAGCAGTGATGAAAGCATCACAAGCGATTTCTAGTGAAATTGAACTGGATAAGTTACTCAGTTCCTTAATGAAAATATTAATCGAAAATGCTGGCGCACAAACAGGATTTTTGATTTTGGAAAACTCAGGAAAATGGGTGATTGAAGCGTCTGGTGAACTCAATGAGAGTGAGAATGTCTATGCTACACAAGTGCTGCAATCTATCCCAACGGCAAATCATCTACCTGAATCAATAATTAATTATGTTATTCGTACTCATGAATTTGTCATCTTAAATGATGCTACTCGTGAAGGTAATTTTATTAATGATCCTTATATTCAACACAATCAAACTCAATCAATCTTATGTTTGCCTCTGCTTAATCAAGGTAAGCTAGTGGGCGTGTTGTATCTAGAAAATAAATTAGCGGCTGGAGCATTTACACCAGAGCGAACACAAGTGTTGAATCTGTTATCAACCCAAGCAGCCATTTCAATAGAAAATGCCAAACTCTACTCACAGCTAAGGAAGAGCGAAAGTAAGATGACTCAATTTCTAGAAGCTGTCCCGGTGGGAATTGGAATAGTGGATGCGACTGGTCGCCCTTACTACGCCAATCAACGGGGAATTCAGTTAATGGGCAAAGAAATCGATCCTTCCGTGGCACCGGATCAAATCGCACAGACTTATCAATTTTATCTGGCAGGAACAGATAAAATATATGCAACTGAGAAACTGCCAATCATCCGGGCTTTGAGAGGCGATCGCACTAGGGTTGACGACATAGAAATTCACCAACACAACGCAACCATTCCAGTTGAGGCGTGGGGAACTCCAGTTTTTGACGAACAGGGCAATGTGGCTTATGCGATCGTAGCCTTTCAAGACATCACAGAGCGCAAACAAGCAGAACGCTTCTTAGCAGATTACAACCGCACCTTAGAGCAACAGGTAGCCCAACGAACGGCAGCTTTACAGAAAAGCGAAGCAGCACTGCGCGATGTCTACGACGAGCTTCGCTTACGAGAACAAGAATTAAGACTGATCACCGACGCTCTACCCGTTTGTATTAGCTATGTGGATGCCAATCAATGCTATCGCTTTGTTAACCATACCTATGAGGTCTGGTTTCGTTGTAATCGAGATGCCATTCTGGGTAAGCATACCCGTGAACTACTAGGTGAGGTGGCTTATCAAGTGGCAGAACCGTACATCAATCGAGTACTGGCAGGACAAATGGTAACCTACGAGGGCGAAACTTCCTATTCGTCTGGAAAACGGTATGTTAACAGTATCCTCATCCCAGATTTCGATTGCCCAAGGGGCAGTGCCAAAGGCAATCGCAATGCTCAAGTGAGAGGATTCTACGGTTTGGTCACAGACATTAGCGAACAGCGAAACGCTGCACTGCGTGAACGCAAACGAGCCGAGCACGCCTCAATTTTAGAAGAACGCAATCGCATGGCGCGAGAAATTCACGATGGTCTAGCGCAAGCCTTTACTGGTATCCTGCTGCACATCGGAGCAGCGACACAAGTTTTAACAGATGATTTAGAAGCGACACAGGCACATCTGGAAACGATCGATGAATTGGCACGAACTGGGCTTGCCGAAGCCCGTCGTTCAGTGGCAGCACTCCGTCCCCAGCTATTAGAAGATGGCAGCTTGCATAGCGCTCTTTATCGTCTAGTGACTCACATGAGAGCCGCTGCCGATACCGCTGTGATCTACGAAATCAAAGGCACAGCCTATTCCTTGCCGGTGGAGGTTGAAAATAACTTACTACGAATTGGACAGGAAGCATTAACCAATGCCATAAAATACGCTGATGCTGGCGAAATTCGTGTCGAGTTGGTGTATGAGAATACACAATGTATCCTGCGCGTTAAAGACGATGGACGGGGCTTTGGGGTTGGTAGCATCCCAGCTGTTGGTGGATTTGGATTGCTGGGAATGAGCGAGCGGGCAGAACACCTTGGAGCGCAACTGAGGATTCAGAGCCAACCTGGACAAGGAACAGAAATTGTTGTAATTGTAAATCGAGATTAAGAATTATTAAACAGGCAACATTTTAAACGCAAGGTGTAGTAAGTCAAGTTCTAAGTTTGTACTTTTAATTTCTTAATAATTATGAGCCAATCAACGAATATTCGGGTTCTGATTGTTGACGATCATTCCATTGTCAGGCAAGGATTGACAACCATAATTAACCGTGACCCAGAGATGACGGTGATTGCTCAAGCAGAAGATGGGCAACAGGCGATCGCTCTGTTTCGTGAATACCAACCAGATGTAACGCTAATGGATTTACGAATGCCGCAGATGGCAGGAGTTGAAGCGATTACTGCGATTTGTGCTGAATTTAAAGCTGCCCGAATTGTTGTGCTAACTACCTACGATGGTGATGAAGATATCTATCGTGGATTACATGCAGGTGCTAAAGGATATTTGCTCAAAGATGCTAAACCCAACGAACTTCTGAGTGCCATTCGCACGATTCATCGCGGTCAGCAGTATATTCCACCATCCGTGGGGGCAAAACTGGTGCAGAGGATGAGCAATCCAGAACTGAGTTTTCGAGAGCTAGATGTACTCCGTTTAATGGCGCAAGGAATGAGTAATTTAGAAATTAGCACTACTTTGAGTATCGGTGAAAGCACCGTCAAATCTCACGTTAATCGAATTTTAAGTAAAATGTCCGTGAACGATCGCACTCAAGCTGTGATTATTGCTGTTAAACGAGGGATTGTCAATTTGTAAGTAAGTTGTACTAAAGTTGAAATTTGGATTCCAACTTTAGTGGGAGGCAACTTTCCATTTATATATGGACTGATTTATCAATCACTCTATTGAGCAAAAGTTTCAACTTTTAGTGGACGACAAGTTAGAGTTAATTGCATATATTTAATTCAGGCAAACATTCATAGCAATTTAGTTCCAATATCTAAATTTGCTTTACACAAAGAAAGTAGAAAGAGGTTTGTATGCTCATCGCCAGCGCTGAACATACAACCGTCGGAGGTATAAGTGAGCTTTGACCGTGACCTTGACCGCAGTTCGTTATTCGTCCCACCTTCAACACAAGATCACATAAAAGGGGTGCTGAATGCCACAGTAGTGCTGGTGATGTATGGGGACTATGAATGTTCTCATAGTGCGGACATTTACAGGCTGATTAAAGTCATTGGGCGACAGCTTAGTGTTTCTTTGGGGGAGAATTATTTATGCTTCATCTTCCGTCATTTTCCACAGATACAGATCCATTCTCATGCTCAACGTGCGGCTGAAGCGGCTGAAGCGGCTGCTGTCCAAGGTCAATTTTGGCCAATGCATGAAATGCTGTTCAGCCATCAACAAGAGTTGGGAAACGGCTATCTGGTGGAGTATGCCAATAATCTAGGACTTGATATTTCCCAATTTCTACAAGATATATCCAAAAAAGTGTACATTGATGCGATAAATGAAGATATTCAAAGTGGATTATACAGTGGAGTAACGGCTACCCCAGCACTGTTTATTAATGGAATTCGGTATAGCGATCGCTGGAAAATTGAGCAGTTGATGGCAGCTATTATCACTGCAAGTCATTAAGTTTTCTGGTTCTTAACCACACAACCAAAATTACTGCTTATTACGCAAGCAATTAATCAACAGGAGCAATCTAATGGCACAATCTCTCTGGCTTTTTGGCACTCGCCTCAACATCGTTGCCGATCACACCACTACAGGAGGTCAGTACGATCTGATCGAAGGCTACTTTCTTCCCGGCACACAAACACCCCCCCATCGCCACACGCGCTATTCCGAACAACTCTACGTTCTAGAAGGGGAGTTCACGGTTTGGGCAGGTGAAAACAAGGTTGTGCTGAATGCTGGTGAAAGCTTCCTGATTCCTGCTGGTACACCCCACGTAGTCGCTGCACTCAGCGATCAGCCAGCTCGCGGGTTGGTGGTTGCTGCGCCGAGTGGCTTTGCTCGGCTAATCGCAGCAGTTGGTACAGAGGATGAGACAGAAGCACCGGACATGGCGCTGTTCGATCGCATTTCCACCGACATCGGCGACGAAATTCTGGGACCGCCCTGCGCTTTACCCTCGGCATGAGGTGATTTTGGCTCGCACTCCGATAAGTACTCACTCTGGGGACGAATCGTAGAGTTGCATGTTCGATCGCTTGCATGTCTCTATTGCTGCCTGGAAGCGAGACCATGAGAAAATCACGTCTAAAGCCTACCGTATTGAAAGACTATCGCATCACAATTCCTGCTTCCTTTTTCAGCATGATTTTGGGTTTAGCGGGATTGGGTAGTTGCTGGCGAGTAGCTGCTAAACTCTGGCAGCTCCCTACCTGGATTGGCGAAGCAATTATGCTGCTTACAGTTGTAATCTGGCTCGTGTTGTTGCTGCTCTATGTCAGCAAATGGCTGTGGGCGAGAGCAGATGCCCTAGCTGAGTTTGAGCATCCTGTTTTGTGTTGCTTTATTGGGTTAGTACCTGTGTCTACAGTGATTGTGGGGCTAGCGATCGCGCCCTACTCCCGTGCGATCGCCTTCGCGTTATTTGTTGTCGGTGCAATTGGTCAGTTGAGTTTTGGCGTGTATCGTTCCGGTCGGCTATGGATGGGAGGGCGTAAGCCAGAAACAATCACACCCATTCTTTATCTGCCTACAGTCGCGGGTGGTTTTGTCAGCGCGATCGTTGCCAGTACCCTCGGTTATAGAGAGTGGGGCGCGTTGTTTTTTGGGGCAGGGATGTTTTCGTGGCTGGCACTGGAGTCCATCATCATCCATCGGCTGTACTTGTTTGAAGAACTGCCTAAACCACTGCGTCCAACGCTGGGCATTCAACTAGCACCCCCTGTCGTTGGCTGTGTTGCCTATTTGAGTATCACCAGTGGTCAGCCCGATGCTTTTGCCCAGATCCTCTTCGGCTATGGGCTTTTACAGGCGTTGATTCTACTGCGGCTGCTACCGTGGTTGTTTCAACAACCCTTTGCAGCGTCCTACTGGGCATTCACCCTCGGCGTTGCCGCCCTGTCGCTGGCATCTCTGCGCTTTGTTGAACGCGGCATGACTGGAGTGATGGAAAAGCTGGCAGTGCTGCTATTCATTAGCGCAAATATCGTGATTGGCAGTATTGCTCTCTTAACAGTACGACTGTTGCTGCGGGGGAAACTACTACCATTGCCTGCGACAAGCGATCGCAGCAAATAAGCGGTATCGTTCAGCGACTTTTATAGTTTCTCATAGAAAAAGGCGGATTGCATAATTGTCCAGTGCATTGAGGGCAAACGTCAATGCGAAATTCACACAAACGGAGAAGTGTTATGGCGGGTAAACTTACAGGTAAGATAGCATTGATCACGGGTGGTAACAGTGGAATAGGACTCGCGACAGCCCAGCGGTTCGTAGAAGAAGGGGCTTACGTCTTTATCACTGGTCGTCGGCAAAACGAACTTGATGCTGTGGTGAAGAAGATTGGAGAAAATGTCACTGCTGTTCAGGGTGATGTGTCGAATCTCGCAGATATTGATCGCCTTTACACTACGATTAAGCAGGAGAAAGGACACCTCGATATCCTCTTCGCTAACGCTGGAAGCGGCGAACTTGCCCCACTCGGCTCGATTACCGAGGAGCATTTCGATAAGACCTTTAATACCAATGTCAAGGGTTTACTCTTCACCGTACAGAAAGCATTGCCGTTGATGTCAGAGGGTTCATCGATCATCCTCAATGCTTCGATCACTTCGATTAAGGGCACGAGAGCGTTCAGCGTTTACAGCGCTAGCAAAGCCGCCGTGCGATCGTTTGCCCGTAACTGGACACTTGACCTCAAAGAGCGCAAGATTCGCGTCAATGCCATCAGCCCTGGTGTGGTTCCTACTCCTGGCTACAATCTCATGGGATTGAGTGAGGAACAGGTGCTGGGATTTGTGGCCAGCCAGGTTGACACTATCCCCCTTGGGCGGGTGGGTACAACGGACGAAATCGCTAAGGCGGTTGTTTTCCTTGCCTCGGATGACAGCAGCTTTGTCAACGGCATCGAACTGTTTGTCGATGGTGGTATGGCACAAGTTTGAATGTGCTTGCGGAGGACTGACCACTCACGTTGAGTGTGAACACCAAGCTAACCACCAGTAACAAATAGTTTTGGCTGGGAAACGATGTCGGTAAAAAGTAATTGTCATTCTACAATTACTACTTATCAAGCAGCAGTGTTAAATCAATTAACTTAACAGTGCCATCTCAACAGATTGTTTACAATTCATTAAAGGAGAATGTCATGGTTGCTCAAGTAAACTCGCAAGCAGCAAAAATTTTGGAAGTTGTGGATGATCCACGTCTTTCCAAAGGAACGAAGGAATTTTTGAAAGTGCTGAATTCAGGGGGTGTGGCGCTGGAGAAACTCACTCCACTCGAAGCACGTCAAGTTCTTGTGGATGCACAGGCTTCGGTTCCAGTAAACCTTTCAGGCATTGAAGAGTCTGAAAAGACGATTACTACTGATGGTTATTCAATTACCCTCAATATTGTACGACCTGAAGGGGTCAAAGGCACATTACCTGTTTTCATCTTTATTCATGGTGGTGGTTGGGTGCTGGGTGATTACCCAACACACAAGCGCATGGTTCGCGATCTGGTTGTGCTTTCAGGGTTTGCAGGTGTCTTTGTCAACTACACTCGCACGCCAGATGCTCAGTACCCACAGGCGATCAATGAGATTTATGCTGCGACCAAATGGGTTGCCGAGCATGGTGAGGAGATTGGGGTGGATGGCAAGAATCTGGCAGTCGTTGGCAACAGTGTCGGCGGTAACATGACAACTGTCACTGCTTTGAAGGCGAAAGAAAAAGGAGGACCACACATCAAGCTGCAAATCCTGATGTGGCCCATTGTAGATGCTGATTTTGAAACGAATTCTTATCACGAATTTGGCGATCAGCGTTTTCTGACTGCACCAACGATGAAGTGGATGTATGACATGTACATCGCTGACCCAGAAAAGCGCAAAGACATTTATGCTTCTCCCCTACAGGCGACGGTTGAGCAACTCAAAGGCTTGCCAAGAGCGTTAATTGTGGTTGCAGAGAGCGATATCTTGCATGACGAGGGCACAGCCTATGGACGCAAGCTCGATGAAGCTGGGGTCGAGGTGACAACTGTGCAGTACAACGGTATGATTCATGACTTCGGACTACTGAATGGTTTAGCTGAGTTGCCAGAAACCCGTTCTCTGTTTGTTCAAGCTGCTGCCCAATTGAAGAAACATCTGCAATAGAATGCGGAGAGGGAGACGCAGAGAGGGTCTTCAATCTGCTTATTCATCTGCCAAAAAATTCTCCGGTAAGTACACACACCGACTCATCAAAGGCGGTATCGGTCACAATTTGCCCCAATAAGCCCCACAGAGCTTTGCCCAAGCTATTGTTGAAGTCGATGGTTATTAGTTTATGCACGACTTGTCACAATCGAGGAAGATACTAAAGCATTTGCATCTGCGGTCTGGGAATTCGCATCGAAGAAACGTTGATCGCTTCTTCAGAGCTATGACTCTGCACTTCTTCACCTGCAAAGGGATCGTTATATAAACCACTTTCAGATACTTACCCGCTATGAACACCCACACACCAAGCGCCAGGGACATTATCGGACACTCACCGTTGATTGCGATCGAAAACGAAGCACCACCCAAGCTGATTGTCGATCCACCGCTTCCCGAACCGCTAGCACAGGGACGCGTCTTTATCCAGTACCGGACGGAGAATTTGCGTGTATTGCCAGTGTTTGGCAAAGGTGCCCTCGAAGTATCGCCGCGCATCGGTCATATCCACATCACCGTTGACGACGCGCCGTGGCACTTTGTCGATTCCAGTGGAGAAACGGTGATCCTGGTCGGACTGGAACCTGGCGTGCACAAGGTGCTGATCGAACTAGCTGACCCCATGCACAAAGTAATAACCAGTGAAACTGTGGAGTTCACGCTGCCCGATCCTAAGAAATGATCATGAAAAAACTAGATGGAAAAATCGCAATTGTGACGGGGGCATCTAAAGGAATTGGTGCTTCATGAACAACCCCGAAAATCCTCGACTACCCCTGCCGCCTTTCGATAATGAATCCGCTATCCAAAAAGTCCGAATCGCAGAGGATGCTTGGAACACACGTAACCCTGAACTAGTATCACTCGCTTATACGTCGGATAGCAATTGGCGCAACCGCTCAGAATTTCTATCTGGTCGTGAGGCGATCGTACAGTTCTTGACACGTAAGTGGCTTAAAGAATTGGACTACCGTCTGATCAAAGAGCTTTGGGCTTTTCGGGACAACCGCATTGCTGTCCGGTTTGCTTACGAATGGCACGATGATTCCGGCAACTGGTTCCGTTCTTACGGCAATGAGAATTGGGAGTTCGATGAACGTGGATTCATGCGATGGCGTATTGCCAGCATCAACGACTTGCCAATTCAAGAGAGCGAACGCAAATACCACTGGATACTGGGTCGTCGTCCTGACGATCATCCCGGATTGTCAGACCTCAATCTTTGAGAAGCCGGAGCAACGACCATATTACCCAGTTTTTATCCTGCAAGGAGTCCACTAATTAGATACTTGACTATTGACCCAATTTAAAATTCTGATGAAACTCATCTCTGTAAACGTCGGACTGCCGCGTGAAGTGACCTGGAAAGGGAAAACAGTTAGCACTGGAATTTTTAAAGAACCAGTCAGCGAACGGGTGATGCTGCGATCGCTCAATTTAGACGGTGATAGGCAAGCGGATCTAACCGTTCATGGAGGAGCAGACAAAGCAGTCTATGTCTATCCGTTCGAGCATTACGATTATTGGCAAGGTGAATTGCCTGACACAGAGCTACCGCTAGGCATCTTTGGTGAAAATTTCACGACCACTGGGCTGAGAGAAGAGGAAGTGAACATTGGGGATTGCTTCCATATCGGCACTGTAAAACTGATGGTGACACAACCTCGCCTACCTTGTTACAAACTTGGGATTCGGTTTGGACGACCTGATATGGTTAAACGATTTCTTGCAAGTCGTCGAACCGGATTTTACTTTCGTGTTTTGCAAGAGGGCGAAGTCGGAGGCGGAGACACTTTAGAGTTGGTGAGCCGGGATGACAACAATATTACTGTTGCTAATATCACTCAGCTTTATACTCGTGAGCAGAACAATCCAGAGTTACTTCACCAAGCTGCTCAACTTGAAGCCTTACCCGAAAGCTGGCGCGACTACTTCCAGGAGCAAAGTCGTCGTCAGGATGTGAAATAGATGCTCCCGAGGAGAACGGTGAAAATCAACAAGCAATAGTGCTTGAGTCCAAAGAGTTTTCTCGTAGCGGCGCATTAAGCCTCGACGGCTTCTCTGGCTCAGGTGCCGACTGGCTTGATCGCTACAAGCCCTTCATTGAGGATGGCAAGACGATCGTGGTCAGTCCCCACAAGGCAAGTTGTCAGTGAAAGACTTGCTGGAATGCTAAACGATTATTAAGTTTACAACACTCTTGAAAATAATGAAAACACTACTGAAAAGATCAGTGTTACTCCTTGCTCTGCCAATCAGTGTATTAGCTAATTTTTCCTTAAGAGCTTCTGCTGATTCTACTGCTGGCATCATCCTGAGTACGAAATGCAAGGGTGGGTACAACATCGATATTTGGCAGAATTATACGAACCGTGAACTGCTCTATCGCGCGACTAGTCCCAACGGTAATTTAAGTTTGGGCAAAGGAACTAGCCAAGCGACAGAAGGTGTACGTCGGTATAAGTTTCGGAATAGAAATTATGAATATTGGGTGTGGGATGGCACGTTGGATAACCCACAGTCTGGGACTTTAGAGGTGTATAAAAACAACCGTATCTTGATGCGGCAAGCTTGTAGGAAAAGTTGAATCTTCTAGCGGGTGTTATGCACTTTTTAAAAACCCAGTTAGGGCAAGCATCTTGAGTTACGCTCGCCAAATGTGCCATCGCTAAAACCCTCTCAGTCAGCCAGTCTTTTTTGAAGTTCATAACACCTTCTAGACATCGTATTCACCTTATCAAACTTAAAGGATATGGAAGTGGACACTCAACACTATGATGACATTATTATCGGCGGCGGCAAAGCGGGTAAAACACTTGCACCAGCGCTGGTCGCTGACGGACGTAAAACCGCTCTGGTTGAACGCAGCTTAAACATGATTGGTGGCGGATGCATTAATATTGCTTGTATTCCTACTAAAACTATGGTAGCGAGTGCTAATGTAGCAAATATAGTGCGAAATAGTGCCGCTTATGGTGTCAAAGCCAATGCACCCACCGTTGATTTAGCAGAGGTGATCCGACGTAAACGAACGGTTGTGCAAGGGATGCGTGAAATGAACTTGCACAATTTAGAAACTGCTCTGGGTCATGAATTAATCATTGGAACAGGACGGTTTGTTGCTCCCAAAACGATTGAAGTGACGACGGCTCTTGATACCACTCGCTTACTCACCGCCGAACGGTTGTTTATTAATACAGGCACACGACCGTTAATTCCATCCGTACCCGGACTCACAGAAACTGGGTTTTTGACGAGTGAGTCGATCATGGAGCTAGAATACTTGCCTGAGCATCTGATCGTGCTTGGTAGTGGCTACATTGGTTTGGAGTTTGCCCAAATGTTCCGGCGCTTTGGCTGTCGCGTCACTGTCATTGGGCAAAGTGAGCAAATCCTGTCACAGCAAGATCCAGATATAGCGATCGCAGTTCAAAGGCTACTGGAACGAGACGGTATTGAATTCTTGCTGAAGACGAAGGTGTTAAGGGTTGATGGCGCTGGTAATGAAACCATCCTTCAAATCCAAGTTGCTGATCGCCCCAAGAGCCTCCAGGGGTCGCATTTGCTCGTTGCCGTTGGTCGTGCGCCCAACACCGATAGCTTAAATTTAGCCGCTGCTGGTGTAGCAACCGATGCACGCGGATTTATTCAAGTCAACGATCGCCTGGAGACGAACATACCGGGAATTTGGGCGTTAGGCGATATCAATGGCGGGCCACAATATACCCATGTGTCGCTCGACGATTATCGCATTGTCAAAGCCAATCTGATTGATGGGGGCAACCGCAGTACAAGCAATCGCTTGGTTCCATCGTGTCTGTTCATCGATCCAGAATTGGCTCATGTAGGTTTGACCGAAACCGAAGCACGGCAACAAGGGTATGCCATCCGCGTGGCGAAGCTGGATGCGTCAGCCGTTCCCAGAGCGAAAACACTGGGTCAAACTGATGGACTACTGAAGGCGATCGTCGATACCGAAACAGGTCTTATTCTAGGGTGTTCACTCTTGTGTCATGAAGCAGGTGAAGTGATTTCGACGGTACAGATGGTGATGCAAGCTCAGATGCCCTACACCGTTCTCCGCGATGGCGTTTTGACTCATCCCACGATGACTGAAGGGTTAAATATCCTGTTTTCGCTCGTTGTAAGGAGGCAACAAGTGTAGACCCAAGAACTTACCAACTACCAATGAGGTAGACCCATGCAGAGCAGGTCAGCCCCTTCGGGTTCGTCAAAAGTCAAAAGTCAAAATCTAAGGTAGGAACCCCATAAATAAATTTAGGGGCTTGTAGCAAGGACGTAGTATTTTTTGCGCTATGCGTCTCGAAATACATTTTTTTTATCTTCCATCGATTTGGGGGCTTGTACCTTTTTCTTTTTGGTCAAACAACAGTGTTATTACTCGAAGCTGGCAACCCGGATACTAAACCGCGACTGGTGAGAGTTTATCTGCCGATGTGAAGGAGCACTCGCTGCACTCCAATCGCGTGCAGCGAGTGTTCTGTTCACATCAAAGGTGCTTGCTCTTATCAGCCTGCAACTGTTTTTTTACGCTTTAAGATAGCCCCCAAACCGCCAACAAAGAACACACCCAAAATAGTGGTAGGTTCAGGAACAGCTT
Organism: Stigonema ocellatum SAG 48.90 = DSM 106950; assembly: GCA_016903675.1. Taxonomy (GTDB): domain Bacteria; phylum Cyanobacteriota; class Cyanobacteriia; order Cyanobacteriales; family Nostocaceae; genus Stigonema; species Stigonema ocellatum. The sequence goes on along the minus strand of JADQBA010000007.1, from coordinate 9,158 downwards.
TTGCTGCTACAACCTTGAAATCAGGTCCGTTGTCATTAGGAATATTAGGAATAAGCCCATTATTGTTAGAGCTAGTTAATCGCAGTGTTTTCGTGGTGATTCCATCTAGGGTAATGCCTTGCGACCCAATATTGAAAGGTCCATTGTTAAGGATCGGAATGACCTCAGTACTAATGTTGTAATCAGCTTTTGTATAATTTTGCCTCAAGATTTTGTAACTTGCTATAACCTCATTATTGTCGTCCAGCGCTTCAACCAATAAATCGCTATCGCCTGCAACTGCTTCACCCGGTGTTCCACCACGCTCCCAAAAGAAGAAGGTATTTACGGGATTGTTGAAAGAAACCTCGATACTTGCTTTATTGGCATTTTCACGCGTCACCAGAATGCTATTCAGATTTAAGTTTCCCAAACTATCAACAATGTCTTGATCAGTTGGGTTGGGTTTTGAGGGACCTTCTCCAACCAAATTGTCGTCTGGGGTATTGGGACCTCGTCCTGAATTGAGTACGCCCAGTACACTTCCATCGTCGAGGGTGTAGGTATCGTTCTGGAGAATCTTTGCTTGTTTGACAAGCTCAAAGGAGCTAATCGTGTTTCCATTAAATTCCACTGAGTCCAGCCGGACATCTCTTGTGGGGTCATTTAGCAGATTACCTGTAGGGTCGTTAATCGGACTAGCCGTAACATTAGTTTTAAACGAAAACGGGGTGAATGATGCTGCCACAGTAGGCACTGCTGCTACCAAGGAAGCTATTGAGAAAGAAGCAGCCGTTGTGGCGATCGCGATTGTCAGATCAAAGATAGTTTTCATTCGGATTTCAACTTACATATAGACACCGAAAATACACTCGCCTGATTGAATCTTACTAGGCACAACAAAACATGTCGCACAGCCTCAAACATATACAACAAGAGCGCCCGAACAAAGCAACAAGCGAATTTTTAGACATTTTTGAGTAGATGACTAAGCCACCCCGTACTTTTTGAACCACTCTTGCAGACGTTGCCAACCATCTTTCGCCTCTTCTGGACGGTAGTTAGGACGATAGTCAGCGTGAAAAGCGTGGGGGGCATCGGGATAAACGATAATCTCTGAAGGATTGCCCACTGCTCCTTTGAGGGCTTCGCGTAGGCTCTCCACCGTACTCACCGGAATTCCCGCATCTGCTCCACCGTAAAGTCCCAGCACTGGAACCTTTAATGAGGCTGCCACATCTACAGGATGCTTTGGCTGCAAAGCTGTCGCCTCACCCACCAAGCGCCCATACCAGGCAACTCCTGCCTTAACTTGTGGGTTATGTGCTGAATATAACCAAACAATTCGCCCACCCCAGCAAAAACCAGTGATGCCCAGTCTGTCCACATCACCCTTGCCAGATGCCTTTGCCCAAGCCACTGCTGCATCTAAGTCTGAGAGAACTTGAGCATCAGGCACTTGCCTCACAACTTGCCGAATTTCCTCAATCTCTGTCAGTTGAGAAACATCTCCCTGACGAGCAAACAGTTCAACGGCAATAGCCCAATAACCGAGTTTAGCAAAGCGGCGCGTGATATCTTTAATATATTCGTGTACTCCAAAGACCTCCGGCACGACTAAGACGACAGGAAAAGACTCTCCTGAAGCTGGCAACGCTTGATAGGCTGGAATTTCTCCATCCTGAACAGGAATTTTGACCAAGCCTGCTACAAGTCCATTGGTATCTGTTGTAATGGTTTGATTAGAAATCGGCTGAACTGACAAAGCAAATCCCATACTCAAGTTAGTCATGATGGGCTGTTTCTCACTAGACTGGGTCAGTTGCTTGAAGGTTGTAGTCATTCTTTTGCTCCGGTTATTGATGCCTGAATTTTGACCGACCTGTTACCGTTCCTTAAGAACGGCGCGATTATACAGTATTTTTAATTGATCTAGGCAACGCGCAATCCAAATTAATGTCCCATACAGCAATGTACTTTGCTGACTTGTAAGGGGCAAATAATCTGACTGGTAGGTTTTACACCAGCCAAGGCTAAATACTTTTATTTGGTAGATTTGCCGTAGATTTCTTCGCCATTATTGCACGGTCTTTCCGGAAATACAAGTCTTACTGGCCATAAGGTTAAGGGTAGGTTTTCTTACCCTTAACCCTTACGTATTAATGACACTGACATGGTTATATTTAGTTAAGCTAATATTTAGTAAAACATATATTTAGTGAAACGTATATTTTCTTTGCGAAGAACTTGAACTTTACCTATGGTCGTGTAACACTTGTAGATGAATTAGCGCCAAATCGGTCGATAAACAGTATTTTTAAATTCTGTTGCAAGTACTGCACAGATACATCATTCAGACCCTCCGTCGATGACATTTTGGAGAATTACCAATGGTTACAACACTTACTGCCTACGATCCGACCTTATTTCAGGGTGCTGCTTGGTATTACGCTCGTTATCGCTCGAAGTATCCCCAAGCCTTGTTTGACTTGCTAACCGATATCTTTAAACTTGATGGTAAGGGACGATTACTTGATCTTGGTTGCGGTGCGGGATTAGTTGGCATTCCCTTTCGCGATCGCTTTGCTGAAGTCGTGGGACTCGATCCTGATGCAGATATGCTAAAAGCTGCCCAAGAGCAAGCAGCCGCCTTGGGAGCCACCAATATCCGTTGGATTCATGACCGAGCAGAGTCGATTTCTGAGGATTTGGGTCAGTTTCAACTAGTGACAATGGGACGTTCATTTCACTGGATGCAGCGGGAACTGGTGCTGTCCAAACTTTATCCCCTACTGGCTGACAATGGTGGTATCGTTATCCTCAAGACTAATGAAAATACTTGGGATAGCGAACATCCTTGGAAACAAACAGCGATCGCCGTAGTCAAACGCTGGTTAGGCGATCGACGTCGCACAGGCAAAGGTGGAGAAGGAGATTGGAAACCTTTGGCAGTATCCCACGAAGAAATCCTGGCGCAGTCATCTTTCCCCCGTCAAACCACCTACGAAGTGAAATTTGAGAAATCTTGGACAATTGAGTCTTATCTGGGCTACCTCTACTCAACTGCATTTGCTCTGCCGTCTTTCTTTGGCGAAAACCGAGAAAAATTTGAGGCAGATCTCAAAGCATCTCTGCTGGCTGTGGAACCTTCTGGACAGTTTACCGAAGAATTGCCAGTCACTGCCCTGGTTGCCTGGAAACAAACTTAAACTTTCAGGGAAAGATAGCTCATGCCATTTGTATATGTTCGTGACGCTCTAACCATACACAAACATATACTGGGTGGACGTTTAGAGTTTTTTGAGGGTGGGCATCGCTTCCTCTACTAAGACCTCTAAGCATTCAAGTAAATTATAGCATTTCTGAAAGACAAATTCGATGATTGATGGCAATCTTTTACCCGAAAGACTTGCCAGATCTACTTCCTGCTATTTTTTAGTTCATCGAACTAAAAAATATACTGCAATTATATCGATTTACAGTATAATGGTAGTCAGCTACGACTGCCCTATGGATCAAACTCTGGAGAATTCACATGAGCAACAAGCACATTGAAGTCAAACAGGTAGCCGGTTTCATCGGTGCCGAAATCAGCGGCGTGGATCTTTCTGGTCCTCTGCACGATGATGCAGTCAAAGAAATTCGTCAAGCACTATTGAAGTGGAAAGTCGTGTTCTTTCGCGGTCAGAACATCGATCATGCTGCGCAGGTTGCGTTCACGGCTCGTTTCGGCGAAGTGACTTACGCACATCCGCACGAGGACGAGCCGATTGAAGGCTTCTCACAAATCCTGCCCATTGACCGCAGCCGCTACGAGCGGCGCAACGGTCTGCGCCGTTCCAGCTACGAGAGCCGCTGGCACACCGATGTGACAGCGGTTGTCAACCCCCCTGCGGCGTCAATTTTGCGTGCAGTTAACGTCCCCAGCATCGGTGGTGACACACAGTGGACAAATCTGGTCGCAGCCTACGAGGGTCTGTCAGCACCCCTGCGTGCGCTGGCAGACGGATTGAAAGCCGAACATCGCTTCAATGCACGTTTGCTTCTGCCTAGCAACAGCAGGATCGCCCAGCGCATCGCAGCCAATCCGCTGGTTTCGATCCACCCGGTGGTGCGCGTTCATCCTGAGACAGGTGAACGTGCGTTGTACGTGAACCCTGGCTTCACCTCGCACATTCTTGACGTGTCACCACAAGAAAGCGACCTACTGCTTGAGTTGTTTTTCAACCAAATCACCAAACCCGCTTACACCACCCGCTTCCGCTGGAACAACGGTGACATCGCGTTCTGGGACAACCGCGCCACCGCGCATTTGGCCCCTCAGGATCTGGATCATCTGGAAGTCGAGCGCGTACTCTATCGCACCACCATCACGGGCGACGTTCCTGTCGGAGTCGATGGTTTCCGTTCGCAAGCGGTTGAAGGTGAGCCGTTCGGCATCGAAGTACCAAGCGTCTTGAAAAACAAAGCTCAGAAGGTAGAAGCAGAACCAGTGCTTTCATAAGCTACAGAGTGGTAAACCGGGCTGAGGAAAGATTCCGCAGCCCGGTTTACCCACTGAGATCAAGTCCGTATAATTAGACATAGTCGTGAAAAAGAATCAAGAGTACCGTAAATTTACGGTCTCTACAAGGGTTTGAATTGACGCATAATTAATTTTCACGACTATGTCTAATGGTACATCCGTGAGGTAGCATCATAAATATATCTTTAAAATTAAAGGTTTACCTATCGAATGACACATATATTTGAACCACTCACTATTGGTGCAGTCACTTTTCGCAATCGCATTGCTGTCTCACCAATGTGTCAGTACTCTAGTACAGATGGCTATGCCAATGATTGGCATTTAGTTCATTTGGCAAGTCGTGCGGTTGGTGGTGCGGGTATAGTCTTGACAGAAGCTGCGGCTGTGGAACCACGAGGACGTATTAGTCCACAAGATTTAGGGATTTGGTCAGACGGACATATTGAAGAGCTTGCCAAAATTGTGAAAGTGATTCACAATTTGGGAGCGATCGCAGGTATTCAACTCGCTCATGCAGGGAGAAAAGCCAGCACTGCACCACCTTGGGATGGGGGAAAAATCCTGGATGAATCGAAAGGTGGTTGGCGTCCTGTGGTTTCTAGTAGTGCTATTTCTTTTAGCGAACATCACCCTGTTCCTGAAGCTTTAGACATTGCTGGAATTCAAGAAATTATTACTGCTTTCGTACAAGCGGCTAAACGTTCGGTGCAAGCAGGGTTCAAGGTGATAGAAATTCATGCAGCTCACGGCTACCTGTTGCACCAATTTCTCTCGCCTTTGAGTAACCAACGCGACGACGAGTATGGAGGTAGTTTTGAAAACCGTACTCGTCTGCTGAGAGAAGTTGCTCACTCCATACGAGCAGTTTTACCAGAAGGTTATCCCTTGTGGGTGCGAATATCCGCAACTGATTGGGCAGAAAATGGTTGGGATATCGAACAAAGTATTGCGCTCTCAGATAAACTTAAGTCATTGGGTGTGGATTTAATTGATTGCTCGAGTGGCGGCACTTTACCAAACGTCAAAATCCCCTACGGTGCTGGTTATCAAACTCAGTTTGCTTCTAGAATTCGTAGTCAGGCAAATATTCTCACTGGGGCTGTAGGTTTGATTACAACTCCAGAACAAGCCGACCATATTATCCGCACGGGTCAGGCTGATATTGTATTGCTAGGACGGGAGTTGCTACGTAATCCTTACTGGGCATCATACGCTGCTAAAAAGTTAGGACAGGACAAAGTTTGGCCTGTGCAATATGACCGAGCTTGGTTATGAAAGCTGCCCTTCTCCCAAAACTAGGAGAAGGGGTTGGGCGATGAGGGCTATTTTTTGACTTGTGCGATCGCACTCCCAAGCCTCGTGGGATCCACGCAGCAACCCCTTTCCCAGGAATACCGCATCATCCATTTGCTCCACTCAATAAGGAAGAATACAGCGATTACCAGGTAGCAGAATTTGCGACTAGAGTTCGCCGTTACTACAACTTAGGAATTGCGCCCTTATTAAATCTCAAAGGTTTCCTAGACGCCCAAGGGTTTCTAGCTGAATGAAAATATCTGGGTATATCTTTGCAAATCTTCCGTAATACCCATATAATTAAATGTATCTTCTATCAAGAACAAACATAATTCATGAACTCTGAGGTGATAAGATTGCTGGAGTCAACTAAAACATACACAGAGCAAATAGAATTCTGGCACTGGGGAGAGTTGTTTACTTTTTCTAACTTGGTTGACTCGGCTCGTCACTACTGTCTTGAATTGATTCTTGCAGGAAAAGGAAAGCTTGAATGTCACAAACAATTGCAGGCTAAGTTCAATGTCAATAAACGGTGGGCTAATTCTATTTACATTGAGGTACAGGGAATTGTATCTAATATTAATGAGAACAGAGCTAACCATATCAAAGTACTAGAAGGTCAAGCAAAATCAATTAAAGCTGACATAAAAAAACGTGATCAGCAGATTAAAGATTTTGCATTTCAGCAGAATAAACAAAGGAAAGAGCTTTCTAATAAAGGTTTTTCAGCCATCAAGCCTAGAATCAAGGTTGCTTGTAATTTGAGCGCAAAGCAGCGACAGACAACACAACTCCAGGATGCGAAGTTTGGCTTACATCAAAAGAAGCGGCGGTTAAACCTATTAGAAAATCAGCTTAAACATCTTAAGTCAGCCAAGCCCAATTACACTTTGCCCAGCGCTAATAGTTTCATGCTCGTTGGGAGTAAAGATGAGTCTTCTGGGAATCAATCAGCACAATTTGACTATGTTGAAAGCAGCGACAATTTTGTTCTTTCTATTCGGACTCCTTATGCTTTAGAAGCAAGACTTGGTGGTCAATATATTCGGATTGATGGACTAAACTTTAAGCATGGGAAACACGAAATAATTGAGGCAATATCCCCACGCTGCTATCAGGTAAGAACAAAGGATAAAACTGTAAAGTGGGAGGTAGGTTATAGCGCGGTAACACTTCGCTTTTATTGGAAAGATAACTGCTGGTATGTTGCGGCGACGACAGATGTTAACTTGCCTGAAATTACATCAGAGTACCTTTCTGGCTACGTTGGGGTTGATTTGAATGCAGACTCCATTGGCTGGGCTGTATGTGATGCCCAAGGCAATTTACTGGAATTTGGGGACTACAAAATAGAGCTTCATTCTAAGAGTTCCAATCAACGCTCAGCAATTCTTGGTGATGCTGCCGCCTTCATTGCTCTTAAGGCTAAACAATACAATTTCCCCATAGCTTCAGAAAGATTAGACTTCTCCCAAAAGATTGCGCAACTTAGAGAAAAAGGTAAGAAATATGCAAGGATGCTATCTTCTTTTGCTTATAGTCAATGGAATGATGCTCTAGATAATGCCTGCCAAAAACATGGTATTTATCACAAGAAAGTTGAGCCTGCCTATAGCAGTTTGGTTGGGCTAACGAAATTCATGTCCCTTTATGGGATGAATTCATCATCTTCGGCTGCGTTTGTGATAGCGCGTCGTGGTCGAAGATTTTCTGAAAGACTTCCTCATTACCATCATTTACTTCCTTCCGAGTCCGCCTACACCAAGGATACTAAGGTGAAGCACGTTTGGTCGCATTGGAGTAAATTTGCCCGGAGTGTCAAAGGCACTCCAAGGCATCAATATTTTACAGCTCGTCTTAACAGGACACGAAAGGTTACGCCCTTTTGCCAGCTGACTTGCTCTGTAAGTAAGCTGTGGCAGATTAGCAATCCAATTCAATTGGAGCTTTTCGAGGTTGGTGTGATTCCAACGGGAAATGGTGCGGTATCCGTTGCCGCATCTAGATCTACCAAATCTAGTAAGCGTAGAATATCTACGTTTACCCAGCTTTGCCTAGACTTAAATTAACGGTATCAAGTTTTTGCGATTCCTTTAGGAGAAGGTGTTACAGGAGCTAGTGGATGGAATGCGTAATGCATCTTTTGCAGTTCCAGAAAGCCTTTATCAGCTGTTGCAGGAAATGTTATAAACAACTTGGCATCGAGCCGAGATGACTGTCAAAATAGTCTGAGTTACCCAGTCAACCTTCAAAAGTCAATGCCTCCAATTGGGTAAGTAGTTTTTCTATTTGTTTGCGCTTCTTGGGGTCTGACCAAACACGCGACTTTCTTAACTTGGTGGTCGCAGCAGTAAACCGCTCTTTGTAATCGTTCAACTCGTTTTTTTGGGTGGAACCTGGAGTTTTCTTCTCACTGATATAAAGTTAGGTACTTCGCCGCTCAAGGAAGGGCTTTAGATATATCTGAATTTAAAGATATTCATCTGCCCAAACGTCGAACGTTACTTTTATGCTTATTATATGAGCACCACAACGACAGCTGCTACTACGACGCAACAGGCGAGTACTGCCTCTACAGCCACAACAGTCTCTTCACAAGAAAGCAGCCCGTAGCGGTCAAAAGTGGGAATAGTTTGATTATAAGCAGGCAAGATGCAGGATTCAGCCTAGGACTATAGGGCGTGACATTGGACGCATCTGCTGTCAGGACGACTTCCCCTTGAGAATTTCTCCTCCTCCCAGTAGCTTGTACAATGGGTTCTGGTGTGGTAGTAGTTTTTTTCTTGGTAACATGAAAGCTATGAAACAAGTTGTGTCCTGCTTGGGTTCCTCCATTGATATTGAAGGTGTTCCCTAATTGTGTGACACTGGAGTTATTGGGTAGAGTGCCATCTGGTCTAATTTGGGCTTGAGCGGAATTTGTGGAGAAAGCTAGAGCACCACCAATCGCCATCCCCAAGAACCAGCAAAAACGAGTACTCATCCCGGACATTGCACCCCCTAGCTCTAGCAGCAGTTGCACAGTTTTTAGTAAACCACAATTGGTGTTTGTCAAAGGAAAACCCCCGCCTGATAATTTGGTAGTGCGGGGAGTGATTGTTGCCAAAGCGATATCTGTATCTGTTTATTTCTCAGTTTTGGCGCATGATTTTTATGCCAAACCCGCCCTAACTTTACAAAAGTTCATCATTTGGCTTGTAATAACCCCAGTTGCGATCGGGTGAGCGCTGCACAAGTTAAACCTGTGTTATCTTAAGTATAATTAAGTATTTTAAGATTATGCTGAGAATAACCCAGGTTTAGCATGAGCGCTAATTTTCTCTTTGTGCGAACAACTTAACGCTTCCGGTCG
>JADQBA010000036.1 GCA_016903675.1 Stigonema ocellatum SAG 48.90 = DSM 106950 | reverse complement strand
GAACCTCGGGTACTGGAACCTCGGGTACTGGAACCTCGGGTACTGGAACCTCGGGTACTGGAACCTCGGGTACTGGAACCTCGGGTACTGGAACCTCGGGTACTGGAACCTCGGGTACTGGAACCTCGGGTACTGGCACCTCGGGTACTGGGACAACGGGTACTGGAACCTCGGGTACTGGGACAACGGGTACTGGGACAACGGGTAATGGAACAATGGGTACTGGAACCTCGGGTACTGGAACCTCGGGTACTGGCACCTCGGGTACTGGGACCTCTGGGATGGGTACAGGTAGTGGTACGACTTCTGGTGGGAGTGGCAGTACAGGCACTGACACCACAGGTAGTGGTACGAGTTCTGGTGGGAGTGGCAGTACAGGCACTGACACCACAGGTAGTGGTAGTACTACAAATGACACCACAGGTAGTGGTAGTAGTACAAATGACACCACAGGAGTTAGTACCGCAAGAAGTCATCGCGGTTCTAGTTGGGGTTGGTTAGGCTTGCTTGGTCTGCTTGGTCTTGCTGGTTTGACTCGCGATCGCTCTAAACCAGCAGCTTATCGTGACAACTATTGATCCGACAATCGAGGTAGTGGTCTGTCAAGTCAACTTTGATGGGTATGTAGTAGCGCTGTCTACGCAAAAAACTGCGATTTAACCGGCGCTAAAGCGCTACTACGTACACCATCAAGCATAAAAATTTCTCTTCCCCACTCCCCATTCCCCACTCCCCATTTACAGTAAGCAAGTAGCGGGAATTAAAGGTGAATATAGACAAATTTGCCCAACATGCAAATGCATTACACAGGCGGTTAGCAGATTTGTACCAAACTGCTAACGTCTTGCCTTTGATAGCGGAACTACTACCGGAAACTTTTAAAGAACTCGGTAGCGCCTCAGAAATAGTACACCTGGCTACGGAGAAACTCTACCAGCAGAATCAGGAACTCTTAGAAACACGAAATTTGGTAGAGGCGGAACGCCAACGCTACCTGGATTTATTTGAGTTTGCACCAGATGGCTATTTACTAACTGATGTTCATGGCATCATCCAAGAAGCCAACCAAGCTGCTGCAAGGTTACTCAATGTGGCACAGCCGTTTCTTGCGGGCCAACCAATGATTAACTTCATTGTTCTGGATGATCGTCATGACTTTCGTTACGAACTCATGCAGTTGTCTCAATCCGATAGAGTTAGGGAGTTAACATTACGCTTACAGCAACGCAATGGCGAGTGTTCTCACGTAGCTTTCACCGTGAATGGTGTTCGTAATTTAGAGGGGAAAGCATCCGCCTTTTGCTGGCTGCTACGTGATATTACGCAGGATCAAGAAGCGTTATTAGTACCCGTGAAGAAGGACCGCGACCTCATAAAAGATCGCCCTGTGCATAAATATTCAAGAGGAGAAATTATCTCCAACAACTGGCAAGCGATTTGGTATGTTTGTCGGGGTTTTGTCAAGATCACTACGCTTTGTGAAACTGGTGAAGAAGTACTGGTAGGGTTAGTAGGAGAAGGAATGGTTTTTAGCTCTAATTTGACCTTTCTCAAAACTTACCAAGCTACAACCCTATTAGATGTAGAGTTAGTGTCAATTGAACTAGCAGAAATAGCAGCCTCCCCCATCCTCAGCCAAGCGCTTTTACCAAAGTTGAATCAGCGGTTACAGCAGACAGAATCTTTTTTAGTACTTTCTGGAAGGCGACGGGTACAAGACCGCCTTCAAGATCTATTGCGACTTTTAAAACGGGAAATTGGTCAAACAGTTGCGGAAGGAACTCGCCTAAGTGTTCGTCTGACTCATGAAGACCTTGCTAGTGCCTGCTGCACCACCAGGGTAACAATTACACGATTGATGGGCAAGTTTCAACAACAAGGAAAAATTAGTTTTGACTCGAAAAAACATATAATTCTGAAAAATATATAGCAGTCCGTGCAGGAGATCCGAACACCTCTCCCAAGTCCTCCTTGTTCGCAAATAAAATAGGATTGCTATAGATCAATACAGTTCAGTTATGCACCAGCCCAGAAACCCGGTTTCGTAGGGGCGTATTGCAATACGCCCCTACAATCGGGTTTCTATGACCTCAGCACTTACACTGAACCGTATTGTGCTATAGATATCTTTTAACATGCTAGTAGTGTGTCAAGTTATAATTGATGGGTAAGTAAGTTCGTAGTAAGGACTTTAGTCCTTATTTTCTAAGCACTTTAGTGCTTACTACAATGAGCAAAACAAGCTTGACAAAGTACTAGGTTCGCATCAAACATCAAAGAAGAATCCACAACCAACAATCTCTACTAAAATTAAGTTAAAGTACTTAGAGTATAGTTTTTGAGTGGCTCTAGAGTATTTTTTTAAGCATAAGGAGATATAACCATTGATTTTGCGTCATCCACTGCGTGTCGTATGGCAAGGGGTTTTCTCACTTGTGATGTTTGTTTTTATGTACTTGCCCATACTGGTACTTGCTTTTTATAGCTTCAACCAGTCACCCTACAGTGCAAATTGGCAAGGGTTCACCTGGGATTGGTATGGTAAATTGTTCACAGATGAACGCATTTTGTCTTCGTTGCAAAACAGTTTGATAGTTGCTGGTTGTGCAGTAGCTGTTTCAGCAGTGTTGGGAACTTTGATGGCGGTAGGGTTAGCACGTTATCAATTTCCCGGTAAGATATTATATCAAGGTATTTCCTACCTGCCGTTGATTATTCCCGACATTGCGATCGCCGTAGCTACCCTAGTTTTTCTGGCGGCGTTTGCCATTCCCCTCAGTTTGTGGACAATAGTGGCGGCACACGTGGTATTCTGTGTTGCCTACGTTGGTCTTGTTGTGTCTTCTCGACTCACCAACTTAGATCCCCATTTAGAAGAAGCAGCACTAGATTTAGGCGCAACACCAGTGCAAGCCTTTATCAAAGTATTGCTGCCTCAGTTGATGCCTGGTATTATAGCAGGTTGTCTGCTAGCCTTTGTCCTCAGCTTGGATGACTTTCTGATTGCCAGTTTCACAGCTGGTAGCGGTTTCAACACTCTGCCAATGGAAATCTTTAGCCGCATCAGAACAGGGGTCAAACCAGATATTAATGCTCTCAGCGTCATCTTGATTTTAGGATCTGCTATCGTCGCCTTTGTGGCTGAATTAATTCGCGCTTCCGGACAGGATAAAGCGTCCTAATGTTCGACAAGGGATGAGGGGGATGAGGGGGATGAGGGGGATGAGGGGGATGAGGGGGATGACCAAAATTATGGTTGCGGTACCATGGGCGGCAAATTACATATGGTGAAGTACTATCGGGGTCAACAGCCTAGATAAATGGTACAAATATACGCTTGACAAAATCAATGGCTTCGGGATATGGTTTTATTATAATGGAAATCCGTGCGCTCATATATATTCATATTTATAAACTTCGTAGAACAGATAAACAAATACATCCAATTTTTGGCGTTGCTGATTGACTGTTTGAATTGCTCACGCGATCGTCGCAAAGGTACAAAGAACGATTCATACCCAAATTCAGCAAAGTTAAATTTTTTGGCGTTACTGAGTTGAGGAATGATTGTCGAATATTGCCGAACCATTGACCCTCACCCTAACCCTCTCCCTGTTGGGAGAGGGGAAAGAATTTATCTCCCTTGTAGAAAGTTGGGATTCGGGATGGGGATGAGGGCAATTCATACCTGTATTCAGCAACGCCAATTTTTTCATCTGTATTCGTCAATGTTGTGGTGTTAGTTGTTATCTTTCCAATCAACAACCAACAACTAACAAACAACAACTGTTTTTTATTCGCGCTTATGGAGTAAACTTTGGATAAGGTGCGATATAGTTGTCATGATGCAAATATGCCAAAATCCCAATTGCTCAAATCCCTTCAACTCTGACGGCAATAGATTTTGCATTAGTTGCGGAGAAAGCAACTTTGGCAACCTTCTGAGAAACCGCTTCCGCGTATTGAGTTTATTAGGCGAGGGCGGGTTTAGTAGAACTTATGCTGCAGAAGACGTAGATAGATTAGATGCACCTTGCGTCATCAAACAATTTTTTCCGCAAGTTCGGGGAACTTCCGAACGGATTAAAGCGGCTCAATTGTTCAAGGAAGAAGCTTTTCGGTTGTATGATCTCGGAGAGAATCACTCTTCAATTCCCAGATTACTTGCTTACTTTGAACAAGGTTCGTGCTTGACCCTGGTGCAAGAATTTATTCAAGGGCAAACTCTGTTAAGAGAACTTCAACAGCAACCTTTTAGTGAACAAAAAATTTGGGAACTTTTGGCTGATTTATTGCCGGTTCTCGACTTCATTCACTCCCATAACGTTATCCATCGGGATATCAAACCAGAAAATATCATTCGTCGCCAAAAAGATAACAAACTTGTATTAATTGACTTTGGGGGTGCTAAGCAGATAACACAAACCAGTTTAGCAAGACTTGCTACAGTCATTTATACAATTGGTTATGCACCAACTGAGCAAATGGCGGGATTTGCCTATCAAGCCAGTGATTTATACTCTTTGGGTGTAACTTGTGTACGTCTTTTAACTCAATGTTTGCCTAGACGAGATTCTTCTGGACAGATTCATGACTGTATTTATGATGCAATGAGCGGTCAATGGTTATGGCGAGAGTATTTACTGGAAAAAGGTGTTCGCATTAGCGACGAATTGGGACAAATTCTGGATAAGTTGCTGAAACATTTGCCGAAGGACAGGTATCAATCAGCAGTAGAAGTTCTCAAAGACCTAAATCTTCAAAAAATCGCAATTGCACAACCACCTTTGGGTCACCAAGACAAATTACCAACTCAACCGGAAAAAATAACATCAGCATTTCCCGCCTTACACTCCTTTGAATTTGAGGTACTGACAGTAGATGCGGGAGGTCAAGAAATTAGCCGTAACATTAGGACTGCACAGTTTTATGCAGAAGATTTGGGTAACGGAATCAGTCTGGAAATGGTGGGAATTCCTGGTGGTACTTTTATGATGGGTTCATCAGACAATGAAGGGGATGCTGATGAACGTCCACAACACAAAGTCATAGTCAAACCTTTTTTTATGGGTAAATTTCCCATAACTCAAACACAGTGGAGGTCTGTAGCAGCTTTACCCACAGTTAAACAATCCCTGAATCCCAATCCATCCAAATTCAAAGGCATAAATCGACCAGTTGAAAATATATCGTGGCACGAAGCTGTAGAATTTTGCGCAAGGCTGTCACAAAAAACTGGACGAAATTATCGTTTACCCAGCGAAGCGGAATGGGAATATGCTTGTCGCGCTGGAACTACTACACCATTCCATTTTGGCGCAACAATTACCACTGACATGGCAAACTGTAGTGGAAGCGATAATTACTCTAGTGAACCAAGAGGCAAATATCGTAAAGAAACCACACCTGTAGGCAGTTTTCAGCTTGCCAATGCCTTTGGATTGTATGATATGCACGGGCTAGTGTGGGAATGGTGTGCTGACCCTTGGCACAAAAATTACGATGGCGCACCAAGAAATGGCACAGTTTGGGAACTTGGCGGTGATAATAATCGCCGAGTACTTCGCGGTGGTTCTTGGAGTTTCAATCCTGTACTTTGCCGTAGTGCGAGTCGCAGCTGGAACGAATCCGATGGTGGACTCAGGATTTGTGGCTTTCGAGTTGTGGCTACTTGGTCCTACACCCCTGCACCCTGAGAACCAAAAGATGTAGTATCATATTGGATTGTGTCGTTTGAAAGCCAACCCATGCCTAAACTCAAAACTCGTAAAGCAGCAGCGAAAAGATTCCGCGCCACAGGTAGCGGTAAAATCATGCGTCGCAAAGCTGGCAAAAATCACCTTCTAGAACACAAGACTTCTAATAAAAAGCGTAAAATGTCAAACATGGCAGTCGTGAACGAACGCGATGAAGAAAATGTACGCTTAATGCTTCCCTACTTGTAAGTACTTCAGGAATTTAAGTTATGACTCGGGTAAAACGCGGTAACGTAGCTCGTAAACGCCGCAATAAAATTCTCAAACTAGCTAAAGGTTTTCGCGGTTCCCACTCAACTCTGTTTAGAACCGCCAATCAACAAGTGATGAAGGCGCTGCGAAGTGCCTACCGCGATCGCAAAAAGCGCAAACGCGATTTCCGTCGCCTCTGGATCACCCGCATCAACGCTGCTGCACGCCAACACGGCATGAGTTATAGTCAGTTGATCGGTAATCTGAAAAAAGCTAATATCCTACTTAATCGCAAGATGTTGGCGCAAATGGCAGTCCTCGATCCTGGAAGTTTTGGCAAAGTCGCTGAATTGGCTAGCCTTGCTAAACGATAAAATTATGAATTATGAATTATGAATTATGAAGATTAAGTTGGGGAGGGTGTCATTACTTATTGTTCATGGTTCATCATTCATGATTCTTGTTTTGGGTTTATGCTGTGTTCTCCTTTATACACAGTTATCGGCATCGGGTGCTGATATGGCAAAAATTCAGCAGCGGGGATATTTGAATGTTGCTGTCAAAGATAACTTGCGTCCACTGGGATTTAGAGATGTAAACGGCAATTTACAAGGTTTTGAAATAGATTTAGCAAAAGCGTTAGCAGTTGACTTGCTGAATAAACAAAATGCTGTAAAGTTGCAACCTGTCGCAAATCGCGATCGCCTATCTCTCGTTTTAGACCATAAAGTTGACCTCACCATAGCGAGGGTGACAGCAACCTCCTCACGGGAACGCTTAGTTAGTTTCAGTGTCCCTTACTACTTTGATGGTACTGCATTAGTCACAAAAGATCCTTCAGTCCAAAAGCTGAGTGACTTGACAAAGCGCAAAATAGCTGTTCTCAAAAACTCTAGTACCATTGCAACAGTACGGTATTATTTGCCACATGCCGAGTTAGTGGGAGTTGATTCTTATGAAGAAGGGCGATCGCTAACAGAAAGCAATGCAGTCACAGCTTTTGCTGCTGATATTAGCCTCCTCAGCGGTTGGATACAAGAATATCCGCAATATAAAATATTACCAACAAAGCTATCAACGGAACCCTTATCTGTAGTCATGCCCAAGGGATTGCAGTACGATAAGTTGCGACAACGAGTGAATGAAGCCATCTCTCATTATATAGCTGAAGGTTGGCTCAAACAACGCGCTACCTATTGGGGTTTAAAGGAGTGGGGAGTGGGGAGTGGGGAGTGGGGAGTGGGGAGTGGGGAGTGGGGAGTGGGGAGTGGGGAGTGGGGAGTGGGGAGTGGGGAGTGGGGAGTTAGGAGTGGGGAGTGGGGAGTGGGGAGTGGGGAGTGGGGAGTGGGGAGTTAGGAGTTAGGAGTTAGGAGTTAGGAGTGGCAATGGATAACAATTTAGCGGTTTTTTATCTGTCAATTTTCGTGGTTGTGCTCTTATTTACGGTAGTCAGCATTTTTCGGCAAATATTGAAAACTCGGAAGCTTGAAAGCGCCTTCTCAAGACTGCGGAAGAAACTGAATAAAGAAAAGGGGACAACGCAAGAAAACTACGAATTGGCAAGTATTTATTTAGAGAAAAAATTATATTCCCAAGCTATTAGCCTATTTCAAAAAGCCATCAAAGCTGCTGAGGAAGAGAAAGAAGAAAATGTTGCTCCCATTTACAATGGGTTGGGCTATGCTTACTTTTCTCAAGAACAGTACGACTTAGCAATTCGTCAGTACAAAGAAGCAATCAAAAACAAACCCGACTATGTGATAGCATTGAACAATCTTGCTCATGCCTATGAGCGCAAAAAGTTAACTGCTCAGGCATTGGACACTTACTCTGAAGCACTCAAACACGATCCGAAAAACGCTACTGCTAAGCGCCGCGCTGAATCTTTACGACGTTTGGTGTCTGCTTAATAGACACCTCTCACATGGTAGAGACGCGATTAATCGCGTCTCTACAGGGATTAATCGCGTCTCTACCACTCTCAACCAATTCTAGCTCGTCCAGCTAAATTCGCAACCATGAATGCCAGTTGATCAGGCTCGACAGGTTTAGCGATGTGCATTTGGAAACCTGCCGAAAGAGCCTCTTGCTGCTCTTCCACCCTGACATAAGCCGTCAGTGCTGCCGCTGGAATTTGTCCTCCAGCCTCAGCACCAAGCGATCGCACCTGCCGGATTAGGGCATAGCCGTCCTGGTCTGGCATACCGATATCAGACAAGAGTACATCATACATTCCAGGGTTCGTGGTGAGTACTGAAAGCGCTTCGTCAGCAGATGCCGTCACCGTCACTTCAGATCCATACTGTTTCAGCATGGTCATGAGTAACTCACGGGTATCCGCTTCGTCATCCACAACGAGTACGTGCAAGCCCTCCAGCATAGATAGAGGGGCGGTGGGAGATGACGGGGAGGGTGTGACACTGGGCAACGCGGTTTTTGAAGACGGAACACTCAGAGTGTCCCCCCCTCCCCCTCTCCCCCTGTCCTTTTCCTGCTCAACATCTTCCCTGCTCGTCGGCAGTGGTAGCCTGACGGTAAACGTCGCTCCTTGTCCCTCACCTGGACTTTCTGCATGAACCGTACCGCCGTGAAGTTCCACCAAATGACGGACAATGCTCAGTCCCAGTCCAAGACCATTATTGGTACGAGTTTTGGTGGTGTTAGCCTGACGAAAGCGGTCAAAAACATAAGGGAGAAAGTCAGTAGGGATACCGTGACCGGTGTCGCTCACTCGAATTTCGGCTTGGGAATCAACGGACTTCAGTGTGACTTCTACCCGTCCCCCAACTGGGGTAAATTTGATAGCATTAGAAAGCAAATTCCACATGACTTGCTGCAAGCGAACCATATCACCCAGTACCTTTCCAATGTCAGGTGAGTAGCGGGATTGAATCTGAATATTTTTCGCCTCTGCTGACAAACGGACCACCTCGATCGCTGCGTCAATGATAGGGACGAGATGAATCAGACGGGTATTTAGATGGAGTTTGCCCGTGGTAATGCGTGAGACGTCCAGGAGTTCCTCAATCAGTTGAGTTTGTGCCCTAGCGCTGCGCTCGATGACTTCAAGTGCACGATTGATTGTGGCTGCGTCAAGGGTGCGCGATCGCAGCAACTGAGACCATCCCACCATGGCACTGAGCGGGTTGCGGAGTTCATGTGAGAGAATGGATAAAAACTCATCCTTTGCTCGGTTAGATGCCTCAGCTTCCTGGCGAGCTGACTGTTCCTGAGCCAATAGCTGAGCACGTTCTGCCTCAAACTGCTTCCGCTGGGTGATATCTTCCATCGCCAGCAGAATGGTGTGGTCATTGCCTTGAAGAAAGATTTTCCGAGCATTGAGCAGCATGGTTCTGCGCCCAATTTTCTCGAAGACGTGTTCCACTTCAAAATCTTGAAGGTGAATGTTGTGGGGAAGAATTTGTTCGAGGAGAGAGATTAGTTCGGGAATGTTCCACTGACCGTTTCCTAACTCAAAGATCAGGTGCTGTTCTGTCTGTGCAGGGGTTACTTGGAAGGTTTGATAAAAAGCCTGATTGGCTGTGATAACTTGTAAGCTAGAATTAAGAACAACTAAAGGTGATCGTACAGTCTCCACCATGGCTTCAGCATAATCACGGGCTTCTTCAAGCTCCTTGGCACTTCGCTTGAGGGCATCAATATCCACCAATACCATCACCGCGCCATCAATTTGATTTTCCGTGGTTCTGTAGGGTCGGATGCGGAGATTATACCAAACCTGAGCCTGGTCTTGCACCTCCAGTTCTTTGACATTAAGGGTGTCTATCACCTCTAGGAGCAATGACTCTAAATTGGGAACGTCAAGAGTGGAGCGGATATCGCTGAATGGTCGCCCCACATCCGTCGGAATCAGATTCAGTATCCGCTGTGCGGTAGGAGTGAAGCGGCGAATACGCAAATCACTTGCCACAATTAGAATGGGAATATTGACACTGCTAAGCACATTCAAGAGATCGTTATTGACCTGGTGTAATTCGAGATTCCGACTGTGCAATTCTTCGTTAGTTGTGTTAAGTTCTTCGTTACTTGCTTGAACCTCTTCTTTCGCTGTTTGCAACTCTTCATTAGTGCTTTGCAGTTCCTCGTTGCTCGAGAGGATTTCTTCATTAGCCAGTTTCAGGTCTTGAGTCGTGGTTGACTGCTCGTCAATAACCGCTTCCAAATACTCTTGAGTGGCAGCAAGCTCCTGCTCAACGGCTTTTAGTTGCTGTTTTAGCCGGAGTATTTCCAGATCGCCTAAGAGTTCCCCACTTCCCGGTCTGACTGGGTCAGGTTGATTTGCTCTTTCAGGTACATTCTCAAATAAGACAAGAAAGTAGCGATCTTCTGCTTTTGGAGCCTTGAACGGAATCACCTCAATATTGACAGATTGAGGCGGATTGCTTCCTTCGATGTGTAAATTTTCCTTTCTCACTGAAACATCCTGCCTTTTCGCATGATGAATCGCGGTACGCAACTCTTCCCGCAAGCCGAGTCGTGCCATTTTGAGCAGGTTGAAGCTGGGCTGACCTGGGGCTGGTTTCAAATAGGGACTGGTTTCTCCCCGGAATTGCAGAATCTCCATATCGTCGCTGATCAGGACGCCAACTGGGGCATAGCGATTTAAGACGATGCGGTCAGCCCATGTCTGTAAGTCAACAACATCCCCAGTCTCCTGATTCATGCGCTTGTCAGGGTCTACTTTCGCTATGGGATACTTGCTGGTGGCAAAGTCAAAGTTGAGGCGAGGTTTTACCAACTTTTTTGAATAAATTTTGTTCTTTCTATCCACTAAAATAAACAAGTCCGACAATTCTCCCGCACTCTCTGAGGTCCCTAACATCAGAAACCCTGTGGGCTTGAGACTGTAATGGAAAATTGGCATCACCTGCTTGTGCAAAACCGATTCCAAATAAATCAGCACATTGCGACAACTAATCAGATCCAGATTGGAAAATGGCGGATCCCCAATCAAGTTTTGTCTAGCGAAGACACACCGTTCGCGAATCGACTTGCTGATCTGATAGCCCCTTTCCACTTGGATAAAGAAGCGTCTGAGCCGTTCTTGTGAGACATCAACCATCTGGTTCTGCTGATAGATGCCTGCGCGGGCTTTTTCGATCGCCTTCTCGTTAATGTCCGTAGCAAAAATTTGGATAACAGGCTTGGGACTCACATCGTCCAAAAACTCCAGCAAGCACATGGCAATTGAGTAAACCTCCTCACCAGTTGCACATCCCGGCACCCAGATCCGAATAGATGACTCAACTGACTTACCCTTTGTGATAATTGGAAATACTCGCTCCTTTAAGGCTTCATAAGCTTCCGGGTCACGGAAAAAACTGGTAACACTGATGAGAATCTCCTGGTACAACGCGTGTACTTCAGCCGGATTGTTTTCGAGATACTGGACGTAATCCTCCAGCCGTTGCAGCTTATACAGCACCATCCGCCGATCAATCCGCCGCTTGAGGGTGGTTTGTTTGTAGTTGGTGAAGTCAACCCCAGTGCTCGTGCGCAGCAAAGTAAAGATTGTGGGGAGGGCATCCTCATTATCTGGGAGAATCTCAACCGTTTTTACCATCGGACGGGTCACGTTCGGATGGCGACTGATATGAGCCAGTTCCTCAGCAATTTTTTCTGGGGGTAAGATGAAGTCCACTAGACCCGTAGCAACAGCGGTGTTCGGCATACTACTAAATTTTGCCGATGCTTCACACTGGGCAAAGGTAATGCCGCCAGCAGCCCTGATGGCTTCCAATCCCAGTGACCCGTCTCCATCGCTTCCAGATAGAACCACAGCGATCGCTTTGCTACCCAGATATGCCGCCAACGAAGCAAAAAACGCATCGCCAGGCATGTATTTCCCCTCAATCTTCTCACGGGGTACAAGTTGTAGCGCCCCTTCAGCAAGGGTCATCTTCGTGTTTGGCGGAATGATGTAGACCTGGTTCTGTTTTACCACCATGCCATCGGTTACTTGACTCACGGGCATCTGAGTCGTCTTCGCCAGAATCTCAGTCAGCAGACTCTTATGATTGGGGTCCAAGTGCTGAATCAGCACAAATGCCATCCCAGTATCTATCGGTAAATGCCTTAGTAACTGCGTGAACGCCTCCAATCCCCCCGCAGAAGCAGCAATCCCCACAATTGGAAATAATGCATTGCTTTTTTCCGACTGTTCCCGTCCCGACAGATCATCAACAGTGGACTCCGATGGAGATGGCTCAGAAGACTCGTTAGAATTCATCTAAAACCTCCAGGAATCCCCTGAGGATCTTTTTGCTTTAGCCGAGACAACGAGACGGATAGTTGAACCATGCCTAATTTCTTAGGTTGCATACGAGTACCCATCCTTACTGTGATATTTACCAGCTTCGTGACCAATTCCTTGAACCAGTCCGTTTTTATTCGAGATATTAAATTCCAGTTGCAATTCTTCCGACCTACTGCCCTACTTTTAGACACCCCGATGGGGTTTCCCTCTATAAAATTGTATTATTTCTATTATTACATTTATATTTTTATGAAGCTCGTTTTGTTATAAAAAGTCTTTCTACCTACAGTCCACACTCTCATTAATGTGTAGAGTCCGTTATCCTGCTCTTGTGAATTTTCGTCATTTAACCTTCTCCCAAGGGGAGACGCTGCGCGAACGTGTTCTTCGTGTCTTCGTGGTTTAAAAATCTTTTTGAACCACGAAGACGCGAAGAACACGAAGAAGCAGTAACGCACCATCATTAAGGCTTTGGTGCGTTACGCTGTCGCTAACGCACCCTACTTGCTACCCAAATAAGCAGCTAGCGCCTCTGAACCACCAATTAACTTACCATCGATAAAGACTTGTGGAACTGTAGTTGCTCCTGTAACCGCCTTAAGAGAGTGAGTTGTCGCATCCCTACCGACAATAATTTCTTGATAATCCAAGCCATGCTCCTTCAGCATAGCCTTGGCACGGGCACAGAATGGGCAACCAACTTTCGCAAATAGGGAAACGCAGTTGGGTTTTGCGGCATCGGGATTAATGTAGCGAAGCATAGTATCTGCATCCGATACCTTAAAGGGGTCTCCAGGTTCTTCTGGCTCAATAAACATCTTCTGAATCACACGATCTATCACCAGCATAGAATAGCGCCAAGACCGCTTCCCAAACCCCAAATCTGCTTTATCCACCAGCAGTCCCATCCCTTCGGTGAACTCACCATTGCCATCAGGAATCAGTCTGATATTCTCTGCCTGTTGGTCCTTTGCCCATTCGTTCATCACAAAGGCATCGTTCACGGAAATGCAAACAATGTCATCTACGCCATTATCTTTAAACACCTTCGCCAACTCATTATAACCAGGGACATGGGTTGATGAACATGTGGGAGTAAAAGCTCCTGGTAATGAGAAGACAACCACGGTCTTGCCTGCAAATAGCTCATCAGTTGTGATATCCACCCACTGCTCATTCTGGCGGGTATGGAAGGTCACGTTGGGAACTCTTTGTCCCTCTCGATTAGTTAACATCTGTCTGTTCTCCTTATGTAATTTCTTAGCTCGTAGTAGCGCTTTAGCGCATCAAATCGCGGCTTTTTGCGCTAAAGCGCTACTACGAACTATCAGGGCTTCTGAATAAAGCGTACTCATTATGAGTTTATTTGTCAATCTTCTACACCCTGATGGAATCTTGCTCCGTCAGTGTCCCGCCGACCCCAACCTGGAGGTGTCTGCCACGCCAGTAGACGGTCTTGCCAAAGGCTCCTCCGATAAAAATGATAAAACTCAACACATCACGGAGTGGTAGTGCCCAGAGCCAGGGAGCCAGTTTGGGGCAGTTCATGGTGTAAATAGCTACTAGCGCTTGGATGATTCTGATGATTAGAGTTGCAGAGGATATAATTACTGCCCAAGGATGAGCACCTGAAAGCAGGAGTAAAGGGATACAATAGACTGTGCCATAAGTAAAGATATTGCCGTAGTACAAGGGACCTTCAACGTAACGAATAGTTCTAGCCCAGCGCAACTCCCTTAGGAAGAGTTGTCGCAAGGTCTGGCGTCCACCGTCGGTTTCGGTGAGATATGGCGACAGTTCAATCCGATAGCCAGCATTTATCACCATATTGCCGATGTGGTAATCTGAGCCGATGCGGTTGACAATGCTTTTTAATCCACCGGCTTGTGCTAGTATAGATTTGTGGGTAGCCATTGTTGCACCAAAAGCAAACCACAGATTACCGCCAGATAAACTGCGAGCTAGCAGCACACTTGGTATGTTTTCTGTGCATCTTCCTAAAGAGGCGATCGCCGGAACGAGAAACTCTGGCGCGTGGGCAACGTAACCGCACGTAACCAGACCAATAGAAGGATCTACTAGGGGCGCTGTCACTGTACGTAGGTAGTGCGGTTGGACGTATATATCGCTATCGGTGAAGATGACGAGTTGGTGCTGTGCAGCCTCAAGTAGATGCATGAAATTGCTGACCTGATGGTTAAGACCACGTACCTCTAAGCAGAAGATCAGCCTAGCGCGATGTGGATATTTTGCCACCACTTGTTCTAGGATGGGAACGGCAGGGTCTTTGGGGTTCATGACGCCAAACAAGACTTCGTAGTTTTCATAGTCTTGCTGGCAGAAGCTCTCCCAGTTTCGTCTAGAATCATCATCTACACCGCAAACCGGTATGAGTACCGACACTGGCTCAACGCTTGCACCCAATTCCTGTTTGGAATTTTTGAAGAACTCAGCAGTGGCGATCGCACACCAACTGTAATAAACTACAGATCCTGCAATGAGGATAAGCAGGATGAACTGTAAAGCGTTAATCATAGTAGGTATTATCTACTGAATAGCCATATAAGGTGAAAAATATCATAGGATGGTCATGGGAGTAACTCATCTGTGGGGTGAAATTTTACATCTGTGGTGTGAAGATGAAGGTGTAATATTAATTAATAAAGTTAAAAAACCGCAGATGGACGCAGATGGACGCAGATAAATCTGTACTTCCTCAGTCACGCCGTCGGTTCGTGATTATCAATGGAGATGATTTTGGATTCTCTTGTGGTGTCAATCGAGGGATTATTGAAGCCCATGAGGAGGGAGTGCTGACGAGTACTAGTTTAATGGTGACAGGTCAGGCGTTTGATGAGGCGGTCAGTCTCGCCCATGGTCACCCAAAGCTAGGAGTTGGGCTGCACTTGGTTTTGGCTAGCGGTAAGGCGGTACTTCCTCCCTCTTTGATCCCACACTTGGTAGACTCGAATGGAAACTTTTCTGACAAGGATAACCAAGCTGGAGTATACTATCATTTGAGTAGGGATGCACGTCGGGAACTACGTGTGGAAATCCGCGCTCAGCTTGAAAAGTTTCGCTCCACTGGGCTGCAACTGTCTCATGTTGACGGTCATAGACACATGCACTTGAACCCAGTGGTGATGCACACCTTGGTTGACCTTGCTGATGAATTTAATATCAAGGTGATCCGGCTTCCGTATGAAGAATTGAGGATGACTCTTGCTATCGATAGTAGCGATCGCCGGAACAAGATGATTTGGTATACTGTTATGTCTGGGCTACGTTGGTACGGAGAGCGCTTGCTGAAATCAAAAGGCATTATCTCCCCTGAACGCGTCTATGGCTGGCTTCAAAGTGGACGTATGAGTGAAGCTTATTTACTCGGTCTGATTCCCCAGATCCAAGCCAACATGGTTGAAATTTATGCTCATCCAGCCATTGCGATCGCAAAAGAAGCAAGGAATGGACCACAAGGTGCTGGTCAGTTAGAACTCGACGCCCTGCTAAGTCCGCGAGTCCGAGAAATGTTAGTTTCCCACGCCTTCGAGTTGATTAACTACAACAATCGAGAGGGGTGTAGGGGTGTAGGGGTGTAGGGGTGTAGGGGTGTAGGGGTGTAGGGGTGTGGGGGAGTGGGGGAGTGGGGGTGTGGGGTGAATTCATGACTCCCTACTCCCTACTCCCTACTCCCTACTCCCTACTCCCCACTCCCTACTCCCTACTCCCTACTCCCTACTTTATTTCCAGTTCCTAATGCTTCCACTAAACTACGCACAGCAGCAATCATTGCGACTTCGCTATTAAGTTGGTTGATGGCAGAACCAACACCAACACCAGCAGCACCAGCAGCAATAGCAAGGGGTGCTGTGACGCTAGAAATACCCGAAGCACACAGTACTGGTACTGACACCGCACGGGAAATTTCGTAAGCTGCTGCTAAGGTGGGAGTGGCTTTTTCAATGACTCCCAAGACTCCAGAGTGAGTCGGATGGCTACTTGTACCGCCTTCAGTTTGAATAATTTCTGCACCAGCTTTCACCAGTTCCTCTGCCAGATGTGCCTGTTGATCTAGCTGGAGAATGTGGGGAACAGTGACACACAGGGTGATATCAGGGAGGAGAGCGCGGATTTGGTGAGTCAGGGCTAAAACTTCATCTGCCTCAAATCTACGTCCTTGGGCATAGAAGGAATCGAAGTTACCAATTTCAATTAAATCTGCTCCAGCGGCGACAGATGCCACAAATTTCTCTGGTTCAACTGCTGATACACAGATTGGCATATTTGTCAATGTCTTTGCCAACTGGACTAAAGCTGGATCAGCAGCAATATCAACAAAAGTAGCACCGCCCAAGTCGGCGGCTTTGATAATTGCTGCCACGCTAGAGGCATCAAAGTTATTCAAGCCACTAATAACCTTGAGGGCTTGGCAGTTGGTAAATGCACGTTGCAGTGCAGGATGCATTGTCATAGTTCGTATGAGTCAAGCTTTCAAATTAGAACCATTTTATAGCAATCCTATTTGAGTTGTGAAAAATATCAGTTGTGGCTGTTAACAGTCAACAGTCAACAGTCAACAGTCAACAGTTTTTGAGCGACGCTGCCCTTACCCCCGTATGATGAGGATATAACGAAAATGTAAAGTCGCGAGATTTTCACGGCACAAAATGGGCAGTATTTGGGAACTAGATTTTTACTCTCGTCCTGTACTGGACGAAAATCAGAAAAAAGTTTGGGAAGTCTTGGTGTGCGAAAGTCCTTTAGAGACGCGCACAAAAATTGATTCTTTGTTTCGCTATGCTCACTATTGTCCTAGTACGCAGGTAAATTCGGTGTGGTTGCGTACAGCACTAGAAGAAGCAATCAGCAAAGCCACTGAAGCACCAAAAAGAATCCGCTTTTTCCGCCGCCAGATGAGCAACATGATTACCAAAGCCTGCAAAGACTTGGGTATTACCGCCCAGCCTAGCCGCCGCACTTTGGTGCTTAACCAATGGCTACAACAGCGGATGGAAGAAGTGTATCCAAACGAACCTGGCTATCAAGCAGGGACTAGCCCGTCGGTGCGCTTAGAGAACCCTTTACCGCAACGCTTACCAGATGCATTGGAAGGACAGCAGTGGGCATTTGTTACCTTGCAAGCAACAGAGTTTGCCCAAATGCACGAGTGGGAAATTGGCTTTGGCGAAGCTTTTCCTCTAGAAATGGCGCAACTTTCTCCCCAAACCCGCATTCCTGGTGTTTTGATTTTCTCACCCAGAGCTTTGCCTTTAGCCGGCTGGATGTCTGGTTTGGAGTTGGCTTGGTTGAAATTTGAACACACTGAAGCCTCGAGATTGCTTCTAGAAACTGGTGCTACAGAAAGCTGGATTTTGGCTAATATCAAAAACCCCCAAACTCTGGCTGAAGCCAAAGGCTTTGAAGAAGCAAAGCAAAAAGCTAATGGAGTGCATTTTATCGGGGTGCAGTCCGATGCTAAAGCGGAATCTTTTGCAGGGTTTTGGCTGTTGCAAGAGGTTAATCTGTTTTGAAAATTGGGAGGAGGGGAGTGGGGAGTGGGGAGTGGGGAGTGGGGAGTGGGGGAGTGGGGGAGTGGGGGAGGTAGGGGAGGTAGGGGAGGTAGGGGAGGTAGGGGAGGTAGGGGAGGTAGGGGAGGAAAAAGAGTTAAAGAGTTAAAGAGTTATTGAGCAATAATTCTTTCTCAAGAACTGCTTGCGTCAACTGATAACTTTCTTAACTAAACGTATTGGGCTAGAGGGATGATTCAGCAATTGCCCGCACTAGAAACGAAACCGAAATCTAAAATTTATTGATCGTCATGGGGTCGGAAAATTTACAAAAAGATCTACTAGTAGAACAACTGCTGGAACTAGCTATCAAATCTGGAGCTGAAGCAGCAGAAGTGTATCAGTCGCGATCGCTGTCTCGACCAGTGTTTTTTGAAGCCAATCGACTCAAGCAGTTAGAAACTAGTCAATCTGAAGGTACAGCACTGCGGCTGTGGCGTAACAGCCGTCCTGGACTCATGGTTGCTTATGGTCCTGTGGAACCCCAAGCAATGGTGGAACGTGCTTTAGTCCTAAGTCAACTTAATCAACCCGAAGTGGTGGAATTAAATAGTGACTCTAAGCCTTTCTACCCAAATTTGGGGTCAGATGTACAACCAGAAAAGTTGGTTGAATGGGGGAAACAAGCGATCGCTCTCATCCGCCAAGTCTACCCAGATGTTGTCTGTACCGCTGACTGGGAATGTGATGTTGAAACAACCAGACTTGTGAACAGCAAAGGTTTAGATTGCTACTACACTGACACTACCCTTAGCTGCTATATCTCGGCAGAATGGATCAGGGGCGACGATTTTTTGAGCGTTTCTGATGGTCAAATTGAACGAAATTACCTCCAACCGGAAAAAGTCGCGCAACAAATTTTACAACGGTTGGATTGGGCAAAAGAAAATGTCCCGCCCCCCGTCGGTCGCGTTCCGGTTCTGTTCACTTCTAAAGCTGCTGATATGCTTTGGGGTACTGTCCAAGCAGCTTTGAATAGCAAGCGAGTGCTGGAACTCTCTTCTCCTTGGGCAGAACGCCTTGGTACATCAGTAATTTCACCTATCCTTACCGTCTACCAAGACCCGCAAGCCGGACCTTACAGCTGCCCATTCGATGATGAAGGCACCCCGACCCAGGTTTTAGTATTTATCCAAGACGGGGTTTTGCAGCATTTCTACTGCGATCGCACCACTGGAAGCCAGTTGAACATCCCCTCCTCTGGTAACGGCTTTCGCCCTAGTTTAGGCAGTTATCCCACCCCTGGTTTGTTTAATTTCCTGATTCACCCAGGATCGGGAACGCTACAAAACTTGATTCAAGCACTGGATGAGGGCTTGGTTGTAGATCAAATGTTGGGCGGAGGTAATGGCATTTCCGGCGACTTTTCTATCAATGTTGAATTAGGCTACCACGTTCAAAATGGTCAGGTCATTGGGCGTGTTAAGGATACGATGGTTGCTGGAAATGTCTACACATCTCTCAAACAATTGGTTAAACTGGGTGGCGATGCTGACTGGAATGGTTCTTGCTACACTCCCTCTCTGATTGTGGACGGACTATCCGTCACAGGAAGAAACAATTAAGGGTGATTGGGGATTGGTGACTGGGGATTGGGGATTAGGGATTGGGGATTGGGCATTGGGGATTGGGATTCAAACCCCAACGAATACTTGTAAGAATTTCTTTCCCAGTCCCCAGTCCCCAGTCCCCAGTCCCCAGTCCCCAGTCCCCGGTCCCCGGTCCCCAGTCCCGTTTACAATTTGAAATCTTTATGTCGCCTCCTTTTCTTACTCAGCGCTTTCGCGCATTGTGGCAACCAAGAAGAGGTTTAGCGATCGCAGAAGCTTCTGTTATCGGGGTCGTTGCTGCTTTATCTGCTGTTGTTCTCAAATTTGAAACGGGATGGGTAGGGACATGGCGAGTCCATACTTCCCACCTTCTGCCTGCGGGGATTGTCCTACCTGCAATTGGTTGTAGCTTTGGGTTTCTGGCTGGCTTACTGATAGAGAGGTTAGCACCAGAAGCTGCTGGTGGTGGTATTCCTCAAGTGAAAGCCACTCTAGCCAATGTGCCCATGAGATTATCTTGGCGCGTAGCTTTTGTGAAGTTACTCAGTGCTATTGTTGCCCTAGGTGGAGGGATAACTCTGGGAAGACAAGGTCCTACTGTCCAAGTAGGGGCTAGTTTAGCAGCGGGAATGAGTCGCTTGGTTCCCACATCCCCAGATCATCGGCGACAGATGATAGCAGCTGGTGCTGGTGCTGGTTTGGCAGCGGCTTTCAATGCTCCAATTGCAGGTGTATTGTTTATTGTGGAGGAATTACTTCAAGATTTATCGGGCATGACCCTTGGAACAGCCATCATCGCCTCGTTTATCGGTGGGGTAGTTTCGCGGCTGTTAGGGGGTGGTAGTCTGCAACTTAATCTGCAATCGAATCCCTACTCTAGTAGCTTTTCAATTACAGAAATTCCATTTTACCTGTTTTTGGGCATTTTAGCCGGATTGCTGGCTGCATTGTTTAATCATGGGTTATTAAAAAGTATAAAATTTTACCAATTTTTGCGGATAAGTTTGCCTCTGCGGATAGCATTGGCTGGATTTATCTCTGGTGTTGTGGTTGCCTGTCTACCCGTTTCTTTCCGTGATAATACTGGGTTAAGAGAGTTTGTGATTGCAGGTTCGGCTAATACAACTCTTGCAGTTACCGCCTTTGTGGCTGAGTTTATCCTCACCCTGGTTGCCTTTGGTTCTGGCGCACCTGGGGGGTTATTCGCCCCGAGTCTGATTTTAGGTTCTACTCTTGGCTATTTAGTGGGTGTATGCGAGTTCCACATTTTGGGAGCAAGTTCGCCTAGTACCTATGCTTTGGTGGGAATGGGAGCATTTTTTAGCGCTGTTTCCAAAGTGCCAATCACGGCAATTGTGATTGTGTTTGAAATGACTACAGAGTTCAATCTGGTGTTACCTTTAATGATTGGCTCTGTGACATCGTACTTAATTGCCGACATGATACTGCCAGGGTCACTGTATGACAAAATTTTACAGTTAAATGGCATCAATATTGAAAAACCGATTCCTGTAGAGGGAATATTAACAACTTTAACAGCAAAAGACGTGATGCAGCAACGGGTAGAAACTTTAGAAGCAGAGATGACTCTCGATGAAGTGGTACAGACGTTTTCCCGTTCGCATCATCGGGGTTTTCCGGTAGTAGAGAACAGCAAGCTAGTAGGAATTATCACCCAAAGTGATTTACTAAAAACACGGGAACATAACTTCCCAAAAAACACTCCCTTACGGGAATTTATGACAAGTGATCCCATGACAGTCACCCCTATCCATAATCTAAGTACTGTGCTGTATTTGCTGGATCGCTATAAAGTCAGTCGTTTACCAGTGGTAGAGGGGCGAAGATTAATCGGGATCATCACCCGTGCGGATATTATTCGGGCAGAAGCAGAACATCTCAATTGTGAACACAGGCAAACTGAACCGCAATCAGAACCTTCCTATGTGGTTTATCAAACACGTTCACCAAGCACCGGCAGAGGTAGATTGTTAGTGCCAATAGCTAATCCCGAAACAGCGGGGAGGCTATTAGAAATGGCAGCGGCTATTGCTCGCGATCGCCATTATGAATTAGAGTGTGTGCAGGTGATGCTCGTCTCCCGTCACACTTCTGTGGCCCAAACACAAGTTAGGACGACAAAAAGTCGTCGCTTACTGCGACAGGCAGAATTTTTGGGTAAAAAGTGGAAAATTCCCGTCCATACCCAAATCCGAGTTGCTCATGATGTGGCGCCGGCAATTCTGGAAACCATCAAAGAAAGACATATTGACCTAATTTTAATGGGGTGGAAGGGTAACACTTCCACCCCAGGAAGTATTTTTGGCAATGTTGTGGATACTTTAATTCACCAAGCCACCTGCGAGGTGGTGCTAGTGAAGCTAGGAACTGTCCCCACATTGACTCCTAACTCCTCACTCGCTGTTGAGGTAAAAAACCAAGGCTATCCTCACTCTTGCAACCGATGGCTTGTCCCAATGGCTGGAGGTCCCAATGGGTGGGTAGCAATTAAACTGTTACCTGCTTTGGTGAGTTTGAGTAATGACCCACAAATTCGCCTCACTCAAGTCTTCAAGCCGTCTGAGTTAGAACCAGACATGAGAGTTTTAGAACAAGCCATCCGCCAGCTTATGCGTCAACGCAAGTTGTGCAGCACTGTAGTCGCTAGCCCAATCAAAGCAAATTCGGTTTGCGAGGGAGTCATTAACCTGGTAAAAACTGAGGGTTACGATGTTGTGGTTTTAGGGGCTTCTCGTGAAGGAATGCTTCAACAGGCTATTAAAGGCAATATTCCAGAAGCGATCGCCTCTGGTGTGGAAAGTACGGTGATTTTAGTTAGGGGGGCGATTAATAGCTAAGGAGTGGAGAGTGGGGAGTGGGGAGTGGGGAGTGGGGGTGTGGAGAGGGGGGGGGTGGGGGGGGTGGGGGGGGGGGGGGGGGGGGGGTATGGGGGCATGGGGGGTGTGGGGAATGGGGAATGGGGAATGGGTTTACAATGAAAAAATTATAGAATTGGCACTCTTCCCCGAACACCCCATCAGAGTATTTCCTCACTCCCCCACTTCCCCACTCCCCCCCGACCCCCCAGCCCCCCCCCCCCCCCGACCCCACCCCCCCACCCCCCCCCCCCCCCCCCCCCACTCCCCCATTCCCCACTCCCCACTCCCCACTCCCCATTCCCCATGACTCAATTGCAAAGAATCGCGATCGCACTCTCCCAATTTCAAGAAGGAAAAATTTTGCTCACACCTGAACAACAACATTATCTAGGGCGTGTGTTGAGGTTGCGGGAGGGCGATCGCTTTATTGCTATGGATGGCTTGGGTAAATGGTGGCTAGCGCAGTTAGAAGGAACTCTTGCACAGGTTTTAGAATTACTCGAAGTGCAAACTGAGCTACCTGTATCCATTACGCTGATGGTAGCTTTGCCAAAAGGTAATGGCTTTGATGAGGTGGTGCGTTGTTGTACGGAGTTAGGAGTAGCTATGATTGCTCCGGTCATCAGTGAACGGACTTTACTCAACCCCAGTTCCCAGAAAGTGGAACGCTGGCGGCGAATAGCGCAAGAAGCAGCAGAACAATCAGAGCGATCGTTTGTACCGACAATTTTAGAACCAGTTTCCTTTAGTAATAATTTGTCATCATTTGCAAACAATGAGCAATATATTTGTGTTGCTCGCGGTAACTCTCCTCATTTACAAAATTGTTTGCAAGACAAAGGATTTTTGATAAATGATCTAGAGCAAAGGAGAATTGTAGTTGCTACTGGACCTGAGGGAGGATGGACCGAAAAAGAAGTTGAGTGTGCGATCAACGCCGGATTTAAATCAGTTTCCCTTGGTCGTCGTATTCTCAGAGCAGTTACTGCTCCAGTCGTTGCTCTATCATTAGTAGCAGCAGCGTATGAAGCGCCCACATCCGCTTTTGCATGAAGTCTTATGGGCTAAAGGGTACAGAGTCAACTGTTAACAGCCTGTATCCGAGATTTCACAAATTATTTAGGACTTCTATAGAAACTTTTTGACTGAGAGGGCAAGTAACAATCTTTTTACCTGACCAATCTGTAAAGGTATTTTCATCTTTGTAATGTCGAGGAGTTTGCATCATTAAGCGCCAAGCATCTCCAGCATTCACTAAATTCATGCGGTCAGGATAGTGGACTTTTAATAACTCTTGAACCGCTGGATAGTAGTCAGAGTTTATTCCCGGAAAGATATGATGTTCCGTGTGGTAAGAAAAATTTAAATGCAACTTGTCAAATAGTTTAGGAACTCGCAGAGAAATACTGTTAAGTAGCGGATCGTTAACGCTTGTCATGCGGCAAAGCATGTGATTTGTATAAATATAAAACATCACTCCAGAATAACCAATACTCATGGGGAGAAAGTAGCTAAGCACAAGTTTTAGGGGAGAAAATTGCAGACAGGCACAAATAGTTAAATGAATCATTAACATGAAAATCAGTTCACCTGTTACCGCTAGACGCTTTTTGGCATTGAGGGTAAAAGCGGCAGGAACATAATTAACCGATTGACGATTAAATAACAGCACAGAGGTGAGATTGCGAAAATTCCAGACGGCCCATGCTGAAGTCATTCCCACTGTTAAAAATATGGGATTGACTTCAGCAGAAGGCACAAATAGATTCTGAATCCATTTTCCCCAGGTCTGAGGCTCCTTGTATAAATAATTGCGATCGGGATCGCCTAATGAATTTGTTTTAGTATGATGTTCTTGGTTATGGAGTACTTTCCACAACGTCGGTGGCATCCACAGCATGGTTAGCCCTAACAAACTAATAATATGAATGAGTCGGGAATTTCTAATCACGCTACCATGCAGGATGTTATGGGAGCTAAATAGCAAGACAATCACGCTATTTCCCATCACCACGGCTAGCGGTAAATAAAGCCATAAAAGATATACAGGGCAACGATCCATCTGCGTGGCTAAAGCCCAGCCGAGAATCAAGATTGTCAGATTAACGAACAAAATGACTAACTTACTCGGATCGGGGACAAAGGCCTCAACAGGAAGGAGGGGACGCAATTTCTTCGCATACTCGGCTTGGGTAATGAGCATTACTTGTGGGAGGCTTTATGAACTTTTATGAACTTATATCAAGATTAGCTTGAACAACCCCCCATTGGCTCCACCTGAAGGCGGGGATTTATTTTAATGAGCGTGTTTAATCCGTTCCTATTGCCTTGGAGAAAATTGCTCCTCCTTGAACGACCAGCCCACGGATAGTGGTTATGACTTACGCATTGACAAGATACACAGGACGTGTATAGGCGAAAAAAAGGGAGGCAATGCACGATTGCCATTCCCCTAATCAGGAGATTCGAGGCGATCGCTCTGTCGCAAAAAGTAAGTGATAATATAGCGCTTTTCAATGAGAGTGAGGTACATTTAAGAGTTAATAAACCGCAGATAAATCTGTACTTCATCCGGATGAAAATCGCTATAAGTTATGAGTGAGGAGTTATGAGTTTTCTTCATTCCTAACTCCTCACTCATAACTCCTAACTTGTAAATATGCTTGAGGAACTTGCTACTGCTTTTGAGCGCAAAGACTATCACACTGCTACTAAATTACTCAAACATCTGCTAGAAGAATCGCCCGAAAATCCTTGGGTGCAATTTTATCTAGGACGGCTGGATGAAGTATCCGGAAAGCACCAAGAGGCACAAAACGTTTATCGGCAACTACTGCGCAGTACAACGAATGCCAAAATATTAAGTCAAGCACGTCAGGGTTTACAACGGCTAGAAGAAATTGAACAAGAAAAACGAAAACAAGCCATTGCCCAAGCTACAATGGCTGATGGTGGTAATGCCATAGGCGTGTTAGTTTTAGAACCAATCAGCAATGAATTCAAAAACCAAGCAGCCCAAAAATTCGCCCAGATTATGCAGCTAGACCCCTACAGCGCAAAGTTGGTACTACCAACTCGTGGCTGGCGCTTGTACCGCAGTGGGGCAGTGGGAGAATTAAAATACTATGGTGAACAGCTACAGAATGCTAATATTTCTTGCTTTTGGGTAACATTAGCTGAAATTCATAAAATTCAAGTTTTTCAAGTCAACTATTTCCTAGAATCTACACCAAAAGCCAGTGTTGTGTGCCGTAATCAAGAAAATCAACTTGGTTCCCTAAGCTTTGACTGGTCAGAAGTAAAAGGGCGCGTACTAGGATTGTTACCTATTTTTGAACAAGTTATAGACCGGGACGTACGGGGTAAATTGGAACGCAAAACAAAAACCCAAGATTACTTCCAATTTTACGATTTACATCTCCCTGGCAGAGGTTGTATTTTAAGACTTTATGACAATGGCTACGACTTTCAACAAGGGTTAGAAATTGCTTCCCAATCCAGCCTGAATACTATTAAAATCAGTTGGAATAGCTTAGTCGGCTGGCTTGAACAACAAATCCCTCAAGTCAAAGTTTGGTCAGATTTTACACCCTTTGCAGAGACTATACTGGATAAAACAGAAATGCTGGAGCAAATGCAGTCTCACATTCATATACTTCGTCGAGAACAGACCAATTGGGATCCAGCATTTCATTTATATAGTGGGCTGGTTTTTCGCAAAAATGTAAGCTAAACAAAGCGCTATTAATTGCTAGAGGAAAAAACAATGACAGCAGAATTTAAGCACGTTATGTTAATGGTTAAGGATGTGCCAGCGGCGGTAAAATTTTACAGCGAAGGATTAGGACTTCCGGTAAAAGTTGCAAGTCCTGGCTGGGGAGAAGTGGATGCTAATGGTACAACCATTGCCTTTCACGCCGCCGAGTCAGATGCGAATGTTGGTTCTTCGCCAATTTTGAGCTTTCATGTGGATGATGTGTACGCAGCTCTAGCTACCCTAGAAAGCATGGGAGCAAAACTCGAAGGACGAGTCCGCGAACCTTCATTTGGAAAAGTAGCAGCTCCCAGGCGGGGCAACAATTCCCGCATTAGGCTCCCTACTAGCCCTAGTCGCAATGAGAAAAGCTAGAAAGAGCCTAGCATCAAATACCCGCATCGCCAACCCTGTAGCTACCCCGGTTAGCGTCGGATAAATTTTTCTCCACCTCCTGAATTGGCGTTTCGTTACCAAGCACTCGAATTCAGTTCGTCCCAGCTACGCTATGTGGGACTGAGCCGAGAGATAAAATACAGTCTAACAATGTGGATTGGTACCAAAAACGTATGAAAAGTAAAGGTGTAAGAGTGTAAGGGAAATTTTATTTAAAACTCTTCCCCTACACCCCCACACCCCTACACCCCTACACCCCTAATCCTAGCCAGGAGTTTTTACCTGACGTGCCATGTCCAGAAAAGAACTCATGTTCGCACCCGGACGCCGACGAGTACCATTGGAATTGGTAGGTATAAGGTATTTGGGTGCGAAGGTGGTTTCTTGTGGCTGTTCTGGGGTTGAGGCTTTTGCCTTTTTGGCAGGTTCAGCCTTAACGCCTTTAGCAGTCTGCACTAGCTCAACTTTAGCTGGAGCGGTTTTTTTGCCGTTAGATGCCGCTGGCGCAGTTTCTTTAACAGATTCTACGGCTTTTTTAGTGTTTGATGCTGCTGTTTCTGCTGCTTTTTTAGTGTTTGATGCTGCTGTTTCTACGGCTTTCTTCGCGTTGGATGCTGCTGATTTAGCTTCATCTAACGCTGCTTCGGCGTCTTCTTTGAGTTCTAGATAGAAGCTGCTTTTTTTACCACCGAAAAGCCCGGAAAAGAAATTTACAATCCCGGAGATTAAGTTTTTGATAAAACCGATCATTACAACTGCTCCTGCCTCTTATATGTGGTGTATGACCGCAATCCTGAAAAAAATTACGGGATATTTTTACATTTTATCAAGATATACTTGACTTATCTGTATTTTTGTGTCACAAAATTTAAGTGACGCTCTTCATGGGTTATAGAGTACAAGGCGAATGCTCTAAATTGTTTTTCGCAAGTACTTGTAACCTATATATACTCGGACTTAATTATGAAATTTTACTGTAACTTAGAGCAAGATTTTGACAGTAGGCTTCACAAAGCTTAACGGTGACGATAAAAATTACCTATTTGAGTCATCTACAAAACCAGGTTATGGTGGGCAGTGCCCACCCTACACCACTGTAATAAAGTAATCTATGAACAATGTCATTGAGCAGCGCAATCCTGTGTTATTGGTGCATGGGATTTTTGACACGGGTCGAGTTTTCCAGACAATGCTTCCCTATCTAAAACAGCGGGGTTGGACGGTGTATGACCTGGATTTAGTGCCCAATAATGGAAATATGGGTCTTGACAAATTGGCACACCAGGTTTCGGATTATGTTAATTCTACCTTTCCACCAGAACAACCGTTGGATTTGGTGGGTTTCAGCATGGGTGGTATTGTCAGCCGTTACTATGTCCAGCGTCTAGGAGGAATAAATCGTGTGCAACGGTTTATCACTCTTTCCGCGCCGAATCATGGCACTTGGATTGCCTACTGTCGCTTGGGTCTGGGTTGCATTGACATGCGCCCTAACAGCGCTTTGTTACAGGATTTGAATCGAGATGCTGCTATGTTGGGACATCTTTATTTTACCTCTATTTGGACGCCTTATGATTTAATGATTGTGCCAGCAAATAGTTCACAGATGCCTGTGGGACAAAATGTGATGGTGCCCGTGCTGACTCATGCTTGGATGCTGACGGATTCAAGAAGTTTGGCGGCGGTGGCTGAGGCATTGTCAACGCCAGTGATATTGAGTCTGGGTAAATGTAATGGTTTGTGATGATGGCGAAAATAAGGTCTATCGTTTGTAGTTGCGCTAAAGCGCTTTAGCGCAACTACAAACGAACTATATGTTGGATTGCTGGCGTTGATACAGTGACCAATACAAACCCTTTTGTTCCAAGAGTTCTAAGTGAGTACCGCGTTCGGCGATGACGCCCTTTTCAAGCACCAAAATCAAATCAGCACGCCTCAGGGGGGCAAAACGGTGGGCAATGAGAAATACGGTGCGGTTAGTGGAGACTTTTTGCAGGTTTTTTAGAACCTGTTGTTCTGTTTCACTATCCAATGCACTCGTAGCTTCATCCAGAATTAAAATTGGTGATCCTGAGAGAAATAACCGCGCTAAGGCGATGCGTTGTCGCTGTCCGCCTGATAAAGCTGTTCCCCGTTCTCCAACATTGGTTTCGTAGCCGTGGGGTAACTCACTGATAAAGTCGTGGGCTACGGCACATCTTGCGGCTTCTACGACTTGCTCTGCGGTAATATCGGGATTACCAAGAGTGATATTTTCCAAGATGGAACCGTTGAATAAGAAGTCTTCTTGGAGAACCACACCAATTTGTTGGCGGAGGGAGGCTAGATCGGCGCTTTTGGTATCAAACCCATCGATCAGGATGCGTCCAGATTCAATTTGATAGAGGCGTTGCAAAAGTTTAGAAAGGGTACTTTTACCAGAACCACTGCGTCCCACAATACCGACAAACTGCCCTGGTTGCACGGTGAAGGATATTCCTCGAAGCACGGGTTCAATGTTCGTTCGGTAGCGGAAGAAGACTTGTTCAAAGGTGACTTGACCTTTGAGGGCGGGTAAAACTAAGCCGGTTCCTGGTTCAGCTTCGGGTGCAACGTTGAGAATATCGCCAATTCGGTCTACGGAAAGCAGGACTTGTTGGAGATTTTGCCACAACTGCACTAGGCGCAAAAGTGGTCCTGTGACTCTACCAGAAAGCATTTGAAAGGCAATAAGCTGACCGACAGTTAACTTGTGGTCGATGACTAACTTCGCTCCGAACCAGAGAATTAATAGGTTGGAAAAATTGGTGAGGAAGTCACCGATATTGGTGCTGATGTTGGAGGTGGTGGAGGCTTTGAATCCTGTGCGGATGAAGCGGGCAAACAAACCTTCCCAGCGATCGCGTGCTACTGGTTCTGCTGCATGGGCTTTGACTGAGTGAATTCCGGTGATTGTCTCCACCAGAAACGATTGACTATCAGCACTGCGGTTAAATGTTTCGTTGAGCCAGTTACGGAGAATTGGGGTGGCGAAGACCGTTAAAGCGGCAAATAAGGGTAGTACTATCAATGCCACGAAAGTGAGTGGCACATTATAATAGAACATCAATGCCAGGTAGACTACAGCAAAGATGCTGTCCAAAATCACAGTCAATGCTGTGCCGGTGAGAAACTGCCGGATTTGTTCTAGTTCTTGGACTCGTGCTACTGTGTCTCCTACCCGTCGCGACTCAAAATAAGCCAATGGCAACCGCATTAGGTGGCGAAATAGCTGTGCTGATAAACTCAGATCTAGGCGACGGGCTGTGTGGGTAAAGATAAATAGCCTCAAGATGCTGAGTACTGCCTCGAAGATTGCTACCAGTAAAAGTGCGATCGCCATGACATCCAGAGTTGGCAAACTCTCCTGCACCATCACCTTATCGATGACGACTTGGGTAATCAGTGGTGTCGTCAACCCCAAAAGCTGCAAAGTAAAAGACGCCAGCAATACTTCTAACAGTAATTTCCGGTACTGCCAAACTGCTGGAATAAACCAGCTGAGGTTGAATGTTTCTTGCTTCTGGATGACTTCTGCTTGCCATATCTGCCCATCCCAACATGCCTCAACCACTGACTGTGGAACGCTTTCACAAGTGTGATTAAGATTTAGGGGATTAGCGATTATCAGGTGGCTGCCCTTGACTCCATACGCTACCACCCAATTGGAAGTTTTCTGCCCAGAGTCAGAGTTAGAATTCCAAAGTAGTAAAGCCGGGAAAGATAATTGTCGCAACTCACCCCAACTGACTTGTAACTGCCGCAGCAGCAATCCTAACTTTTCGGCAGCTTCTACAAGATTTTTCGGGCGCTGTCCTCTGAGTTGGCGTTGTACCCATTCCAGTTTTACAGG
This sequence comes from Stigonema ocellatum SAG 48.90 = DSM 106950, assembly GCA_016903675.1. Taxonomy (GTDB): domain Bacteria; phylum Cyanobacteriota; class Cyanobacteriia; order Cyanobacteriales; family Nostocaceae; genus Stigonema; species Stigonema ocellatum. The sequence goes on along the minus strand of JADQBA010000036.1, from coordinate 36,867 downwards.
ATTGTCTAGCTGTTGCGCCACCATTGTTAAACACGCAGCAGCTGTGTTCCAGTTGGAGATAAAAGGATAAGCAGGGGAGGAAAATTCACTTATACTTTCCTTTATACTCCCATTCTGTTCGCCTTTGAGCCAAAACTCCTCAATCTCGGGGGTGGAAAGTTCTGCCCACACTGCTATATTCCAGCGCACCACCACCACTTCTTTACTAGCAGCTACAGCTTTGCACTCCACAGGAAACTTTTTTAAATCACCAAACCAATCCCCAGCCTGTAGTGCTGCCAATGGTTTACCGACACCTTCTTCCCGCAAGCGGACTTTACCGGAAACAATCAAGAATTGGTAACCAACCGCCTCTTTGGGCCAGATTTTTTCTCCCAGAGAAAAACGTTGAGTTTCTGACTCATTTTGTAATTGGCTTTGTTGTTCAGGAGTTAGCCAACAGAGTGGTGGTTGACTCCAAGGTAGAGAAGCTAGCACCCTCGTTTGTGGAGGTTGATTTTCCAGAGATTTTAGTTCACTTGCAGTTTTACCGTCAGCTTTTGAATTTTCTCTGCTAGCCATTTCTCAAACAACTCATTTTGTAGTGCTTGCTTTAGTTGAGTATCTTCTAACGACGCTGACAGAAATTGTTCTATACGCAACAATCCATAACGTTCTTCAAGCTGTATTGGTCCTACCAACTCTCCGGGACTAGCCACATCAACTGCTGCCCTCAGTATATCTGGCATGGTCCCTCGGCTCACTGGTCCCATCATACCGTTAACCATTCTGTCATCTGTTAATGAATATTCTCTAGCTAATTGCTCAAAACTGGCTCCTTCTTCAATTTGTGCATGTAGTTCTTCGGCTAATTCCCGATTATCAACAATAATGCGTGAAAGTACCACTCTATCTAGAAAAATTTTTCTCTCAATAAAATATTCTTGCTGTTTTGGTTCTGTCACCGCTGCTTTTAGTTTCTCTAATTTGAAGCCAAAAGCAACCGTTGAGTGAAAGGTAGCATAATCTGTACCATTATTTCTGAGCCATTCTTGAAAACTTTGTGGGTCAGTTAGTTGATTCTTTAGTCTAAAATCAATAATTGTCTGTTCTGTTACCCCAGGGCTAATGACGATATCTTCGCGGATTCGGAGTTCTTCTTCTATGACATACTGGCGGAGAATATCCCCAATGAACTGTCCTAATTTTCCCGATGTTTGAAGATATTTTACTGCTTGCTGAATAGCAATAGGCTGGTCATCTACGGTCAAAAATGCTAACGATTCCATGCAGTCAATAGGTAGAAAAAACTAAACAAATAATAAAGTCGGTGTGAATAAACACAACTTAACGTAGGGGCGCGACAGCCTTGCCCCACTATAGTTTTTAGTAGATTTAAAGCATTTCAACCTTGATTTACATCCTTAGATTTATTTGCGCCAATTTAGTTATACAACTCCTGCTCAAATAAACTGCATTGTAGCTGACATATTCTCATCAGACTGCTATTTTAAGCCTATGCGCTCATAAACCCAGGCGGCAAATTATTAAGAATTAATTATGTATAAAGATCTAGAAATTCCTGAAATCTAAGTAAGAATTATGAATTCTGAATTATGAAGTTTGAAAAAAAAATTGCTCTTGAATCGGCGTTAATAATTAAAGGTTTGTAGTTGCGCTTCAGCGCCCTAGATATGAGCGCTGAAGCGCAACTACGAGCCTTTACGTAATTCATATACTTCGGGTTTTCTGTGCCAATCTAGTTAGTAAGCGCTTACTACGAGCCAATTTCTTAGCTAAATTTACAATTCTTTACATAGCTTTGCTTATTATCGCCTACTTACTTAGTTGGTTGTTAGTAAGTTAAGAAGCATCTCAACATTTGTTTACATCGTTAGGTTTCGTTGTGCCAACGGACTTAATTAGGCAAATATACTTGCCCATAACCAAGCAAATAATATTGCTGCGATCGCCCCTATCAATGTATTCAAAATATTTACCACTTCATTCGTCAGCCACTTAAAACGAGATTGTAGCGTTGCCCCAATCACACTTTCTACATTGGTAGCAATAAAGGCTGCTAGCACACACCAAAAGACACCCACGAGATCAATTAAACCAACTCCCCAACCAATCAATGCTTGAACAACTGATGCCGCCACACCAGCTAGGGTTCCCTCCAAGCTTATCGCCCCTTCTGTTCCACGTGGCACTGGTTGTAGTGTGGTAATCAGAAAAGTACTTTTACCGTAAGCTTTACCCACTTCACTTGCACAAGTGTCAGAAAGTTTGGTACTGAAACTTGCCACATAACCTAAGAGTAAGAGGGAGTGGAGATGCTGTGAGGTTTCAACCCCAAGAGGCAATGGAGAGTGGGAAACTGGAAGAATTCCCCAATCGATCATTCCAACTCCTAAAGCACACAGCGCCCCAGTCAAAGCCGAACCCCAGACATTTTCTGGTCCTCTTGCCCCAGAACGCTTTTCTGCAATTCCTTCTGCTTCCTTTTGTGCCATACCAATGCGCGTGGCAAAAGAACCTACCAGAAAATAGAACATTACTACTACATATCCCTGCCAACCGAGTGTTCCCCAAAGTAGGACACCCAGTAGCCAGGCGTGAAACACTCCAGCTGGAGTCAGCAGTTTTTTGGGAACAATCCAAACCACAGCCAATAAAATTGTGTTCAATCCGAGTCCAAATAGCCAGGGATTCAGAGAATCAATTAAAGAGAACATTAGCAACTTAACCCTTGTCTTTTTGTGATCTTCTTAACAGAATAACCAATTAAGGACTTGGATTAAAAAGTTAATATAATTAGATCTATTTGTGCTAACCTAGTACCGCAAGGCGGAATTCGTAATTCGTAATTACCTTTCCGTAAGGGTTTTAGATTTTGCAAAGTTCATATTTTGAACTGATGAAGCTTATGTATAACCCAGGCTTCTCTTCTATTACCACTGTCGCCTGGGTTTTATGTTTTATGAAGTGTTCTTTAAGCTTAGTACACCATGGGAGCCTGATTTTGCAGAGCACGTAAAGCATTCATGCAATATGGGCAGTCGCAGCCAAATAAGGCGATCGCCTGATCGCTTTCTGCTTCAGTAAAGTTAAGCATGGGAATATTTTTATTTGATGGTTGTGCCGGATTCACCTGAGATGCTGACGTAGACCGAGACACGTGATTTGTCTGTGTACCCCGCATACACACAAACTTGTTGTAACTAACATGTGGATGACGTATGCACGCCTCACCGTCTTTCATCCGGATGACTGGCGAATAGGCATGGGCAGGATTGACCACCGCTACCATAGACAGCAGAGAGGTAAAAATTGTAGGGCTGGCAAGCAAAGCCAATTTTAATTTTTTGTTCATTGACATTTAGAGAAGAAAGTTACTGACTGCTAAGATTACCTGATTAACTGTTACAGGTCAAGTCAATTTTGCTCAGGAAGAATAATTGTTTTTCAGCACCATTTTTACACTTTTTGGACGACGTTGGCTTACCACGAATTTGTTCCCCACTCATTCCAATACTGCGTAGGTTTTGAATAGTTGAGGTGCCAGAAACCCGGTTTCTTCAAGAAACCGGGTTTCTCCAAGGAAAGCGAATCATTTAGTAGTGTAGGGTGGGCACTGCCTAGTAAAACCCAGACATGGTGGGCAGTGCCCACCCTACGTGTGTTGCAAAAATAAAATAGGATTGCTATATACAAATTAATGAAGTTGTTATTATTCAAATCAATCATAAAATTTAAAATTGACAACGTAAATTTGTGACTTCATTATCTTTTTTATTTCGAGTTAAATAGTAATTATTTATAAGCAGTTAAAAAATATAGTTAAATCCTTATTGCTTCAAAGGGTTTAACCGTTGATGCTGCAAAAACAAGAGTGAACTATTTGAGGAGAAAATACACATGCCCATTAATTATACTAGTAACATTTTTGCGTCTAATCAAGGGCTAAATGTCAACCCCATCTCCTCAAAAGATGATTTTAATCTAAACCCTGATTATAGCTTAGGTCTGAGTGGTCGTAGTAGCTTTAACCCAATCGTGTATAATTGGAATCCACAGCTTAGTGTGACTTCTGGTAGCACTAGTGGCAGCTATAACTCCACTTCTGGCTATGGCTTAGTTAATGCAGCAGCAGCGGTAGCTAAAGCTGCTGGTCAAAATACGTTTGCCGACGTTCCTACCCTTGGTGGAAATAACTGGGCAGCCGACCTGATAAAAGCACCAGAAGTTTGGGCAAAGGGATATACAGGTAAGAATGTTGTCGTTGCTGTTTTAGATACTGGGGTTGATTATACCCACCCCGAGTTAAAGGATAATATCTGGACGAATCCTAACCCTGGTAACGGTAATGATATCCACGGATGGAACTTTGTGGACAACAACAACAACGTCCTAGACACATCCCAAATCGGTCATGGCACTCATGTTGCTGGTACTATTGCTGGGGAGAACAATGGCTTAGGTGTGACTGGTATTGCCTATGATGCCAAGATTATGCCAGTCAAAGTTCTGGATAACTCTGGTTCAGGCTCCTATACTTCCATAATTAACGGCATTCACTATGCTGCGGATCATGGAGCTAATGTGATTAACCTGAGCCTAGGTGGTAGTTATCCCTATAGTTCTCTGGAATCAGCCATTAAATATGCTAGCAGCAAAGGGGTAATTGTCGTCATGGCAGCTGGCAATGATAGTGCTGCTGCACCTGGCTATCCAGCACGTTATGCCCAGAACTGGGGACTGGCAGTGGGGGCTGTTGATCAGAATAAGAGCATGGCTTACTTTTCTAACCAATCTGGATCTAACCCACTCGCCTACGTCACAGCCCCAGGAGTCAATATCTACTCCACACTTCCAGGCAATAAGTATACGACTTATAGCGGCACGTCAATGGCAACTCCCCACGTTGCTGGTCTAGTTGCTTTGATGCTGAGTGCTAACCACAATCTGACTGATAGCCAAGTGCGTCAGATTATCACAGGAACGGCACAAAGTACTACACAAGCTGCAACCAAAACAGCCAGCTTTGCCAGCACTAGCTTTAACACTCAACTTATAACCAACAATATCACTCAAACCTCTAGCTTCAGTACTAGCTCTATCATTGATCCGGTCATTTCTAGCACCAGCTGGAGTGAGAACAACAATATGCTCGTGAACCCCAGTCTCTGGTCGCAATTTGTGAGCAACTACCAAAATGCTCTCGACGACAGCAATAGTAAGTACAACATTAGTATTGACACTCCCATGCCTAAAGGCGATGGGATTCTTTAAGAGGTTCTGCCATATCTCTTAAATATCCGACTGTCGGGTTACTGGCACCGTTACCAGCAACCCCATAGGCATGGTTCTCAGTCTCAACCCGTAAGGACTGATATCTACTGAGCGTAACTTTCCCACAGTCCGTAGGTAGTGTCTTTTTATTTTTGTGGAAGACAAGCCCCACTCTTCTAGCAATCGTTCTAGAAGCCTTTGTGTCTGCATGATCAGTATATTCACAGGCAGTACACAGAAACTTTTCACCCTCGCGGTTAGCTTTATCGATATGACCGCACTTAGGGCATTCTTGCGAGGTATGTTTAGGCGGAACTGGGATGACTGGCTTACCAGCTTTAACAGCAAGCCATGCAATCTTATTGAAGATATCACCCCATCCCGCATCAAGGATTACCCGACTTAATCCAGTTTTTTGACTCGCGCCATTTCGCTTATACCCGCCAAACCCATCATGCTTGGGTTTGGCGCGTTTCACCATGTTTTTGATTTTTAAGTCAACTCTTGCTACAGCGTCAGCAGTCTTAACTACTTTATTAGCGACTTGCCAGCCATAACCATCACGATATTGTGCTAGCTTATGCTTTTGTTTGGCGAGTTTCTTGACAGCTTTGATTCTATTTTTAGAACCCTTTTGCTTGCGGCTAATAGCGCGTTGACGCATCGACAAACGCCTATCAGTTCTAGGATTGGTAGTAGTTCGCGCAATTAGAGCAAAGCTACCATCAGACAAGGCAACCAGCTTGTTTATGCCTACGTCAATGCCAACTATTGATTTACATTTTTCAAGTGGCATGACATCGGGCAATACCTCAGAAATATTAACCAACATGCTGATGTACCAAGTGCCTCCCTCACGCTTAACCGTGCATGTTCTCAAGTCTTGAATAAGGGATAAATCACGGCTGTTGTGAAACTTGACATCCCCTATTCCCGGTAGGTAGGCAGTGGCATAATTTTTACGAATATGGCGCAACTGCACACGACCAGGCTTGTACTCAAAAGAATCTAAGCGCTTAATGAATTGAGGATAACCTCTGCCAAGTTTAAAAAAGTTTGAGTAAGCTGTATCAAGGTTGGCTATATTTCGTTGCAAAACATCTGAATCAACTCTTGCAAAATTGTCCAGAGATTTTCTTAACTGTGTGGTTACTTTCATCTGGATACCAGATGCAGAGTCCCATTTAAAAACAGTTTTAACAGCTTTAACAGCTTCTTTCGTTTCCTTGTCCTTAATCTTGGTATTTTTAAATGCAAGATTCAAGTCATGAGGAACGACGCCATGCTTGAGTACTGCACAAGTAAGAGGACAGCAAGAACCAAACTCAATTTTTGACTCAATCTCAGAATATGCCCCATAGGCGTAAACAATAGACGATTCGTTGTCTTTGTTGTTACAATCAAAACCTTCAATACGTTCTCTTAAAGCGTAGTTACGATGTTTTCTTAACGTAACCAACCAGTCTTCAAGAGTTGCCTCCTGAGATTGGTTAGGCAACAATTTAAAATTCCATCGAACTTGCATTTATCTCCTCTGATTGCTATACTATGAGTATACGACCACAAACTAATTATGTCACGGGGTCTTACACGTAAAAAATTTGGGCAGGCTTATTACAACGAGTAACCGACTACGAAGACAGATCAACAAACAGAAGCCTGCCCAAATTTTTAGGGGACAATGCGTCAAGCGAAATAACAAAAATAAAAGGAAAAAAGAGAATAAAAAATCAGCCTGCTTTGCACGATGAAGTAAAGACAAGCAAACATTTATCTTTAACTCCCAGTTCTTGGGATAAATTAAAAAAGATTGCTCTTGTCAGAGGGATAAGCGTAAGTGAAGTTATAGAAAGATGGGTGAGAAATATTGAGGGCGACTAAAGTCGCGTCGTATTCCTCCCATGCCTGTTCGCGCAGCGTCTCCCCTTGGGATTCGGACGGTTGAAAATTGAGCGGATACTCAAATTTCAACCTCATAAGCTCACTACTTCGATCATGTGATGATGATACGACTCGCTGGACTCGCCTAACATCAAGATAGCTATGTCACCAAATGGGCGATCGCTCTTTTAGGCATACAAGCGAATCCTTTCCATGAGAGGAAGATGAATTTCCATATCTTTCGTAAAGGTAAAATTGATGTACGTCAAGTTCCTATTTCCTAACCCCAGAACCCACCATGACACAAATCACCCTTTCCGACCTACCCGAAACCATCCAAACCCTAATTAACCAAGCCCAAAAAACAGGCGAACCCCTCACCATCACCCAAAACGGCATCCCCTTCGCCATCATTTCCCCCATTAAAAAAAAATCACTTCTCGAAATCTTTGCCACCTTAGATGATATTGAAGAAGACTTTCCTGATGTTGACGAAGGATTATTACCATTAGATGATATTCAACTGTAACAATGTTTTATTCTTACTTGCTCGACACCAATATACTCTCTGATTTTGTCAAACACCCAACAGGTAGGATTTTTTCTCAAATTCAAGATGTTGGTGAAGAAAAAATTTGCACTAGTATCATTGTGGCTTGTGAATTACGATTTGGCGCAGAAAAAAGCAACTCATTCCAATTAAAACAACGAATTGACCTAGCTTTAGGCATGATTCCTGTATTGCCCTTAACGCCCGATATTGATCATGATTACGCCACAATTCGGACTCACATGGAACGTCAAGGAACTCCCATTGGTAGTAATGATTTATTGATTGCTGTCCAAGCCTTCACCCTAAATCTAACCGTTGTTACGGCCAATATTCGTGAATTTTCCCGCGTTGCTAATTTAAAAGTAGAAAACTGGCTTAAATAAGCCTAATTTGTTTTCTCTAACTCTTTAACACCTAATTGCTGACAATAATTCTTGCTATCGAGATACAGAAAAAAATGTCAACCGTAAATGCTGATTTAGGTGTGTAGCATTTATTTTTTGAAAATTGCTATTGCGCTATAAGTGCAATCGCCTGTTAGCAGCAGCCCTCCCACTCGAAGGCGAAGATGTCGGATCAGCTTTCAACCTTTTTAATTTGTCCCAATATTTCAGCTTTCAGTCTTTCTAGTTCTTCGTCCATGTCTTCTTCGTCTATTTGAGCAAGTTCATATTCTAGACGAGTTTGCGCTTCTAGCTTTTGAGCCTTCGCTTTTGCTTCCATTGCCTCCATACGAGCTTCCACCTTTTTTTCAAAATCAGATGAAACTCTTTGTGGAATCGCGCTCAACGGCTTACACCAAACGCGAACACTTTGTTTTTGAAAGTCATACACGATATCGACCACCTTAAATTTCTGCCAACTCTGGCAACAGTTAGACTCGTCTGTTGGCAAAACAAGCGTTTCGTCAAGCCGGGGGAGCCACCTGCAATCAGAGAATTCAGCAACCATTCTGTTGTTTACTGTTCCGACAACCCAATAAACATGGAGCTTAAAGTCTTGGGGGTTGGCTGTCGTAAAAGGTTTGGTCATGGAGCTACTTCGTGTAACGAGTTGATCAGATCCTTTGTATTATTTTTCTGAAGCAAGTTGGCGCAGCAAGGTTACTGAAATTGGGTGAAGATTATGCGATCGCCTGTTAGTAGCCCCTCCTAAACGGGTTTCCTAAATAAGGAAACCTTTCGGGAACGCCATGAGCCAATTAGATGACCTAAAACTTGCAAAGCAGGGTGATGCGAGGGCGATCGCAGCTCTGATGAATCGTTGTTTGGAATCCAAGGGTATTACTGTCGTTGAATCTACTCTCAAAAATGGCTGTCTTCAGGTGATTTTGGAATCAGGGGAAGTGCCAAATCAGCAAATTCTCGTTACATGGATTCGTAAATCAATGACCAGCTTGAACCCTGCGTCTATTGATAGGGTTAGGGTTTATTGTCGGCAGACAGGCATGGATTTTATATCTTGGACAGAGCAATTTGCTCTAAATGCAATACCATCTATTGATACTCATCAATCCTTGGAACAAGATAAAGAGGAGGCTCTACGCAAAAACCATGTACTTCCCAAGCTAGTTGGAACAGACATTAAACAAGGTTATTCGTTTATACCACCACGGGGTCAAGCGGTTATAGCGTTTTTACTTATAATTGGGTTGTTTAGCGGGTGTGTCTACCAAGTAGGCTATCCTTGGAACTGTGCCCAAGCTAGGCAAGCCACGAATGAGGCTGAGTCCCATTATCAACAAGCCACTAATAAAGTTACATACTTCAACGCAAAAGATGAATCTGTTGGCTTAAAGGTACGTCTATTCATTCAAGCGCAGACGAAAGAAGCGGAATTGTGTAATAACTAGATGCGCCTAAGCCAAGACAACGCGGAAAGTGTTCTGTTGCGATCGCTTATAGCCTCAGGAAGGCTAGTGGTCATATTCTGCTATCCGGTTTGGTTTACTTGCCTTGCAAGAGCGATCGCTTACTCAGCCAAATCATAAACTGGGTCAATAGTCAGTTCAGGGGTGTAGGGGTGTGGGGGTGTAAGGGTGTAGGAGGATTCATACAGTGTTTCTGTAATAGACATCTCCGAAAATTAATTATGCGTTGCCCGAAAGCCTTGGTAGGGGCGCAATGCCTTGCGCCCTTACATCATTTTCACGACTATGTCTAATGAGTAACGGGTGGCGTAAGCCGCCTGTGGGGTGTTCCTAACCCTGCGATCGCCAATCATTTAGAATTGCTATATTCTAGGGCGAAGCAAATCCAATTAGTCTTTTCACTGACAATTTAAAGTTACTGAACTTTCTATTTAAGTAGGGTTTGATGACAGTTGGATCTCTCAGCAGAGAAAGATAGTCGCTAACTGATAGCTTTTCGAGTTTACTAAACTCCATGGGTTTAAATTTATAAAAAGATTTTTGACTATACCAAGACAGTAACATTCCACTTTGTAGAAACAAAAAAGGTGTCTGATCGGCAAATTTTAGGTTTGATTGTAAATGTGTCGGGAAATTGTCAGAAACGGCTTCAAAGGCTTCTGTAATCATTGCTATCCCCCCATTTTTTAGCATAGAGCTAATATCTCTAATAGCCGATACAGGGTCAGTAAGATGCTCTAACACTTCAAAGGAAAGTACAATATCATATTGAGAAGTCAGGCAAGAATCATAGTCCGATAAAATATTTACACTATTGCCTAACAAACCGTAATGCTCGAAGCGCTTTGTGGCAAAATTATATGTCTTACTGCCAGGAATATCGAAGTAGTTAACTTTAAAGCCATTCCTGATCAGCTCTAAAGAATCATTGCCACAGCCATCGCCTAACATCAAGATAGCTATGTCACCAAATGGGCGATCGCTCTTTTGGGCATACAAGCGAATCCTTTCCACCGCCTGTTGAATCCAAAGCTGTCTTTCAGCAGATGCCCAAAACACCAGAGTTTCAAATATCAACCCATATCCTTCGCGGTAAAGCCGTTCCATTTTCTCGTCATATTGATGCGGAGTCACCCCAAAATGCTGAGCATCTTGAGTCACACTCCCATCACCTAAAGCCTGCATCCAGACTCTTTCCTCTACCTCATGTCTGGGTAAATCGGTAAAGTCAACTATCTCATTGACTATTTCTTGGTAGCTGAGAGGAATATGAATTTCCATTATCTTGCGTAAAGTTGAAAAAGTGATTATCGTTGCAGTTATGGTTGCAGGGCTATTTCATTCTACACTCTTTGCCTTGAACTCAAGTTCAAGGCTCAAAGCTCAAGTCCGTTGAAACGGACTAAATTCCTGAAAGTTCTAGTCGGCTTAAGCCGACTTCAGCTCTTAGCCTAGGAATTTATTCCTAGGCGTGTAGGTTGCTAGTTTTAATTATAAAACCCTATGCAGAATACTGCCAATCAAGAAAAATTTGTTTCAAAAAAAAAGCTAAATCTCATACAAGTTTTTCGAGGTTTGGCTTCATTACTAGTGGTACTTGCTCACGGTAGTCTCATATTTCACATAAATCTGGCTCGAGATTTTTTATCTGATATATTTAGTTTTGGAGGTTCGGGAGTAGACTTCTTTTTTGTATTAAGCGGATTTATTATATTTTATACTCACAGGAAGGATATTGCTAAACAAATTAAATTCAGAGGATTTATCTTAAAAAGATTTATGCGAATCTACCCAATCTATTGGGTAGTTTTGACAGGTAAACTGTTATCCTCTCTAAATATATTTTCCTCAGAAACACATCAATATGGCTTAATTGAACTTATCAAAGCTTATCTACTAATTCCTCAAGACAGAGTTCTCCTTTCCTCTAGCTTTCTAGGTGTTAGCTGGACACTGAGCTATGAGATTTTTTTCTACCTGATGTTTTGCTTATTAATCTGTCTAAAACATAATTTTTTTCTACCAATCATTTTCACATGGCTATCAATCATATTTCTCAATTTCCTCGGTATCATCGAGTTTCCTAAACATAGTTATCTTCTTCATTTACTTTTTAGTGAACTGAATCTTGAATTCATTTTTGGAGCTTTAGCTGCTTATTTTGTATCGAAATATGAAATCAGTTATGGCAGCTTGATACTCTATGTAGGTTTGTTTCTCTATACCTTATCAGCCATAAATTATCATGAAAAAATTCTCCCATTATCTAGCGTTGTTACATTTGGTCTGCCTTTTATGATACTGACTATCGGTGCTGTAGCCTTGGAAATGAGTAAATCATTGACTATTTCTCCTACTTTGATTTTCTTAGGTGATGCCTCATACTCTATTTATCTAATACATGGTTTTGTCATTAATCACTTAACAAAGGCTGTCATCAAGCTAGGAATGGTGAATTTTTTGACTCAAAATTCCCTAGTTTTTAGTCTTTTTGCCATTTTCAATGCGGTTATCGCCTTAATGGTAGGTTGTGCTATGTATCTCTATTTAGAAAAACCCTTACTTTCAATTATGAGACGAAGATTAATAATTCGTAATTCGTAATTCATGGTTTTTAGCGCAATATGGTTCAGGGTAAGTACTGAGGTCTTAGAAACCCGGTTTCTTAAAGAAACCGGGTTTCTGGACGTAGTTAGGACTAGCCCTTTCAAGGTGGGTAAAAAATTGGGAAAATCACGTCCAATTTTCGACATTTCTTCTTCGTGTTCTTCGTGCCTTGCCTTCGGCACGCCTGACGGCGAACGTGGTTCAAAAAGATTTTTAAACCGCGTTCGCCGTTAGGCGTTGCCGCAGGCTAGACGCGAAAAACACGTTCGCGCAGCGTCTCCCCTTGGGATTCGGAAATCCAAGTCTTACGACTTGCACCTTGAAAGGGCTGGTCCTAGTAGTTATTTAACCGCAGATGAACGCAGATGTAGACGCCCCAAGGGCTGCTTCCCGGAGGGTACGCAGATGAAATTTCAATCAAATCCTTCCATGTGTTAAGTCGAAGTTTTGTGACGTAAAAAACTAATATTTACAAGACTGGATATGCGCCGACGTAAAGCACGATTAAAGTTTCGTACTCTATTATAGCCCTGAGGTCCAAACCACTTTAAGACTGCAACAGCTAAACTTAGGCGCATAAACCACGGACGGAAAAGTAGTTGCGGATAGTGTGCGATCGCCTGCTGTAGATAATGAGTTGCGAGTTTATAATCTTCAGTTTCTATAGCTCTGCCGACGAGAAAGATATATACTCGACCATAACTTCTACCTCTTAAATAGAGTATCTCTGTTGGCAGCGACTGATATGTTTTCTCGATTAACTGCCGAAAACCCTGTAACATGGACTGGCAATCTTTTGACTTGTTATTAGGGTGCAGTCGATATCTAACCAAAGGTTCTTTTACTAATCCATAGTGATAGCGAATAGCAATACGTATCCACATATCTACATCTTCTATGTAGCTATCCCGATCAAATAAGCCAACGGTATCAAAACAAGAACGACGAATCATTGGTGAACTTCCACAACAAACTGTACTGTCACAGGATTCAACGACTTTCTTGTATACATTACCCTCTGCATCGGGCTTCATTATATAGCCTGTGGGTTTGCCGCTTTCATCGATGAAAGCTATCCAAGTATCCACCAGACCGACCAAGGGATTATTGTCCAAGCAATAAACTTGTTTTTCTAACTTCGTTGGTTCCCAAATATCATCAGCATCTAAGAAGGCAATATACTCGCCTTTAGATTCACTAATACCCCTATTGCGTGCCGCAGCTGTACCTTGATTTTCTTGCGAAATCACTTTGACTCGCGGGTCGGTTATCTGAGAACTCCATTCAACAATTCCATCGGAACTACCATCATTAACAATCAATACTTCAAAATCCGTAAACGTCTGCTGCAAAGCACTCTCCAGAGTTTCAGGGAGATATTTCATAGCATTGTAAGCAGGGGTCACAACAGAAACTTTCGGCATATTTTATGAATTATGAATTATGAATTATGAAAAAATTAATACCAATTTGCATTGACAACCGTAATAAGCGAAATTCTCATTCCCTACTCCCCACTCCCTATTTTGACATACGTAGGGTGGGCAATGCCCACCAAAAGCCTCATATGGTGCAATACGGTTCAGTAGAGACGCGATTAATCGCGTCTTTACACCTGTGAAATCTCCACAAACGATCCTTAAGTGAACCGTATTGGCATATGGTGGGCAATGCCCACCCTACATTAAAATTTTTCATAAATCATTTATGATTCCTATTGTTATGTTTATTTGCACCTACCTACTTACCTTCATAATTCATAATTCATAATTCATAATTCCTCTCCGTCTTATGGTATGAATGACCGATCGCACTCTGTCGTAGTTTTGAGAACCGAATTGTTTCAGCAGGGCTAAAGCTATGGTCTGACGGATATAGTTCCAAGATAAAAGTAGTTGCGGATAATGAGCAATGGCTTGACGATTAAAATGAAGTGCCTGTTGGTAATCCTGATTATTGATTGCTTTCCAAGCCAGATAAAGATTCACACGACCATATCCTCGTTCTCTTAAAGGTAGTAATTCTGCTGACACAGACTCAAAAGCTTTCTCAATAATTGTCCGAAAAGCCTCTAAAGTTCCTTGACAATTGGTGGACTTACTACCTGGATGCTGTCGATAGCGAACCAAGGGTTCCTTCACCACTCCAAAGGTATAGCGAGAAGCCAGACGAATCCACAAATCTAAATCTTCCAGAAACCGCAAATCTCCATTAAACAACCCTACAGTTTCAAAACAACTGCGACGAATCACAGGTGTACTGTCACAACAACATACTGTTTTAAACTGCACAAGCTGCTTCCAGACATTATCCGACTCTGCATAGGAAACAACGACTTTGCCCATAGACTTACCTTGCTGGTCAACTAAAATTGTCCAAGTATCTACCAGACCCACTGATGGGTTTTCTGACAAATAACGTAATTGCTTTTCTAATTTAGTGGGTTCCCACAAATCATCCGCATCCAGAAGCGCTATATACTCTCCCTTCGCAGCCGTAATACCTGTATTACGTGCCCCAGAAGAACCCTGATTTGTTTGGGAAATCACTCTAACTCGCGGATCTGTCATTTGATTCGCCCATTCCACAGTGCCATCAGAACTACCATCATCAACAATTAACACTTCAAAATCAGTAAATGTCTGCTGGAGAACGCTGTCTACAGCCTCTGGAAGATAGGCAATAGCATTGTAGGCTGGGATAACTATAGACACCTTCGGCATGATAAACCCCTAAATTTTATCGGTTTGTACCGACAACTCTAGTTTGGACTGCACAATCGTTTCTAAAATCACATCGCGGTAGCTTAATGCCACTGCGTCCCAACTGAAGCGCAAGGCGTTCAGTCGAGGTTTCTGTCCCCATCCACTTAGAACTTCTGTCAGTGCATCCGCGTAAGTGTCTGGATTGCTTACATCACATAATATACCACCATCGGCAACAATATAACGCCGCATCTCATCATCAGTAGCCACCACAGGTAAACCACTTGCCATCGCCTCCAAATAGGCAAGCCCAAATGCCTCATCAATAGAAGGAAGCGTAAATGCATCCGCACTCCGATAGACTTTGGGCATTTGCTCATAGGAGAAACTACGAATGGCGAAGCGTTCTGAACCGAGTAACTCATCACCCAGAACCTGAAAGTAATCACGGTCAATACCATCGCCACACAATAAAAGACTGGCATCAGGTAGACGCGCTACTGCTTCCATTGCCAGTTCAACGCGCTTGTGACTGTTGCGCTTGAGTCCGGCTACACATAGAACCACTGGTTTTGGAAGGTCAAAATCTATGCGAGTTCCCTCAGGTGTAAATTGGTCAAGGTCTACACCGTTGGGAATGATGCTGACAGGTAGGCTTGGTCGCAGACTATGGGCAAACGCCGCCACGGTTTCCGAGAAAACTACCAGTCTATCAGGTCGAAAACGTAGATTGCGAGAGAGCGATCGCCCACCTCCCATTAAACCAACATGTTCAGTAAAAAGTATCGGAGTCCCCTTAATCGCCCTGACAAAAGCAGCCATAGCCATTCCACCATAATCATTACAAGGAAATATCAGGTCTGCCGAACGACGTAATAAGCGGAGGGCGCAGGGTAAGAAACTGGTGAGATGTTCAATAACGATTTCCGGGTGAGTCGCAAAGCGATGCAGTAGAGGAGCAATCAGAGGATGGCGTACCATATCATAGGCATGAACCCGAGGAATACCACCAGCCAGATGGCAGAAAGAACCGCATTCAGCACCACTCAAAAGTTCCACATCAAAGTAACTACCTAGTCGCTTAGCTAGTTCTATAGCAAAAATCTCCGAACCACCACTCCAGTTAACCCCCGCACTCGGATGAACCAAAACAACTCGGTAGCGTCGTTCCCATTCATAATTCATAATTCATAATTCATAATTCTCCTCCCAGTTCCAGCCACAAACTGCAAACACAGTCCAATAATAGAAATAGAAAGCAGTGCAAACCCAGATGTTCTCGCTAAGCATCCCTATGGGTGTGGACAGGAAAACAGCTAACACAATCAAACACAATTGATACTGAGTACTATTACCAGGTGTATGCCGAAGTAACTGAACTAGGCGCACAATCTGTGCTACGAAAAATACCAGAAGAGTCACTAGACCCACCACTCCTCCTTCCACCAAAACACGTACATAATCATTATGAGGAAGAAGACTATTAGGAACCAAAAATATACTTAGTCCCAACCCGTAACCAAGGATGGGATACTCACGCCATGCTTGAAGCAAAGTCGTCCATTGGGCAATCCGCCAGTTGAAACTGTTGTAGTCAGTTTGAGAAAGCAAAATGGCGCGGGATGCGTCAATGTCCGGATTCAGGAGGGGTGTGTTAGCGATGGAGGCGAGGCGTTGTTGTCCAAAGTCTGTACTGGCGAATAGACCTATGACTATGGCAAACAGTAATATCCCACCAATGAGGTTCGTTATACTTAATTTAGGGGCAATCATCACGATCACAAAGACGCAAAGCATCACTAAGGCAATCATGGTTCTGGTGGTGGAAAAGACAAAGACAAGTAAACCTAGTAAAACAAACCAAGGTAAACGTCGCGTGGAATAGGTTAATTTCCAACAGGTTAAACCAATGAATAACAATAGATAGACTGCAAAACTATTGGGGTGTCCGAAAGTACCGTTGATGCGAACTCCTTCAGATAACGAGTCACCAGCCACTAGAGGCGGTATGACTGAAGGCAAGAATATTTGGATTAACGCGATCGCCAGCGGTGAGATCAGACTGAAAAACAGCAGAGAAATAACTTTTTCCGGGTGGATTTTGCCCTTGAGTTGCATCACCAGCAAGTAAACCATAGGGAACGAAGACAGACGTATCCATTCCCGCAGACTATTTGGCAAAAACGAAGCACCAAACCCCAACCCTCCAAGAACCAAGAGTATCAGCCACAGACCCTGTAGTGCTACCCAACCTGCAAAGAACCACCAGAAGCCATCAGTACGTACACGCTTACCAGTAAGTAAAAGCACAATTACATAAAGCAAAACCAGGGCTTCAAGCCCAATACCAAAAGCAGCAGGTATCTGCTTAAATGCCCCTGGAACGAGGCTTGTGGTGAAAATATCCAAAGAAGAACGCAGGATTAATAGACCCATTACCGCTTGTTCAAACTTGGTAAAAAAATAGACAACAGCTGACAATGCGCCTAAAACTAAACCCACGTAAAAAGGGTTAACACCTGCTCCAAATCCTACAGCTACACCAATCCCCATTCCTGCCAACCCAACCCAGAATGTCAGACGAGAGGAGGGGCTTGAGGGTTGATTTGTCAATATTTTGACCATAATTTAAGCCTCACGCAAAGACGCAAAGACGCGAAGGAAAACTTTGCGCCTTTGCGCGGCAGTTCAGATCGCCGGAAGCCGGCGCTCTGCCTGCCTTGCCTTTGCGTGAGGTTTCATGCCAAGATTCAGCAACGCCCATTTTTTTAGTCCATCATTCATTACGAATTATTCGTCCCCAAGAGCAGCCAAACTCCTCACAGGTTGGTAACGATCAACGGGATAGCGGTAATAATCTTCTGTCAAACTTGTCATTCCATTCACCACGACTCCCAAGATTGGTATTCGATTTTGTGTTAATTCTGATACTGCTCTTGAGAGTACCTCCTTGATGGTGAAGCTAGGACGTGTGACCATCATAATACCGTCGCTATACCGACTTAATGTTGCCGCATCAGCACATGCACTGAGTGGTGGTGTATCTATGATAACTAATTCGTAGTTTTTAGCTGCTTCTTCTATGAGAGACTTCATGGCGACTGACTCTAGTAACTGGGAGGGTCGTCCTCGTAGTTCGCCACAAGCCAACACATTGAGGTTATCAATATCTGTGGGTTGCACTGCATCCAGCAAGGATTTTTCCCCTGCAATGACATCCGTAAGTCCTTCGGTAAAAGGTAATTTGAACAGCTTGTGCTGCACTGGTCTACGCAAATCAGCGTCAATGAGCAATGTTCGCCAAGACAACATAGCTGAGACGGCGGCTAAGTGGGAGGATACTACTGACTTACCCTCGCCGGAGATGGTGCTGCTGACAACAATTATCCGCAAGGTGTTA
The DNA here is from genome assembly GCA_016903675.1 of Stigonema ocellatum SAG 48.90 = DSM 106950. Classification (GTDB taxonomy): domain Bacteria; phylum Cyanobacteriota; class Cyanobacteriia; order Cyanobacteriales; family Nostocaceae; genus Stigonema; species Stigonema ocellatum. The sequence continues at coordinate 18,577 of JADQBA010000036.1, read as the reverse complement.
GCACTGCGAAACTCTAGGGTTTTGAAGAGCATGCGGTAAGGCTCAACCAAGCCAACATTGTCTAGGAATTGCTCAGATGACTGAAGTCCGAGGGTCTTGGGAGGTAGTTGCGGCAATACTCCCAGTAATGGTAGCTTCAACAGTTCCTCTGCTTCGGAGGCGTCGCGCAGTGTGTTATCCATGACTTCTAGTAGTAGGACAACACCAATGGCTACGATAGATCCGAATGTAGCAGCAAGCGTCAGCACCACTGTTCGTCTGGGGGAGGTGGCTACTGTTGGTGGTTTAGCTGGTTCAATAACTTGAATGTTGCTCACCTTTTGTGCCTCTGCAATGCGTGCTTCTTCTAATTTGCTTTGCAGGAACTTTAGGGATGCTGCGCCTTCTTCCCGTTGGCGAGTGAGTGCAGTCAATGGTTGCTGTTTCATTGGTAGTTGTGCAAGGCGACTTTGGAGGTTTGCTCGTTCTGACTGGATGAGCTTGAGCTTGTTTTCCAGTGCCAAGCGTTCAGTTTCATTGATGATCAGTTTGGAGGTCAGGTCTTGACTGAGTTGATCGCCTGCTATATTGTTTGGAGTGATGGCTTGATTTCTGGGTGAAACACGTGCAAGTTCACGAGTGTATACAGCACGCATGGCGTTTCGTTGCCCACGCAGTTGGATGACGGTAGGATGGCTATCTGTGTAGTGCAGACGCGCTTCTATTAGCTTTGCCTCTAATTCTGATAACCTCGCTCGTAACTTTTTGAGTTCTTCATCTTGACCACTGCGTACGGTTGCGTAGGCTTTGTTGAGGGAACTGGTGTCAGTAATTTGCCGCAGGGATGCGTCTAGTGATCGCGCTTCCCGTAGTTGGCTACCCACGATACGTTCTTGGTCTTCTAAAGTGGCTAAGCTCTGTACTAAACTTTTGGTTTGATCGTCAAAGGCGACAATGCCGCTTTGTTGTCTATATCTGTTTTCTGCTGCTTCCGCCTCAAGCAGCTGCTGACGAGCGTTTGGTACCTCTTTTTGCAAAAATTCTCTGATTTTGGTTGCTTCAGAACTGATGGTTTTAATATTATCTTCTACCATTGCTTGAGAAACGGCATTGAGCGCTTTAGCTGCTACAATTGGGTTTTTATTTTGATAACTTAACTCTAGAATATTGGTGGCTGGAACAATTTTTACTTTCAAACCTTTACTTAGGTCTCCAGTTGTGAGGGTGCTTTTGCGTGAATCACTTTGGGACTCGGATTTGACGATGGCGATCGCTCGTTCTAAAACCCGTTGCGACTTGACTAATTCTGCTTCGTTAGCCAGTGGGCTAACACCAGCAGGTGCACCAGAAGACGGTTGTGTGAGGTCGCGACCCAAGTCGGAAACGCTGACTCTTTTGTCATCAAGCATGAGTCGTGCTGATGCTTCATAAAGACGTGGAGTCACCGCAAGGTACGCGATCGCTCCACCAATCGCAGCCGCAAAAGTAGCCAGGGCGGGCAAACTTCGCCGCTTGGACACTGCTAGTAAGGATGAAATGCCTTTCTCCACCATATTCTCCTATAGCTAATGGCAATGGACAATTAGCAATTTATTTTTTAGCAGCAGCCCCAGCGAGAGATCCTTCGCTAGGCTCAGGTATACAAACTTGCTGAGGCGAGTTTAAAATTGCTGAATATATTTTCAATGTTTCAGCAGTAATGCGATCCCAGCTATAGTTAAGTTGCACAGACCTTTGTGCCTTCTTCGCCATTGTTGCTAGTTCTTGAGGGTGATGAATCGCCCAGTCTAAAGAACAAACACAAGATTCTAAGTTACCCGGTTCAAAAAGCTTTCCCCGCCCTCCACTCATCAATTGCTCGTGGGGCGGGATATTGCTAGCCACCACTGGTATACCTTCCCGCATCGCCTCTAGCATAGCTAGAGGTAGTCCCTCCACATCTGAAGGAAGGACAAACAATCCTGCTCCCCGGACAATTTCCCAAAGACGAGTTCCTCGCAATTCCCCTGCAAATACGATATCTCGATTTTTGGCGACCTTTTGTAATAGCTTTGTGGTAAACAATTGGGTATCACTAATGCCTCCAGCAAGGACAAGCTTCCATCCTGGTGGTTTTAGGGTGCAGAATGCTTCAACGAGCAAGTCAGGACACTTTTCTGGGACAAGTCTGCCTAAAAACAGAATATAGCGCCCCTGCTTTAGACCTAAATCGGTTCCATAGCTAAAATTTGGGTCTGATTCACCATAACTGGCTGGAGCGTTGGGGATGTAGACTGTTTTCCTACCATAAGTTTGTGAAAAGTATGTTTGGAGTGCGTCTGAGACCACAATGATTTCATTGGCAAAATGTACTGCTGCTTTTTCTCCCATTTTAATTATGCGGGTCGAAAAACCGCCCCACTTTGAGCGTTGCCAGTCTAAGCCTTGACAGCTAACTACAACCTTTGTGGAGGAAACAATTTTGGGTAAGCAAGTGAATAGAGATGGACCCAGAGCGTGGAAATGAACAATATCATATTTCTTGAGAGTGGCGGCGATCGCCCCCAATCCCGAGGTCATAAAGGCGTCCACTCCCTTCATTTGTAATCCTGGTAGGGAGATAACTTGAACCCCCTGAAAGTTATCAGAGTCAAACAAGGAACATTCAGTGTAAGAGGATCGGGCAAATAAATCCACGCTATGACCTTGCGCTACCATGCGGGGATAAACTTCTGCACAATAATGTTCGATGCCACCCTGTTTGGGAGGAAGACCTTTTGCTCCAATGACAGCAATTTTCATAAATCAGTTGCGCTTTTAAAATCGGTGTTAGTAGTGTTATTGAGTTACATTTGAAGAAACAGAAAGATGAGGTTGTTTGGTGTCTCCATTCATACTTTGTGCTTCTCCTCAAAATGTGTTTGTATTTCGTTGAACTGCAAGTGCAGATGGCGATGTGGCTGCCAGGTGGCAACGCTGCTCCCAACGAGTTAACATGTCGCTGTACACATCCCGAACCACAGTGCGGGCAGCATAAGGTTGTGCAGTTTGTACACAAGACTCAATGGGATAATCATCTGGATGTAGTAGTACTTTGCGTAAGGCATCTGCTATGCACGCTGGCGTCCGTTCCCAGCAAACAATGCCACTGTCAGCAGCCAGCAATTTTGGTGTTTCACCACATCTGGTCGTGATGACTGGCGTTCCACTGGCAAGTGCTTCAAGAACCACCAAGGGTAGACCTTCATATGCACTACTCAGAACAAAGGCATTGCTGATGCGATGTAAAGGAGCTAATTCTTTTTGGGTAATTGCCCCAAACATCGTTACCCTACCAGATAACCCCAATTTACCTATTTCCCCACGGATTTCGGCTGCTAACTCTCCATCACCCGCTATGAGCAAGTGAACATTGGGATCGTTTAAAGCGGCGAATGCATGTAATAGCAGAATGGGATCTTTTTGAGGATGCAGCCGACCTGCAAATAGGATGAAACGTGTTTCCTCATCTAAACCCAAATCTGATGCCATCTCACGCCTTTTTGCTTTCCGTTTTTCCTCACTTAATGGGTAAAAAATTTCGTTGTCAAATGAATTTTTGATGTATGCAATCCGGTTTTTCACATGAGGATAACGCTGCCTGTAAAATTCTGCTGAATCTGTATTGCAGGAGAGAATTTGGCTAAACTGACCAATTAACAAACTTTCCATCGCAAAATATGCTGCTGGAAACCTGCGCCACAAAATCGCCTTTTTATTACCTGCGGCTTGCATCTGTGTGCGAATATCATTATGAATAAATAAAGTTTTCTCTCCTCGCCAATTAAAGGCTGCTAAGGTTGGCTCCAGCCGATGAAAGTGCATAAAGTCTGATTCCAAGCAACGTCCTACAAGGGCAGCGGTGTACTTGATGGTTGTAGGTATCAAACTTCTGACGTTATCATTCTGCAAGATAAATAAAGGCAGGAAACTAATTTCTCTACCTGCAAACTCGGATTCTTGCCATCTACCTAAAGGTTGCTTTTTATCGTTTCCTGTTCCGACAAGCCGCACCTTAAACTCCCTTGGAGCATATTTGATGAAGGTGTTTATTAGTGTCTGAATTCCACCAATGGTAGTGTTCCAAGGGTTGAACTGGTAAAAAATCGTCAGAACAGGTTGATGCATGGTAAGTAATAGACACCCTGTGATACTCGTAAAAACACTGAGTTAATTTTTTTTAACGAAAACACTCACATAACTAAGAAACAAAAATCTAAGCCATTGCTTAGTACCTGAATTCCTCCATTGGTAATATTCCAAGGACACATCTACTAAAAAATTTTCTTTCCGTGTTGCTCTACGTAGTTTTAAAGTATTGTTTTATCAAGAAAGGCAGAGGGCAGCTATGCTGAAGGCAGAAGGGAATTCTGGTTTCAGCATAGCTGCCCGTGACCGAAGGGAACAAGGGTCTAATACCCCAACAACTTCTGCGTTGCCTCCTTTCAGATGGGGTTGAATCCCCATCTGAAAGGAACCTTCTGCCTTTTGCCTTCGTACTTCTGCCTTCTTCAAACATACTTTATGGTGTTCCTGCATTCTAAAAGATACATTAGAGTGATAGTATTTTTACATATAACTTTAATCACACTTCTCAAATCTTAGTCTCTACAAGAGCTAAGTATATATCACTTCATGAAAATTTTACACAAAAATCCCCTACGAATGTATAAAAAATATCTTGATATTAAGACATACTATGATAATCCCCCAGACTTTTGCTCTAATTTATACTCTAACTTTCAAGGAATATCAAAATAAATTTACGATAGCTTAATAAAAAGGAACACAGGGGTGTAGGGGTGTGAGGGTGTGGGGTGTAGGGGAAATGAGAGTGTTCCCGTCCATGGTAGGGGCGCAAGGTAAGAGCGCCCCTACCATGGACGGGAACCACCATTATCCGTTAATACACATGATGTTCAATTTGTATAGTGCGTAAGTCCTAGCACCCAGCCCTTTCAAGGTGGGTGAAAAATTGGGAAAATCACGTCCACTTTTCGGCATTTGACCTTCGCGTTCTTCGTGTCTTCGCGGTTTAAAAATCTTTTTGAACCACGAAGACGCGTTCGCGCAGCGTCTCCCCGAGTGAGTAGAACACGTTCGCGTCAGCGTCTCCCCTTGGGATTCGGAAATCCAAGTCTTACGACTTGCACCTTGAAAGGGCTGGTCCTAACACCATTGCATTGGGCGCACGAGAGCGCTACTACGAACTCTGAACCGATGCTACTTGGATTTAGCTTCCAAGCTTTCCAAACGGCTTCTGAGTTCCTGGTTTTGTTGTTTGAGTTGGTCTAGTTCAGAACGCAGCACAAGAAGTGCACTTTCTGTACCAATATTTTTTTGCAACTTGGAAATCTCTTCTTCGGTGTAGCGACGCACACGCCCGTCGGGTGTGCGGTCGGCTATAGCTTGCAAAATACCGATCGCCTTGGGAGTTTCCATTAGTCCTAGGGCTGTCACCACCGCTACTTGGGTTAAAAAGAAGGTTTCTTGGGAAATTTCTCCTAATCGCTCTAAGATTCGTTCCAAACAAGCAGCACTTTGACCTACAGAAATTTTACCTAGAGCGCGAATTGCAGCTAAACGTAGGGGTTGTGGTACACCGAGTTTGGTGTACTCCATGAGCAGATTTAAAGCAGCTTCCGAGGTTTTAAGTTCGGCTAAACCGGCGATCGCTCCACTCCTGACCACTTCATTCCAACCCGTTCTTTCTTCTAAAACGGATTGTAACAACTGGATCGCATTTTCTTGTTTGGATTTATCTTCCCCTGTAGCAGCAATTGCCCCAATAGCACGAGCCGCTGCTGCTTCTACATAGTAGCTGGGATCGCCCTTGTGCAGCAGTTCTCTTACAGCCTGGTAGCTTTCTTGGGTCTTGATTTTAGCCAATGAGTCCACCACAGATCGCCGTGTATCAGCATCTGGATCTTGTAACCCAGCAACTAATGCGTCAAAAGCTTGGTCTAACTTGACTTCTACCAGTTGTTTAGCCACTTCAGCACGCACACCCCAGAAAGGATCTTCTTTAAGGGCAAAAGACAGCGCCTTAACTACCTCTAACCCTCCTTTTTTCGCCAAAGCTTCTGCTGCATAGATACGGGAGATGGGATCAGGGTCAAATTGCAGTTGCGCTTTTAACTCTGGCACTGGGTACTCTAAAGATACTGTTTTTAGGTAATTATTCCCCACATCAAAGCTAATAAACTGGGGCTTTTCTTCTAGTGGGAAGTAAAAACTCTGTTCCCTCTCATGAACCCGCACCGTAAAACTTTTCAACTCACGAATCTCCCCTTCACTCCTCACTCCCTCTAACTCCTCACTCCTAACTCCTAACTCCTCACTCCTTCTATCCTGCTGGATGTAGCCGAAACCGATGGGGATTTTTAGGTCAAATAAGTTGCTAGTTTTCCCATTACTTTCTGCATTTGCTTGGGTTTGAGTCACTGTCACTTTTGCAAGCAGGCTATCCCCATCCCAGGAATAAGCTACTTTAAAATCAGGATGACCACCGCGATAAACGTACTGGTCGAAGAGGAACAAAAGATTACGCCCTGTAGCCTTTTCTATTGCCCGTAGCAAGTCTACTGTTTCTACAGTTTTGTGGGCATTATCCTGCACAAATGTTTGGATTGCCTTCCAAAATAGCTCTTCTTTCAATTCCGCCCGAATCATGTGATAAACACAAGAACCCTTTTCGTAGATGTGGCGGTCATAGAGTTCGATGGCTTCCCGGTAGACGTGGGTCACCATTGGACGACGGTAGCGATCGCTATCTTCAGCTAAATAACTACGAGCTTCCAGTAATCGATAGTATGCCGCGTCTTCGGCACCATATTCATGTTCTGTCCACATCACCTCAGAGTAGGAAGCCATCCCCTCCTTAATCCAAGCATGGGACCAATGCTTAATCACCACCAAATCACCAAACCACTGGTGCGCCAATTCGTGAACAACTAAGCTTTCAGTGTTATAGTTATCTAGTGTTGCTCTCTCATCCAGTAAACATCTATCAGTTAACAGCGTTGTGGAGGTATTTTCCATACCGCCAAAGATGAAGTCGTCAACGCAGACTTGAGCGTATTTGGGGAAAGCATAAGGATAACCGTACTTTTCGCTCAAAAACTCCATCATCCTAGGAGTTTTACCCATGCTGCGTTTAGCATCTTCCTCCCGTCCTTTTTCCACATAATAGGTTACGGGTTTGTCGTTCCACTGATCCTGAATTTCGGCAAAGTCACCAACAGCCACAGTCATCAAGTAGGTAGGATGAACTTGCTGCTGCAACCAATGGTAGATTTTTTCATCCCCGTCTTCAACTGTTGCAATCAGTTTGCCGTTGGAAATGGCAATCAGGTGTTTAGGTACTCGCACACGAATTTCAGAACTAGAGAGTTGTCCTGGGTAGTCGAAGCAAGGAAACCAAAAGCGAGAGTCTTCGTCTTCTCCCTGAGTCCATACTTGGATAGGCTTATGGGGGTAGTGTTTGTCTGGTTGAATAAAGTAGATACCACGTTGAGGTTTTTCCACCCAGTAGGCGATGGCAATCACTATCTGTTGATTAACCTGTGTCGGCTGCTGAAGTCGAATAGACAACTGTTCCCCATCGTGGTCAAAATTCTGTGTAACTTCATCCACTTGGACAGATTGAATGTTCAGGTTGACAGCATCCAAAGTCAAACGGTCAACACCGTCGCGGATCGGTGTCAGAGTAATGGTGCATTTGCCGTAGTAACTTTGGTTACGTATATCTAGATTGAGGTCTAGAAAAATGTGTTCCACCTGTCCGGGCCGATCGGGGTTGTAATGTGGTTTTGCCCCTGGTAATTCAAAAGATTTGTGAGGGTTATTTTCTGTATCAAAATAATAGTGAGACATTGATGCTTACTGACCTTTTAATCCTGATAACTCTAGTTGGTTTTAGTTAAAAAATAGTGACATGGCATGTATTTCCCAAATCAACCCCCTGATGTACCCTGATATTTTGCACCCAATTGTCATTTTGTTAAGGGTGTTTTACGTCTTGATTGGTTTTCATTGGTGAAAATACTACTGAGCATTCATATAGCTTAGGATAGCTTGCTACTGTTATTTTGAGTAATTTTTTTTATGAAAAACATAACTGTTTGCGGATTCGGTCTTGATACTTTTGTAGTAATTCTTGGAGTCATTCACAATCTATAGTGTGTTGAGCTACTAATCTTATCAGTAAATACCCTGCTTTTTAGTCGCAATAGATAATAGATCCGAAAACTCCCCAATGACGATTTTACAAGCCTCGAAGACAATTTGAGGAAACGAGGATAATAAGAATGCCTGAAAATAAATCAAAATTTTTAATTCCTGCGGTTGGTGCAGCCGTGGTGGTGGCTGGGGGTATTGCTGCCTATATGTATTTTAAGAGTGGTCCTGCCGGTGATATTTCAGGGGCTTTGGGCAGTGGGAAAGTTGTACCAAATGAGGCCGTCATGGCAACTTATATTTCCACTGACCCTAAAGTTTGGGCAAAGTTGCAGGAGTTTGGCACAAACGAAGCTCAACAGATGGTGGTAAAAGGTCTGGAGAACTTTAATAAAGATGTGTTAAAAGATAGCAACATTTCTTATGAAAAAGATTTACAACCCTGGGTTGGTGGTGTAATGCTTGCTCTGCTGCCATCAAATCCAGCCAAAGGGGTGCAAAATGCTCAGCCTCCGGCATCTGAAGCAAATAATATTCTCATCGTCGTAGGAATCAAGGATAAAGTTAGCGCCTTGAATTTTGCCACAAAATTCAATTCACAAAAAGGGGTCACCACCAAAGAAATGGATTACAAAGGGGAAAAAATTACAGAAATAGCAGGCAAGAAGAGTACACCTAGTTACAGTGCGGTCTTGAATAATACTTATTTGGTATTAGCTCCCCAAAAGCAAGCGGTAGAACATGCTATTGACACTTATAAAGGAGAGCCTTCCTTTGCAACTAAAGAAGGTGCAAACAGCCTCCTCACACAAGGAGTAGATGTGGAAAACACGATAGCACAAATTTACGTGCCTGACTATACTGACATGGTACAGAAATTGAGCGCCACAAATCCGCAAGCAAGGCAGTTACCCCCACAAACCTTGGCGCAAATGAAACAGGTGAAATCTATGGTGGCGGCTGTAGGTATTGATAATGCGGGAGTACGGATGAAGGCGATCGCCAATTTAGACCCACAACTGGTGAAATTCCAATATCAGAATACTCCTGCTAAGGTGGTGTCTCAATTACCCGCTGATACCTTAGGCTTGATGAGTGGACAGGGGATCAGCAGTTGGTGGTCAGCTTTCGTGGAACAGTCAAAAAATTATCCTGAATTGGGTCAAGCACTGCTGCTGATGCGCGATCAGCTCAAATTAGTCAATATTGACTTGGATAAAGAAGTTTTTGGCTGGATGAATGGGGAATTTGCCCTCGCCGCCATTCCATCGACTCAGGGTGTATTGGCACCCATTGGTTTTGGGGGAGCTTTCTTATTTCATACGAGCGATCGCCAAACCGCTGAAACCACCTTCACTAAACTAGATACCCTCGCCAAAACACAACAGATCAACATCGCCCAAAGAAATATTAGCGGTAAAGACGTCACAGAATGGCAAATTCCCCAACAAGGAGCTTTATTGGCACATGGTTGGCTGGATCAAGATACCGTATTTGTGGCTATTGGGGGTCCAGTAGCTGATGCCATCTCGACCCCTAAAGCCCAGTCTTTAGACGATAGCGAAAACTTCAAAGCTGTAACTGGTTCTTTGCAAAAGCCAAATGGCGGTTACTTTTACTTAGATATGGACAGAACCATGTCCCTGTTAAACCGATTTGCTATTGCACAAAACCAGCCTATTTCCCCTGAAGCCACTACTATCCTGAATTCTATTCGTGGTTTAGGAGTCACTGCTACCAGCCCTGACAAATCCACCAGTAAAATGGAGATGTTGTTAGCATTGAAACCAAAAACTCTGAAGAAAAACGGGAGTGGGGATAGCCTGGGGTTTTAACCCCAGGGGGGAGTGGGGGAGCATAGTGGTCGTTGGTACAGATAAATTGGTAGTATTGTGATGTCGAATACAATCCAAGCATACATTTCTTAATGTCTAGCTCCTCCATTTCTATCGCTACTGGACAAACTACTCTTGGCTTCGCTTCTCGCTTAGTGAATGGAGTATTGACAATCAAGCCTTTAGCCAACTTAGCTAAGCATCAAGCAAGGCAAATGATGATTAAACGCGCCGAGAAAATTGGCGTACCTTGGACCAAACAAGTGCAAACACTACAAGCACGTGATTGGGAAACTGATCTTGCTAAAGTACAAAACCCTCGGGTTTCCTATCCAGACTACTATCGGCGGTCATTCCACGCCTATGAAACCGGAAATCTTAACTGGCAAGCCGCTTTTGAGGTAGAGTCAGCAGCCTATGCTGTCCATGCTAAAATTTGGCAAGGCGCAGACGCACAGGGAGATCCCAAACTGCGTCAGAGTTACCACGGCATTCTCAAAAGCTCCATTTCCCACGAGCCAAAAGACATCCTAGACTTGGGTTGCAGCGTGGGTATGAGTACCTTTGCCCTGAAAGAGGTTTATCCGGAAGCTAGAATCACCGGGTTAGACCTATCGCCTCACTTTTTAGCAGTCGCCCATTACCGCACTCAAGAGAGGCAAGCTAAAATTAACTGGGTTCACGGTGCAGCTGAATCAACTGGTTTGCCAGATGCCTCTTTTGATTTAATCTCTACTTTCTTGATGTGCCATGAATTGCCACAATCAGCAACTAGGCAAATTTTTGCTGAGGCGCGGCGTCTACTGCGTCCGGGTGGCTACCTAGCAATTATGGACATGAATCCTAAATCAGTCATCTACAAAAAAATGCCGCCGTATATTTTAACCCTGCTCAAAAGTACTGAACCATATTTGGATGAATATTTTGCTTTGGATATTGAACAGGTACTAGTTGATCAGGGTTTCAATGCTCCTACAATTACTGAAAATAGCCCCCGTCACCGTACTATCATTGCTAGTCTTTGGACTTAGTTCTTCTTCGTGTTCTTTGCGTCTTCGTGGTTCAAAAAGATTTTTAAACCGCGAAGGCACGAAGAACGCCAAGGTCAAATTCAATTACGAATTACGAATTATTCAGTTAGGCTGATACTAAAACTGATTCATTTTGTGCGACATCAAGTGAGTTTGATTCTAACTCAGTGCAGTAGATTTCGCAGGAGTTATTTGGACTTTCGATTAATTTAACTTTGTTAAGGTTTGCGCCTAGTTGCTGGATAGGCGATCGCAGTAAATTACTAATGTAAAGTGCAATATTCTCTGCGGTGGGAACCACTTCCCCAAAGTAGGGGATGTCTTTGTTGAGGAAGGTGTGATCGAACGGCTCGATCACATAATCCTTGATCACCTGATTCAGAGCAACTAAATCAACAATCATCCCAGTGCGCGGGTCAATTTCCCCAATCACTGTGACTTCTAGATGATAGTTGTGCCCATGACCGTTAGGACGAGCACACTTACCGTAAATCTCGAAGTTCTCTTCAGTACTGAGGTGAGGATGCGCCAGTTGATGGGCGGCGCTAAAGTGAGTGCTGACGGTGAGGTAAGCTTCCATTTGGTTTCCCATATAATCTGCCCAAAGTTTAGGGGTTTCAAATATCTGTATGCGGACTAAAGGCAAGTGGGGTGCTAGCCGCTGCCAGATAACCCGTGCAATATTTTCAGTAGTGGGCAGAGTTTGTTGAAATTCTGCCCACACATCGTTGAGATAGGAAAAGTCGAGAAGGCTTGTCACTTCTCGCTTGATGACCTGTTTTACATCAGACAAGTTAAGCACCATGCCATTTTTATTTAACTCTCCACTCAAGGAGACAAATAAGACATAGTTATGTCCGTGTCCGGGAAACCGGGAGCAAGCACCAAATTGTTCAATGTTTTCTGCTTGACTCAGTTCTGGCAACCAATATCGATGGCTTGCTGAAAACTGAGCACGACGATTTACAATGCATTGCATGATCACACTGGAAGCAAAATTTAAAAATTCTTAAAACTTCTCTACTCCCAGCATAAACTAATTTTGTTAATTGTTGATTGTTGTTGGTTGGTGCTCCTCTACCAAACACCAAACACCAAACACCAATCAACTAACTCCTAACCCCCTGTTGTGCCTCGCAGTGCAAGTGAATGGCAATGCGGAACATTTCTTGCCCTGTGTGCAAGTAATTTTCGTCGTAGTTTAGGGGAAAATATTGGAATTCGTCTAGCCCATCGCTTATTTGATTAAGGCAGTAGTAGAGGTGAGCCGCTGCCCTTGCTAAGCTGGGGGGATTAGGCAGAGAACGAAAAGTAATTTGTGCCTGCTTGAGGTTATCTCCACAGGTTGATAAGTAATCCTGAAATTCTTCTAAAAGTTCATCATCGAAGGGGTCAGCGGCTAGTTTCTCAATTTGCTCTTGTAGGGAATTGAGAATCTGACAAAGAAAGCGATTAACTGGTTGATAAACCAGCATCAGCCATTCCTCTACCTGTTCATCGGCATCCCTTCCTGTTTTTCGTGTAGTTTTTCGTGTAGCCTGGTATTGCTGTTGAGCAGCAGTAGTGCGCTGTTGGCGATCGCTATTGCTTTTCCTTGAACGAACATGGATTTTTTCGTCGTAAGTTAGGCGACTTTGAGAATCGCCTAAGATTTCATAAGCTGCATTGATCCGAATAATCTCATCGTTGTCTGACATTTCCTGATTGGTGTCAGGATGAAACATCTTTACCAAGCGGCGATAAGCTTGCTTAATCTCCTCTTGGCTAGCGGTTGGATCAACTTTAAGAGTTTGGTAGTGGTTAGAATTAGCCATTACTCCAATTTTATTGTTAGCTAACGGTAGCTGCTACTCTTGGCTCAAGGTCTTGAAACAACGGCGTACTCAGATATCTTTCTCCAAAACTAGGCTGAATCATCACAATTAAACGCCCTTGGTTTTCTTGCCGTTGGGCGACACGAATGGCAGCACATAAAGCTGCGCCACTGGAAATACCAGAGAGTAGCCCTTCTTCTCTTGCCAAGCGCCGACCATAGGCAATTGCATCCTCATCAGTGACAGTAATCACTTCATCTATCAATTTTATCTTGAAGATTTCAGGAATGAAACCAGCACCAATGCCCTGAATTTTGTGTGGTCCAGGTCGCCCTCCAGATAAAACTGCACTGTTGGCTGGTTCAACTGCGATCGCTTTAAAACTGGGCTTACGTGCTTTAATGACCTCTGCCACCCCAGTAATCGTACCGCCCGTACCGATACCTGCTACAATCATGTCTACTTCTCCATCAGTATCCTGCCAGATTTCCTCTGCTGTGGTCTCCCGATGGATTTTCACATTCGCACTGTTACGGAACTGCTGTAACATGTAGGCATTCGGCACGGTGTCTACGATATCTTGGGCTCGGCGAATTGCCCCACTCATACCTTCAATTCCCGGCGTTAGTTCCAGTTCAGCGCCATATGCCCGCAACATCGCCCGTCTTTCACCACTCATAGTTTCGGGCATTGTCAAAATTAATTTATAACCCTTGGCAGCGGCTACCATTGCTAGCGCAATTCCTGTATTTCCAGAGGTGGGTTCCACCAATACTGTTTTACCAGGAGCAATCAGCCCTTCTTCCTCAGCAGTATTAATCATACTAACGCCAATTCGGTCTTTGACAGATGCTGCTGGGTTCATGCTTTCCAGTTTCACCACAATCTTCGCAACACAGCCGCAAGCTTGGGGAATCTGGTTCAACTGCACTAGGGGTGTATGACCTACAAGTTCTGTAATATTACGAGCGATTCGCATAATTTTTCCAAAGTTAGTGGTTAGTTTATGGTTGATGGTTGTTTGGTGTTTGGTCTTTGGTACCAACTAAGAACCAACAACAACCAACCAACAACGAGCTAAATGTAGTACATAATATCTAACTGCCGTCGTGAGTCACGTTTTTCACAAAGATCTGCAAGGGTGTAGTGTTGCAAAACTGAGTTAGACGCCTGACGTGCTTCAAGCCAGATTTCTTCTATAACAGCACTCTCTACAGTTTTTGGATTGAGGTCGTCTGAGGGCGTCTGTACGTCTAACCCTTCCAGACATCCTAAAACCTCAAATACTGTTATTTTCCGAGGTTCTCGTGCCAACAGGTAGCCACCCTTTGATCCCCGTTGGCTTTTGACTATACCCCCACGCCTCAAGGTCGCCAGCAGCTGTTCTAGATAGCGGTCGGGTATATTTTGTTGCGCGGCAATCTGTCGGATTTGCAGCGGTTCTCCGCTTTGGTAATGAATTGCCAGTTCTAATAACGCAAGAATTGCGTATTCCGATTTACACGATAGTTCCACAAGCAGCGTTTGTGAGAGTTAGGAGTTAGGAGTTAGGAGTTAGGAGTTAATTTATAATTCATAACTCCTCACTCTTCACTTTTTATATTATACTCCGGTTTTTCGCTGGGGTTTAGTTTTTTTCAGCTACTAACGACAAAAAGCCCCACCTTTTGGTGGGGAGCAGAACTTTTCAATTCTGTCAATGCCTTAGAAGGTGAAAGTTGTTCTGAGAGTACCAATAAATACATCGTCGTTGTTGCTACTTTGACCAGGAGAGGTCAAATAAATCACACCTGGAGTGACGGAGATGTTGTCGCTGACGCGATACTTATAGAACCCTTCAACGTGGATTGGTGTATCACTACCGCTAAAACCTCTGCGGTTAAGAGCATAGGGTTCTGCACCGGCGAATAAGCCTAAAACGTTACCCTTCTTACCCAAATCAGCCAACGCTATGCCGCCTCCGTAGGTCCAAGCTTGGAAGTTATCTCTCCTATCGATTTTACCTGACACATCAGAGTATGTGCCAAAGCCACTGATGGAGATTTTATCGCTGAGTTTGAACGCTCCCTCAATACCGTAGTTATTACTTTCGGCTGCATTGACGAGTCGGTTGGCTTGTGCAGTACCTTCGATACCAGTGCCTGGTTGTAGAAATCCACCCTGATCAAATATAGCACTACCTCCCTTGTGATACCCATGTACGTAGGTTGCACCCAGGGCAACGCGACTACCAATATTAAAGTTCACTTGTCCAAGAGCTGCGTAGTTACCGTTTGCAATACCTCTACCAAGACCAGGGTTATTGGGGTCAGATGCTAAGTAACCCAAATTTATTGAACTTGGTCTGAAGATGCCACCACCCTTACCAAGTTTGAAGCTAACAGCTCCACCAGCGCCACCACCAATGTTATAGATTGGATTTCTGGAAGCAAAGGTAGATAAAGCACCATTACCGCCATCAAAGTCTTCAAAGTAAGGGTTGTTCGTGGGGGCATAATCGCTATGAGTACCACCAGTCGCTACAATGTAAACGTTGGCAGGTCCAATGGGAACGTAATACCCCAGCCAATCTAAGTTGACACTGTTATTGCTGTTACTACCGTTAATTCCACTCAGGCTAAAAGTTTGAGTGCCTTCAGAGGTTAGACGTTGGCCTCCAGCAGGACCAACCTGAGCTGTTCCCAGGTCAAATCTATTGTTAAAACCACCATTAGCAGCGGATATCCGGGTATGCAGAACGTCTCTACCTGTAAAGCTGGTTTGGAAGTCTAAACGTACCCTGTCTTGCAAGACGGTACGGTTGTTTTTGCCAGCATTTGTATCTCCCAAGGTATCAGATAGGGCAAAAATCGCTTCACCCACAAGTTTGGTGGTAGTGGAGAACTGATTTGCTTCTATTTCAGCAGTACGCGATTCTAAAGCATCTACACGACCCCGGAGACTTGCTAATTCACTGGCAAATTCTTCTTGCAACCGCTGCAAGGTACCCAAATCTTCTTTTTTTACTATGTCAGACGTAGCTGTGGCAATCAATTCGTTAACCCGATCCAAACAAGCATTTAAACCTGCGGCAAATTCATAACGGGTCAAAGCACGGTTTCCGCGAAAAGTACCATTGGGATAACCAGCAATACAACCATAGCGCTCAACCAAGGACTGCAACGCCTGGAATGCCCAATCGGTTGGCTGCACGTCAGAAAACTGGGAAACTGATGTCACTTGAGACACAGAATTGTTGTTCCCTTCGTTGCTATAGTTGTTAACTTGATTCAAAACGTTGACTTCTGATTGTTGTTGTGAATTAGACAACGTTTGTGACTTCTGTGCAACTTTGGTGACGGCGGTTGAATTTGCTAATCCTGAAACGTTGACTTCTGTTTGTTGTTGTGAATTAGACAACGTTTGTGTGTTCTGAGCAACTTTGGTGACGGCGGTTGAATTTGCTAATCCTGAAACGTTGACTTTTGTTTGTTGTGCTTGAGGGAAGGTTTCTGGCTGTTGGGCAACTTCCGTTACAGCGGTTGAATTTGCTAATTCTGATACAGATGTAGAAGCCTCTTGAGCTTTAGTTGGTGAGACTTCTGTTTTCACAACTTCACTTTTGACCGAATTTGGCGCAGCGATCGCTGTCATTGAAACTAGCAATGTTGCTCCTAAAACTGCTGGGCTAACCACCAAGGATTTCCACAAGAGATTAGACATGTTTCCTGTTCTCCTCATATTTTATATAGATAATTTTGTTGGCTGTAACTATTATGGACAACTCGAAAATAAGATTTCTTATTGAAACCTCTTGATGAAGCATAATCGCCCCATATCACGCTTGGGCTGTTGACCGTCAACCGTCAACTGTTAACAGTCAAAAATTAATATTTACAAATCATTTAGGACTGCTATAGCTCTATATTCGTAAGTATAAATCATCTCATTTGGATGGCGAGACGCGAGTGTCGCCTTATCAACTGTCACACATTAGTGGTCATTGGGAATAGGGAATAGGGCATAACAATTAGGGCAGAAGACATAGAAATAATTACCTATGCCTTCTGCCCTATTCGCACTCTTTTCCTACTTTTCCTACTCCTTCTACTGAATTTGAGAAATCACCCTTGCTAAATCGAAGTCCTTTTGCGTCAACCCACCTGCATCATGTGTTGTCAGTGTGAGCTTAACTTTGTTATAAGAAACCTCTATATCTGGATGATGTCCAGCAGACTCCGCAGGCTCAACAAGTCTATTTACAAAATCAATTGCCTCGATAAAGTCCTTAAACTTGCGGGTACACCGCAGCGTTAACCCCTCTAGTGTCCAGTCTGAGAGAATACTTGCTCGTTCTTGGATTTGGGCCTCTGTAAGTAGCTGTGCCATATAAAAAAATCTCATGCATGTTCTTTGTTGGTGGTTTTTATTATCTACTAACCACCAATAACTTAAAGCGGATTTCAACCAGGTGAGGTACACCTAATTGTAGGGGCGCAAGGCAAGAGCGCCCCTACTAACGTACCTCACTGACTCGCAAACCGCTATAAGTCGGCGTGAATAAATACTAAGGATAAAAGGCGTTGGTGAATCACAATATGAACGCAATACTGCGTAGGATTTGCAAAAATTAGAAACCCGGTTTCGTAGTAGGGGCGTATTGCAATACGCCCCTACGAAACCGGGTTTCTGGCACCTCACTGGCACCTCAAGAATTCAAAACCTACGGAGTATTGAATATGAACGTCATCTGTAGAGACGCGATTAATCGCGTCTCTACAAAAATCGTGTTTGTAGAGATTAATCGCGTCTCTACAAAAATCGTGTTTGTACTATAATTACTATGACGCGAAACCCTGTAGAGACGCGATTAATCGCGTCTCTACTACTACCCATAAAAAACTATCCGCTCTTACTTAAGTCAGGGGACTTAGGTAAGAGCGGTCTAGCGGGTCTTCAGGTTGCAACCAGACTGCTGGAAGGATCTCCAGGCTAGCCTAGCTACTTGGTCAAACTTAGTCTCTCAAGAAGACTAAGACTAACTTTTAGAGAACAGCTCCAGCACACAGCCGGCTTGCTGCAACCTGATGACCCATGGTTTTACTACTTTCTATCATGGGCATCACCTCCTTGTTGCCTAAGCGGTCTTAGTTTCAAAAGAGCAGAGCGTATTGCTCTCTCGTTTTTCTTTAACTTCACTAAATATAGCATATTTATAAGAAATGTCATTAGTTTTTGGAAAAAGGACAAAATGAAAAAACCCCGCCTATTGGCGGGGGAGAATTCAGCTATGAAATGCTGAAAATTGCATGACTATTACAAAGCGTTACCGCGAGGCAGAACTTCCTCAGGGAATACAAATTGTTCGTGAGGCTGATCTTGAGGAGCCATCCAAGCGCGGATACCCTCGTTGAGCAAAATGTTCTTTGTATAGAAGGTTTCAAACTCTGGGTCTTCTGCTGCCCGCAATTCTTGCGACACAAAGTCGTAAGCCCGCAGGTTCAGTGCCAACCCAACAATCCCAACTGCGCTCATCCACAAACCAGTGACGGGCACGAACAACATGAAGAAGTGTAACCAACGCTTGTTAGAGAAGGCAATACCGAAAATCTGTGACCAGAAACGGTTAGCCGTCACCATGGAGTAGGTTTCTTCTGCTTGGGTGGGATTGAAAGCTCTGAAGGTGTTAGCGCCTTCACCATCTTCAAATAGGGTGTTCTCTACTGTAGCACCGTGAATTGCA
>JADQBA010000073.1 GCA_016903675.1 Stigonema ocellatum SAG 48.90 = DSM 106950 | reverse complement strand
ACGATTCGCAATGATGAAGAGTATGAGCAAGCAACCGAGCGATTAAATGATTTAATTGATGAAATTGGCACAAATGAACAGCATCCTCTTTATAATTTGCTTGATACGTTAGGGACGCTGATTGAGGCTTATGAGGCAGAGAATTATTCTATTCCTAATTGTAGCGGGAGTGATGTATTGGCCTATTTAATGGAGGAACATGGACTAGGTTTCTCAGATTTGCCGGAAATTGGTACATCGGAAACAATAGAATCTATTTTAAACAAACATCAAGCCTTAACCCTGAGTCAAATTCAACATTTAGCACAACGTTTTAAGGTTCAAGCTCAAGTATTTCTGGATTAGAATCAATTTTTCGTGATATCTTGCACTGCTCTGGATACTAAGTAAAAAAACACTCCGTATTTAATGGTTTTCTCACTGCGGCTGCATCCGTCTGGGACTTCAAGTCCCAGGCTCATACATACACCGAAGAACAACTGCCGTCATCACGCCGTCCTTGAAGAGTTCGTAGTGAGGGCAAGAGCCTTCAAAAACATGAGGACTAAAGTCCTCACTACGAACAAATGATCACAGATATTTTTTGAATTTTTAGGGCAATTTCCTGCTATTATCACACTACAAAAACAAACCCCACTCCCTACTCCCTACTCCCTACTCCCTACTCCCTACTCCCCACTCCCCATTCCATCTAAGCAAGCCCTCACTTTTTCAGCGAGTACCCGTGCGTTGGGTTCTCTGAACATGGAATCGTGATCGCCAATGACATCATAAATCTCCAATCCTCCACCGGCCAGATCACCCCAGCCCATTTGGGGGTCAACTTCCCATCCTTCAGATGGAGGCTCAAAGGTAGTCGCTCGGAAACAGGTCACTAACCCTGGATAAGGTCGCAGGACATAGTTTTTTTCTGCCTGTTTGTGGGCAGATTCGACCACTGACTTGCGTTCGTTGTGAGTTAAGGGACGCTCGACCACATCTTGTGGTAACTGTTTAGCTGGTTTCTTAACTGTTTCGTTGAACCTATTCTGGAGCCACAGGCTCTTCCCTCTGACTTGCTTAAAAATGTAGTCAGGTCCAAGTTGTAAAAGACTATACAAATGATTAAGGACTCTCTTACGCAATGGCACTCGTTTGAAAAAACCTGAACCTGCGGTATCAAACAAAGCTAGCAGAGCCACCTTTTGACCTTGCGCCACCAGTTGCTGAGCCATTTCCCACGCTATCCAGCCGCCAAAGGATGAGCCTCCCAGAAAATAAGGACCATTAGGCTGGATGGTTTGTATCTCTTTTATATAGTTAGCAGCCATGTCTTCAATGCGGGTCAGGGGTGCCTGTTTTCCATCCGCTCCTCGTGGTTGTAGCGCATAAAATGGCTGTTCTGGACCCAAGTAATTTGCCAAATCACGGTAGTAAAGGACACTTACGCCAAGAGCATGGATACAAAATAGAGGTGGTTTGGAACCTTTGGGCTGAATCGGCACTAAGGATGACCAAGGCGCTGTTTCCTCTGACTGATGAGTCAGGCTAGTTACATCTTCAATCCCCATTTTTGACTTTTTGGGTTCAACATTATCACTTTTTTGACCGATAATATTGACCAGTTGCTCAATGGTTGGTGCTTGAAAGAGGGTAACCAAAGGCAGATTTTCGCCAAGTTTTTGCTCGATTTGTGCGAACACGCTCAGTGCTAACAACGAGTGTCCTCCCAAATCGAAGAAGTTGTCTTGTACCCCGATAGGCTGGATACCTAAAACCTCTTGCCAAATGTTTGTCAGTTGCTGTTCTAACTCATTTCGGGGAGCAACAAAGGTTTCTGCCACTTGTTGTCTAACCAGATTAGGTGCTGGTAAGGCACGCCGATCTACTTTACCACTGGGAGTCAACGGCAATTTTTCTAGGAACATAATTGCTGTAGGTACCATATACTCAGGTAGCTTTTTCAGCAAAAACTGCCTCAGTTCACTCGTAGCAGCAGCCGAAGTTTCTGCATCTGCAACCACCACGTAAGCAACTAAACGCCGATCATTTTGAATATCTTCTCGGATCACAACCACTGCTTGCTGCACGTGTGGGTACTGTTCAAGTACTGCTTCAACTTCTCCGGGTTCAATGCGATAGCCTCGAATCTTGAATTGCTGGTCAGCCCGTCCCAGATATTCAATGTTGCCATTGGGAAGATACTTTGCTAAGTCTCCTGTCTTATACAAGCGTTCAGAGTCAGGTGCAAATGGGTTGACAATAAATCTTTCTGCTGTCAAGTCAGGACGGTTCAGATAGCCTCTAGCCAGACTTATACCACCAATGTACAACTCTCCAGGAAGACCATCGGGCACTGGTCGTAACTGCGAGTCCAGTAGATATATCTGGGTGTTAGCAATTGGTCGTCCAATGGGCGGCAGTACGGACCAATCTGTGGGTGAACCTGTTAAGGTAAAGTTTGTCACCACATGGGTTTCAGATGGTCCATAGTGGTTGTGTAGGGTACAGTTGGGCAACTGGGTAAACAAGTTGGCGATCGCACCTGTAATCCGTAGTTGTTCCCCAGCAGTAATAACCTCTCGCAAACACGAGGGTACCATCCCTTCCATCTGCGCCACTTCAGCTAAATGTTGCAATGCCACAAAGGGTAGGAAAAATCGCTCAATACCCTCGACTTTAAGAAATTGCAGCAGCCTCGACGGGTCACGACGCATATCTTCCGTAATCAAAACAAGTGTTCCGCCTGTGGCTAAGGTGGCAAAGGTTTCTTGGAAGGACACATCAAAGCTAATGGGAGTATATTGCAGTGTTCTCGCTTCAGAACCTACTGTTGAATTATCCTGCTGCCAATAAATTAAGTTCACCAGCGGACTGTGAGGCATTGCCACACCCTTGGGTTTGCCAGTGGAACCAGAGGTGTAGATGACGTATGCTAGATGGTCGGGACTAACTTTGCTTTCAGGATTTGTGGTGGGATATTGTGCGAGTACTTGCCAATCGCTATCCAAGCAAAAGCGATGTTTAGTTTGCAATGACTTGCTATCACAGAAATGGTTTTGAGTCAATAGAATAGAAGCTTGAGAATTCTCCAGCATATACCCTAGGCGTTCTTGGGGATATCCAGGGTCTAAAGGTACATAAGCCCCACCCGCTTTGAGAATACCTAGTAGCCCAATCACCATTTCTAGGGAACGCTCTACGCAGATACCCACCAAAACATCAGGTCCAACGTTTAAGGATTGTAAGTAGTGTGCCAGTTGGTTAGCACGAATATTCAAATCCCGGTACGTGAGATGTAGAGAATCTTTAAACACTACAGCCACGGCATCAGGTGTTTTTTCTACCTGGTTTTCAAACAACTGATGAACACTAGTATCCTGGGGATAATCGGCATGAGTGTCATTCCACTCTACCAAGATTTTGTGTGAGCTATCATCTGATACCAAAGAAAGCTCAGCAAGGCATCGGTCATTGTCAGTGATAATGCTTTGCACAAAAGTAGTAAACTGGTCTAGCATTCTCGCAATGCTATCATCATCAAATATTTTGGGATTATAGACCCAAGAGCATTCTTTTCCATCTTCTGGGATGATGAAAATCAGATCGTTATCTGGTATCGCTTTGGAGTCATCCAATGTTTTTACTTGTTCTACGATAACCGAAAACCTATGCTCCTGCTTGGAAGGAATCTCAGGATACCTTGCTACTAAATCTCGTGGATAAGTCTCGTGTTGTGCAGTTAACTCTAATTGTTTTTGTACGGTTTCAAAAACTTTGTCAAAACTTTGGTGAGCATCTATATCTATGCGACAAGGGAGGCGATCGCTAAAAAAGCCTTCCAGTCCTCCTAATTTGCTTTGCATCTCCACCGTTTTCAATCCCATGTCAAAACAGTAGGTTTGACTAATGCGGGCGAGATAAGCAGCAAAGGCAGCCAACAGGAAGTTATCCAGAGTCCAGACCACAGGACGACCCATGAGAAATGATACCACCATCAGGGGTATGAGCCAGCGTTGATGCTTCATCGTAGGTCCATCAGACTGGAGTGATGCCGTTCTTGCATAGGGAATGGAGAGGGGGTGTAGTGTTGTTAATTTTTCTACCCAGAAACCCTCGTGTTCAACAAGCCGTGCCTCAATGGTTTCGATACGCTTCGCTCTATCCTGATCAATGTCCTTAAATTGCTTGCCAATCTGTAGTCCATATTTTGTCACCAACTCAGGAATTGAGAGCGGTTGACCAACTATCGTCAGCACTTCGCGCAGTGCAATATCGTGACTTGCGGTAGAGACTTGCAGTTTGTCAGATTCAATTGCTATTATGGTTCCGGGTGCTTCCTTAGACAAGTTGTCAAGAACTTCGATTTTAGAGACTATGATGAAATCACTCCCTATAACTAGCTTGGGGACACCAAAAAAATTGGGGTTGGAACCGAAATCTAAAGCTCTAACGAAAGCATCGATATCATTGGCACAACGTTTCCATGAGAGAACGCATCCTATAGAAGGTTTCTCAGAGACTGAAAAGTAGGTTCCATTTTCCAAGTTCTCCTTGCTGCGCGATACTGAATTATGGTCTATGTCGTCCAATAGTTGAGCAAAAGAATGGATTGCAGCTTCATAACACTTGCCATTCAGGGTAAAGGCAGTCTCGTCCTTGGCAATATCTAGGGAAATTTGCTTTAATATATCACCTTCATCAATCTGCACCGTCATCACATGCCAGGTGATACCATGAGTCTTCTCCTGATGGAGGATAGCCCAGGATGGAGCATTAAATCCTTTGTATTGCGGCAGGAGACTATCATGACAGTTGATAGGATACTGGCGCGGTAATTTCAGAATTTCTTCAGGTAAGGCGAAAAGATTGTAAATATTAAATAGGTAATCGAAAGGCTGGTGGTTTAAAATTTCTATAAGATTGTCTGTCGGCTGGATGTAATGTATGTTTTTTTCTTTAGCCCACTTAGTTATCAATGTACCACTGGAGATGACACCCAATATTTGATGACCACGGTCTAAAATTAGCTCCGCGCATCCAATTAGAAAATACTCATGTCCGCTCAGAAAACAACTAAATTGTTTATACATGGTTTTCTTAAAAAGAACTCAAGACTTGCGTAATAACGGCATATCTAGAGCGTGCATACAAAATCATAGTAGCAATTGTAGCAAAAGAGTAGAAATCGTCAATATAGGTAGGTAACTTTTATTACTTTTATAGCAATCCTATTTGATTCGTGAACGCAGAGAAACCCGGTTTCGTAGGGGCGTATTGCAATACGCCCCTTCAGGTGTTCGGATCTCAAATAGGATTGCTATAGTTTCAAGAAGATGTTTCCTCCCCTTCTTGCTTCCACTGAAGAAGGGATATCCACAAAGAGAAAAAGATGAAAGCAGTCATTATCCGTCGCTATGGTTCTCCTGAGGTGTTGCAGTATGAAGATGTGGAACAGCCAAAAATTAAGCCAGACCAGTTACTTGTCAAAGTTCATGCCACAACCGTTAATCCTATTGATTGGAAAATCCGCCAAGGCATGTTCAAATTGATATCGGGTAGTAAATTCCCAATCATTCTAGGGTTTGATTTGTCCGGAGAGGTGGTAGAAGTTGGTTCTGGTGTCACCCATTTCAAACCCGGAGACCCAATTTATGGCAATGTAGGTTTCCCAGGGGGAGCATATGCAGAATTTGCAGCCGTTCCAGAAAAGTCTGCTGCTCTCAAACCAACAAACATGACCTATGAAGAAGCAGCTACTGTATCTGGAGCAGCGCTCACAGCTTTGCAAGCGCTGCGGAATCAGGGTAACATCCAGTCGGGACACACTGTTCTCATCAATGGTGCTTCCGGGGGTGTAGGTATTTTTGCGGTGCAAATTGCTAAGGCTTTAGGAGCAGAGGTAACGGCAGTTTGTAGTACAAAAAATTTGGAATTGGTGAAGTCTCTGGGAGCTAGTCGTCTCATCGATTATACCCAGCAAGATTTCACCCAAGATACAACGCAGTACGACATCATTTTCGATGCGGTTGGCAAGCAGTCATTTTCAAGCTGCAAGGGAGTTCTCAAACCCAATGGGGTTTATGTCACGACACTACCTTCCCCTGACAGTATTTTCCAGAGTATCTTGACACTACTTATTCCTGGTAAAAAAGCCAAGATCGTCTTTGAGTCGCCCAATAGTCAGGACTTGGTTTACCTCAAAGAGTTGATTGAATCGGGTAAAATCCGAACGGTGATCGACCGTACCTATCCTCTACAAGAACTAGCCGCAGCTCATGCTTATAGCGAAACTGGACGTGCAGTGGGTAAGATTGCGATCGCTGTTGCTAATTGAAAAGGCAGAGTAGGAATTGTTGGTTGTTGACAAACCACAAGCAGCGGCCTTAGTAGCACCTCAAAACGAGCTAGAGCAAGCCTGTCCATGATCCGGGTTTGTCATAAAGTGCGAGAAATTTGCGATCGCCAAATTTCAGTTGCCGAATTGTTCAAATATCCAACCATTAGCGGAATGACACAGGTATTCAGGACTAGCCTTTTCAAGGTGGGTAAAAAATGCGCGAAAATTATCTCCAATTTTCGTCATTTTACCTTCGTGTTCTTCGTGCTTTGCCTTCGGCACGCCTAACGGCGAACGCGGTTTAAAAATCTTTTTGAACCACGAAGACGCGAAGAACACGAAGAAAAACTTCACTTTTGCGCTTCACCTTGAAAGGGCTAGTATTCAGGACTTACGCACAAGACAAATCAACCATCATATGTATAGGGAAATTCCGGCGTTTGACTCGTTCCTGGGCTGCTGCCTGGGAATGTGATTAAGGGAAGCTCGGCAACCCCTCAAATCGTGAGGCAGCAGCCCAGTAACGAGAGATATACATAGTTTATTCTTTTTGTCAATGCGTAAGTCCTAGTATTGTCAAATTAGCTGAGTGCAGGATTGCACAACTTCGTGACGCTGAGGAAAATAATATTTATCGTTCCGTTCGTAGTTGCTAAGAGCGCTAAAGCGCAACTACGAACCAAAACTAATTCCCTAGAAATAGCTCCCTTTTACGTAAAAAAACACACTACCCTTGTCATCTCATGAGCAACATTAAATCCCCTGGTTTTACATGCTGGCTAACTGGATTGTCGGGCGCAGGCAAGTCTAGTCTAGCAGTAGAAATAGTGAGATGTTTGGAGCAATTATCAGTTCCGTGTGAGTATTTAGATGGTGATATCATCCGCACCAACCTTTCTAAAGGTTTAGGTTTTTCTTGTGAAGATAGAAAGACCAACATTGCGAGAGTTGGCTTTGTTTCCGGACTTTTAAATAAGCATGGTATCAATACCGTTGTGGCTTTAATTTCTCCTTATCGAGATGCCCGTGAACAACTCAGACTTCATCTCCCCAATTTTATTGAAGTTTATGTTGACACTCCTCTGGAAGTTTGTATGGAAAGGGACGTAAAGGGTTTGTATAAGAAAGCTGTTGCTGGAGAAATTCCTGAATTTACTGGCATTTCTTCTCCATATGAACCACCTTTAAACCCAGATTTAATTCTCAAAACTCATAAAGAGACGCTCAACGAGTGTGTTGAAAAAGTGTTAGAATATCTTTCTTATAAAGGCTTTATCACTCAACCATCCATGGCTATGGCTTCTGCTGCCAAGGGTTGAATTTAAGAGCTTTCGGAAACACAGATTTTTTAGGGTGTAATACGCTTTTCACTAGGGATGTAGGGGTGTAGGGGAAATAACTTTTAACACCTATACCCTTTTGGGCGTTGCTGAATTGAAGTATGAAATGAAAAAAACGGGTATTTTAAAACTCTTTCTCTTTGCGCCTTTGCGACTTTGCGTAGTCCTGTCATACCGTGATTCAGCAACGCCCCCTTTTGGATAAGCAGGGGAGGTTCTTGAGGCTGGGGTTTTTTTCCCTTCTCACCTCTGAAAAAGTTAATGTATTATTTAGCGAGCAGGGGAGGTTCTTAAGGCTACCCTTTTCTCCCTCTGCATAATGTTCTCTGTTTTCCCCTACACCCCCACACCCCTACACCCTCACACCCCTGTGTTTCTTGACTATGCCACAATACTTCGGACAACTGCAAACAATCGAGCAGCCATGGTCTACTCTTGGCGAATTACAGGCAATACAACACGATGAGCGTCATATCCGCTTCCAGTGTGGCGTTCCCTGTCTAACCATTAGTGTGCTGGCACCAAACTTAATTCGAGTACGGATGACGCCTACTGGGGAATTCCAGCCTCGTCGGTCATGGGCAGTAGCGCAGGCGGATGAAGAATGGTCTACTGTGCCGTTTGAGGTGCGCGAGAAAGTAGATGCTATAGAAATTGAGACACAACAGCTTCGCATCCTCGTTTACCGAAACCCCTGTCGTATTCAGTGCTTCGACTCAGCAGGACAGCCCTTTGCTCAAGATGCAGACCCAGGAATGGGTTGGCGGAGTGGTGCTATTGCTGGATGGAAAAGGATTGAAGCTGAGGAACATTTCTATGGCTTCGGCGAACCCACTGGTTTACTCGATCAGCGGTCTAAAGTCAGAACCAACTGGACAACTGATGCCTTGGATTACGGTATCCTGACAGACAGTATGTATCAAGCGATTCCCTTTTTCATTGCTTTACGTCCAGGAGTGGGGTACGGAATTTTCTTCAATACCACTTTTTGGAGCCAGTTTGATCTGGGCGCGGAGCAACCCGATATCTGGCACATGGAGACACGGGGTAGCGAACTAGATTATTACATTATTTACGGTCCCGAACCCAAAACAATTCTCCATACCTACACCCAGCTAACGGGACGGATGCCCATGCCGCCCCGATGGTCACTAGGATACCACCAGTGTCGCTGGAGTTACGAGTCACAAGATGTGGTCCGCCAATTGGCTGAAGAATTTCGTCAACGCCACATTCCCTGCGATGTCATCTATCTCGATATCGACTACATGAACGGGTATCGAATTTTTACCTGGAGTCCTAAGCGTTTCCCTAAACCAAAAGAATTCATACACGACCTCAAACAGGATGGCTTCAAGGTTGTACCCATTTCTGAGCCAGGGGTCAAGTACGACCCAGAAGCAGATTATGAAGTCTTCGACGAGGGACTCAAAAACGACTATTTCATCCGCAAAACTAATGGTCAGTTGTTTCACGGCTATGTTTGGCCAGATAAAGCGGTGTTTCCTGACTTTATGCGCCCTGATGTCAGAGATTGGTGGGGAAATTTGCAAAAAAGCCTAACCGAGGTCGGTGTTGCTGGTATCTGGAACGACATGAACGAACCTGCACTCGATGACCGACCCTTTGGCGACTCTGGCAACAAGATTTCTTTTCCTCTCGACGCCCAGCAGGGACATGCTGATGAGAAAACCACCCACGCTGAAACTCACAATGTTTATGGGTTGATGATAGCACAGGCATCCTATCAAGGGGTAGAAAAGTTACGTCCGAGAGAGCGTGCTTTCTTCCTGACACGGGCTGGCTACGCTGGTATTCAGCGCTGGTCAGCTGTGTGGACGGGAGATAATCAATCTCTGTGGGAACACTTGGAAATGTCTATGTCAATGCTGTGTAACTTGGGTCTATCGGGCGTCGCCTTTGTCGGTGCTGACATTGGGGGGTTTGCTCTTAACGCGACAGCTGAACTATTTGCTCGTTGGATGCAATTAGGAATACTTTACCCCCTCATGCGGGGACATTCGGCACTCAGTACAGCACAGCATGAGCCTTGGATGTTTGGCGACAAGGTCGAGAAAATCTGCCGCGAGTACATCCAACTCCGTTACCGACTGCTGCCCTACATTTATACCCTTTTTAGAGAAGCAGCAACCACTGGGGCACCAATTCTGCGCCCCTTGCTCTATCATTTTCCCAATGATGTCAAGACCTTCACCCTTGGCGATCAGGTCATGCTTGGTCCCTCATTACTAGCAGCACCAATTTACCGTCCTGGCGTTGAACATCGTGTAGTATACTTGCCTGAAGGTCGCTGGTACGACTGGTGGAGTGGCGAGGCAATTGATGGTCCAACCCCCATCCTCGCACACGCACCCCTAGAGCGAATGCCATTGTATGTCCGTGCTGGCTCAATCATTCCCATGGCACCAGTCATGCAATATGTCGATGAACGTCCCTTAGACCAACTGACGTTGCGGATCTGGAAAGGTACAGGGGAGTTTACCCTTTATGAGGATGACGGTCATACCTTCGATTACAAAACGGGAACCTTCTGCACAACAACTTACCGCGTTTCAGAAGAAGGGGAACGAACTATTGTTGAAATTGGAGCGCGAGAGGGTAGCTTTTCACCCACAGCGCGTGAAACTGTCGTGGAACTCGTTGGTGTTGGCGAACAGCGCTTTGTTGATGATGGCACAGCACGTCAGTTGACTTTTTCCAATTCTTTCTAAGAATCAATAGGTTTTAGGGGAAATGAGCGCAAAATTTGCGCTTAAGTGTTCAAATTTTTCATATAAGTAGGTCGGCATGAATAATTAAAGGTTTGTAGTTGCGCTTCAGCGCTCATATCTAGGGCGCTGAAGCGCAACTACAAACCCTTACTTGCATTCATATAGTTCGGTTTTTCTGTGCCGATATACTTACACCCCTAAACCGTTCTACTGGCATAAAAGAAAATAAAGGGGGTTGTTTTTTTTAAACTAAAAGAATAGAATAAAAAAGGTAGCTGGATATACAGAAATTTTACTTTTATAGCCCCTACTTCACGTTTCAGTGGAGATGAGTACACGTTAATTATTGCAAAAATCCTTCGCCTAAATCCCATGAAAGTCCTACAGGCAAAGGTATTGATGTCGAGTACATCAATACTTATCCCCCTCCCCCATAAATACTAGTACCCCTACACTAAAAACACTAGCACCCCTACCCCAACAAAAATTGTAAATCTCCATTAAATCAGGGTTTGGGGCTTGTGAGTACAACCTTAATCAATCCAATAAATCCAATGGGCATTGGATATACTGCTGTCTTTGGAGCCGTCTGATATAAGCAGAAAAATAACGCACGGCTCTTTTAAGCAGAACGTTAATTATGTTGCAAAGAAGTTCTAGTTCTGAAGCCTGGGACGATTATGTCTTGCAGATTCCTGTGAGCGATCGCTGGCGAATCTATCACCGCTTGCAAGAGTTGATGATTAAGAGTTGGTGTCCTGCTGATGGTTCTTTACGGGTGCAAGTTAATAGTTGTCTAACAGCAATACTCGTCCGTAGTACCGTAGTGCAATTTATGGCAAGTCGCCAAGAATTAATCGATTGGTTAGAGCGATGTTGGCGGCTTTGATTTTTTTTCAACCCAATCTACTTAGCAATAAGTCATCTAACCATCTTTGTTTGACTTGTACTTTTATCCAAACCGAAGTCAGATAACTGTCATTGTAATTCCCATATATTTTCCTAGTAGAAAGGCAATTTTTTTTAGTATGCAATTCCGCCACTGTGATAGAGAATTCATCATTTTCTTGCAAAATGAACTTGCACTTTCAATTGGCGATATCGCTGTGGCATTACGAAGATATGAGTTAGAAAATGGTCCATTACCAATGCTTCTCTGGCAGTATGGGTTAGTTTCAATAGAACAGCTAGAACAGATTTTTGATTGGCTAGAAAACCAAGAATATAGCAATCCTAAATGATTCGTTAACGTGGAGAAACCCGGTAAATTTGACGAAACCGGGTTTCTGACGCTTGGAATTTTCACGTATCTAATAGGATCGCTATAGGTGGAAAAAAAGAATTCAGAATCAATTACTGAGAGATTTAAACCAGAATATAGCCATCCGTGCAGGAGTTGCAAACACCCGCCTCCCCAAGGGGGAAGTCAAAAGTCAAAAGTCAAAAGTGTTTTAAAGTTTGAATTTTGAATGCGTGACTTTTCGCGCAGCGAACTTGTCCTCCTTGTCCCCCTTATCTGACATCTTGCACCTTCGATAGGGAGGGTTGGTGGGCAGTGCCCACCCTACGCAATAATAAGGGTTTTAGGCTGCTTTGTTTGCAATAAGATGATGGTGCAAGATATGAGTTGTCCCCCTTGTCCCCCTTGTCCCCCTTGTCCCCCTTGTCCCCCTTGTCATATCTCAAATAGAAGGCTATAGCTTCAGAGTGCCATCACCTGGAATTATACCTAAATCCTTGGAAAAATCAGAGGATAATACCAATAACTTCAACATGAATTACTGGATTGAGTATATTATTTTTTTCGGAAAATGCTAATACTTATAGTATCTACCTGTTGCTTGGAAATCCGGAATTTTTATACTCAAAAAATAATTTTTATTTTATCCTTTATCTGGTCTAACACCATACAGATTAATTCTTTGTCATGCAACAAAGTAAGAAGTTAGGAGTTAGTAATTTGAGGTAGATTTGAGATGAATCAAATTCTAATTAATGACACGACACTGCGTGACGGCGAACAAGCAGCTGGTGTTGCTTTCAACTTAGAGGAGAAAGTAGCGATCGCATCTATTCTCGACGCTATTGGTGTTCACGAGCTAGAAGTTGGTATTCCCGCCATGGGTGAGGAAGAAACACGAGCGATCACAGCAATTTCCAACTCAGGTTTGCAAGCTAAATTGCTAGGCTGGAACCGCGCTGTGATTTCAGACATTCAGGCTTCTATAGCTTGTGGTCTCAAGCGCGTGCATATTTGCGTTCCCGTCTCTGGCATCCAAATCGCCGCCAAATTTCACGGACAGTGGCGGGTAACTTTACAACAACTCAAAGACAGTATCAGCTTTGCTGTAGATCAAGGTCTTTGGGTGGCTGTAGGGGGAGAAGATGCCTCGAGAGCAGATGAAAACTTCCTCCTTGACGTAGCACATTATGCCCAAGAATGGGGTGCAGCGCGGTTTCGCTTTTGTGACACAGTAGGCATTCTCGACCCCTTGACGACTTACACCAAGGTAAAGGGACTCGTAATGGCTTTGATGATACCTGTAGAAATCCACACCCATAATGATTTTGGTTTGGCCACTGCTAATGCCCTTGCTGGTATCAAAGCTGGTGCTGTATCAGTAAATACAACGGTAAATGGGTTAGGCGAAAGGGCTGGAAATGCGGCTTTAGAAGAAGTTGTCATGGCGCTCAAACACATCCACGGAGTCAAAGTGGGTATTGACACTCGTCGTTTGTTGGAACTATCCCGACTTGTAGCAACTGCATCAGGTTGCAATGTACCACCTTGGAAGGCAATTGTCGGTGAAAATACCTTTGCTCACGAATCAGGTATTCATGCTCATGGCGTGCTGCAAAATCCGAGTACTTACGAGCCATTTGCCCCTGAGGAGGTAGGTTGGGAACGCCGTTTGGTTGTGGGTAAACATTCTGGTCGGCATTTACTATCTTCTTTGCTACAGCAGCACGGTATGATCCTCAATCCACAAGAAACCCAGTCTGTTCTAAATGCGGTGCGGGAGCAGTCAATCCGGAAAAAACGCAGTCTAACTACGCAAGAACTATTGAATTTAGTACAAGAACAGAGGTACTCCCATGCAATCAGATGAATTAGAGCTAAACCAGGAACCAGCCTTTGAGATCGGTGATAAAGTCCGTGTTCGCAAGCTGCTCAAGAACGATGGTACTTTTCCCGGTCAAGAAGTTGGGGCACATTTAGCGAAAAAGGGAGATATGGGCTACGTCGTAAGTATAGGTACGTATTTGCAAAACGCCTATATCTATGCAGTACATTTCTTGCAAACAGGGTTTGTCGTAGGTTGTCTCAAAAAAGAGCTAGAACTTGTTGAGGAGAACCCGGACAATACTTCATCGACAGAAGATATAGGAGTTCTAAATGATTCGTGAAAGTAGAGAAACCCGGTGACTTTTACGAAACCGGGGTTCTGGGGCTTGAGATTTTTACAAATGATTTAGATTGCTATAGGCTAATGGACAATTAGCTATTAGCAACCAACAATAAAAAAGTAGGAAAATTGCAATGAAAGTAATGCTGCGTCAGAATGCTGCGGGAACTTTAGTCGTGTACGTTGCTAAGAAAGACCTTGAGGAAGAAGTCGTTAAGCAAACAGAAGGCGCAGAGGGTAAAATTTTAACTTTGGCAAATGGCTGGGAATTAGCATTTCCTAATTTTCCCGATCTGGTCGATTTACCTCAGACCGTAGAGGCTAAGCGCCTCTCGTAAAAGAGTTATGAGTTAGGAGTTATGAGTTATGAATTAAAAAATTTTCAACTCCTCACTCCTCATTCCTCACTCCTCACTTTTACACTAAAGACTGGTATAGACCGATAAGAGTTCCGTCTGGATCTCGAAGATAAGCTGTTTTAATTCCGTAATAGGGATTATTCATAGGTGCCGCAATAAATTCTACACCTTTATGTCTTAATTGCTGATATTCCTCTTCCAAATCATGTATTGTAAAAACCAACACCACAGCGTCTTGACATTCGGCATGGGGTGGCTTATGGGTATTGTGAATCATTTGTGCCATTTCTTGCCGCTGGGATAAACTTAGCCGCATATCTCCGGCTTTAAACTCAACATATCCACCTTCTTCATCTTCTACAGTAATATCAAATCCCATTACATCCTTGTAGAACACAAAGCAAGCTTTCCAGTCATTCACCAATAATCTTGTATATGCTAAGCCTACTTTCATATATTTTGTTCCTCTTCTTTTGCGTTCTATTGTACGAGGGAAAGGAGTAGCAATTCAAGTTAAAGATCAATAGTAGATGCGATAATTTATACGTAAATTTATACAGATGCTTGCTGACGGAGTCGGCGCACCACGGAACCAGCCCCCATCAAAGCTATGCTAATTAGCGCCGTGGTGGCTGTTGGTTCCGGAACTCTTTCGGGAACGTTGATGGAGCCATTTAAGAAAGCCTGACCTTTCAAAGGAGCAGTTGGATCAGCATCAAGTGGTTCACTTTCAGTAAAGGTCAGTGTGCCAGTAGCACCGCTGAATCTACCTGAACCACCAGTGATAGTCTCAGTGCCAGAACCCACTAATTGGTTGTTTGGGAAGTCAAATTGAGCGGTGGCGCTACTGATTCCAATCAGTTGATCTTCGCCGCTCCCAAAAAACCTGTCAGTGCCGATTGGTAAATCTTGTAAACCAAACGCTGCTGGGTCTGGATTAAATATGATTTGAATTGGAACATTATTTTCCAAAATAGTCCGACTGTAGTTCAGGCTTGTAAAGTTCGTCAGACCGTAGGGAGCATCAGGATTAGTGCCTGAGACATCTGCTCTTGAGACATCCGACCCTGGGATGGGTGTAAGGGTAACACTAGTATCATAAAATACCTCAAATGGAAAAGTAGCTGCTGTCGCGCTTTTTATACTAGATCCGAAACCCACTAAAGTAAAGGTTAATGGAATGAGCCTTGCAATGTTAGACTGGAGCATGATTTTCATGAGTCTTATACTAGGGAATACCTTGTTTTAAATGATGCAGTATAATTACTGTATGCATAATTAATTTTTCATAAAGCTAGGGGAGAATCACGTAAATTTTTAACGTGTGAAGCGATCGCCCTACTTAATAATCTCATCGGGAGTAATCAGCAGCTTGAGTATGTTGATATATAGCAATCCTCCGCAGATTTATAAACACCTCTCCCAAGTCCCCTAAGTCCTCCAAGTCTTCAAAGTCCCCTTTGTTCGGATCTCAATTAGGATTGCTATAGTAAATTTATTTATGGGTTTGGAAAGGAAGTTTCCCATCCTCAATCACTTCTGGCTGGTGAGGTGGACGACGTGGTCCAAGGCGATCGCGAATTGTGTTAATCACGATATAAAGGATTGGCACGATAAACAAACTTAAGAAAGTAGAGACAATCATCCCACCAAAAACTGCTGTACCGAGAGATTGTCTGCTAGGTGCACCTGCGCCTTCAGCAGTTACCAACGGCCAAATACCAAGAATA
The DNA here is from genome assembly GCA_016903675.1 of Stigonema ocellatum SAG 48.90 = DSM 106950. Taxonomy (GTDB): domain Bacteria; phylum Cyanobacteriota; class Cyanobacteriia; order Cyanobacteriales; family Nostocaceae; genus Stigonema; species Stigonema ocellatum. The sequence goes on along the minus strand of JADQBA010000073.1, from coordinate 29,219 downwards.
AAAGCAAAGGAAGTCATGAGAATCGGTCGCAGGCGTTCTTGTGCTGCTTGTATGGCTGCTTTAGTAATGGAAAGACCCTGCTCTTGTAGTTGATTAGCAAATTCCACAATCAGAATCGCATTCTTACTCGCCAAACCAATAAGCATCACCAGACCTACCTGGCAAAAGACATCATTAGGTAGACCCCGCAGCGACTGCGCTGCTAGTGCTCCGAAGATAGCCAAGGGAACTGACAACATAATAATGATCGGGTCAACGTAGTTCTCATACTGAGCAGCCAGCACCAAGAAGACGAACACAAGACCCAAGCCAAAAATCAAAGGCGCTTGACCGCCAGATGTTTGTTCTTCAGCGGCTATTCCCGACCATTCATAACCAAAACTTGTTGGTAAAACCTCCTTTGCCAGTTGCGCCATAGCTTGAAGTGCCTGTCCAGAACTAGCACCAGGAGCTGCCGAGCCGTTGATTTCAATGGAGCGGAATAAGTTATAATGGTTAATTGTTTGTGCCCCAGTACTAGGAGTAATTTTCACTAGATTGCTCAGGGGAATCATTTGGTTGTTGGCAGAGCGAACATACAATTTACCTATATCATCAGGGTTGGAGCGAAATTTTTCATCAGCCTGGACATACACTCGGTAAGTTCGCCGTAGGAAATTAAAGTCGTTGACGTATCGCGAACCCAAGTAACTTTGTAGGGTATTAAAGACATCGTTTACAGAAACTTGCAGCGCCTTAGCCTTGTTGCGGTCTACTTCAATCAAAAGCTGAGGCGTATTCGCAGCATAAGTGCTAAACACAGCTTGCAATCCTGGTGTTTGATTGCCGCGCTGGAGTAACTGACCCATGATTTGCAGCATGGTATCTAAGCTACTGTTATTTCCTCTGTCTTCAAGCTCAAATTGGAAGCCGCTAAAACTGCCTAGACCCTGAATTGCTGGTGGATTAACTGCCAAAACTCTGGCTTCTGTAATTGCCGAAAACTTTTTCCTTAAATTGTTGATGATTGCTCCTGCTGACTGACTTGCTTCAGGGCGCTTGTCCCAAGGTTGGAGGGTTGTAAAAATCGCACCGTTGTTGGCAGTGTTCCCACTAAAGCCAAAGCCTCCTATGGCAAAAGTACCTACGACTTCAGGCAGTTTCAGAATTTCGTCCTCTACCTGACGTATAACTTTACTGGTATAGTTAAGGGAAACCCCCTCGGGTCCTTGAATAATGGTGATGAAATAGCCTTGGTCTTCATCAGGGAGAAATGCTGATGGTACGCGGGTGTAAAGCCAGCCAGTCATCGCTAAAAACAGGATAAACAGCAGTACGACAAGTGCTCTCAAACGATTCAAGCCCTTGAGCGATCGCTCGAATGTCCGGCGTGTCCAATCAATTACGCCATTAATCCGCGCAAAAACCCACCCCAGTAACCCGCGTGGTTTTTGTTCCCCACGCAACAGCAGTGCGCCTAGTGAAGGAGTGAGGGTGAGGGCAAGAAAGGTAGAAATTGCCACACTAAAGGCAATTGTCAGTGCAAATTGCTTATAAATTTGTCCTGTAGAACCAGGGAAGAATGCTACTGGGACAAACACTGCCATGAGTACCAGTGAAATGGCAATCACTGCCCCAGATAGTTCCCGCATTGACTCAGAAGCAGCCTCAGCCGGCGACATTTCTTCTTGCTCAATTAAGCGAGCGATATTCTCGACGACGATGATCGCATCATCCACCACCAATCCAGTGGCTAATGTCAGACCAAACATGGTCAGGGTGTTGATGGAAAACCCGAAAAGTTTAATCAAGGCAAAGGTGCCAATTAATGCTAGAGGAATGACAACGACAGGAATCAGAGTGGTGCGCCAGTCCTGCAAGAAGATAAAAACAACCAGAACCACAAGGGCGATCGCTTCAAACAGCGTCTTGACCACTTCTACCAGCGACGCTTGGATAAACTCTGTGGTATCTAATGCTACCTTATATTTCATTCCCGGCGGAAAGTTTTGCGCGAGTATTGCCATTTGGGCTTTAACTTCATTGGCAACGTTTAAGGCATTACTCCCTGGAGTCGGAAATATCCCTATACCCACACCATCCTGACCCCTAAATCGGAGAAACGAGTTATAGTTTTCCGCTCCCAGTTCTGCCCGACCCACATCTTTGAGCTTGACAAGGGAACCATCTGGATCTGTTTTCAGAACTATGTTCTCAAATTCAGACACATTCTTGAGTCTGCTGACAGCTTGCAGGTCGATTTGATACATTTGATTTGGTGGTGCTGGTTGCTGACCGATTTGCCCAGCACCTACCTGCAAGTTTTGTTCATTGAGGGCATTGATCACGTCTTGAGCGGTGAGGTTGCGGCTAGCTAGCCGATTTGGATCCACCCATAAACGCATGGCATAGCGGCGTTCACCAAAAATCCGCGCCTCACTCACACCAGGGAGTTTTTTCAGGGCATCTACTACGTAAAGGTCGGCGTAGTTGCTCAAGAAAATGTTGTTATACTCTTGATGATCGCTGTACAGCCCCATGGCTAACAGGATGTTGCTGGACTGCTTACTGACCGTGACTCCAGTTTTCTGTACAACGTCTGGTAACTGCGCTTGGGCGACGGATATCCGATTTTGGATATCGACTGCTGCAATATCTTTGTTACGCGATGCGTCAAATGTGACTGTAATCGTACTTGCACCATTGTTACTGCTGCTCGAAGTCATGTACTTCATGCCTTCGACCCCGTTAATCTGCCTCTCTAAAACAGTGGTCACCGTGTTTTCTACGACTTCAGCACTAGCACCAACGTAGTTAGCCGTAACGGTTACTGTCGTCGGGCTAATTTCTGGATATCGGTCTGTGGGTAGGGTGGGGATGCTAATTGCTCCTACCAGTAGAACGATGATGGCGCACACACTGGTAAAAACAGGTCGCTTAATAAAGAAGTCAACAAACATAGGAATTGTTAGTTGTTAGTTGTTAGTTGTTAGTTGTTAGTTGTTAGTTGTTGGGTCGTGGTTGGTGGTTGTTTGGCTCCTAACTCCTAACTCCTAACTCCGCGCCTCCTAACTCCTAACTCCTAACTTGTTACTGGGGCTGAGGATTTATCGGAGCACCATCTCTAAGATTAAGCAGCCCTGAGACGATGATTTTCTCTCCTGGCTCTAATCCTTGGAGTACTTGGTAATTATTACCTCTGATGTTGCCTAGCTTTACACGCTTTTGTCGAGCTACTAATTGTGGCTTTCCTTGTGGGGATTGTTTCGTCATTTGCGTTACGTAGACAAAATTTTCCCCAGCCACAGGAGACACTGCTGTTGTTGGAATTAACACTCCCACACGCTGATTCCAGATCACTCTAGCTTGGGCAAATTGATCTGCTCGCAGTTGACCTTTAGAATTGTCAAACAGTGCTTTGATCAGGATTGATTGATTATTATTATTTACATTTGGAGCAATAAAAAATACCCGACTTATACCTAAACTCCGACCTTGCGCGTCCAAGACCTCTACTGGCATTCCCTTATGTAATTGGGTTCCCCGCTCAATTGGCACAGAGATGTTTACTTCTAGAGGTTGGTTTTCAGTGATGGTAGTTAGTTGTGTGGAAGTATTCACGAAATCACCCACTTTCACCGGGATTTCACCAACTGTGCCACGAAATGGTGCGGTAATTTTGTAATACTGGAGCTGGACTTGTTGTTGATTAGTATTGGCTTGTGCCTGCTGTATGGATTTTTCAGCTTGGGCAATGGTAGCTTGCTGCGCTTGAATCTTACCAATAGTTGCACGCAGTGTAGCCTGTGCTACATCTCGCTTATTGAGATACTGATCGCTAATTTGTCGAGCTACGGCTCCTTGAGCAGCCAGATTAGAATACCTTTGGTATTCTTGTTGGTTCAATTTCACGTCAGCTTCATTGGATAGCCGCTCAGCTTCTAAGGAAGTAAGCTGAGCACGAGCATTTGCAAGTTGTGACTTAGCTCCCTCAGCAGCCGCGCTCAAACTATTGACTGATGCTTGTTGCTGTTTGGGGTCTATTTGGAGAATTGCAGCTCCTACTGGGACATCAGTTCCCGGTCTGACAAATATCTGAGTGACTTGACCCTGAATTCTTGGCTGGAGCTTGACTGACTGGCGTGATTCTAGGCTGGCAATAAACTCTGAACTATCCTCAATTGTACCTGCTTGCACTGTGGCTAGCTTAACTGATGCTGGTGGCGGTCCTGCGGTAGCAGCAGCAGGTTCTTTCTTTTCAGGATTGAGAAAACGCCAAAGTAAAAAGCCCCCTCCTATCAGGAATGGTAAAGCAAACAGCCAAAGCCACCTTCGCTGTTTGCGTGGTCGTTCTAGTCGGGTTTGGGGAAGATTTTCTCCAAAGTCAGTTCGAGGCTCAGAGGATTTCATGACTTACACGGAACCTAAGAAAAAAATTAACTGGAAGCAGATCTGAATTTCAGCCTTTTGATAGAGTAATTTACAAATTTAGTATGAGTATCATTTGAGGTTTATCTAAAATTTTATCCGAATTGACTGTTTTCGCTTACTTGTCTAATCTATCCTAAGGACAATAATAAAACTAAGCTTACAAATAAGGCTCTGCCACTGTCTTTTCAATTCTTGCTAAAAATTTTCTAATCTTGCTGTTACCGACCTTTTCGCATCCGTCGCTACTGCCTTTGATTACTTTCTCATAAAGCAGTGGGTTGCTATTCGGCAAGCCAATGTCCTGATTTTTCGATTACGTGGCTACGCACGTTTTCTGCCACTGCTTGCAAAGCTTTAAGCAGGCTATATGGTAATCAAATTATTAAATCGATGGCGATCGCGCCTTCAAACAATTCCACTTCTACTGGGCGATTTGTCCTGCATCCACCAGTAACGTATCGCCAGTCATATAAATTGCCAAGTCACTAGCGCAGAACAAAGCAACACGAGCAACATCATCAGGAACACCAACTCGACCTAAAGGCAGCGTCTGTGCAAGTTGATCGCTATCTATACCAGAAGCCTCTCGAAATTCGGCTGAATCAGTACCAGGAGTTTGAATGAAGGTAGGCGCGATCGCTAGCACCCGAATGCCCACAGGACCGAGTTCAACAGCTAAACTCTTAGTTAGCCCACCGATGCCATGCTTAGCAGAGACATAGGCGCTCATTCCTGGTCCTGGGGCACTGTAGCCCACCACTGAGGAGATGTTGATAATCACCCCACCATTACCAGCCGCAATCATGCGCTTCGCTGCTTCCCGTGAGGCAAAAAACACCCCATTCAAGTCGAGATTAATCACTTTCTCCCAGTCTTCATCTGAGGATTCCAACACTGGTTTGAAGGGATAGATACCAGCGTTATTCACCCATATATCTAGTCGCCCAAACTCAGAAATAGCTCGCTCAGCCAAGGCACTTAGCGAAGCAGAATTGCCAGCATCCACCGCTACCCCGATGGCTCGACCATCTGTGTTATTTAGTTGTGCTACAGCCTCTTGTGCGCTCTCCTCGTGGTGTCCGGCAACTAACACGTTCGCACCTGCTTCTGCCAGTCGTTTACAGATTGCCAAACCAATGCCCTTCGATCCACCTGTTACCACAGCCACCTTTCCCTTTAAAGAAATCAGTTCGGGCAATGAGCGATTTGAGACATCTGGGATGATGGTTTTCTCATTCTTTGTTGTGCTAGTCATTTTGTTTTTCTCCAATTAAGTTGTCGTGTTTTTGTTAACGTAGGCGCGGAGATTTTTGCTCGCGAATCACCAGCAACGCCACTATAATGCCAATAGCAGCAAAACCTGCACCTACAGCAAGTGCAGCTTGGAAGCCGCGTGTAGTGGCTATGAGCAAGTTGCCTGTGGTAGCAGCGATCGCTTGTGTCCGGGCTGTAGCAACTGCAACCAAGATTGCCAATCCCACAGCAGAACCCATCTGTTGAGCAGTGTTCAGCAGTCCTGATGCCAGCCCTTGTTCACTGTCAGCTACTCCAGCAGTAGCAGCGATGGTAACAGTAACTATACCGATCATGATGCCAAACCCAACGAACACCGTTCCAGGGAGCAGTTCGCGGACAAAATTGCCTTGGACAGAGATATGAGTTAAGAGCAACAGCCCCACCATCACCGCAACCATGCCGCTCACCATTGTGGACTTCACACCAATGCGCTTGATGAGTCGGGAAGTTAGGGGAGCAGCAACCATCGCTGCTAGTGCATGGGGCAGAAACGCCATTCCAGTCTGTAGTGCGGTGTAGCCCAACACCTGCTGCATGTAAAGTGTCAGGATGTAGACCATAGAAGCAACCGCAGCGCTCAGCAACGCACCCACCAGATTAGCACCTGTCAGGGTAGAGGAGCGAAAAATCATCAGCGGCACTAGGGGTGCTGGCGATCGCTCCTCCACCCAAACAAACAGAGCCAAAAAGACAATGGAACCCCCGAACAGCAAAACGGTGGTTGCCGCAAACCATCCTGCTTCCGGGGCTTGCACTAGGGCGTAAACCAGCAACACCAATCCGCCTGTCACTGTCACTGCACCCGCGAGATCAATTTGCTGGGTTAGAGTTTGCTTTCGGCTTTCTCTCAGCAGTACTGGGGATAAAGCAACTGCCGCAATCCCGACCGGCACATTTACAAACATCACCCATCGCCACGAAATCCCATCCGTCAAAACTCCGCCCAGCAGCACTCCCAGAGCAAATGCCACAGCTCCCATTGCCCCCCAGATGCTGAGCGCTCGATTGCGCTCTTGACCTTCTGTGAAAGTCGTTGTCAAAATTGACAAAGCAGCAGGATCGAGGATGGCACCTCCTAGCCCTTGAAACCCTCTAGCAGCGATTAATACCCACTGGGACTCAGCCAAACCACCCACCAGGGAGGCAAGGGTGAACAAACTTAGCCCAGCCATAAAAACCCGGCGACGACCGAACAGGTCTGCTGCCCGACCGCCTAGTAACAAAAAGCCTCCAAAGGTGAGGGCGTAAGCGCTGATCACCCATTGGAGATTTTGCTGAGAAAAGCCTAGGTCATTTTCCATAGCTGGCAGTGCAACATTGACTATCGAGAAGTCCAGCACCACCATAAACTGTGACGCACATAGGAGTGACAACACCAGCCATCGGCCAGAATCAGTGGTTGGCATTAAATTTCCTTTCCTTTTGGAATTAAATAACCGCATAACCAGTGAGTACAGCGCCAGCGACAATGATTGCTATTGCACTAGCCACGGGAAGATGCTGCTGCAACGTACTACTAGTAGGTAGGCGCTCAAGCCATTTGCAGGCGTAAACGGCTACAAGTCCAATAGCAATCAGTACTGATGCTAGTCCAAGACTGAACGCGCCCAGCAACAGTATTCCGTACGCCGCCCGATGTAATGCGATCGCTGAAAGCAGCAAAACCAGTGCTGACGGACAAGGTACCATGCCTCCAGCAATACCAAGGGCGATGAGTGATTTTAGGGTTACTGGTTCTTCTGGGATGGAGTGATGATGCTGATGCTCGTGATTTACCTTGTTGTCGTGGTCATGGCTAGAATTATGGAGTCGGCTGTCGAGGAGCCAAAAACCAACGCCACATACTGTCAAGCCGCTGATAAGACTGAGAATGGGATACAGTTGCTCTGGCAGAATGTATTGCGACGCCAACAGTGCCAAGATTCCGAGCGCGAAAACGCCTAGGGTGTGGGTAATGGTGGTGACTAAGCCAAGTAGAAGCGCATGTTGAGGCGTTCCCCGTGACCCAACTAAATAAGCAGCAACCATAGTTTTGCCGTGTCCTGGTGCAAGTGCGTGACTCGCACCAAACAGGAACGCAATTCCTAATCCTGTCAAGATAACTGTAGGTGTCAGACTTTGCTTAGCAAGATTTTGGAGGAAAACTGCTTCATGTCCGGGATGAGCCAAGGCGGGCTTTGCTGACAGCAACATCATCATCCCGACAAGCGTAGCCACAGCAATAGACAATCGAATGGTGTGATGCAAGTACAAATTTTTCATGAAGCTGAAAAAGCAGCGTGCTGGTGTTATCAATTGCAGAATCTTTATTTTGAGGCTGTTTCCGATTGATTTTTCACCTCTGTTTCGCCCGTGTGGTACAGCCAGTCAGCAAGTACGGCTAATACAATGCAGATAACAGCGATGACCATGTTAGGATACAAAGGTATGCCTGCTAACTGTGGAGGTGATTCGTTAATAAACGCGGCTGGACTCGCACCTGGGATAAAAACAGCAACATAGAAAGATCCCCAGAAAAATATCTGGAGCAATGCTACAGCTCTGACATTGACATCTGGTTCCGCCGACTCTCTCCAGAGTAACCAAAGCGACACGCCCATAATCCCAATAAGCGTCACCAACAGCATGACATCGTGGAACCGTGCATGGGGAACCCATGCTGGATTGAAGACATGAGACCCATTCCAATCTACTACAATCGATACTACCGTAGTGACGACTACTACTGTCGAAAGCAAAATCCGACCAATTTTTTTTCGCAACACAACCTAATTCTCCTATGACTTAGTTACCAGAAAAGGCTAAACCCTTTCGCTTAATTCAAAATTCACAATCCAAACCCAAAAAAATAAATTTGTGGGCTTGTCATAGTAACGAAAACACATTAATGAGTACCACGGGTAATTGCATAAATGCTCCTTTTCTATAAAATAGTTCACGGTTTCCCTAATTCTCCATAACTGCTGATTCATCTATAGCGCTCAGCATTGGGTGCTTAATCTTTTAAATATTTCAAGTTATTTATAATCCTAAAATTTAGTATAAAAATCACCCTTAAGGTATATATAGCAATCCTAATTGAGATCCGAACAAAGGGGACAAGGAGGACAAGGGGGACAAGGGAGAGGTGTTTATAAATTAAATAGGATTGCTATATAGCAATCCCAATACTGCTCGGTTAAGGAAATTAGGTAGGCTGAAACCCTTGAAATAGCATTGTCTAAGACGAGCAAAAAGGGCTTAACCGAGCAGTATTGATAGCAGGGCTATTTCATTCTTCACTCGCAACCCATTAGCCTAGGAATAAATTCTTAGTCTAATAGCTGAAGTCGGCTTCATCCGACTTGAACTAGAAGGAATTTAGTCCGTTGAAACGGACTTAAGCTTTGAGCCTTGAACTTGAGTTCAAGGCTCAGGTTTAGAATGAAATAGCCCTGGTATTGATAGCAATCCGTGGAGGAATTACAAACACCCCCCTCCCCAAAGGGGAAGTCAAAAGTGTTTTAAATTTTGACTTTTGAATGCGTGAATTTCCGCGCAACTGCTTGTCCCCCTTGTTCGGATATTAAATAGGATTGCTATAGGACTGGTACAGTGTAGCTATTGCTAACTTTTTACCGTTTGAGTTAATTATCAAAAAGCAATTACCCCAGATCAAAAAGCAAGATTTCCGCGCCGACTTCTGTGCTGATTTCAAGTTGTTGTTCCCCATTCAATTGCACTCCATCGCCTGCTCTAAGTTCCTCCCCATTCAATGTTCCTACACCTTGAGCCATCTGCAACCAGGCATAACGCTCAGGCTTGACGTGATAGTTGACAACATCACCTTTATCCAAAATAGATGTGTATAAATCAACATCTTGATAAATTGTCACTGCGCCATCACGCCCATCTTTTGCAGCAATTAAACGTAATTTGCCGCGCCTTTCTTCCAAGGGAAAAGCTTTTTGTTCATATCTTGGTTTTATTCCTTCCTGATTAGGAAGAATCCAAATTTGTAACAGATGGAGTGGTTCAGTTTGAGAGGGGTTAAATTCGCTGTGCATAATGCCAGTACCAGCACTCATAATTTGTGCTTCACCTGGACGAATTATAGACCCAGTCCCCAAGCTGTCTTTATGTTCAACCGCGCCTGACAAAACATAGGTGAGGATTTCCATGTCTCGATGACCGTGGGTAGGAAACCCAGCACCAGGAACAACAAGGTCATCATTAATCACTCGTAAAGAGCGAAATCCCATACGGTTCGGGTCGTAAAAATTACCAAAGGAAAATGTGTGGTAACTATCGAGCCAGCCTATTTTTGTACGACCGCGTGCATTTCTATCATGAATTAAGTTGGTTATGGTATTGTTAACCATAGATTTACCTCCATTGGGATGGTTAGCTAAAGTTGAAACACTAATGACTTTTTTCTATGTTACTTAATTTTAATACTTGTCATAGTAAAATGAAAAGTACGCACTTGAAAGTGGCGTACTTACCAAAAAGATACTGTTAGATTTGAGAAGCATTGTTGCTCTCAAATCTGATTATTTAGCAATAGCTGGTTGTTTAGCTGTAGTAGGAACTGCTGCACCATCTTTGCCATCAGTTGCAGATGCTTGGAGATGGGCTTCTAGGAACCACAGTCGCTTGTCAATGGTGCGAGAAACTTCGGTGTAAAGGTCAGCGGTGTCAGCGTCGCCTAGGTTGTTGCTTTTGTCGATCGCTTCCCGAATATGCTTGGCATAGGGTGCAAAGCGATCTGCCAAAGCTGTCACATGATCAATTCCCGCATCAATATCCAAAGGATATTCTGGCAGGATGGAATTAGCAACAGCCAAGCGCGCCGTTCCCAAAGCATATCCACCCAAAGCTGTTACCCGTTCAGCTACCAGATCAATATACTCTTCTAACTCACCTGCAATTTCATCAAACAACTCATGCAACTGGTAGAAGTCTGTTCCTTTGACATTCCAGTGCGCTTGCTTCACTTGGGTTTTCAGATCCAACGTAGCTGCGAGGGTTTGGTTGAGAAGTGCAGCCAGCTGGGTACGCTGATCTGCGGGAATATCAATCCGGGTTGGGTAAAGACGAGAATGGTCGTTGTTACTCATAGTTCTATTCTTACTCGATACAACAAGTTTACATATAGAGCTATGCTGTCGGAAACTCTCTACCGACAGATGGAATTATTGCTTTAATAGTTATAATTTTTGTAAATTTAAGTAAGTTAGGACCAGCCCTTTCAAGGTGCAAGTCGAAAGACTTAGATTTTCTTCTCCCAAGGGGAGACGCTGCGCGAACGTGTCCTTCGCGTCTTCTCCCAAGGGGAGACGCTTCGCGAACGCGGTTTAAAAATCTTTTTGAACCACGAAGGCACGAAGAACACGAAGCAGTGCCCACCAAAACCCGGATCTGGTGGGCAGTGCCCACCCTACAAACCTTTAATTATTCTGCATCAACCACTTTAGAGGAGGGCACAACTAATGCTGGATTTCAATCGTTCTAATCGTGTAGTCAATGAGAGTATGGGAGAAGTTAGAGTACAGGTAAAGCTAACGAATGCGGTGGATGAAGTTTTGGTCAATCGAGGACTGCTTAACCCAAATCAATTGCGTGTATATGAGACACAAGCACTTGTAGATACTGGTGCAGTACGCACTGTGCTGCCGATGGATATAGTGCAGCAGCTTGGTTTAAGAATTCGGGGTCAGCAGTTAGCTAAGTACGCTGACGGCAGACAGGAATCGGTGGGGCTGACTGGACCTGTGATGATTGAGGTAGAAGGACGTGAAACCACTGAAGCTGCATTAGTTACAGGTGACGAGGTGCTGATTGGTCAGACTGTATTGGAAACGTTAGATTTACATGTGGATTGTAAAAATCAGCGTTTAATCCCGAATCCAGCACATCCTGACTCTCCAGTGTTTAGAATATAGTCACGGGAAAATAATCGTACTCTGCTCAATTCAAATCAGACATCTAATCTTCCACTTTATTGTGGTTGCTGGATGTTAATAACACTGATCCAGTCACCGCCACCAGACCCATTTCCACTAGGGCGATCAGGTACACCGGGCCAAATATGGTTGCCATCCAATGGATGAACTGTGTTAATAGTGAGTTTGTTATTCTCTTGCCTAAGAACGTACATCTTTTCCTCATCGATTAATCGCCATCTGAGGTTCTCCTTTTCTTTAAAAAGAAGAGCTTTTTGTGAAAGCGCAATCCCTTTTTCTCTAAACTGCTGGCGTAAATTATCTGGAACAACACCGTCGTTAAGCTTCTTTATCTCATTTGCATTTGGGCTACCAAATAGGGTTTCTTCATTCACAATCAAATCACCATGTAGTATGACATTCAACTGAGAAAAACTATTTTTGGTAAAAATATCTCTTGTAGACCAATCCTTTGGTAGAATTAAGCGAACAGCAGGAGTAAAGTCTTGATTGTTTAAACTCTCCACGTCTTTAATTAAATTGAATTCGCTGTTTACTACCTCATTGCCAATTAACCAACGAATAGGCTTTACTTCTGTGGTTTTAACCTGTACTGGTTCAATGTTTATTGGCAACTATGGTATCATAGATGTGTATAGGTAAAGGGTCAGTCTGAACTTCATCCTGATTGACTTCAATAGAGCCGACGATACTGTGTTCAATCACGGTATGTGCGTCTGTGTTGCACAACTCCAAACTAGGTTCAGTTGAACGTCGGGGTTCGCAATCGCAATGCAATGACCAGCCCGGTACTAGTGTACAGTGACGGATAACCAGTTGAGGTGGTTTTTGGATCACAGATCCTACAGGCGCAGGTAGGGGCGCAATGCCTTGTACCCCTTCTACATGCACTCCCCGCCCAGTAATGAGCAAGCCGTCAAGGGTGAAGGAACTTCCTGGCTTGACGGTGACGTTCAAAGCATCTCCGTAAGATGTTCTCCAGTCTAGAATACGAATAACCGGACGCATGCGGTTGGCTGCACGCAATTGCAGGGTTTGGTTACTCTCTAATTGAATGTCAATTTGCTCTACATAGACACCGCTATCAATTATTTCGATCACCGCATGACGCGGTTTCTCTCGCTGCCATTGTAAAATTGCCTCAGTAATGGTTTGGTAATTTTCTGTTGAATTTTGACTGACTTTGTAAAGTGCATACTCATGATACTTCCCTATTTCATCGGGATTCAACAAGGGTCTGTCATATTCACCACCACCGATGTCAGCACTAAAGCCATAATGGTAAGAAACCCAAACCCCATTTTTCGGTAATTGGCGTCGCGGAAAAATTATGCGACCCAGTTCCGGGTCAACTGCTATATGGTCTTTAGGAGGTTGGTAACTCCAATCGCTGAGGTCAGCAACAATAATCTTCTCTATTGGTACTGGTAGCACTTGTGACCCATTCCCCACCCATATTTCTAGGCTTTTGTTGAATTTCTCTGGTATTGGGTTATAATAATCACTCATACGAGACTGCAAAACTCGTCTTTGGATGGGAATGGGTAAGTTCAACTCACGAGCAGTTTGGGCTGAATCTTCTTCCGGTTCCGGGTGAGTGTAGAGAGGAATATCGTTGGCTGTCACACTAAAGGTGTAGCAATTAGGACTCACTTCTTCCAGGCAATAGGCTGGTGTCCGGGTGACAGAGTAGGCTTTGAGGCGACAAACGAAGACACCAATACTGGGAATATTGTAGCTTCCAGGGCTATATTGAGAAGCAATTCTACGTATATCTACTGCATGTGCTAATTCATCAAATGGGCTATCCAACTTGTCCAGTGCATCGACTTGGCGCAAATCCACTGTTGTTTGACTGAGGGAACCGAGATGATTAATATTCTGTGTATTATTGAGGAACTTATAAAACTCTACGACTCGCGCTTGCCAACCAGCAACCTCATAAGCTAGCAATTCTAGCAGCGCCAGGGTACCCTTGCGTCGGCGGTAGCGGATAGTATTTGCTACGAACCGTCGGGTTGCGTTTCCCAACTGACCAGCGCTAGGAACACTTTGGTAGTCAATGAGGTCGCCAATATATGGTACTACCCAATCTTGGCAAGTCTCAATAAACCAGTTATCGTAAAGTTGAGCAATGTCTCCTTCAACAACGTCTACTTGTTCCGCAATCACACGTAACAAATCCCGGAGGGCATAACCTTGTTCTGCATCGCGAATGCGGTAAACTGCTGGTAGGAGTTCGTAAAGGCGGTCTGGGGAAAAGTTCATCATTTCACCTCCTTAAGAATCAGCGTGTCCCCCACTTGAGGGCTGAGAATAGCTAATTGGGCTGGTTCAATGCGGGAATAGCGATCGCCATCCACTGAATGGGTATAAGCCAAGTTGACATGGATACGTTGTTTTGGTTGTGCTGCACCTGATCCCATACCCACCTTTGCTAGGTTTTCAAGTTTTGTTTTCAAAAGGTCTGGTTGTTTAGCTTCAGTGTCCGAAACGCTGTCTAGGATATCCACAGCGACGTAATCTACCCCAGCCACTTGTTGAATTGTGCTGATGACTTGACTGAGTTCCACATCTTGACCCAGTTCCCGACGTTCAAAGCTAAACGTGTCAAATAACGCTGCGCGAATTTTCAATCCCACCGATTCCCACTGATAATTTGGTAAAATACGCACACGAGCGCTGATAATTAATAGCATCAGTTCGCGTATATCTACCTGTATTGGTTGATAGGGGTCTCCAAACTTGTGTAAAGCTTGGAGAAAATTACGGTATAAATCTGAGTTTTTATCAATAGGAATATCATCAGCGCCAGCAATGGTGAGATGAACTATTTCACGAACCCCATCTGAAAGACGCACAGCGCTGGCTTTGTCAATTCCGCCAAAGTAGCGACCAAAGTCAGCATAATCCTTGACGGAAACAGCGCGGTTTAAGGATGTCATTCCCGCAGGTGCATTGCGGCGGATTTGGTCGCGACTTTCAGGATCTGCACCACCTGTTGCTGGTTGAGGATTAATGACGCCTTTTAAACCCAGAGGTTGTGTCACTAATTGGTTGATTTGTTCTGCTGCTATATTACCTGCTTGACCAATACCAGTGCGGTAGACTGCTTTAACATTTTCAATCCCGTTGGGTAACCTAGCCCCGTTTTTTCCATCACCGAAGATAATAGTTATTTTGCCATTATTGTCAGTTTGGGTGACAAAGCAACGGTCGGTTGGGCTTAACTGATTCAAACTTTCCGCTTCAGACCAACGGACATCGTTAACATACACCTCCAAAGTGCTGGTAACACCACTGGGTGTCGGCGCACTTAGATAAGTCAGGGACCCCTGAGAGAGGGTAAATTGTTGGTTTACCGCAGATGCATCGCCACTACCCAGTATTTCAGTACGTGTCTCTCCATGAGTGGCTTTTACCACATTACCATAGATAGTGACAGTGTCACGTTTGTAAGAATATGCTAGAGGTTGAGCAAATCTTAGGAAAGTGTGGGGTTGATCATTAGGCAAGTCAGAACGTACATCCTGTGTGACCCCTCCCAACATGACGACTTCGCTAGCCCTGACACCGTTAATATTGGAAGTATCACTGCGATCGCCAGAAATAATCAGCCAGCGACCAGGCTGTAGACCTTCGTAAAGATTATCCAGTTCAATTTCCATTTGGTCGAGGATGTCATCAACGGTTGATTTTTTCGCCTCATTGGACACATCCACGTCAATGGGTTTTTCCGCCAAAGAGAGAACTTCACTCTTGAGATATACTGTGGTTTTACGCAACACCCCCAAAGATGTATCTTCTTCATTTAACCAAGGTTTATCTAAAGTGAGTTGCGTTACCCTAGCGACGAAGCCGTAGTCTGTTTTAGATATATTCTCAACTTTTTCTACGCGGTAGACGCACAGTTCATTTTTGTCAGCACGTTCAATCGCCACCCAACTTCCTGGTGTAATTTGGTCATACTGTGCATCTAATGCGATAATTTTTTGTAGATTTGGTGGCAATTTGCCATTTTCTACACCTGCAATTGACCATTCTTCAAATGTGTTATTGAATTGCCCACTGTTATTAAGAACTAGCTTTAGCCCTGCGTTATGTCCGAAGGGTGCAGCTTTGATTTCTAAAGCCTCAATTTGCAGCAACTTGGAAGGAGTAATCTCGTTGATATCTAGAGCCTCTATTTGCGGCAACTCGGAAGATGTCCCATTAACTGTTAAAATTTCATAGAGTGCGCTACCTAAAGCAGGTTTTAAAGTTTTAATCAGCCACGGTGTAATATTAAGTTTAGGGTCAAAGATTTGCTGGTTTGTACGCTGCAATTCTAAAGCATTGGCTGGTTGTCGTGATGGTGGTTTGAGGACTTGTTCTATTTTTTCTGCTTTAGTCAGGGTAGGCGACGAGTCAGTTTGTTTAGATGCAGAGTTTATTTGTTGTTCTGTCTGAATAGTGGTTGGCGACGAGAGACTTTGTTGAGTTGCAGACACAGAGGGCTGTAGTATAACCTTAGTGCGGTTTTCAACAGCCTGAGGCTCAATAGTCTGAACTCGACGTAAAATTTGCTGCTTTTCACCATCGCCAAAGATGAGCAAAAGCAGATCGTTAGCTGTCAGATTCGTCCTTATACCCTCTAAATAAAGCGAGTCAATTGTTGTAGCGTCCGTTGCATCAGGATTAACTTGTTTTAGGGTAATCCGGTGCGGTTGAGTCATCCGAGGTTTAAGAATGTTCAACTCTGCACGCGCTTGCAGTTTTTCAGACGTTTCAAAAGATTGGGGTAGTTTGCCAGAAGTGGCTTTGCTTTGGGTGCGGGTACCTACGGGAATCTCTATATTATAGCCATCTTCAAGGGTAAAAGCTAGATAGACGCTAGCGCTGACACCGGGACTAGATGCATATTTTACTAAGTTTCCTAATTCCACCACAGAACGACGCTCAACAGCGGTGCGTAAATAACCTTCATTGGCAATACGTTCTTGATAAAATGTTAGAACGTCAGCTACAGTCGCCCAAGCATCTAAGAAGGCGATAGATGGGTCTTTAGCATCCCGTGTTTTCAGGTTTTTGAGTGCTGGAAAGTCACTGCTACCCAGACGCGCTTTCATTGTCTCCAAAAAGGTTGCATGGGTGCCGACTCGCTGTGCTAAAGTATACAAACTAGGTGGGTTTGTGACCTTCATTGGTGTCAAAATGTCTACACCTTCACAGCAGCCACAGTTTGAGTTACAATTACAATTTAATTTCATCTTCCACCTCGCATATCCAAAGAGAATTTACCGTTTTCGGGGAAGTTGGGGTTGTTATCAAGTCGGGCTATTTCTAGAGAACCAATGGAGAGAAAACCTGCTTCAATCTCTCCATTCGCACCTTCAAAAAGACGTTCTAACTTTGTCACAGAGACACTTTCGACCCCAGGAATAGCATGGGCGATCGCCACAAGTTGACTCAGCGCAATTCCTTTGCCAAAAGTCAGATTGTCCGGATGGAAAAACCCGCGCCGACCATCTGGTAAAATACGGTTACTCAAAGTATCAAGTAATGCCGATTTGACATGACCGCGTAGATAGTCAGATTTGACACACACCTTCATAGCGATGTCCAACGGGACGCGGACTGCTTGCTTGACTATCACATCATGACCAATGCGACGGTAGAGGTTCAGGTGCGCTGTTATCTCTTGAAGTAATGTGTCGTCGGCTTCATCTTGGTGTAATGGATCGATAATCACCAACACCTCATACCAACTCCCCGTCCAGCGCAATGTTGCTGCTGCGCGTTGCACTTTAGTGGGAAAATCTTGCATCACCAGTTGAACGTAATCATCAGCGGTAATCGCACGCTCTAACTTGTAATCTAACAAGCGTGGTGCTAATAATTTTACCTGAGATATGGGTTCGGGCGCTGTTCCACCTGTAGCTGGTAAGGGCTGGTGTACTTTTAGCTTCAGCTGATTAAAAGTGACCTTACGGAAGACAATGTAAGAAATTGCGCCAGCACCTAAATTGCTGGATATACCGTTACCGACTCGATAGGTAGCCCAGAAGTGAGTTCCCACTCCTGGAAGGAATCCCAACTCACCGTCCCCAAAGCGCAAGTGGGCTTGTCCATCATTGTCCATCTCGACAACAAAATGTTTGTCTTCACCTTTGCTATCTATGAGGTCGCGCTGGGGAATCCATGTAAAATTATCTTCTGTAGGGCCTTCCAGCCTTGCGCCCCTACTATCCAAATGGATTTGGGGTAGCGCTTGGCGAGGGTCTTGATTTAACAAACTGGAGGCTGGATCTTGAGAGAGGTTTTTTTGGGAAATAGGTTGACTAAAGGTCAGAAGTGTGTTATTCAATATGGGACGGAAGCGGTTTGGGACAACAAGGATTTCTACAGATTCGCCATCCTCTTGACACTTTTGTCTCACCTCTTGTCCTGAGACATTCCCCAAATCCTCATTGTCGATAGTGCGACCGTAATCGACTAAGATGACATTGCCTCTAGCAACACTAATATTTTCAACTAAAGCGCAAGCCATCGTAGGGGCTGTAGGGGCGCTCATGCTTGCGCCCCTACCTGGTGGTATAATTGCTGAGATACAAAGTGTAAAAGGCAGCGCATCCTCTTTTGCCCATTCGATTTCTACAATCGGCTGGTTGTAAAGTTCGTCAATACTTGGTATGACACTGGTGAGACGTACAGCATGACGATGGGTCACATCAGCGTCTTCAGGATTGCCAGTTTTGGGACCGATGATTTCTTCAAAAATCAGGATGTCCCCAACTTTCAGCTGTAATTGACGTTGGGTTGGCGTATCCGTAGGGCCTTCCGGCATTGCACCCCCACCATCATCAAAAGGTAGAAACCCATCCACTAACGTAGCCCTTGTGGAACCATGCGGTAGACAGCAGTCACCCTCGCCCCAAGTATAAAAGGATATCTGGTTATGGGCAACGTAAAGGTGAATAGGTGCTGGAGTTAGAGGTTCAAAGACTTCATAACTGTTAGGGGGAACATCTTTTAGGTGTTCGTTAGCTTTGAGAATAGTACCAGGGGGCGGGGCATCTTGATAACTGGTAATGAAGTAAAAGTTTTTTTCGTCAACGAGGTGAACATCAAAATTTGTCTCTATCCACAACCAAGTCCGGGCATTACAGCCTTCGTGCATGGGATAATCAATCAGACGAGCGTGGCGACGAACGGAGATGCGTTGGCGGGCGGTGTCTAAATAAGCTTCTGTGGCAACAGCATCCTGATAATAACTTAAATAATCACCAACATAGGCTAAAATTTCTACTATAGTAATGCCGATATCGGGAACATGGCGTTCTTGCCAGTCCGGCATAGTTAGAGATAGGCGGTCTAAAATCAACTGACGAAAGCTAGCGTAGTCTTTTGCTAGGTAGTTGATATTTGGTTCGACGAGTTCCGCTGGTGGACAAGTTTCTTGTTGCAGACAATCCAAATCGCTGCTAGAATTTCCAGAACGGAATCTAAATTGCAATTGAGCATAGCGCTGGTCAAAATCAGGATGTTGTGTTGGTTTACCTTGTTCATCTAATGCGACCAAGTGCAAAGTATAAGTAGAAAAATCGCCTGGTTGGTCAAGATTGATTTTGAGGTAAGCCTGGGAGTTTTCAGGGCATTCTACTTGTAAACTAGTGACTTGCAGATTACGGATGCGCTGACCCCCAACAATCAGTACATTGTCCTTGAGCAGGTTTTCTGGTACTGTGCCGAGAAAGTAAACGTAGAGCGATCGCAAATCATCGCCAACTTCCAAATAATCTAGTCCGTTTTTTCCCTGTCTGCGGACTTCGTAGCGGCGCTGTTCATTTTGACTACTGTAGAGAAGCGGCAGATCGCGACTATACAAAGAATTTTTCATGGTATCATCGTCCTAAAAGTTGCTGTTTGTTGTTCACCAGTGCTTTGCAAGCGATACTGCACTGTTATATAAAGACTGGAATCTTCACTCTTAACATCCAGGGTATTAAGGTCAATCAAGTCACTCAACCAGCGCTCAATAGAGGCTGCAATCAGCGCTTGCAAAGCTGTTGCCAGTTCTGGACTGTTGGATGAAAATATTAAAGACAACACACCACTACCAAAATCAGGGCGGTTGACTCGTTCACCAGGAGTGGTAAACAGGAGTTGCTCAATCAAGTCGCGGATGTGATTTTCATAGCTAGTGGTAGCGGTGCGTTCCCATCTATCAAAGGAAAATGGAAAATCAATGTTCATTACATCCCCTTTACCCGCGTTTGTGTAGACTGAATCAAAATATTTGTACCAGTGGGAATGCACAGAGTTTGACTGTCTCTCAGTAGCACCGGCATTCCAGAAGCTGTCACCCTTGCTGCAGTAGTAATCCAAGGCGCTGTTGTAACACATGGACCTAAACCAGCAGGCGGTGGGGGGTTAGAACAACCAGTAATGCGACAAATACAAACCTGAGTCAATATTCGCCGACCTTCAATCTTTACCCTGGGATTAGAGATTATTGGTTTCGCTTGTCCGGCATGAATACATTGTATTGTTGAACCAACATCTAAGATAAATCCTGGCATCACGTCACCTCCAAAGCGTTGTCATTGATAGAAACTTTCATTCCATTTAGGTTGATGCTTGCACCCCGTCCGGTGCTGATTTCAATTGCTGGAGTGTTTTTCAGCTTAATAGAGGCGGTGGCTCCAACATCAAAGCCGCGACGGGTAATAATTTCAATTTCGGAAGCATTTATTAGTAGCTGCATCGTTTGTTCACCTATCTTGGCTGCAATAGTGATGCTTTTCTCCGAATCGTTGATCTCAATCGTGCCGATATCAGTTTTGAGTACCTTGATATTGGGGTCTGTAGCAGGTAATTTCTGTTTCTCTCCCCAAAAACAGCCCGTCCAGATAGGATAGTTTGGATCGCCGTTTTCAAACTCAATCCACACCAAAGCACCTACAGGCGGAATCAAGAACAACCCAACGTCTTCTCCTGCATAAGGAACACTAGGTAGCGCCCAGCCACTTTCTTTATCGCCATACACATTTTCTACTTTTGCTCGCAATCGACCTATTTTATGCGGGTCGTTATTACTACTAACAACACCTCTGTATTTACCGTAAAAAGGAGAGCCTTGTTTGCTTATACTTCCACATGGTGTATTCATACTTGCACTGTATTAGTTGTTGCGCCTCGTCCCTCACGGATGAGGGTGAAGCTTTGTTTATATTCTCCGCGCTTGATGCGGTGTGTTACCTGTTTGACGTAATAGTAGCCGCCATAGCTTTTACCTACGCCTCTGACTCCTACCAATTGGCGCACTTGCAAAACATGACCGTAGCGTACAGTATCCACTTCTCCGCTAGCAGTTACCGCATCTTCACGGGAACGTGATAAAACTGACTCGCCACATCGCTGTGCTGGAATTAGGTCAAGCTTATTGCTACAGCGTAGTATACTTTGACGTAATGGTTTTGCTGGCTCAGTCGCTAAGGCTTGACCAGGTGAAGGAGGAATCTGAACCGGTATCGGCTGTCCGGTGGTGTCATCATCAATCTCTACCTGAGGTTCAGTCGGTTTTAGAGCATCGAAGTTAAATGTGATGGACGAATCTACATTTGTAAACGCCCCCATATTCATTGATAGTGCAGGTTGATAAGGAGTTATACTCCGCTTTTCCTCACCCCAATAGACAATATTTTTACCTGGGGTGTCACTGGGCTTAATTTCAAAAATAAAACTATTTCGTTGCGCTAGTTCTTGAATAAACTGTAAATCTGTACCTTGCTGAGTTGTTATAATTTTTTCCTTTGTAGGTGTATACTCGCTGTTTTGAACATCAGGTTTCAACCAATACTGGCTATAATCCTGTAACAATTTAGTCACAATTTGAGAATCAGATTGGTTTTCGTAAGTGGTGCTTTTTTCCTTGAAATCAAGCATCAAACTAATATCTTCACCAGTGACTATGAGTCTTGATTCGCCTGGTTGGTTACTGGGTACAACTTGATGATTGGTAATGATGCCATCAATTAAAATTTGGCGTTTAATTGGGCGAGTAACACCGACTAAGACACCAACAACAACTGTGATAATTACTCGGTTAGGAGGGTCTAAAATTCCTTCACGTAGCAACCAGTAATCTGAATAATTTCTGAATTCTTTACCAAGACTAAAGGTCATCTGAAAGCCACTACGTTCGCGGTCTTGCTGAGTGACTTCCAAATCAATCAGTGCATCTACCACGTTATAGGGAGCTAGTTCTGGTGTGGTAGGGCGACCAATTCTAAGTTCTAAGCGTATACCATTGTCGGGCATAAATTCTACCTTGTTAAATCAGAGGAATACGCAATTTTTGACCAATTTGGGCAGTCAACTCATCAGGGTGCATGGCATTATTGGCATCGCACAAACGCCAGAACTGTTCGGGGTCGCCTAGATAATGGGCAGTGATATTGTCTAGGCGATCGCCTTGAGTAACCGTATGTTCCTGAAGGACTTGAAACTTCTCAGATGGTGGGAGAAATCTGCGTTGTAGGTAAACTATAGTTTGATTAGATACTGTTTGCCTGGTGGCAATTTCTATACCGTAGTAGCGGCTGTTAGTAAGAAACATTTTCCTCTTATTTATGTTATAGGTGAAACTTGATTTTTTTGATGCCGTAGGGGCGCAAGGCATTGCGCCCTTACAAACCTATGGATTGTGCCGTTACAAACAAATTCATAACAACGAACCGATTGCTCCTAAAGCATTCAAACCCAAATTAAGCATTGCAAATGCCTCTTTTTGCTGATGATGAAATCTGAACAAGCTACTAGCCTTATGGTCAAATCTCACATCATTCGTACTTAGCACTTGCATTCCCAAACTGACTTTAGCGCGAATGGGATTCAATAAGGTGTCGAAAGCTTCTTCGGTGATGCTGAATTCAGTGAGGCGCACTGGTAGAACACGGTTTATACTCCACACAAATACACTTAAATCAGCTTCTATTGGTACAATCTCTAAGTTACCACTTTGGGCAAGCACATTATTTTGCTGAATTTTGCTGCTTTTGGGATAGATAATTGTTTCTAAGGCTGCTAGTTGGGGATGTATACCACTTACCACTGTGACAGGATTCTTTGCAGGAAACTCCAGTTGATCTGTAGCATCAATTTCCGCCTCTAGGTTAATTGTTTCAATGGGTGGTGCTGTGAGGCGCAAAGCTTCAAGGCGATCGCCTCCATCATTTCCACTCCTTTGTACTTGCAAGGTACGTCTGAGGGTTTCAGGATTGTATTGCAGTGTAACCATCCCTTTTGGGGAAAAGCTGATAGAATCAAGCAGGACGATAGCACCTTTAAATAAGCGTGGAGAACCCGGAAAACTTGGCATAGCGATAATTTAATAAGATGTTTTTTTACTGTTTGGTTGGGTTACATAGCTCAATGCAGACTGCAGATGAGCAACTGCATAGCAAGGTATTGTGCCTCTATAGACATTATTTGTTGAACAGAAGTTAGGCTGGTTTGCGCTAACCCTGGCGTTTTTCCTAATATAAATAGTATTCTTTGCTGATTAGATTGCTAATAAACTATTTTTCGGTATTCATCAAAGCATTGATTAATTATTTTTAGGTGTAGGGGCGCGGCGCGATCGCCATCTCTTGTAAGTCACCCATATTCCATCAAGTTCCTTTGACTCTAAAATTAGTAGTCATAAAGGTTCCTGTGCCAGTATATACGAGAAGTTGGTCTGGGATAGGCACTGGTATCGACGGTTGCATAGCCGGAAACATTACCTGAAATTTCGCTTTAAAGGTATTGCCTTTGAGCAATACTGCTTTTCCCCCCGATTTAACCCTTCTGGCTTTTTGATTAGCAGCTAAGGATTGAATGGTAAGTATTCCAGCACCGGGAGTGACAAATGGGGGACTCGTGTAAGGACAACCAGGGACAATAACTTGTCTCTCGTCCCCTTCTACGCAAATGGTTCGGCTTGTTACTGTAGCTTTGCCAGTACCAGTTAAGATGCCAGGAAGTACTACAACAATTGCTTTGCCAAAGGTGGGGTTGAATATGGCTTGGTCGCCAGTAGTGAGAATAAAGTCTAACATCGGTTTTTTAGTGGAAAAATCAAAGATTAATTAAGATTAATGAAGGCATCAAGTCGAGTGTGTAAAGACAAAAATTAATCTTTGTCTCCACAGAAGTTGACATAAGAACTACGTTGTTTTTTAAACAGATTCAAGCCTGCTTTGCTAACTCTTGCGTCTTTGCTAATATAAATAGTATTCTTTGCTGATTGAATTGCTAATAAAGTATTTTTCGGTATTCATCAAAGCGCTGATTAATTATTTTTAGGTGTAGGGGCGCGGCGCGATCGCCATATTCTGTAAGCCACTCATCTATCAAGTTACTTTTGCTCTAATATTAGTAGTCATAAAAGTTCCCGTGCCAGTATATAGCAGTCCTAAATGATTCGTAAACGGAGAGAAACCCGGTTTCTTTAAGAAACCGGGTTTCTGAAGCTTGAGGTGTTCGGATCTCAAATAGGATTGCTATATACAGGAACTGAGTCTGGTATAGACACTGGTATTGAGGGTTGCATAGCAGGAACCATTACCTGACGAGTTGAAGTTCTTGTTATAATACATAGCTGCTCTCACAATAGATAATATGAACACTCATACCGTCAGTTTACCTGCTCCCCTCGAATTAAATATTGACTTAACTGACGAGCAATTTTTTCAGCTTTGTCAAAATAACCGTGACTTGAGATTCGAGCGTACAGCTATAGGGGAATTAATTATTATGCCACCTACGGTTCGTGAAACTAGTAATCGTAATGCCGATCTAACTTATCAGTTAAGAGCTTGGAGTCGCCAAAACAAGCTAGGAAAATCCTTTGACTCTTCTGGTGGTTTCAAACTTCCCAACGGTGCGGAGCGTTCCCCAGATGCGTCTTGGGTGAAAATGGAACGGTGGAATACTTTGACTCCAGCCGAAAAAGAAAGATTTGCTCCTTTGTGTCCCGATTTTGTGGTTGAATTAATGTCTCCCAGTGATTCCCTGGAAAAAACACGTGCCAAAATGAGGGAATATATCGATAATGGCGCAAGACTGGGATGGTTAATTAATCGTCAACAGAGGCAGGTAGAAATTTATCGTCCTAATGGAGAAGTTGAAATTTTACCTAGTCCACAAACTTTATCGGGAGAGGATGTTTTACCAGGTTTTGTTTTGGATTTGACCCAAATCTGGTGAATATGGACAATAAAACCTTCAAAGGGTGTGGGGGGTAGGGTGTAGGGTGTAGGGACCCACGCCACCTAAGTGATGTAGCGATCGCTTTGAGGTCAGGTTGAACCAGCAAACAATGGTGCGATCGCTCATCGGTCAAAATTTCACAGCCAAACCAAAACATATTGGTCGCAATAGTGAGCAAATTGTGTTAAACTGTATAACCTTATTGTATTATCGTATCGTAATAGAATAAAAAGCGATGCCTGCTGTAGGTTGCGCTATTGCACATTTTATGTAATCAGTTTAAGCTAAAAGTAGGTAAATTACAAAAAGTTGAAAATATATGAACAACAATAAACAAATTTACAATTACACAGTTATTCTGGAAAAAGAATCAGATGGAGGTTATCACGCTTTTTGTCCTATCCTAAAAGGTTGTCATTCTCAAGGAGATTCTTTTGAAGAGGCCATTGATAATATTACAGAAGCAATTGAATTATATATTGAAAGTTTAAAGGCTGATAATCAATCAATTCCAAAAGAAGATTTAATTGTTAAGCCATTAAGTATCTTGGCATGAGTAATTTTCCCAGTGTCAAAGCAAAAGAATTTATCAAAGTCATCGAAAAATTAGGTTTTTATCTTGACCGTCAAAAGGGTAGTCATGCTATTTATAAGGATAGTCATGGGCAAAGGGTTGTTGTTCCAATTCATGCAGGAAAAGACCTAAAACAAGGAACTCTAATGGGTATGATCCACGATATTGGTATTGATAAAGATACTTTCTTTGAGTTATTGGAAAAATAAATAAGGGATAATTTTATTGTTTGATGTGGGTACTCTATTCCTTTCTCATAAGCTTTTATCTCCTGTTTTGTGACGCGACGAGCAGAAATTAGTCGAATCACCTCTTTATATTCTGCTAAAATCTCTTCTGAAACAATCCAATCACAAGTTGTATTATCAATAATAAATTGAACAACTGATCGTGGTTCTCTGCCCTTAAGAACAGCAGAAACTAATACATTAGTATCAACAATAATCTTCATTCACCTCGACGGTAAGCCTCAATCTCTGCTGTTATTTCTTCTTCTGTGATTTTCTGGACTCCTGGAATTGCCTGAGTTTTGTCAAATAAATCCCTAACTTTTTTGCTAATTTCTGCTCTTTCATTATTTTCTGTCAAAATAATCACTTCCACCCGTTGTCCTGGTTGAAATGGTAAATTTGATAAAACTACATGATTTGGATCTTCAATTGTCACATATGTTTTGTATGCATTCATTTCTATTTAACCCTTACAGAAAACTAAGTATGCTGAAATGCTGATGTTGTCGCGCTCAAGGTGGTTTGAGTTTGCTTCCTATTCTATCTTTATTAATTGGGTTTCGTTCCCTTAACTCATATCTTGCACCATCGTCTTGTTGCGAAAATCAGAGCTACAATTGCCTTATGATTTCGTAAGGTGGGCTTTAGCCCTACCCTTATTGAGAAGGTGCAAGATGTCAGTTAACCCAATTTACAGGCGATAAACCGGAGGCTTGACGCTATCGCGTCGCTTTTCCCCTCGTAGCGAACGCACGAAATCATCCTTGTCACCGAGTAGTTGCCGTAAATCTTGTAATCGCTCTTGGGCTGAACGAAGCACTCGATGAATCTGCACAATGCCCTGGCTATCCTGTTCGTTTGATTCACGGATCGGGCGATGCCTGAGGTGGGCTGCGCCTACGCACTTCTAAGACAGTCGCGACAAGATTTGCGAAAGCTACCAACCTGATGCTGCAATCAGACACAAAACCGAGAGGTTGCAATACAATCGGTAAAACCAGGAATTTGCGGGGTTGCTTTATGGGTGGGTACAAAACTTTTTGTAGATTAGGACGCAAATAATAAAAGTGTAACAGATTTTCATTCATGGCAACCCAATGGAATAGTTTTGAAATCCTAAAATAATTTCTGAATGCTCCAGTCTTTTCTCAAACCAATTAGTATGAATTCTATAAAAGTCTCGTACATTAAAGCTATAAATCACACCGCGATCGCTCTCTTGACCAGCTTGAAGCAGCAAAGAATGGCGCGATGCCTAGGTTGGGCTGTGCCTAAGCTCATCATGCCACTTTTTCCGTATTTTGTGCAGTTGATTCGGCCAAAATTGGCTCGATATCACTGCTTTTGTCTCGTTGAATAAACTCATCCAAAAGTTGAAAGAAATAATCAAACCCTGCTTTCTCATCAATACAGGTGAGCAAAATAATTTTGTCCCAAGCATTTACTGTACGAATTGATAAGCGATTTTGTAGCCAGGGTTGGAAGTTTTTGTAAAAGTCAGTTTCGGCTTCCGTATTGGTAATACCCATTTCTGAACGCGCAAATCGATAGCCATGAATAAACATTCGCAGATTTGTGATGGAGGCTGTTCCTAGGTATAATCCAGGCTTGCTTTTGATTTTTTCCAGTAGATCAAATAACTTACTCATTCTTAGCTCCATAAAATTGCATCTCTAGAACTCATCAATGACTTCAGTTTCAAGTTCATTGGATAGGGAGGTAAAATCTTGAACCCAATTTTCTGGTGAAAGTCCAAGTCTAGAAAGGTTGTCGAAGATTTTTCCATAAACTTCAACACCATAGTGAACACCATTTTCTGTAATGCTTTCAAAGCAACCCTGTTGTTCAAGGCGATCGCTAAGGATAAAATCTTCATTATCGTATCTGGTCGAAATTCGCCAAAGTTTTCCCGGTACTCCACGTTGTTTGAGCCATCGTTTGAGCGTGCTGGCACATTCTTGACAATGAAGCAGAGGAAATCGGATGACAATATTGCCGATGGCTTCGTAAAGTTCTGCAATGGCTGTATCGTCTACGGGTTCTGTCAGGCAAAGCTCCTCCTGAACAATAAGCTGATTTTATTGTAGCGTCTGAACTCACAAATGCTTTCCCATGCACGAGAAATCCACTATGTTATAATCAAACGATAGGAGAAAAAGCAACTATGTTGTCTGTAGCAGGGACATTCCAACTACATTACTTTTAAGACTGTCGCTACAAGATCGGGCGATGGCTCTGCGATCAAAGATAAGAGCGATCCCATCTCCAAATTACTTACAGCGAACTGACTTGTCAGCACTTGCTGTATTGCATTCTCGATTTTTAGGAAAAATCAGATAGAATTGGAATAGACATAGTCGTGAAAATGATGTAAGGGCGCAGGGCATTGCGCCCCTACCAAGGCTTTCGGGCAACGCATAATTAATTTTCGGAGATGTCTAATGATGTGTTCGTAGTAGTTGCGTTGCCATATCGGCACGGTTGGTGTATCTCGCAATAAATTAATCCGCTTTGTCACAGCCATTTTAAACCCTGCGATTAACGATCCAAGCGATCGCGGTTTTCGGCTGGGCATTTTGGTTGGTACAGGCGCATATTGAGGGAACCGATATTGTAGGGGCGCAAGGCCTTGCGCCCCTACGCCATCATCGTGCGCCCCTACGCCAGGTTGGGGTTCGACAGGTTGAATAAAAACAATTCCATGAAAATGGTTTGGCATAACAATCCATACATCCAATTTTATTTCTCGACGTAGATTAGGCGATCGCTCCCATTCTTCTGCGACAATTTGCCCGAATTCATTCAACTGCATCGCCCCATCAACAACCTCACCAAACAAACATTCTCTTTGGTGGGTGCAAATGGTGATAAAATAGCCACCAGCAGAGCAATAATCGTATCCTTTTAGACGAATCGATTGACGGTGATGTTTATGGGGGTTGTATTTCATGGGTTATGAACATAAATATCGATATCTATGTATTGTTCCCCCATAGCCCCAATTAATTTCTAGAGGCGCAAAGCTGTATTTTCGGGGCGCAATGCCCAACGCCCCTACCGCGTTGTCTATATGTAGGGGCGCAAGGCCGCCGCGCCCCTACCACGTTGTCTCATGATCAGAATATTTCTGTGTATTTCCCCATGTAGGGGCGCATTGCATGCGCCCTCTTCACCAGGGTTCGGTATTTTCGGGGCGCAAGGCCTTGCGCCCCTACCGCTAACGACTTGTTTCAGAGCGAATTTCTTGTAAAATATCTGAGATTTCTTGTTCTGATTGAATATGCCGTGCGAGGACTTGAGCAGTTGCCTCTAGTACACGGTTTGAAAATAACTGGGCTAAGTCTTGTCGTAAACCTTGCCCAATATAAAATTTGAGTAAGGCAACTGTCGTCATATCACGATTCTGGGCTATTTTTTTGAGGGAATCTAAGGTATCTTTTGGGATTTCAAGAGAGACTGTCTCTTGAGTGCGGGGGTGTAGTTGTAATGTAAATTCTTCTTCAGGCAAGTTCATAAAGTTTCTTTTCA
>JADQBA010000107.1 GCA_016903675.1 Stigonema ocellatum SAG 48.90 = DSM 106950 | reverse complement strand
ACGATTCGCAATGATGAAGAGTATGAGCAAGCAACCGAGCGATTAAATGATTTAATTGATGAAATTGGCACAAATGAACAGCATCCTCTTTATAATTTGCTTGATACGTTAGGGACGCTGATTGAGGCTTATGAGGCAGAGCATTATTCTATTCCTAATTGTAGCGGGAGTGATGTATTGGCCTATTTAATGGAGGAACATGGACTAGGTTTCTCAGATTTGCCTGAAATTGGTACATCGGAAACAATAGAATCTATTTTAAACAAAGATCAAGCCTTAACCCTGAGTCAAATTCAACATTTAGCACAACGTTTTAAGGTTCAAGCTCAAGTATTTCTGGATTAGAATCAATTTTTCGGTAATTTTCCCAGAAATTGGCGAAATATATCAATAAATCAAGGTGCGTTAACGAAGTGTAACCCATACTACAAGAGCGGCGATCGCACTGCTATGCATTAGTCACATCTTGTACATTTAAACCCAATACCCGTGAATGAATAGAATCAGAAGGCAGTAGTCCTGGTATTTCATCCTCATTACTGCCCTCACCCCTACCCCTCTCCCAAATTGGGAGAGGGGTAGGGGTGAGGGTTTTCATTCACGGGTATTGCATTTAAACCCACATTCCGCGAATCCCTTTTGGGAGAAGGGGTTAGGGGATGAGGGTTCAAAAAAGTCTACCTATTAACCGTTTGCAGTATAATTACGGGTTGAGCACCAAAGAAAGGCGCATCGAAGCCGCATAAAACCGAGGAATCACTTAAAAACTCCCAGCCAACCGCCACCTTAACCCTGAGCATATTCCGTAAATTGACGCATAAATGGTGACTGAAATCCTAAAACAATATCTTCTTTTAAAACTCCAGCATGAACTAAATCAACCGCGATATCATCCTCCGTACCATTCCATTGCAGCCAAATTTTACCACCTTTAATATCAATGTGGATAATGCAACTGTGTACCCAATTTTCGCGTTCCCAACCTATATAAACGATTTGATAATGGTCGCGTTCTGTGTCAAAG
Organism: Stigonema ocellatum SAG 48.90 = DSM 106950; assembly: GCA_016903675.1. Classification (GTDB taxonomy): domain Bacteria; phylum Cyanobacteriota; class Cyanobacteriia; order Cyanobacteriales; family Nostocaceae; genus Stigonema; species Stigonema ocellatum. The sequence goes on along the minus strand of JADQBA010000107.1, from coordinate 29,439 downwards.
ATTGTCTCAACTTCAATATTACCGTAAGCTGGTTTTTGCTTGCCATACTCTAAAGGCATCTGTTGTACAATCTGGCGATATCGTGCTATTTTTTCCATTCAAGAATCACCTCGATATCAACATTATAAATAATCATTTTGACTTGATTTTCTTCCACCATTTCCTTAGGAAAATCCATCTTATTCTTGGCGTCCTTGGCGTCTTGGCGGTTCGTTATATAGATAATCTTCCCTGCGGGACGCCTGACGGCGAACGGGCAGGACACGAGTAACATTAATGTATGCTAGGAAAAATAATCGTGCGAGTACTGCGATGGAGAGCAAACGCTACAATGCAGCTTTGTCAAAGATTGGAAATTCTTCTGTTGAACTCCTGCTGAATTTATTTTTGGATTTTTTAATGGAGAATGCTTTACGCAATCCACGGCAAGAAATAGAAGCTTACACCGAGGAAATGTCAGGCGAGGATGATGAGTTGACAAAAGGAGTGATGTGCTAATGTCGGGTAGAATTGGAGTACTTATGTAACGAACCGCCAAGACGCCAAGGACGCCAAGGAGAAGATAGGTAATCTTCCAGTGGGTAGGGAGTAAGATAGGGATGCTGTTGTTTGATGTTTCCATCCAAGGGAGCGGTGCTAGGTATGGAAATTAGTGAAATGCTTATGTTTGTGTAGAAAGTGCTTTTGTAAAGATATGCTCCCCACGAATTCTTGGCGCTCTTGGCGTCTTGGCGGTTCCATAAATCAGGGTTTCTGACAATTTTTGCGTAAGTCCTGAACATATGAGCCTCCCCTTATAGCGCTTTTCAATTAGACATAGTCGTGAAAAACAATGTAGAGACAAGGGTTATCGCGTCTGGTGGGTAGTACACAACGCACAGCGATGGCTTTAGTGCGGGGAGGGGCGATCGCTTTATACTATAAGTAGTGGTTAAATAAATTTAATTTTATGTATGCCAGCTAAAGATTTATTTCATAATACAGTTAAAACAGCCCTCGAAAAAGATGGATGGACAATTACTGACGAGCATCTATTTATTCAAGTTGAGGATGTTGATTTTTACATAGACTTAACAGCAGAGAGAATTTTAGCTGCTGAAAAAACTGGTAAAAAAATAGCAGTAGAGATAAAATCCTTTTTAGGAGCTTCAGATATAACTGAATTTCACTTAGCTCTTGGTCAATGTCTCAACTACCGTTCAGCATTAAGGTTGACAGAACCTGCTCGGATTTTGTATTTAGCCGTTCCGGTAGATGTTTACGATGAGTTTTTTAGTCGGAAGTTTATTCAAAGAATTATTGGCGAATATCAACTAAAACTACTAATTTTTAACCCAGAAAAAGAGGAGATTGTTATATGGAGAGACTGAATTACAAAGAAATAGTCGAAAAAATTCTGGAAAGTCACGCAAAAAATCGCTCAAATAGTCAGACAGAAGTCAAATTGATATTTGATACGGAGCGCGATCGCTATCAAGTTCTTAATATTGGTTGGCAAGAGCTAACGCGAATATTTGGTTGTATTATTTACGTAGAAATTAAAGATGGCAAAATTTGGATCGAACGCGATGGAACGGAAATCGGAGTGGCTAATGAATTAGTAGAAGCTGGAGTTCCTAAACAAGATATAGTTTTGGGTTTTAAAGCCCCATACAAACGGAAATTTACTGAGTTTGCTGCTAGTTGAAGCACATAGAACTCAGAAAATCTGTAAATTAAAAAAAAGTCGTTAAATTTCAAAGGGCTGGAATGCTTGATTTTACGTGGTTATGCTTGAGGTAAGAAAATAATAAAGTCGTGAACTTTGAGACGAGGAAATCAGAAACCAGAAAAACAAGAAACCGCAGATGAACGCAGATGAATATGTACCATACCTGTGATATCATGTCTGTCTGAACACTTATAATATGGTACGTAGTTGCGCTTTAGCGCTGACAACAGTCGTGAGCGCTAAAGCGCAACTACATACCTTAATACAGCTGGGCAATGTCAACCCTACACCCCCAAGCGATCGCAAAAATACTGGCGATATAAATCACACAAGGGTACCACATCATTCCCAATAAATTTCACCAACCTCATACTGCGTAACCTAAATGCTAAATCTCTCTCTATCCGCACCGGATGAGGAGATGCAACAACTTGTTTGAAAGCAGCAACCAAATTGGCATCGTCAAGCAAGTTTGATAAATGGCGACGCAGGTAAGCGCTGTACATTCCTTCTTCGGTTGGTGCTGTTTGTAATAATTCTGCTAAACTCGTCCTACCACGGGCTATTTCAGAGAGTGCTTTCCTTACTAAATAAGGATGTCCTCCTACCATTGTCATTAATTGCATTACCTCTGAGTGAGTCCAATAAAGTTTGTGTCTTTGCACTAAGTCTTCTACTTGTTTTGTGTTGAACTCTGGTAACTCAATTGGCAATCCCACATTAAATGGTGATTGATTGATATTGAGGGAAATGTAAACTTCCTTGGAATGAACAATGACTAATCTTAGTTTCTTCCAAATCTCCTCATTCTGTGACATTTCATGCCAAACTCGTAACAATGCAAAAAAGTCAGCAGCTAGTTCAGGATATTGGAAAATCTGATCGACTTCATCCAAACCTAAAACTACTGGGCTAGTTATTGTTGATAACAGATATTTTTCAAAGTAGTTTATGCACTTGCCCTTGCTACCTAAAACGCTTCGCCAATACTCAGCCACTTTATCCGTTAGATTCAATTTATCAGTGATGCTGTTACAGAACCACTGCAAGAATATATCCAGGCTGGTGAAAGACTCTGCATCTGCTGATTGAAAGTTCATGTAAGCAGTTTGATAGCCATGTTTTCGAGACTGGTGGAGAATCCTTGTCAAAAGTGAAGATTTGCCCATCTGCCGGGGAGCTTTAATCCGGATGAGTGCCCCTGGTTGTAAAATTGCTCCATAACAGTCTGCCTCAATCGGGGAGCGCTCCACATAAAAAGCAGAGTCTAGACTGACAACTCCTTCCGGTTGCTCCCAACTTTCAGCGGGTAGGGTTGATTGTGGTACAATACCACTGGGTTGAGAATTTTTTCCACCAACACCAAACAGTTGCTGCAAGACTTGGAGAATTCTTGTCAAAACTGAAGTTTGACTGGGCGGTGGAGAGAAGCTCTCCTCCCTGGATGTGGTGAAGGTTGGTGCTTGATATTTATTGAGCAGTTGCTTGACGACTTCCAAGGCAACTTTTGCATCTTGGTAGCGCTGACGATAATCATAGCGCACCATTGTATCTAAAATTACCGCTAAACCAGGGCTGACGGGAGCAGACTCACTAAATAAAACACAACATAACTCACCCGTTTTGACATCTCGCGGTAACTTTAGAGGTGCTAACCCAGTCAAAGCTTGGAAACAAATGATACCAATTGCATAAATATCGCTACTGAAATGGGGCTGAAGATCTTGTTGTTCAGGGGGCATATAGCCACGAGTACCAATCGCCACCAACTGGCTAAGCCCCTGATTATTGACAGACAAAGCACTGATACACTTAACTGCCCCAAAGTCAATCAGCACAATTTTTCCATCTTCGCGCCGCCGTCTTATATTCTGTGGCTTGATATCGCGATGGATGACATTTTTTTGATGAACAAATGCCAAAACTTCCAGAATGTCCTTCAATAGTTTAAAGACGACTTGCTCACTCTTGGGCTTACCTGGTATAATTTCATTAGTTAAGTCATGCCCATCAATAAACTCTTGTACCAAATAAAATTGCCCACCTTCTTCAAAGTGAGCAAACAGTTGAGGGATTTGATTATTCTTGCCTAACTGATACAGAGTTTGTGCTTCTCTCTCAAATAGGTTTCGGGCGTGTGGTATCAGATTGGGATTTGGATTTTTTGGTTTGAGATGTTTGACAACACACACAGGTTGTCCCGGTAAATCTAAATCTAAGCTCAGGTAGGTATCCCCAAATCCTCCGCTTCCCAACAGTTCGATAATTTTATAGCGATTCCGGAGCGTTTTTCCAATTAGAAAATTCTGGCTCATTTGATACTTCCTACCCGGATGATTATTTACTAATGAGAGTACGAATGAGGGTACGTATTATCAGTTGCTTTGTCTGTTGGTGTGTGATAATTATCTAGAAATAGTTTAGCCAAATTACAGCCATCTGCGACCCAAGTATCGTATCCTCATTCCAAAGGATTGCGATCGCACGCGTCCAACGCACGCCAATACTACGTAGGTTTTGCGAAAATAAGAAACCCGGTAACTCATAGGAAACCGGGTTTCTGGCACCTCAACTATCGTTAACCGACAAGTATTGCAACAGACGCGAGATCCCATTTGGGAGAAGTCTTGTTTTACCGAACACCTCTCCCTTGTCTCCCAAGTCCTCCAAGTCTCCCAAGTCGTCCCTCTTGTTCGGAAATCAAATAGGATTGCTATAGCAGTCCTAAATGATTCGTGAAAGTAGAGAAACCCGGTTTCTTTAAGAAACCGGGTTTCTGGGGCTTGGGATTTTTACAAATGATTTATGATTGCTATAAATAGATTTAGTAGGGTGGAAAATGCCCACCCTACTTATATTTATTATGATTTTTTTGCCAAAATTACATAGTCATCTAATGTATAGTTTGATTGATACTTCTGACCAAGATACTTCTGAACCATTGGACTCATATACTGAAGTTTAGGTAATTTCTCTTTGGCAAATTTTGCAAATTCACCACTTCCAAGAGGTGTTCTTAAACCTGTTGATATAAGATATTTATACCATACTAGCTCTAGACCTAGCTCCCCAGTGAATTTACTCACCAGTCTTTTTTCCTGTTCGTAGTCTTCACATTGGTAAGCATCGTAATATTTGAAGAACTTTTTATCTTGGACAATTAGAATAACATAACCTTGATTCTTTAGACTATTGGTAAATATTTCCTTATAAATATTATTTGCTTGAACTCTTTTCTCTGTATCTGAAAAGAAACAGTGGGAAATGACTATAAAGTCAAAAAAATTTTTTGGTATATTACTAGATTGGTGATCCCAAGCAAATATGTCGGTAGTAACAAAGCGAAAGTAAGCGTTTACGGGATTTTTGCCAGACTCTATATATCGTCTCCAAAACTGTAAACCTCGAAATTGAAATGCATCTTGCTTTTCCAAGGAGTAGTAGGATATTTGCATTTGCGGCATAGAGAAAAAGTCGCTGCAACTTTGGAGAAACAAAGCTAGACCATAAACAACTGTTCCTGGACCTGCTGCAATATCAAGTATGTTTATCTTAGTTGGTAATAACCCAGCTTTGTAAATCAGAAACCAGACTAAATAAGTGCAATATACATTTTCTAAAAAATACTTCATAAAGTAGACATGGGGAGTCAGACTAAAACCATAGTCTGGGTCTTGTCCATTCTTTAAGCTATTAATGTCCTCAAGAGCATCTTGTAGTTTAAGTACTAGTTGCTTGTCAGGTATCTTCCTAAATTCTTCGTGGAGATATTCAACTAGTTTAGCTTCAAAATTATCAAATATACGTTCATCAATACCAGTACATTGTAGTTTATTTTCATCATGATATATCAAGTAATAAATTTTAGTGATAAAATCAATTAGCTCTTGATTTGGCGCTAATATGTTAAAATCTACTTGTGATTCTGGATTTTCTCGCAGTTGTAATGCTGCGTGTAGTTTACAACTTAAATTTTCTGCTTCTTTTTTGTAGTTCTGCGAATAACGTTCAAACTGAAGCTTATCTCTAAATAGCTTTTCTAACCATGAAAATCTTGCACCTGATTTTTGAATCTCTTGCAGCTTCTGCACAGCCAGTCTGGTATCACCCCGCCTCAGGGCTGACTGAAACTGCTGACTTCTCCACCAATTTGCAATCTTGTTACTCATAGCCAAATCCGTCTTTACCTTCCTTGATTTCCACACCAGGAAGCCGAGTCATCAACATTTCCTTAAATCTCATATAGCTTAACTGCTCTTCGTCATACCACCAAGCGTATTTTCGCTTAATATCTTGCGCTTCTTGCCTAGTTGACGCCACCAAAGAACGATTATGGCTAGGGTGAAAATCCTGAATAACAACCCTATCGGCAATTTTCAGTTTGTCAATAAAAGCAACTTCGTCCTCTGGTAGAGTCGGAAGGAGGGGTGTAACGGTAATAGAAATTTTAGGGAGAAAACCTTTTAAAGGATCAATACTTTGTTTAATTTTTGCGATCGCATTCAGTCTAGCTTTGATGCTGGGCGATCGCGGCTCAAAATCCCTTCTCACCAACTCACTCCCAGTAGGGATACTCATATTAATCCGCAACCGCTGAAATCGTTGTAAATAATCAATATCTCTAGTAATAATTGGGCTGCGAGTTTGAATCACTAGCGTTGGAGTCGGATAATTGTATTCTCTAACTTCAAGCATCACCTCTAACAATCTGCGAGTCAGCTGATATTTAGACTCAATCGGTTGATAAGGGTCTGTAACGCTACTCATATAAATACTAAGAGGATTCTTAGGGTTTTTGTCATACCATGCTTTTAGTTCTTTCTCTAAAATTGCAGCGGTATTTTCCTTGATAATTACCCATTTACCCCACTCCTGACGCATCCTAGTACTAGGACTGAATGCAGCCGCATAGCAATAACTACATCCGTATTGGCAACCCCGATAAGGATTCAGAGTAAAATCATAAGCAGCAATAAAACCAGTCGCTTTGTTAAGCAGTGATTTCGCATTTTGGGTAAAAACATTGATGTCCCCGAATTTTTCTCGAACCAACTTTGTTGGAATTCCTTCACAATAACCCTCATACCGTGGTTTCGCCATTTTTAAACAAGGTATTAAGTTCTGTAGGGTCGCACCGCAATCTGAAGGTGCGTTACCTCATATCTTGCACCATCGTCTTGTTGCGAAAATAAGAGCAACAAAAGCCTTATGATTTCGTAAGGTGGGCAGTGCCCACCCTACCCTCCCACAAGGGAGGTGCATTCTGGTCAGTACTGCTAAAAACACACTCACAATATGCGCCTAACGCACCCTATGTTAAGTTTTACGAACGTGGCTCGGCAAGGTGTACGCTCGTAAGGTAAGTCATATAGACAAAACCACGCTCATTGCAAAAGCGCTGATACAACTGTTGCAAATTGGAAACGAGTTGCTGTTGCGCCACTCCCTCACGAGGGATGTACGAAGAACTCATTGCACGACCAATAAGTCCTGTTAAATCTAATTCATGCCTATTATCAAACGTATATTCGCGGATGTTGAAAAAATGCGGACTCACTAGCAATGGTTCCTCCGATTTCATCCGTGACTCACCCGGATGGTTATTTGATGCTGCGCGTACCAGTCCACTATATTCAGCAGTAAACTGGTCATTTTTATCTCGGTTGTTCCACACTATAGCTAAGCGACCCGATGGTTTCAAAATGCGACGGAACTCTGATAAAGTTGGTTCCGGCTTAAACCAGTGAAAGGCTTGAAAACAGGTGACTAAATCAACCGATGCATCAGCTAGGTGAGTGACTTCCGCTGTCCCATCCCGAAATTCCACTTTGGGATGAGGTTCAGCAGCTTTTCTCATCACCGCGTTTGGTTCAATGGCGAGTACACGCACTCGACGTTTAGCTAACAACCGCGAAGAAATTCCCGTACCAGCACCAATATCCGCTGCAACGAGTAGCGACGGTGGTGCTAATCCTTCTAGAAGAATATCAATGACTGGGGCTGGGTAAGTTGGTCGGTACTTCACATAATCGGCTGCTCTGTCAGAAAATCGAGTGAGTGGATCGAGAGTATATAGGGGTGTTGAATCGGGATTAGTTTGGCTCATAGGTGTGACGGAAATAGAGAAGCAATTCAGTAGAAACGCGATTAATCGCGTTTCTATCTCTATGTTAGAAACAGTTGTATTACCTTAACTTAAAAAATATTTTTATGACCTTATTCAAAAATAAATATCGAATTGAGTCTACTCGTTTGGAAGGTTGGGATTATACGAGTAATGGATTATATTTTGTCACGATTTGCATCCACAAGCGTCATTGTTTTTTCGGTGATGTGGTAAGTGGAGAAATGCAATTATCAACAGAGGGCAAATTAGCCCAAAAGTTCTGGCGCGAAATTCCCAATCATTTCTCTGATTTTCATTTGGATGAATTTATTGTCATGCCGAACCACATTCACGGCATTCTAGTTATTGACCATCGTGGAAATGCCGTGAATGTTTGTAGAGACGCGATTAATCTATGTAGAGACGGGATTAATCTATGTAGAGACGCGATTAATCGCGTCTCTACAGAGGATATTGGCAATACGGGAGGAGTTACCAAACAACATAATCCAATGTTGTCTAAAGATTCTCTCTCCAAAGTTATCCGGTGGTATAAGGGAAGAACAAAATTTGAAATTGGGAAAATCAACCTAGATTTTTCGTGGCAGCCGCGATTTGATGAGCGCATTATCCGCGATCAACAATCCCTACAAAGCATTCGACACTACATTGCCTATAACCCCCAGCAATGGCAAGATAATTCTGATAGTACTACCTATTTAGCGTCTGAAGAATGTAAGAAGAAAATTTAAATCCGCGCCTCTGTAGAGACGCGATTAATCTCTGTAGAGACGCGATGAATCGCGTCTTTATCTCTGTAAAGACGCGATTCATCGCGTCTCTACGGTGCGATCGCCCTTGGTCGTTGATAAAAAAACAGAGACGCTCTGTAAAGACGCGATGAATCGCGTCTCTACGGTTCATAAAAAAACAGCCACCTCCCAAAGGAAGCAGCTGCTTTCACAATTGGGCAGGCAGCACGCCCACCCCATACAATATTAGTAATCGAAGTCACCGCCGCCCATACCAGCGCCAGCACCAGCAGGAGAATTATCCTTAGGCTCAGGCTTGTCAACCACGATGCACTCGGTGGTCAACACCATACCAGCAATGGATGCAGCATTTTGCAGAGCCGAACGAGTTACCTTAGCAGGGTCAACAATACCAGCAGCCAACAAATCGACGAACTCATTGGTAGCAGCGTTATAACCAATATTGAAGTCCTTCTCTTTCACGCGCTCAGCAATGACAGCACCATTCTGACCAGCATTTTCAGCAATCCGCTTGAGAGGAGCAGGTAAAGCGCGAGCTACAATCAACGCCCCAATCAACTCTTCATTTTTAAGGTTGGTGTTTGCCCATTCTTCGAGTTGAGGAGCCAAGTGAGCTAGAGTCGTACCACCGCCTGGAACGATACCTTCTTCCACAGCAGCTTTGGTAGCGTTGATAGCGTCTTCTAGACGCAGCTTCTTGTCCTTCATTTCGGTTTCGGTAGCAGCACCTACTTTGATCACTGCGACACCACCAGCTAGCTTAGCAAGACGCTCTTGTAGCTTTTCTTTGTCGTAAGAAGATTCGGTTTCGTCCAATTGACGGCGAATTTGCTCGACACGAGCTTTGACAGCAACTTCGTTACCTTCCGCAACAATAGTTGTGTTGTCTTTGGTGATGGTGATGCGGCGAGCTTTACCGAGGGCATCCAGCTTGGTATTGTCCAGCTTCAGACCAGCATCTTCGGTGATGAGTTGACCACCAGTGAGAATAGCGATGTCTTCTAGCAAGGCTTTGCGGCGATCGCCAAAGCCAGGAGCCTTGACAGCAGCAACGTTCAGTACACCGCGCAGACGGTTTACTACCAAAGTTGCCAAAGCTTCTTTTTCGATGTCCTCGGCGATAATCACCAACGGACGTCCAGCACGAGCAACTTGTTCCAACACTGGTACGAGGTCTTGTACCAGGGCGATTTTCTTATCTGTCAGCAGGATGAAAGGCTCATCGAAATTTGCTTCCATCCGCTCAGCATCGGTGGCGAAGTAAGGAGAGATGTAGCCTTTGTCAAAGCGCATCCCTTCGGTGATTTCCAGTTCGGTGGTCATGGACTTTCCTTCTTCCAAGGAAATCACGCCTTCTTTACCTACTTTGTCCATTGCTTGGGCAATCATCTGACCGACTTCTTCGTCGTTACCAGAGGAAATTGCACCAACTTGAGCAATGGCTTTGGAATCTTCTACTGGACGAGCGTGTTCTTTGATTTTCTCTACCAGGAAGTTGGTAGCCTTATCAATACCGCGCTTCAGCGAAATGGCATTTGCACCAGCTGCAACGTTGCGCAAGCCTTCTTTCACCATTGCATGAGCCAAAACGGTGGCAGTGGTGGTGCCATCACCAGCAGCATCGTTGGTCTTAGAAGCGGCTTGACGAATCAAAGCAACGCCAGTGTTTTCCACGTGGTCTTCTAATTCAATTTCTTTGGCGATGGTGACACCATCATTGATGATTTGTGGTGCGCCAAACTTTTTCTCTAGTACTACGTTACGACCTTTGGGACCAAGGGTAACAGCTACAGCCTCAGCTAGGATGTCCATGCCCCTTTCTAGGGCACGACGGGCGTTTTCGTTGTAGATAATGCGCTTTGCCATAGTTTTCGACGATTCTGCTAATTGGGAAAATAGGGAAAAAGGTAATTGCTAGTTGCTGATTGCTAAAAAGCCTGTTAGTTGCCATTAGCCATTAGCCATTAGCTATTAGCTCACGACTGCTAGAATGTCTTTTTCAGAAAGCAGCACGTATTCGTCAGTGCCCAGCTTGATGTCAGTACCAGCGTACTTAGAGTAGAGAACTTTGTCTCCCACCTTCACGTCCAAGGGCTGACGTGCTCCGTCATCCTTGAGCTTGCCATCACCCACGGAAACGACTTCGCCTACTTGAGGCTTTTCTTTCGCCGTGTCGGGCAAATACAGACCACCTGCGGTCTTTTCTTCAGAGGCGCTCACTTTTACAAAGACGCGATCGCCTAACGGTTTTACTGTGGATACGCTTAGAGATACAGCTGCCATAATAATTTCTCCAGAGTTAGCACTCTCAACTCCTGAGTGCTAATTTACTTAACAATAGCGTCTAATGACAACATTTAGTGTTGTACGGGTTCCCGAACTTAGTTAGCGTAGATAGACTTAAGTATAAATACTCAATACATCTTAACTTTCTGGTTTTGTTCTGAAAGTTATGAATATTTATATATGGGCAACATGTATTTGCAAAGCCGGGAAATTGTTATAGAACAGTAAGCACTGATATAGAACATTAAGCAGGGAGCCGCACTCAGGAGTAACAATGCTTAGTGATCAAGTCCACCCCTCAAATACCAAAAACCTCCAAACCTCCATAAAATAAAGCCCCAGCCTGCTTTTTTAAGTCAGACACCCATAGGCAAAAGCCCACAACAAAAGCATGAAAATTCCTCTTCCCCACACCCCACACCCCACACCCCACACCCCACACCCCACACCCTACTCTCCAGTTGCATCTTTAGAACTGAGGGCAACTGCTTGCGACTTTGTTCTTCTGGACTGATAATAGTGGTTTACCCGGATGGTGTTTGGTATTGCCAAGCAACTCCGGAAATCCGAATACAAAATTATCCAAAAACACTTGTTAAGTAACAAGGTGGTACAAAAATATGCGTTTTTAATCCATCCTTTGCGAGAAACTCCCTAGCTTCTTGTAAACAACTGATAGAGGCTTAACCTTTGAGGAATATGGAAAAGCAGTAAGCTTGGTGAAAGCGCGGGTTGGTTTTAACCAGGAGCATCTAAAGCCACCAATTATTTGTTAACTTAAAAGATTATTATTTAATCGGTGTTTTTTCACCCGCTACTTTCAAAGCAATATATAATAACGCATTATAGATACTACTGCTCTACGTATCCCTACTACACTTTTGCTGTTGCTGTAGTAGTTTCTTAAAAGCGACCATTACTTTTAAGATTTCCACGCAGCAAAAGCAGGTTAAGTGGGAAAAAAAAAGCACAACATCTCAATAATCCACCATAGAGGATAACTATTCAAGACTTTGATGGATAAAAGCGCCGCTAGTGCCACTGCTATGAAAGAACCCAGCATGAAAGATCACAAACGCCTTCTACTCATTGATGACGACCCCAACCTCATTTTGCTGGTAAAGGATTATTTGGAATTTCGGGGCTATGAAGTTATCACCGCTGAAAATGGTCGAGAAGCACTGGAAATTTTAGAGCAGGATATTCCAGACATGATCATCTGTGACGTCATGATGCCGGAAATGGATGGATATACTTTTGTGGAACAAGTCCGGCAAACCGAACGCACCGGCTGGATTCCCGTTCTGTTCCTTTCAGCTAAGGGACAAAGCGCAGACCGAGTTAAAGGTCTGAATAAAGGCGCTGATGTCTATATGGTCAAGCCCTTTGAGCCAGAAGAATTGGTAGCGCAAGTAGAATCTTCTCTCAAGCAAACCATTCGCTGGAAAGAACACCAAGCAAAAGGAGGAGAAAACGGTTCCCGCATCCAGGTTCCCTTCGATGTACAGTTAACCCCAACAGAACTGAAAGTAGTGCAATTCGTGGCTAGAGGCTTAGCTAACCGCGAAATCGCTGAAGAATTAAACGTCAGTCAGCGCACGGTTGAAAGCCATGTGTCTAATATGTTGGGCAAAACCAATCTCCACAACCGCACTGAACTAGCGCGGTGGGCAATTGAAAACCAAATGGCGTAAGGAGAGTTAGGAGTTAGGAGGTAGGAGTTAGGAGTTAGGAGTTAAGAATTAAGAATTATGAATAAATTCATAATTCTTAATTCATAATTCTTTTTCAAAGTTTTCGCATTTGACTAGCAGTGAGAATTTGTTCAACAGTTAGCTCCAGTTGTGGGAAAGTGTTCGTGAGGATGCGGTCATTACCCGTGAACTTTTGGACTTGATATTGACCTTCCACTAACTGGTAAATGGAAACTGTGGGGACTTTGGGATTACCGAGATAAGTTCTGGAGGCGATCGCCAGATAGTCCACAATCCAGTACTCAGGAATACCGAGTCTTTGATATTCGTCTAACTTGTCAACGTAATCGTCATCCCAGTTGCTTGAGGCGACCTCCACAGCTAGTTGTAGAGGTTCGGTAAGAGCACCGTATGCTAGTACATTTGAATTCCATGAGGAGGCACTTACTACACTCACATCTGGATTTCTACCTCGTTCTTCCCCGGATGGTGTTAAAGTTCTGATGACTATATCCTTGTCAACAATATAGTCCAGTCCTAAACGCCTAATTTCATCGTTGAAGGCAAAGACTAAAAACCGTGCTACATTTTTATGAGCTCTGATTGGCTCCACTTGTACAATCTCCCCATCTACAAGCTCGAATATGCCACAACCATCTGGATACTGTTCCAGAAACTGCTCAAAAGTTAGCTTTTTAGCTGTAGTAGTTGTCATGGGTTCGAGTCCTCTCTCTGAAACGATAATTAAAACTCGGCATTTTCTGGTGTACGTGGGAACGGGATCACATCGCGGATATTTCCCATACCTGTCATGAATTGCACGAGTCGTTCAAAACCGAGTCCAAAACCAGCATGGGGGACACTACCGTAGCGGCGCAAATCCACATACCACCACAAATCTTCTGTCTTCAGACCTTGGGCTTGAATTCGGTTTTCTAAAACTTCTAGGCGTTCTTCTCTCTGGGAACCGCCGATAATTTCGCCAATCTTAGGCGCGAGGATATCCATTGCAGCGACAGTTTTTTCATCGTCGTCTATGCGCATATAAAATGCTTTGATTTTGGCTGGGTAATTGGTGACGATGACAGGCTTTTGGAAAAGTTGTTCACAAAGATAGCGTTCGTGTTCTGATTGTAAATCCAAGCCCCAACTTACCGGATATTCAAACTTGACATCGGCTTTTTCCAATAGGACGATGGCTTCTGTGTAAGTTATGCGCTCAAATTGATTGTTAATAATGTTCTCCGCCGTCGCCAACACGGTATTATCAATACGCTGATTGAAAAATTCCATGTCTTCTGGGCAAGTTTCCATCACATGCTTGAAAATGTGCTTAAGAAACGCCTCGGCTAAATCCATATCCCCCGCGAGATCACAGAACGCCATTTCTGGTTCAACCATCCAAAATTCTGCTAAGTGGCGGGAGGTATTGGAGTTTTCTGCACGGAAGGTAGGACCGAAGGTGTAGACGTTACTAAACGCCATAGCCATAATTTCTGCTTCTAGCTGACCACTGACTGTTAAGTATGTTGGTCTACCAAAAAAGTCTTTACTGTAATCGACTGCTTGGGTTTGTGTGCGCGGGATGTTTTTCAAATCCAAACTGGTAACGCTAAAAAGTTCACCCGCACCCTCACAGTCGCTAGCTGTAATGATGGGAGTGTGTACCCACAAAAAGCCTCTTTCTTGGAAGAACTGGTGGATAGCCATGGCTACAGCGTTTCTAACACGGAAAACTGCGCCAAAGGAATTGGTACGCCCTCGCAAATGTCCAATAGTCCGCAAGAACTCAAAGGAATGGCGTTTCTTTTGCAGCGGGTAAGTCTCGGGATCAGCTTCCCCGTGGACTTTCACCTTCTCGGCTTTCAACTCAACTCGCTGTCCTTTACCAACAGAAGCCACCAGTACCCCAGCCACTTCCATTGCAGCACCAGTGTTCAGCTTTTTCAAGATATCATCGTAGTCAGGCAAATCCTGATTGAGTACTACTTGCAAACCAGTCAAGGATGAGCCGTCGTTGACTTCAATAAAAGCAAACTCTTTCAACTCACGTTTTGTCCGAACCCAGCCTTGAACTATAAGCGACTCATCAGGTTGACCATTTCGCAATATTTCTGCAATCCGTCGATTCACCATATCATCCAGCAAACGTCTTTAATATCCAGCCTATGATAACGCCCAATCCCCCAAAGCGGACAGCTTGCCAAAAAGGTTTCTTGAGGCTACCCCAAGAAAACAACTGACTTTCCAAGTTAAGTTCTAGCACTTCCAATTGCTGTTTAATTTGCCTTAACTCGGCTTTCATTGCTGGTAATTTATTATGACGCACTTTTTTGAGGCGTTGTTGTAATTCTGCTTGACGCGACTTGTCCCCTTGCACTTGAGTGTAGCGTTCTTTCAATGACACGAGCGATCGCTCTACTTCCAATAATTCTTGCTCAAAATTTCGTTCCTGATTTTCTTCACCCGATGGATCGAACGGTTGTTTAGACGGCTTCATTTACAAGTTGTACAGTAGGAATGAAAGGAGTCAGGAGTCCGGAGTCTGGAGTCAAGAAAACTCCACTCACCATCATGGGGGTAAGAAAGGCAATGTTAATTTCGCAATCCGAAAGGAAACATTCTGGCTCCTAACTCCTAACTCCTAACTCCTAACTCCTAACTACAATATATACTCATGTCACAATCAACTCAGCTGCCTAAAACTAGTCAACTGGATGAATTTAGTACCCTCGAACTAGCCCAATCTCTTATGGAGAGGCTAAGCATTTCTCCTAACGATTGGCATCGCCTCAAGTCTAACCGCAAAGTTCGCGCCCGTGAACAAGCAGCAGCAGCTCTGGTGTTTCTCATTAAAGACGAACCACAAGAAGCGTTACCAAGACTCCAGCAAGCAACTGGTTGGTTAGATCACTCTATTTCTGCACCTCCTTGTCCCACTCACGGAATGGGGAGTAGGGAGTAGGGAGTGGGGAGTGGGGAGTGGGGAGTAGGGAGTGGGGAGTAGGGAGTGGGGGAGTAAACGAACAACTATATATTTATTCCCCATTCCCCATTCCCCATTCCCCATTCCCCATTCCCCTCTTCACCGTCGTAGGGCTAATCTTGGTCGATGCTCTAATTGTTTACAAAGTCTTAACTCTGTGCCTTTTCTATTCCATTCAACCTGATCGAAAATTTGATGGAGAATACATAAACCACGCCCGCTTTCTGATTCATCAGGTGGTAGGTATTCTTCGGGATCGATATCGCCAGCAGAACAAGGACTAAAGCCTCTGCCTTGGTCTGATATTATCCACCAATATTGATTATCTATCAAGGAAAAACGAACGAGAACTCTTTTACTAGGATCTAGATTATTGCCATGTTTCGCTGCGTTTACTAGGGCTTCTTGAAGTCCTAGTCGCAGTTCTGCTTGCAATTTCACTGGAATCTCTGCTAGGAGTAAATCTAATATTGGACAGAGATATAGAGTTGAGGCAAAACTGATTGTACCCCAATTGCGTCCCACAGGACGAAGCGAAATAGTAATCACAGGATAAACCCCGTAGCTTTCAGAGTTAGCTAGACATCAGTTTGTTGTCACAGGCACCCTGATCAAAACTGAGGTGGTCGTGTTGCCTTCAAACTTCCGTCTTTACAACTAAATTTTGAAAATGCTAGGGAGCATAGGCTCTGTTCCTGATATTAGGTTTTTTGCATGTAAGACGGTGAACATGTAACTGCCCAAGCAGTCAGCAACTAAAACAAATAATAGTTTGACTTGTCAAGAGTATTTTTATACTCTTTTATCTTCTTACCTGCAATATAAGTAACCCAATTCAAGTTTTTGAATAGCCCATGCAACTTTAATTTAAAGAATTATATTTTTAGCTTAATTCAACTTTAGCATTTTTACTATGGGATGGACTAGAAATTTAAAATTTTGACTTTTTGTAAAGGAGTCTGTTGATTAGGGGTGTAGGGGTGTAGGGGTGTGGGGGTGTGGGGGGTGTACAAGAATTAAAAATTTAAAATGTAAAATTTATTTTTTTGATTTTTGATTTTTGATTTTTGATTTTTTATTTAATCTTCCCCCTACACCCCTAAACCCCCACACCCCCACACCCCCACACCCCCACACCCCCACACCCCTACACCCTTACAAGAAAAGCGGCAGTTTCCACATGAGCCGTTTCGGGGAAAAAATCAGCGGGTTGTATCCGTGTTATAGTGTACATCCCGTTTTGGCAAAGTAATCTCAAGTCACGGGCGAGGGTGGCTACTTTACAGCTAACGTAAACTATACGAGGTGGTTTTGATTGTAATAAAGTATCGATGACGGCGCGATCGCATCCCTTACGCGGTGGGTCGAGCAAAACAATATCCGGTGTCATATCCATTTTGTGCAGTAATTTCTCTACTGCTCCTGTTATAAAAGTTACATTATTAATGTGGTTTATTTGCGCATTTAAAATGGCCTGTTCTACCGCCTCTGGTTGCACTTCTAACCCTGTGGCAAGACGAACTTGTTTCGCCAGTGGCAAAGTTAAAGTTCCAATACCACAATAAGTATCAATTAACACTTCATTCCCTTGCAAATTCAGTTCAGACTGAATGACTTTTAACAATGCCTCAGCTGTCTCTGTGTAAACTTGGAAAAACGTATCTGGACGCACCTGGAATTCCAGTCCGGCGAATTGTTCTCTTAGGTAGGAAAGTCCAGCAATGCAACGGGTTTGGGGTCCAAAAATGGCATTAGTCCGATGTGAATTGCAGTTTAAGGAAACTCCCACCAACTGGGGATAGCGCTTTAACCACTCCTGTGCTTGGTGTTGAATTAAGGGCAAATTCCAGTCCTTCACCACCAAAGTCAGCAACATTTCCCCTGTGCGACGACCAATTCGTAAACTAAGATGGCGTACAAGACCTGTGTGACGCTGTTCGTTGTAAATTTGCCAACCCTGCTTTTGGATGTCCTGTTTGGCTTCTAATAGCAGAGGGTTTAATCGTGGGTCTTGCACTGGACATTGATTCAAGTTAATTAATTGGTGGCTGCCTTTTTCGTAGTAACCTGCTTGAACCTGTCCAGTGTGAGATGTGCCCAAAGGATAGGTAGCTTTATTACGATAGCCTAAAGGTGAGGGAGCAGCCAAAACCGGATCTACTGGTGGTTTCAAGAAACCGCCAATGTGTTCCAAAGCTTGAATAACTTGATTGCGCTTGGCTTCTAGTTGGTACTCATAATCAATATGTTGCCACTGGCAACCACCACACTTATCAGCCACAATACAACTAGGTCGGATGCGGTGAGGTGATGATTGCAACAGCTGTATGAGTTTACCATGGGCGTAATTGGGTTTGACGTGTACTAGGCGGACAAGAGCGCGATCGCCGCTTACTGTATCAGGTACAAACACTACCCGTTCATCAGTTCGCCCTACACCATCTCCTGCATCACTTAAGTCCGTAATTGCAACTTCAATTAATTCACCCTGTTGCCAAACTGTTTTACTCATTGGGGATTGGGGATTGGGGAATGGGGAATGGGGAATGGGGAATGGGGAATGGGGAATGGTGAAGAGGGGAGTGGGGAGTGGGGAGTGGGGAGTGGGGATTGGTGGTTGGGGAAGAGGTGGTTGGGGAAGAGGTCATTCTCCCCCATTCCCCACTCCCCATTCCCTATTCCCCATTCCCCACTCCCCATTCCCTATTCCCCATTCCCCACTCCCCATTACTCACATAAAAGCAATTACTCCCTTTCTTTGTGTCCACCAGAGTAGTTAAACTAGCAAATAATATATTCATGTCATTGCATTAATCATGACTGTAGTAAGCCAAGTTATTCTCAAAGCCGACGACGAACTGCGTTATCCCAGCAGTGGTGAGCTCAACAGTATCAAAAACTTTTTGCAAACTGGCGAACAGCGGGTACGGATTACCACTACCCTAGCGGAAAATGAAAAAAAGATAGTTCAAGAAGCAACTAAACAGCTTTGGCAGAAGCGTCCTGACTTTATCGCACCAGGAGGTAATGCTTATGGAGAACGCCAGCGTGCTCTATGTATCCGTGACTTTGGCTGGTATTTGCGCCTAATTACTTACGGCGTCCTTTCCGGCGACAAAGGGCCAATTGAAAAAATTGGTTTGATTGGTGTGCGGGAAATGTACAACTCCTTGGGCGTTCCTGTACCTGGAATGGTTGAAGCCATTACCTGTCTGAAAAAAGCCTCCCTTGACTTACTAAAAGCAGAAGACGCCACGGAAGCAGCCCCCTACTTTGATTACGTGATTCAAGCCATGTCTTGATCACCCTTCGATTATACCTCCCCACACTTGCTAGTGGCTCTGGCAGAATATTCTGTCAAGTTACCAACAGGCTGTGGGGAAATTTTATTTGTTGATTGTTGATTGTTGATTGTTGGTTGTTGATTGTTGGTTGTTATTGGCTTTTCTTCCCAATCCCCACTCCCCACTCCCTACTCCCCACTCCCCACTCCCCATTCCCCATTCCCCATTCCCCACTCCCCACTCCCCACTCCCCATTGAGAAAACAAAAAGCCGACAGTCCTTTGATGAAGGATGTCGGCAATTGGTGTGTTCCCTATTAATGACTCGGCTAGAGTTCAGTTATGAGTAATTCTCCCAATTTGCCTACAGCAGCAATACGATCGCAATCACGCATACCTGTGATTGTTATCACCGCAAGAGTTACTGACTCGTACTACTGGGTGTAGGGGTGTAGAGATGTAATGTAAGGAGAAAGAATGTTTTTTTCATTCATAGCGGGTGGCGATCACCGTCAGTGGGACTGATCCTAGGAATCTCCTTTTATTGCCCTATTTCCTTTAATCTGCTGTGTAGAGAGAAATCCGGATATTTTTTTGACGAAGAAGGAAAATTGTAGCTATCTTTGGAGTATGCACATGAGGCTGCGATGAAGTTCTCTGTGAAAACACCAAAACCGCTTCTTCATAACCTATACGGACTCAGGAACTATATGACTACGAAGCCATGCGGTAAATTCGTCTTGCCCTAAATCACCAGATGCTACTTGCAAAATTACCCGCTCTTGCGTATCCACTGCTGCATCAATTTCAAATCCATTCAACACCAAGAAGACTTCCATCGTAGCGTGACCAATGCGTTTGTTACCATCGATGAAAGGATGGTTTTTAATCAGAGCAAAACCAAGAGCCGAAGCCTTTTCAACTATTGTAGGGTAAAGTTCCTCCCCGCCAAAGCTCATGCGTGGTTGAGCTATAGCTGACTCCAGTCCACCAATGTTGGAAATACCCGCAGACCCTCCAGACTGCTCCATGATGCGATAATAGAGTTCTAAGACCTCAGTGAGAGTGAGATAGCGCATTACGCCAGCCGATGATAAAGTTCAGCATTTTTGTTAACTACGTAGTTCATGGCGCTTTTAAAGGATGATTCTTGCTTATTCACCAATTCTTCAACACCTAACAGCAGTAATTGTTCTATTGATACGCCAAGGTTAGTGGCAGTTTTTTGCAGCAGCAGGAGGCGCTCATCCGAAATTTCTATGGTAATGGTGTTCATAAGTGTTACTATACTACTAATGTAGTAAAAATATGTATTACAAAAACTTCTGCCACTAAATTGAGGCTACTTGAGAGAGCAAGCCTATGCAGGTGGGTAGCATCATAATCTCCGATTATAGCTTTTTTCAACGTGAGTGGTATACTGACATCTTGCACCTTCTAAATAAGGGTAAGGTGGGCAGCGCCTAGGAAATCATAAGCTTTTTGTTGCTCTGATTTTCGCAACATGACGGTGGTGCAAAATATACTTCCGAACCGCTACAAGAAAACCTTTCTTCTTCTCTTCTTTCTTCGTGTACTTCGCGTCTTTGCGGTTCGTTAAAATAGGTAATCTTAGACCGGGAAAGGACTTGCGTTATGGGAATGGAGCAGAAATCGATAGAATAGACCTCTGTCCCCTTGTATTACTTCCATGACAGCCACCCCCCAATCTCCCTTTTCCCCCAAAGAAATAGCTGCTGAAGGTTTGAAAAAAGAAGAATATGAAGAAATTGTTCGGCGACTGGGACGTCATCCTAACAAAGCTGAACTAGGAATGTTTGGGGTAATGTGGTCAGAGCATTGCTGTTATAAAAACTCTCGACCTTTACTAAAAAAATTTCCCACCACAGGACCCCGTATTCTTGTGGGACCTGGTGAAAATGCTGGTGTTGTGGACTTAGGTGATGGACTACAACTCGCATTTAAAATTGAATCTCACAACCATCCCTCAGCTGTCGAACCCTTCCAAGGTGCTGCAACAGGAGTAGGAGGTATTCTCCGAGATATATTTACAATGGGTGCGCGTCCCATAGCCATATTAAACTCTCTCCGCTTCGGTTCCCTGGAAAATGCCAAAACTCAACGGCTATTCAGTGGTGTAGTAGCGGGAATAGCTCATTATGGCAATAGCGTTGGAGTGCCTACAGTCGGCGGCGAAGTCTACTTTGACCCCGCTTACGACCATAACCCCCTAGTCAACGTCATGGCACTGGGATTGATGGAAACGCCAGAAATCGTCAAATCAGGAGCATGTGGCATAGGAAATCCCGTACTGTATGTTGGTTCCACCACGGGACGAGATGGCATGGGAGGCGCAAGTTTTGCCAGTGCAGAACTCAGCGATGAGTCCATAGATAACCGTCCTGCGGTGCAGGTAGGCGACCCGTTTTTAGAAAAAGCTTTAATTGAAGCGTGCTTAGAGGCATTTAAGACAGGTGCTGTTGTAGCAGCACAGGATATGGGTGCTGCTGGCATTACCTGTTCCACATCGGAAATGGCGGCAAAAGGCGGCGTGGGAATTGAACTGGATTTAGACAAGATTCCAGTACGGGAAGAGGGAATGGTTCCTTATGAATACCTGCTTTCTGAATCTCAAGAACGGATGCTATTTGTTGGTCAAAAGGGACGCGAACAAGAGTTAATCAACATTTTCCACCGTTGGGGACTGCAAGCAGTTGTCGCCGGCACTGTAATTGCCGAACCCATGGTGCGGATTTGGTTCAAAGGTGAAGTAGCAGCAGAAATACCAGCAAAAGCTTTGGCAGAAAATACGCCATTATATCACCGGGAAGTGTTGGCGGAACCACCAGAATATGTACTGAAAGCTTGGGAATGGACTCCTGATTCTCTACCTGAGAGTACGACTGCTGGCATCGAAATTCAAGGACACCAGCAAAGTTGGAACGACATCCTATTGACTTTACTCGATACTCCCACCATTGCTTCTAAACGTTGGGTTTATCGCCAGTACGACCATCAAGTGCAGAACAATACCGTCATGCTACCTGGTGGTGCAGATGCAGCTATCATCCGCTTGCGTCCCCTGGAGGGGGGGCAGGGGGGGCAGGGGGAGCAGGGGGAGCAGGGGGAGCAGGGGGAGCAGGGGGGGCAATTCCCCACTCCCCATTCCCCACTCCCTCCTGGGGTTGAAACCCCAGGCTATCCCCACTCCCCACTCCCCATTCCCCACTCCCCACTCCCCTCTTCCCAACGCGGTGTTGCTGCTACAGTTGATTGCAATGCTCGTTACGTTTATCTTGATCCCTACGAGGGAGGTAAGGCTGTGGTGGCAGAAGCTGCTCGCAATCTTAGCTGTGTGGGTGCAGAACCTCTAGCGGTGACTGATAACCTGAATTTCGGCAGTCCTGAAAAACCTGTTGGTTACTGGCAATTAGCCGAAGCTTGTCGCGGTTTGGCTGTTGGTTGTGAAGAATTGTCAACACCGGTCACTGGCGGGAATGTGTCCTTGTATAATGAAACCCTCGATTCTCAAGGCAACCCACAACCAATCTTTCCAAGTCCAGTTGTGGGTATGGTGGGGTTGATTTCTGATTTAACCAAAATTTGTGGTCAGGCTTGGCAAACAGAAGGCGATGTTATTTATCTTTTGGGATTACCGATAGAATCTAAAATTGCTACCGCACCCGATCGCAGAAACACTGAGACAGAAAAGACTCTTATCAGCGTCCATCTGCGTACATCTGCGGTTAAAAATACCAAATCCCAAATCACCTTGGGAGGTTCAGAATATTTAGCGGTTATCCACAGCACGATCGCCGGGAAACCACCACAGGTAGATTTTGACTTGGAACGCCGCGTGCAGCTAGTTTGCCGTGAGGGAATTCGTCTTGGATGGGTGAGATCGGCTCATGATTGTGCTGAGGGTGGAGTCGCTGTAGCCTTGGCAGAATGTTGCATCACTAGCAATCTCGGTGCTTCCATCATATTAGAAGTGGCAGGAAATATACCCGCGCTTCGTTGGGATGAAGTGCTGTTTGGTGAGGGTGGTGCGCGAATTTTAGTTTCTGTGGCTTCAGCACAACAAGAAAATTGGGAATTATACCTAAAGGAACATCTGGGTCAACAGTGGCAAAAACTTGGTTATGTAGGGAATAGCGAAATGGGTTTGCGAGTTTTAACGGTTGATAACCAAACCTTAATCAAGGTTAAGATTGGAGATATGAGCGATCGCTACTTTCAAGCGATAGAAAGGCGTGTTGCCATCCACACTCATACGCCCAATTAAAAACAGTGAGGAGTTAGGAGTTATGAGTTATGAGTTATAAGTTCCTCACTCCTCACTCTACCAGGAGCAAAGCTATCATCATGATCCCCAACCATCCCCCCTCTTTGGACGATCGCTTCAAACAGGCTAACAACCCAGCCAAAGCCGATGAAATTTGTTGTGATAAGCCAGAAGAAGCTTGCGGTGTTTTCGGCATCTGCGCACCAGGGGAAGACGTTGCTAAACTCACTTACTTTGGACTTTACGCCCTTCAACATCGGGGTCAAGAATCAGCTGGCATTGCTACATTTGAAGGTACACAAGTACACTTACACAAAGACATGGGGTTGGTGTCCCAAGTCTTCAATGAACCCATTTTAAGCCACTTAACCGGTAGTATAGCCGTAGGTCATACTCGTTATTCCACCACTGGTTCTAGCCGCAAAGTTAATGCTCAACCTGCTGTTGTGGAAACCCGTTTAGGAAAACTCACTCTAGCACACAATGGTAATTTAGTCAATACTGTACATTTGCGAGAAGAGTTGCTAGAGCAGAAATGTCATTTAGTAACGACCACTGACTCAGAAATGATTGCTATTGCCATCGGCCAAGAAGTCGATGCAGGTGCTGATTGGGTAGAAGGCACTATTCGGGCATTGCAGCGTTGTCAAGGGGCCTTTAGTTTAGTAATTGGCACGAATTCGGGCATCATGGGCATCCGCGATCCCAATGGCATTCGCCCCTTGGTGATTGGCACATTAGATGATCATCCAGTCCGTTACGTTCTTGCCTCAGAAACTTGTGCTTTAGACATCATTGGTGCTGAATACCTACGAGAGGTAGCACCTGGTGAGTTAGTTTGGATCGACGAAGCAGGTTTGACTTCCTACCAATGGAGTCAAAAGCCCCAGCGCAAGCTGTGCATCTTCGAGATGATTTACTTTGCACGCCCTGATAGTGTTATGCACAACGAGAGTTTGTACAGCTACCGGATGCGGTTAGGACGCCAACTGGCTGAAGAATCTCCAGTTGAGGCTGATATTGTTTTTGGTGTTCCTGATTCTGGTATTCCCGCTGCTATTGGCTATTCCCAAAGTTCTGGCATTCCCTACGTAGAAGGATTGATTAAAAATCGTTACGTAGGGCGCACCTTTATTCAGCCTACACAAACTATGCGTGAGTCGGGTATTCGCATGAAACTCAACCCCCTCAAGGATGTGATCTATGGCAAACGAGTCGTAATCGTGGATGACTCCATTGTTCGGGGAACCACCAGCCGCCAACTGGTTAAAGCTTTGCATGAGGCGGGTGCAGTGGAAGTACATATGCGAATTTCCTCTCCTCCAGTGACTCACCCCTGCTTCTATGGCATCGATACCGATAGTCAAGATCAGCTCATTGCTGCTACCAAGTCAGTGGAAGAAATTACCAAGCAACTTGAGGTAGACTCCCTCGCCTATCTTAGTTGGAAGGGAATGTTGGAAGCAACGCGAGAAGACCCTCAAAGCTTTTGTTCTGCCTGTTTCACTGGAAATTACCCCATTTCTATTCCTGAACAGGTAAAGCGTTCTAAGTTGATTTTGGAAAAAGCAGCAGTGTAAAACGGGGAGTGGGGAATGGGGAATGGGGAATGGGGAATGGGGAATGGGGAATGGGGAGTGGGGAGTGGGGAGTGGGGAATGGGGAATGGGGAATGGGGAATGGGGAATGGGGAGTGGGGAGTGGGGAATGGGTCTGTTATTTGTTGTCTGGTGGTGGTTGTTTGGTAAGACAACTAACCAAAAACCAAAAATTCTACTCCCCACTCCCTACTCCCCACTCCCTACTCCCCATTCCCTACTCCCCACTCCCTACTCCCCACTCCCCACTCCCCACTCCCCATTCCCCACTCCCCACTCCCTACTCCCCACTCCCCATTCCCCACTCCCCACTCCCCATTCCCCATTATTAGTTGAGATTTTCAAGGGTAATGCGAGGGTCGGAGGCTTTCAGCATTAAATCGGCAAGCAAATTACCAATAATCAGTAGTACTGCGCCCATCATTAAACTTGCCATTAATAGATATAAATCTTGAGACTGGACAGCCTGTATGGTCAACCTTCCCAAACCTGGCCAGTTGAAGAAAAATTCGGCAATGAAGGCACCACTTAATAAACTTGCCAAGTCAAAACCCAACAAGGTAATCAGGGGATTGATGGCATTGCGGAGTGCGTGAACGTAGATAACGCGGTTTTCTGGTAGTCCCTTGGCACGAGCCGTTTGAATGTAATCTTCGCGTAGTACATCCAACAATTGACCGCGAGCGAAGCGCTGTAACCCAGCAAAGCTAGTTATACTTAAGGCTATGGTTGGTAAAATCATGTGCCAGCTAATATCAAGGAATTTGCCTAACCCCGACAGTTCGGCGTGATCGATGCTAGTCATGCCACCTACTGGAAACACAGGGGAAGTGTTTTGAGCAAAAATCAGCAGAAATAGGGCGGTGATGAAACTGGGAAATCCTTGTCCGGCATAGCTAATCACTTGCAAAATGCGGTCAGAAGAGCGATTTTGCTGAACAGCGGCGATGATCCCCAAAGGGATAGCGATCGCCCAGGTAATAACTAAAGAAGCGATCGCTAACAGCAAAGTTGCTGGTACCCGTTCCCACAATAGTGACGCTACTGAGCGTTGATAAACAAAACTTGTCCCAAAATCTCCCTTGGTCAAGATGCGCCACAGCCATAGCCCATATTGCTCTGGCCAAGAGCGATCAAGACCGAACTGTCGCTTTAGCTCCTCAATTCTTTCTGGGGAAATTTTTGGGTTTTGCCGCAGTGTGTCTACATAATCTCCCGGAGCCAGTTGAATAATGAGAAAAGACAACGCTGACGCCAACAACAAAGTCAACAGCGCTTGCAATAGCCGCTTGATTAAATAAACAAACGTCTCACTGGTGACCAGCCTCATTAACCAATCACGACCTGTCTCCACGGAAATTCTTGTGGTTGTCATACTCAACAGTCATAGAAGTGAGGAGTGATGAGTGAGGACTTGTAATTCCGCGCCTCCTCACTCTTAATATTCTAGAAGAGAGATAATCGGCACATCTGGCAGATTTTTACGCCCTTCTAAATCCCGTAGCTCGATGATAAACCCAAACGCCACTAGTTCGCAGCCAATTTTCTGCACTAGCTTTGCTGTTGCACCTGCCGTTCCACCTGTGGCAATCAAATCGTCCACAATTAAAACTCGGCTACCTGGGAGCAGAGCATCCTGATGGATTTCCAAACAATCTGTACCATACTCCAGTGCATATTCAATTGAGTGAACTGCTGCTGGTAACTTTCCTTTTTTGCGTGCCGGAATAAAACCACATCCTAACTTATAAGCCAGCAATGAGCCAAAAATGAAGCCCCGCGACTCCATTCCTATCACGTATTCTGCCCAGATATTGGCATCTACAAACTTTCGAGCGAATAGGTCGATACTATAGCGCATTCCCTCGGGATCGCGTAGCAAGGTGGTGATATCTCGAAATACAATTCCAGGTTTAGGAAAATCCGGAATGTCACGAATCAAAGACTTCAAATCCATAAAAAAGGATAACGTTGATTTTGGTTCATAAATTAGGGGAGGGGGAGGGGAGGAGGGGGGGAGGGGGGGGGAGGGGGGGGAGGAAAAAGAGTTATTCACTTATTGAGTTATTGAGCAATAATTCTTTCTCCCCCCACTCCCCCACTCCCCCACTCCCCCACTCCCCCACTCCCCCACTCCCTTCCTCGTTGATAAAGTGGGTAGATACCTGAAAAATCGTACACTATAATGTCATAACCTTTGAAGCAGGTTTCTAGTTTCCCTATCCGTTGACGATAATGAAAATCTACATGAAGCTAGGGATATGAGGCACTACCAACCTAGATGAGTGAACTTAAGTTATGCGTTGAAAAGTTTGATTTTATTATGTGGAAACCTTTGGTAGAAAGAGTAGGTAATGTATATATCAGGTAGCTGTCTTGGCACTACCACGCTTGTCTTATTTCTTGTTTGGTTAATTCCCTTAAATTAGTTTTACCTAGTCTGTTAGAGCTGTACAAGGTATTTATAATGAATGTCTCTGCTAGTTTAACGCCGTTTAACAATCCAACTCCCCAGTCAGCGCCAATGGTTCTGGATACTTTACCCGATCCGGCGATTGAGGGACAGGGATGTCCTCGTAGAACCCGGTTGCAAATTGACCTAATTTTACTGGCAATTGAAGCTTTAGAGCTTGGTGGCTCTGAAGCCATCCTGACATTTGCTGAAGAGTTAGACCTCAAAGCCATTATTAAAAATCGCGTTAATTTATGGCGAATGCGTAGTACTAATCCCTTGCGACAGGCAAACATTCGCCGCCCTTTATCTATTACTGAGGCAAAAGCCTTAGTGGTAATTGCTTGCTACATGGCGCGGCGGTTAACCGTTGTCATCCGTCAGTTGCTGGCGATATATCAACAGATGAGCGAAAAGCAGATTCCACTAGAACAGAATTTGCGGCTATCTAACTACCTAGAGCGGTTTAGAGTACATTTTAAAAGCCGAATGCATTCCCGACGTTCTGGTGTACTAGCATTAGGTTCTGATGAGAAATTAGACGAGCTAGCTATAAATTTGTTGGAAAAATTACTATTTTGTACTGGAACGGCTGGAATGCAGCGATTCTGGATTAGTCTTTTTGACGGTGAAGCAGAATGAATATTCAACGTAAATATAGTCTACCCAATTGCACACTACTTTTGGAAGGTTTAAGTGATGCCACAAGGGCGGCACACTTTCAAGAGATGCGCCCGGAACTATCAATATTGGTAAATGCAGAATGCTATTTGTCTGGCAATAGTCAGCCATTGATGGGAGGACGGGATTTTTTTGAAAGTTTGGTGAGGGCAGTAAGTGCTTACGCCCAAGAATTTTTGAGTAATGTGCCGAATCCTCAAGCACACAACTTGGAATCGGAGTTAGTCCAGTTGCTGAAGATTGACAGCAACCGACACAGGTTGCTGGTGCATTCAGAGATTATGCCCCAAGATTCCCAGTCTAATCATAACTCTATCAAACGGCCCATTCAGGTCGATTTGAATACAGTGCAGTTATTCGATTTAGTGGAAGCGATAGATCAATTTTTCGCTGACACCCAAACTTTACCAGAGTTGTCACTACAACTACAACCAGTTGGCAGACGCTATGGTGGTGCTAGTCAAGCCTTACTGAAACAGGCAGTGCCAGCGAGTGTGGGAGCGTCGAGTTTGGTAGTAGCAGCTCTTGCCTTCAGCTTGGTTCCAGTTCCAGAAGTACGTCCACCGCAACCGAAGGCACCAGGACAGGTTAGTGCAACCAAGAGTTCTAACGCCACTGCTGTTTCCGCCACACCTTCTCCCAATCAACAAATAGCTGCTACACCTGCATTCACTCCCACACAAACGCCCAATTCTACACCAAATGCATCCCCTGCTGTGACTGATTTAGAAGCACTTTTAAATACAGTTCCTGAAATTACCGATGCATCTGAATTGCGTGCATTAAATCGCCAAGTTTATAACCAAATTAATACAAACTGGACAAATCGCTCAGAATTCAAAGAGGATTTAGTCTACCGTGTAGGTGTGGCGGCAGATGGTGGGATTATAGGTTATAAACCAGTGAACAAAGGGGCGAATGACGCAGTGGTCAGCACTCCCCTACCGCACCTACTTTATAATCCTGTTAGCAGTACGAACAGTACCAAGGAACCAATTGCCCAATTTAGAGTAGTGTTTACTAGAAAAGGCGTGTTGGAAATTAGCCCTTGGCGGGGATATGCTAGAATCCCAGATGTTGTAGGGACAAAAATCACCGACCCTAACACAATCCAGAATTTAAATCAAAAGCTCTATGATACCCTTCGCCAAAATTGGAGTAGCACACCCTCCTTTACTCGAGACTTGAAGTATCGAGTGGCGGTGAACAAAGATGGGACAATTGCTGACTATGAACCACTCAACCAAGTCGCCTTTGACTATTTCCGGGAAACACCCCTTCCCAAAATATTCCAAGCAATTTATGGCTCAACTGTAGCATCTCCAAAAAACAAAGAACCTCTTGCCCACTTCCAAGTAGTATTCAAGCCTGACGCCGAACTCCAAGTCAGCCCATGGCAAGGATATAGATGAATGGGGAGTGGGGAGTAGGGAGTGGGGAGTAGGGAGTGGGGAGTAGGGAGTGGGGAGTAGGGAGTGGGGAGTAGGGAGTGGGGAGTAGGGAGTAGGGAGTGGGGAGTAGGGAGTGGGGAGTAGGGAGTAAACAATTATTCTTCCTCATCTCCCCATTCCCCATCTCCCCATT
>JADQBA010000385.1 GCA_016903675.1 Stigonema ocellatum SAG 48.90 = DSM 106950 | reverse complement strand
TTTCGGCTTTTCTTCTAGGAATGATGGAATCCGATTCATTTGGTTATAGAGCAAGTCCACTGCTTCTTTAAGAATGAACTGGCGCGGTCTAGACGTTGCCTCATGGATTGATTCAATCTTACTGCCTGTCAAAGCGTCAAGCTCTGGTGCTACATACACTCTGGGTAGTCCCTGACCCACATATTTCCACGGGGATTTGGGGGTGTCCGCAGGAGGGATACTATCTTCAAGTTGTTGTTGTTCTTCTAAGTCTTTTAAAGAAACAACAACAAGGTAGGGTCGAGGAGAGCATTACTGCTCTACCCCTCCCATCCGAAACCGTGCATGCACCTTTCAGCGCACACGGCTACTCAGTGTGTTGTCCATTTGTCATATCGGACTTCCTGACAGCACGACCAATAAAATTAGGGATATCATCCACCCATTTCCAATCAAACTTTTCCCAAAATTGAGAGAGTTTTTCTAAGAACTTTGAGTGGTCTTTCCTCCTAATTTCTTTTAGGTCAAGTGCGGTCTTTTCATCGTGACAATGCCGATGTAATAGTTGCAGGTTTTTGTATTCATCCTTTCCGCTTAGAGCCTTAGGGATGATGTGGTCTACTTCTAAAACATCCCAATCTTGGAAGCTTAGCCCACACCAGGGACATTTTCCCTTTTGTTGTTTTAGCAACTTAGCCTTATGATTAGGCATTTGGGGGTGTGTTCCTAGTCTTGAACTCCAGTATATTAGGTCGCCATCGTATGGGCTTTTATCGCCTTTAACTTTCACATAGGAGGTGCTACTACTACAATACCCACTGTGTGATAGTAACCGGAAGGGGTTCGCTTTTCCTTCCCTGGTTGCGAATACCCAATTGTTGCCATTTATGGAA
Source organism: Stigonema ocellatum SAG 48.90 = DSM 106950 (assembly GCA_016903675.1). Classification (GTDB taxonomy): domain Bacteria; phylum Cyanobacteriota; class Cyanobacteriia; order Cyanobacteriales; family Nostocaceae; genus Stigonema; species Stigonema ocellatum. The sequence continues at coordinate 1,008 of JADQBA010000385.1, read as the reverse complement.
TGCCAGTATTTGACGTGACCATCTTTACTGTTCCCACATTGGCGTTTTGCCCATCGTCGAAGTTTCAGGTATAAGAGGTAGTCTTGTTTTGACAATTCCCCGACGCATTGGGCATCGGAGTTTGAGTAGAAGGAAGACCATCCCCTGATAACAGGGTTAAGGTCTTTTATCAGCGTCACCTGGGGCGAAGACCTATGTTTTGTGATGATTCTTCCAAGTTCCTCTTGATGAACCTTACTCGCCTTCGCGGATGGGATAATGCGGGTGTTAAAGCCTAATATTGTACCGTAGGCATTTCTGTTGCTACGGTACTTCCCGGCAGGGTATTGTTGAATGTGGTGACCAAGAAAGTCAAATCCTGCTTTACCGTCCTCACTTAATTCAGGTTTGAATGTGTGAGTTAGCCGAGTTTTTTCGGGTTTTAACTCAAGTCCGATGCCACCTAACCATTCCGAGATGATTTCCCGGCATCTTTGAACAACGGCAATGTCTTTGTGGAGAACCACAAAATCGTCTGCATATCTTACAAATCCAAGATTTTCGCGATTTTTTGCTTTTATTCCTGGGAGTGTTTCGACATATTTTATCAGCCGATTTTCTAAGCCGTGGAGGGCGATATTTGCCAATAATGGAGAAATTACCCCACCTTGTGGCGTTCCCTCAGATGTGGCAGTAAATACTCCAGTGTCTATTACACCGGATTTTAGCCAGGCTTTAATCTGTTGCCTGACCTTACCCTTGATGTTAAGCTTTAGGAGTAATACTTCATGGTTGATGCGATCAAAACATTTGGCTATATCCGCGTCTAGCACGTATTTCGCCTTATTTTGAATACAGTTTTTTATCTGTTTGATCGCATCGTGGCAAGACCTAGTAAAGTCAGCGACTCCCTCACAGGAGCCACTGCTCTTCAAAACCGTGCGTGAACCTTAAGGTACACGGCTCCTCAGTGACTTGGTGTTTGTCACTCATACCTCATTACCAACATATCCTCCTCCCAAAACCAAA
>JADQBA010000447.1 GCA_016903675.1 Stigonema ocellatum SAG 48.90 = DSM 106950 | reverse complement strand
TAGTTCTCTTGCTATTTTCAAACCTTGCTCAATCAATTCCTTGGCTTTTGGATAGTCGCCGATTAGTCTGTAAGCACCGCCTAAATTAAGGATTAACTCTGCTTCTTGAGTGCGATCGCCTATTTTCCTTGCTTGTGTTAATCCTGGTTCGGCAAGGGCAATGACTTTGTTATCATCTCCCAGTGCGTCATACATTAAACTGAGTTTAAGCGTAGCCCCTACTTCTCCTAAGAAATCTTGGATTTGACGGCTAATTACTAAAGAATTTTGTGCTGTTTGTATTCCCTGTTCATATTTACCTTGGGTTCTGTAGACATCGGTAAGATATAATAAAGATAGAGCTTCATTACTAGGATTTTTCTGTTCTCGTGCTAAGTTTAAGGCTTGTAAAGCTTGCTCTTGAGCTTTTGTGGTATCTCCAAGAGCGAGATAACTTCGGATCAGAGAAAACAAAGCATAGATTTCAAAGTTGCGCTGTTTCGCCTTTTGCAGCAGTGTCAACCATTCCTGTGCAACTGAGAGTGCTTTTTGATAGTTACCTTGTTTATAGTAAATATCCCAGAGGCTGTCTAAAGCATCCTTCTCTAAAAGGGGATTTTCCAGCCGTTTGGCAATAGCTAAGATTTGGTTTGCTGACTCTAACGCCTGAGCATAATTTCCCTGTTCATTGTAAACCGCGCTAAGGTTCTCCAACGCATTTGCTTCTATTTTCGCTTCTTTGATTTGCCGTGCAATGGTTAAAGCTTGCTGACTGAGTTCAATTGCTTTCGGGAAATTGTGAAAAGTGTTTCTGTACAAGAAAGCTAACTTCAGTAGTGCCTCTGCTTCTAAATTAGGTTTACCGAGGGTTTGCGC
>JADQBA010000354.1 GCA_016903675.1 Stigonema ocellatum SAG 48.90 = DSM 106950 | reverse complement strand
GTCTTTTTGTCGGGTAAGGAGGCACACGTCACCGTGTCCCCCTCCCCTAAGAACCGTACATGACACTTACGCATCATACGGCTCAAGCCTTCTGCTTTCCAGTACGTTTACTTGTGTGTAGGTGTAAGTGGCAGGATTTGTGGAGGTGTACAAGGTTTTCCACCTCGTTTTCCCCTCCATCTGTCACCTTCACTACATGGTGTGTGTGCAAGGCTTCTCCATTAAACAAGCTTTCTCCACATATTGGGCACTTCCATTTCTGGTTCTGGGCTACTTTATAGAGTTTTGAACCTTGAGCAAAGTATGATTTGCCGTATCTGGTTTGTCGTTTTTCCCAATATTCGGAGAGTGTTGGGTCATCAGGGGATGCCGTGCCTTTAACCTTGACATGGCGGATTATCGGGATGTGTGACAATTTAGGTAAGGTGATTAATTTATCCTTACCGTTTCTGTCTTTTCTGGTTTGAGCAAAGTTCCATGCTGTTCCATTAATGGTTTTGAAATATCTTTGCGCTACCCATTTTTTCCCTTTGTTTGGATGTCTCCTTAGGGACCATTTCCATAGCATTTGCCATAGTCTGTAGTCTACATAAGAAAACACGTCCTTACTGACCTTATGCTTGTAGTAGTTTCCCCATCCCCGGATAACTGGGCTGAGGTATTGGATAACTGCTGTTGTTTCCACAGTTTTGTGTTGATTCAGCCATTCTTGAACCCCAGTTAGGAATTCTTTGACCTTCTCTTTCTGCGGTTTAATTAAGCATTTACCCTTGTAATGTCGGATATTAAACCCTAAAAAATTGAACCCATCATTTATGTGGGTGATTTTGGTTTTATCCGGATTAAATTCCAGTCCTCTTTGCTTCAGCCAATCTGAGATGATGGGTTGTATGACTAACAATTCTTCACTGCTTTCTGCGGTGATGATAAAGTCATCCGCGTAGCGGACAAATCCGTATCTAGGTTTACGTTCCCTCTCTGTTCTTTTCCGACCTTTAGAATCGGTATATTGGTACTCCTTTGTTTTTTGAAATTGACTTAGGAGCTTCTCCATTCCGTCGAGGGCTATATTCGCAAGTACGGGTGAAATAATTCCGCCTTGCGGTGTTCCGCTTTCTGTTTCGTGGAGAATTTCAGCCTCTACATATCCTGCTTTTAGCCATTGTTTAATTAACTCTTTACCGGGGACTTCTCCTATGGTATTGAGTAAGTATTCGTGGCTAATATTATCAAATGCTCCTTGAATATCCGCCTCCAATATCCATCTGTCATTTCCTTGTGCGTTGAGTCTAATCCAGACTTGCTCAATGGCATCATGACAGCTTCTACCAGGGCGAAAGCCGTAGGAATTGGCTTCAAATCTAGTTTCCCAGACTGGCTCCAAGGCATTTTTGATTATTGCCTGTGCTATGCGATTTTTAATTGTAGGTATTCCTAATGGTCTTAATTTCCCGTTTTGTTTGGGAATAAAAACCCTTTTAGTAGGGTGAACTTTCCATAAGGAATAGTCCTTCATCTCTTTGACCGTCCTCACCCTTTGTTCTGGAGTTATTGCCGTCTGACCATCAATGCCAGCCGTTTGTTTTCCATCATTTTCCAGGGTGATTCTTCGCACGGACAATAGCAGGTTGGAGTAACTACGAATCATCAGTTTCATCAGGCTCCGAACCTGATTCCACCGACCGTTCTGGGTGGCACGATAAATTCTCTGTCTCAGGTTTCTAACCCGTTTTTTAACCAGCTTCCAATTAATGTCAGCCCAATTATTAAGCGGTTCCTTGGCTCCGATGTCATTACTGACTCTATCTTTCACTAAGGGTGAGTTCCTTTACTTTGTTTATCGTTGAAGACCCGCTGGAAGTCTGCCATCTTTCAATGTGGGACAAATTTTGAATCCCTATCTCCCGCATTACCAGGAGCTTTTGCTTTCTCCAGCATCCTTTACCCTCTAGATAGTTCCGTTTTCCTTGCGGTCTACCTACTCAAATCATCGACCTGTTTTGAGAATCTATAGGGCTTACCGTGTTTCGTACATTTAACTAGCGACCGCTTTGGGTTCCACCTATACTCCGGTGAGGATTATGTTCTCTCGTTATTAACCCAAGGAACTGTTAATAACCTACTCACTTACCTTTTTGGTTAGAGTGTATCAGCCTTATTTCACTCTTCAGATATAACGGAATTTACAGTGATTCACTTTAAGTTAACCCGAATCGGTCTTCCCCTTACCCGTATTACTGATTTAGGCTTTCAGCTAACAGGTTTTCATGCCTTGCATTCCAACAAATTCATTACTTAACTTTGTTGTAGGCGGGGTGAAACCACCCTTTTATGTGGGGACGGAAAGAGAGAATTCTCCGGGAGAGATGGCTCTCCAGTTTTGAAGGCGCGGATGCGCCTAATGTACAACTTTCACGTCGCACTCCTTGGTT
>JADQBA010000488.1 GCA_016903675.1 Stigonema ocellatum SAG 48.90 = DSM 106950 | reverse complement strand
ATCAACGCCATTTCCTCGTCAGTTGGCTCATCAATGCCTTTAGCTTGCTCAACTTCTTTCTCAAGCACCTGCGGCTTTATCGTTAAGTTCCAGCCTTCTTCCAAGGATCGACGAAAGAATCCTGACATGCTCTGCTTAATCTTACCAGCCACGTCCTGGGCTATAGTGTAGGCTAGAGCCTCTTCAAACCTGTCACTATACTTCAACCACAACCGCTCAGCAGTCCCTAACCCCAGGTCAACCCCAGCATTCTGGAGCGCAATAAACACCAATTCCGGAATACCAGAAGAAACAGCAGATGGAATGACAGACCCAATTGAATTAAGTTTGGGTTTCGGCTTTTCTTCTAGGAATGATGGAATCCGATTCATTTGGTTATAGAGCAAGTCCACTGCTTCTTTAAGAATGAACTGGCGCGGTCTAGACGTTGCCTCATGGATTGATTCAATCTTACTGCCTGTCAAAGCGTCAAG
>JADQBA010000256.1 GCA_016903675.1 Stigonema ocellatum SAG 48.90 = DSM 106950 | reverse complement strand
CTTTGCCCAAAAGCCCAAAAGCCAAAACTTTAGCACCCAACCGGGCCAAGTTATAGACCGCATTTGCCCCACCTCCGGGTACTTGATTGGTAGTCTCATGACGCAGAATCAACACTGGTGCTTCCCGAGAAATTCTTTCCACTTGAACAGTGAGAAACTCCTCCATAGTGAAATCTCCAATAACCAGAACCCTTGACAGGGTGCATCTATCCAATAAATAAAATAATCGCTCACCGGAGGAACGCAGCCTAGCTGCAAAAACAGGGTCTAAGGTCATGTTTGTTGTTTGTTGGTCGTTGTTTGTTGGTTGCTGGTTGGCATTTAGTTGGTATTTTGTAGGCACTCCTCCACCAAACAACAATTCCCCAATCAACTAACTATAGCAATCCGCGCAGGAATTACAAACACCTCCCCTCATATCTTGCACCCCATGATTTTGCCGGGTTTTTGTGGTACCTCATTTTGGCGTTCGCGCAGCGTGTCCGTTAGGACAAGGTATTGTTCAAGAAACCGGGTTTCTGTCTGGGTGCTTATCCGAACCGTATTGCCCCCACCCCTTTGGGTTCGTCAAAAGTCACCCATGCTTATTAAAAAATTACACAAGTACGAATGATCTCAGTCTGGAATGACACCAAGTGACGATGTAGACATTTAACGTAACCGTTCAGGGGGGGTACGAAGTTAATAGGGTTTGAGGCACCATCAAACTCATAAATTTGAGGAAATGTTGCTAAATCATCCGATGAAATCGCCTATAACCCTCATTCTCCCGTTACCCCCCTGAACGGTATCCATTGAACAATTGGATTTCATCATTTCATGTTTGTGAAAAAATATCATGATGTTCGATAATTGTGTTCTCGATCAATGCAACTCTCAATTTACACTACAGCTATACAAAGTGCAAAAGCGCACGGTTGAATTAAAAAACACCAACGAGCAATTGTGCCGCGAGAAAGCTTCATGCAATCTGACGAAAGCGGAACTGGAAAAGTCTTTATCTGTGCTTCAGGCCACTCTCGAATCTACTGCCTCAGGCATTGTTGCGGTTAACTTGTCAGGAGATATTGTCATCTTTAATCAGAAATTTGTGGATATGTGGCAAGTACCAAATTCGATCATGACGTCAAATAACCGTGGTCAATGCCTAAACTTTCTTAAAAAGCAGCTTAAAAACCCAGAAACTCTTGATAGGTACATCCGGGAAGTTTACAGTCAGCCGGATGTCAAGGATTACGACACTCTAGAATTGAAGGATGGAAGGATTTTCGAGTGCTACTTTAATCTTCAACGACTTGGTGAAAAAATCATAGGCACAGTATGGAGCTTTCAGGACATCACTGAACGCAAACAGACTGAGGAAGCTTTACGGCAGAGTGAAGCTATATTTCGCACTTTAGCAGAAACGACTGACGCAATTATATTTATTAAACAAGGCACACAGTTTTGCTATGTTAATTCAGCAGCAGAAGTTATTACTGGTTACACAAGAGAAGAGCTACTAGCCTACCCCAATATTAGTGAACTAATTCAAGAGCGTGGGCAGGCCTGCCTACTTAGTAAATTGGTCTTTTCTAACTCTGAAGAAATCAAACAGTGTGAGGAAATCAAAATTATGACCAAAAATGGCAAGGAGTGTTGGCTGCATTGCTGTGTGAGTCTAATTGAGTTTGAAGGGAAGCTAGCTGTAGTGGGAACAGCCATCGACATCACTAAGCGTAAACAAGCGGAAGTAGAAATTACGCAGGCTTTAGAAAAAGAAAAAGAACTCAGCGAACTTAGATCCCGCTTTATCTCTATAGTTTCTCATGAATTCCGCACCCCACTAAACAACATCTCCATCTCTACTAGCTCTCTAAGACGCTATAGCCACCAATGGACTGACTCGGAAAAACTCGAGTATCTATATGGCATCGAAAAAGATATTGAACATCTCAACCATTTACTAGATGAGACGCTGTTGATAGGTGGGGTAGAAGCAGGAAAACAAAAGTGCGAACCAAGACCACTAGATTTAGCTCATTTATGCCGTGACATAGTAACACAAATGCAACTGACAAACAGGGGTCAGCACGCCTTCTCCTTTGTTAGTCAAGGTGACTTTTCAACAGTCTGTGTGGATAAAAAACTGCTGCTGCCAATTCTCACAAATTTGCTCTCAAACGCAATTAAGTATTCCCCTCCACACAGCAAAGTCCATTTGGAACTCTTTCATGGGAATGGAAATGTGATTTTCCAGATTAAAGATCGGGGAATTGGTATTCCAGCAGCAGATCAACAAAAACTGTTTGAGCCATTTCATCGGGGAAGGAATGTGGGCGATATACAAGGCACAGGACTGGGGTTATCAGTTGTCAAAAAGTTTGTGGATTTACACGGCGGCCAAATTAGTGTGGCGAGTGAGGTTGGAGTGGGCACCACTTTTACTGTCACCTTGCCACTCGTGGACAAGCTTTTGGAAAGGCAAGAAAAGTTGTAACCCCTCCAAATCTCAGTAGACCAACAATTAGATAACAGGAGACACAATGACAAAGATTCTGGTGATTGAAAATGAGGTACGAACCCGAAACCTCTTTTTAGAATGCCTTAAGTCTGAAGGTTTTTACACTATAGGTGCTGAAAATGGACTGATCGGCCTTCGGCGGGCACAGGAACATTTACCCGATTTGGTACTTTGCGACGTTATGATGCCAGAACTCGATGGTTACGGCGTTCTAACTAGGCTACGCCAAGACCTTCTCACAGCGATTATTCCCTTCATTTTTCTCACAGCTAAAGGTACTCAGGCTGAACTCCGCCAAGGTATGAATCTAGGAGCGGATGACTATCTCACTAAACCCTGTAAAGTAGAGGAATTAGTTGCAGCGATCACTGCCCGACTGGAAAAACAAACAGTTCTCAGAGAATGGTACGCGACTAAATACCATCCAATCAATGGGTCACAATCCACCGACACTGCGAGCTTGCTTGAGTCTAAGTCAATTTTTCCTGTCGGCTCCAAACTCAATAAAGTCTTCCAATATATTGAGGAAAATTATCACCAACCAATAAACCTCCGTGATGTAGCTCAGGCAGTTGGGTACTCTACTGCTTACCTAACCAACTTGGTGAAACGCCAGACTCAACGGAGTGTACACAGTTGGATTGTCGAGCGCCGGATGGTCGAAGCACGCTCCTTGCTTTTGAAAACTGACGACCCCGTGAATCAGATTGCAGCTCAGGTGGGCTATCCGGATGCTGGTCATTTCATCCGCCAGTTTCGCAAGCTTAACTCGACGTCTCCAAAAGTTTGGAGAAACAGACACCGTGAGCAGCTAATCAATTAGCAAAATAAATTGACTTTTGAATGCGTGAATGCGTGACTTTTGACGAACCCAAAGTACTGCCCAATCTAATTTCTGAGTGGAAGGAGTCTGACAATCGCTCAACTGTCCCCTAACTCATATCTTGCACCATCATCTTATTGCAAAAAAAACAGCCTAAAACCCTGATTATTGCGTAGGTAGGGCTAAAGCCCACCAACCCTTATTGAGAAGGTGCAAGATGTCAGCTAACCTCAATATCGCTGCGGATAAAATTGGTTAGGGGACGTTTCGCAATTGTGTGCGATTCGTTCAACCTAAACCCGAAAGGGGGGACGGTTGGCAATGGTTGAGTAACCCAATCCTGGGTAGAGTTCGCACTTTCATCCTCAACCAATGACAACTCACTATCCATGTAGGTGAGGAAATCTAGCCGAGCAACAGCTAAGAAAGCTAGAGAAACAGGGGAAAGATTAAAAGTTCTCAACTCAAATCATAACCCAACTCAAAATACACCAAGTCCTACAGCCTCGGTGCAAGGTTTAAAGCACACAGCGCCCCCTACCGCGAGGTAGGTGAGGAGTTTCCCCTATGTCTGGACTGACAACCCAGAGGTAGAAGCGGGAGTGAAAGCAGCAATAGGCGGGAATAGCTGAAAGCGCCTACTGCAAGCACGAGTTCATGGGTAGAACAGGCAAAGTGTCGTTAAACCATCGTCACGAAACGCCAAGGGAAATAAGCTAGTAGACCCCGGTCTACCTCTTGGGTCGGAAATATCCGACAAGGGTAAGGACTATCAGGATTGCGATACCGAGATAGCGCACTTCCTAGAACCCCGGTGGAGAGACACGCGTGCGATTCGTTTAACCTAAATAAGTAGCAATACTTAGGGACGGTTAGCTGGTTTCATTAGCCAGACAACTTGACAACCATGAGGGTGAGTTACCGAATACAAGTCCCTCCCCGCAGGTGCAGCGGTGACAGCATCCCCCCACAGTTGGGAATAGTAACCCCAAAGGTGAAGCGGGGGAAAAGGCGGTAGCTGACAGCCTAAGTTGGTAACCCGTCAAGCAGGAACCTATGAACAATGCGATTGCGTGAAGGTACGCTATAACCGTCGTCAGTCCAACCCAGGGAAATCAGGCTATATGCCCTGGAGCCAAAAGGCAAGGAATATGGGAATTAGCGGTTGTGTGTCCGACTAATCAGCACTTCCCCCTTAAATCCGGCGGAGAGTACCGTTCTAAAAGTTCAAAACAATGGTTGTCAGGAACGAAGTAACCCTCTTATTTTGCTCTCAGTTGGTCGATACTGAGCAGGTGCTAACCGCATGCATTTGAGTTGGGTGGGATTGAGTCATAAGCCAACGCTCTGCCGTAATAGCAGAGATATGCTGACAGACTCACGGTGATTTGGACGATGGAGTTGCAAGTAGCAATATATATGTCTAATACACGGATTCAGTCAAAGCCCTTGCCTAGACCCAAACCGATGGTGGAATGGAAAAACACGAATTGGCGCTTGCTTGAGCGTGTTGTATTCAAGTTGCAAAAGCGAATCTATCAAGCCTCCAGCCGTGGTGATGTCAAGGTAGTCCGTAGACTCCAGGTGCGACATGAAGTCGCCTACTCAGCGCCTTGATGCGCTACATGATTGAGGGGTAGTCCCCTCCTCTTAATCTCTCTTAAGAGTCCCTACGTAAAAGGGTCAATGACCCCGCCTACATCGGCAGTAAGTAATGACCCCGGTGGAATGCAAGGCACGAAAGCCAACTTACGGGAAGCCTAAATCCGGTGAGTCCGGCAAGGGGAAGACAGGCAGGGTTAACGCAAGTGAATCACTGTAAGCCCCGTAATTGCGGAAAAAGGTGAAATAAGGCTGATACACCTTAACCAAAAGGTAAGTAGAGCGGTTGTCATGGTTTGGAGGATGACAACAGAGGGACGAAGACTCTGCCTGTGCATAGGTGGAACCCGAACCTGTCGCAAATCAAGTAGGCGAAACATGGTAAGCCCGATAGGTTCTCTAATCTTGGTCGATAGCTAGAGTAGGCTAACCGTAAGGAAAGCGGAACCACCTAGAGGGTAAAGGATGCCAGAAAAAGCGAATGCCCCTGGTAACGTGGGGGATAGGGGTTCAAAATTTGCCCCGCATCGAAAGATGGCAGACTTCTGGCGGGTCTTCGACGATAAACCAATGTAAAGGAATCTAACCAACGTGAAAGATAGAGTCTGCAAAGACATCGGAGCGAAGGAACCACTTCAAGACTGGGCTTCTATTGATTGGAAGACAGTGAAAAAGCGGGTGAGAATCTTGAGACAGAGAATTTATCGTGCAACCCAGGTGGGACGGTGGAATAAGGCTCGTAGCCTTATGAAACTGATGCTACGCAGTTACTCCAACCTGCTGCTGAGTGTACGACGAGTCACCCTTGAAAATCACGGGAAACAAACGGCTGGCATTGATGGTCAGACGGCACTAACCCCAGAAGAAAGGGTGCATTTGATAGGAGAAATGGGTAAATATACACTGTGGAAGGCAAAACCAACCAAACGAGTATACATACCTAAATCTAACGGAAAAAAAAGACCGTTAGGAATTCCCACTGTCAAAAACCGTGTAGCACAAGCGATTGTCAAAAATGCACTAGAACCCAGTTGGGAAGCCCGTTTTGAGGCAAACAGCTACGGTTTCCGCCCAGGCAGGAGTTGTCACGATGCAATTGAGCAGGCGTGGTTAAGACTCCAAAAGGGCAAGGACACGTGGGTATTAGATGCCGACATCCGAGGAGCATTCGACAATATCAACCATGATTATACCCTCAAGACCATTGGTAATATTCCAGGTCGGGAGTTAATCAAACAGTGGTTAAAAGCAGGATACGTAGAAGCGGAGATATTCTACCCAACAAGAAGCGGTACACCACAGGGAGGCATTATCAGTCCCCTACTGTCGAACATAGCACTGGATGGAATGGAAAAACTCTTATCCCAATTCAAAAAGATGAGAGTGTACCAACAACCTAACAAAAGGGGAACAATTGTATCCAGACGTGTCAAGTTCGATAAATATGGAATTATCCGCTATGCGGACGATTTCATCATTACCGCAGAAACCCAGGAAGATATCGAAGCAATAGTACCTACCCTCAAGCAATGGCTAGCCCAAAGAGGTTTAGAACTTAACACAGAGAAAACCAAAATTGTCTCTGTAAAAGAAGGGTTCGACTTTCTAGGGTTTAACATTCGCTCCTACGGAGGAAGCTGCCTCATTAAACCTCAAAAAGAGAAGACACTTAGTCTGCTCGAAAAAATACGGGAATGGTTGAAAGCCAACCCCTCAACTAAACCAGAGGCAGTGATAAACCACTTAAACTCCCTCCTTCGAGGGTGGGGAAACTACTACAGGCACGGGGTCAGTAAAGAAGTGTTTTCCTATATCGACAGTAAAGTGTGGGAATACCTACGCTCATGGGCGTTAAGGAGACACCCCAAGAAAGGGAAACAATGGGTAGAAAACAAATACTTCAAGACCCTAGATGGTGTCAAGGAGTTTGCCTGTATTAACAAAGACAGGCACGGTAAGGATAAAACCGTAGCTGTGATTAGAACCACGCGTATACCCATTGAGCGCCATGTCAAAGTCAAAGGCACGGCATCACCTGATGACCCCGAACTCGCCAATTACTGGAAACATCGCCAATCTAAATACGGGAAATCGTATTGGGTCCCAGGCTCAAAATATTACCATGTGGCGAATAACCAGGAATGGAAATGTCCAGTATGTGGCGAACACCTGTTCAATGGAGAACAACTGCACACCCACCATAAAATCCAGGTGAAGGATGGAGGGACGGATAGTAGAGAAAACCTCGTACACCTCCATGTAACCTGCCACAGGCAGATACACTCTGGTAAATACCTGGGAAGCAGAAGGCTTGAGCCGGATGATGGGACAACTGTCAAGTCCGGTTCTGAGGGGAGGAGGACGCGGTGACGTGTGCCCCCTTACCCGACAAGACATTGATGAGGTCATGGTCAGCCAAGATGCTAGCGGTACGCCGAGTAACCCAAGATAACCAGGGCTTGAATACTGCCGGAGTAGACGGGGTTAAGTCATTAACCCCTAATCAACGGCTAGAACTTGTGTCGGAACTGAGGTTAAATAGCAAGGTAAAACCGACTAGGAGGGTCTGGATACCTAAGCCAGGAACGGAAGAGAAACGTCCTTTAGGCATACCCACAATTTTCGACAGGGTACGACAAGCGCTAGTCAAGCTAGCACTTGAACCCGAATGGGAGGCACGTTTCGAGCCTAACAGCTACGGGTTTAGACCAGGAGTGCGATTCGTTGGGTAGAAACTTATCCTGAAATGGATGGAGGATTACCCGCAAGGTACATAAGAACCTTGACAATTTGATAGTCATATGGGTGAGGTTGATAAAACTAAGTCCCATCCTCTAGGTGCA
>JADQBA010000228.1 GCA_016903675.1 Stigonema ocellatum SAG 48.90 = DSM 106950 | reverse complement strand
GCGACTCAGTTGACTTCCCGAATACGCGACGCCTTCCAAATAGATTTGGCTGTCCGCAACTTGTTTGAAGCACCAACTGTTGAACAACTTGCTAGGTATATTGAAACAATGTCATGGGTAACGCAGGGTGTGGTTCAGGTTAGGACTATGGGACAAGAGCGAGAAGACGTAGAATTTTAAAGACTTACGAACAGCTATCGCGTATTGCTCACAATCATTCCCACAGCACCAAGGCAGACCGGACAACTTTTGCTATCCCCTGGATCTACTGAAGCCACTCCTGGGGAACCCTCGCCCCTACCATTGGCGACTCTGCCATCACTGCCCACTTTGCTATCAGTTATGAATCAAGGGTAATGCATTATAGATGCAAACAGTGATAGCAGCGATATCATAAGTAATTTATATCAGAAATGGCTGAAACCCTCATTGTCTCCTAGAGCATGACTGAGGGGACATATAAGGAGCGGTTAACTCGTGGGGTGAATTCATCCCCAACCACGGTACACTAAGAGTTTGAACCCCCCACTCCAACTAATGGTCATAAGTTGTAATCACCCTAACTAATACATATGAAGGTAAACCGTTTCGGACAAGGTAAAATCCTCTCCCCTGACGAATTAAAGCTACTGTTCACCGAGGGACTAACCTCTCCACGCGATCGCGCTCTCTTCGCCATCTGCCTTTTTACTGGATGCAGAATATCCGAGGCTCTGGCACTCCAGACCTCAGACATCAAAAGCGGAACGATTACTTTTAGAAAGTCTACCACGAAAGGCAAGCTAAAAACCCGAATTGTTGACATACAGCCTGCACTAGCAGAATTTTTGGCAGATCATCAACCCAAACCAGGGCCGCTATTCCCTGGCAGACGCGGTATAACCGAACACTTAACCAAGTTCGCGGCTCACAAAATTCTTGTTACCGCGTGCGATCGCGTTGCCTTAGAAGGCGTCAGCACTCACTCGTTTAGGAGAACGGCACTAACTATGATGTCTTCCGCTGGCGTACCCTTGCGGCATATCCAAGAAATCAGCGGTCACAACGACCTTGGAACATTGCAGCGCTACTTGGAAGTGACTCCAGAGCAACGCAAGAAGGCTGTTTCGGTGATTGGGTTTTGACACAAATGCCAAGAAAACTTCCACGACTGCCACGACTGATACCGCGACAATTTATTCCTGTCGAGCTAATTCAAGCTAAGGCTTACGAAATATGGCAGGCTCGTGAACGCAAGGGTGCGATCGGCACTCCTGAAGATGATTACTCTAAAGCAATAGAATTTCTAAATCAACACTGGTGGTCTGTCACTTCATGGAAGCTAGGAAAACGTTATCAAGAATTAAAAATCTCTGCTACAAATTCAATAAAAGAAGCACTATCTTTTAAAACCTTAAGCCAAGCAGTAAACGCCTCAGTGCTGATTGGTGCGATTACATTTATAGCTGGTGAACAGCAGCGCCGTAACGCACAAGTGTACCAAGCATGGCAGGTTATCACTGCGGCGCATGCTCAGCCTGGTAGTGGGGGGAGAATACAGGCGCTAGAGTTTCTCAACAGTGAACCAAGAAGAATCCCTTGGTTTTGGCTGCACTATCCAAGGGAAAGTTTATCAGGGTTAGAAGCGCCAAAGGCTTACTTAATTCCTTCTGGTAAAGATCTTAAAAAAAAAGGTGGTATTCAACTCTCTAAGGCAAACCTGGATGAAGCCAATCTACAGGGGGCACACCTGGAAAACGCCAATCTACAGGGGGCACACTTGGAAAACGCCAATCTACAGGGGGCACACCTGGAAAACGCCAGTCTACAGAGGGCACACCTGAAGTTAGTCCATCTACAGGGGGCACGCCTGGATAGTGCCCATCTACAGGGGGCATATCTTCGCAATACCGAGCTACAAGAGGTAACCCTGGACAATGCCCATCTAGAGGCGGCAGACCTGAGAAATGCTCGTCTGGAGGGGGCACACATGTACAATCTCAATTTACAGGGGGCATACCTGGAAAATGCCAATCTACAGGGGGCATACCTGGAAAATGCCCATCTACAGGGGGCACACCTGGACAATGCCCATCTACAGGGGGCATATCTTCGCAGTACCGAGCTGCAAGGGGTACCCCTGGACAATGCCCATCTAGAGGCGGCAGACCTGAGCAATGCTCGTCTGGAGGGGGCACACCTGGAAAATGCGTTATACACAGATAATAGTACTATTCGGGAAACATGTGAACTTTTTGCTAAACACTGCCCCTGTCCCACTACCTTCCCTAAAGATTTTGACCCAAAAGCAAGAGGGATGGAGTTGGTAAAATAATAGACCTACTATCCTGAGATTCTAAAAAGGCAAGTACAATCGCAACAGTGATAAAAGGTAGTTACCAACAATTAATTAACCATAGACTTGAAATTGGAAAATCTCACATTAGATTACCATGCAGTGAGAAAACACAGTGCGATGTTCCAAAGGGGCTTGCGCAACGCTTACGCGCACAGCTTCATAGTCTGGCACTGCTGGCATAACAACATTATTCAACTGCGATCGCACAAAATAAATCTTGCTATCAGTCCTGCTATCAGCAACGAATCAGGGGGGAGCACTATAGCTGAAAAGGTGCAAACTGCTTACTAGATAAGGAAAAATCATGAATAGGGTCAAAAACAGGACTTTGGGACTCGTGAACGATAAGCTTGACTTAAGTGAGGCGATTTGAGCCAGGGGATTTACGTTTTCATCAGGGTTTGGGACAATGGATAGTGTTCGTAATTAGCCGCATAATACGAACACTACGAAAAGATTCCATTGTGGAGAAAATGCTAGGACGCAGGAAAAATCAGGATTACAGGTCACGGGAATATCTTACAGCTGGTGAGGTCAGTCGGTTACTCAAAGCTGCCCAAAGTTATGGGCGTTACCCAGCGAGGAACTATGCTCTTGTACTGTTGGCTTTTCGTCATGGACTGCGTGTGTCGGAAATTTGTGAGATGAGGTGGGATGCTATATCGTTGCTAGATAAAGAAATCTTCATCACCCGTAAGAAAGGTAGTGATGATGGTGTGCATCCATTACCAGATGATGAAATCGAAGCCTTGTCAAAAATCAAGGAACACCGCGATCCTGAAAATCCTTATGTTTTTGTGGGGGAAAGGGGGAAGCCACTTACACCTAGTGCCGTGCAGCGACTGTTGAATAGACTGGGTGCTGTAGCAAAACTCGATGTAAAACTGCATCCTCATCAGTTACGACATGCTTGTGGGTATTTTCTAATCAACTCTAATTATTCAACTAGGTTTGTACAAGATTTTTTGGGACATCGGGATATTCGACACACTGAGCGCTATACGAAACTTAATTCCCGACGCTTTAATACAATTGATTGGAATAGAACTGAGGATTAAATATGTGGTTGATTCAATTTTGTTTCGCACTTGGTACAGAAGTTGAGATTAGCTAGATTATTATGACCACAATTGGTACAGACAAGGCGATTTTGAACTGGCGGAGAAGGGTTGTTAGTGCTACTGACAGCATTTCTGAAATCTGGGTTTGTTAATACATTATCTCTGTCAATAGACTGTTTAAGTTGAGAAACGGCTTTCGATGAATTTTGATTTGTATTAATATGGTCACCTTGAATATAGTTACTACCAATTGATTCGTTATAGTTACCACCAGTAGTGTTAATAATTCGAGAAAAGTTTTGAGACATAAGACTAATCCCTTGTGGGTTTAAACCTATTATTATGCCTATAAACACTATCCACGGATTTTTATTAGCAAATAAAAGCAATGGTCTTAAAAATACTCGTAGATAATTATAAGGAAACAACAAATAAGTGAATTTTATTGGTCGTTCTAAGTTATCTATAGTCAACTTAATACTTTCATGTCCTGCAAGCAGATTTGTGTTTGGTTCCGTTAAAGGATTAGCGTTATCTGCTTTATAGAAGGAACCTGGTGGAAACTCATTTAACTCTACAATTGCTTTATTAGTATCCTTTACGTCATACCTCACAAAACGGTTTTGGTTTTTACACTCCGGAGGCTTATATTTAGCGAAGTTTGGTTCAGAGTCTATAATATCTAATGGTTTAATTTCTACCTCATTCACGAGAGATCCTTTGCTGTTAATAGGTATAGGCTTTTTTTGAGAAAACAGAGTTTGATTTTTTTTGTTTGGGATCACATCTTCTTCAACTTCAAGTGTTTTTAAATTGTTATTGTTATTTGGATAGTTAACGATAAGATGATAGTAGTCTAAATCGAATGGACATAGTTCCACTGAACTAGGTGAAACAAGAAATAGATGAAATGGGTTCACATTTAACAAAGACGTTAAATTAGATACAGAGATGTAAAAAAAAGATATTACTAATATTAATAAACTAAAACTTATAATTTTTACTCGTCTAGATGAATAGATTTTTTTCAATAGAATTATTATAATTTGCAATAAAATTCCTACAATGATACTTAAAAGAAAAATATAGCTAGCATGATAATCAACTAAAAACAACCCCATTAGTAAGAAAAATCCTAGTGGACAAATTAAAATTATTAACCAACGAAGAAATTTGTTGTTTCTAAACATTGTTTTCAATTTATTTATAATACGGGGTAGTGTTACGGAATCTGTCACCTAGGGGAAAGTAATCTAACAAGTCTTACCATACAAGCCTTTTCGGCTTAACAAAGATTTAACTACCCTTAGTTTTCTGCCAATCCTCTAATGCACCAATGACAAAACTAGCAGCAGGATGATTAAGCAGTTGCGCCAAAGCCTGAACACCACCAGCCTTTAAAGCACTAGTTACCCTTTCTGCTCTCATTGGATTATTTTCAATAGCCTTAATGGTTTCGGCAGCTACTTGCATCTTGCCCAAAGTCGTATCAGTAGGAATTGTTTTACTTAACTGTTCTAGAAGCTTTTGAATTTCAGCAGCAGCTTCAGCAAGGTCTTGTTGCTTGCTAGCCGCGTAGTAATTCCCTTGGATATAATCACCTTCAATACGCTCGTTATAATTACCAGTGCCGATGTGAATATTGCGGTTTCCAGTCATATTAGATTTTGGCTGCTTATTAGAGAATAAGGTTTTAGAGTTATTTCTGATTTTGATTTTTGGAGTAGAAGACTCTGGTATGCTATGAAGGTCAATATTATTACAACCAAATTGAAAACTTTCTGCATAACTTCTTCCAGCACCAAGAGCATCATAAAATGCTAGTGAGAAATTAATTGCAGCCTTATCGGTGACAGCACGTTCCATACCAATCACGCAATCAATATGGTGATGAATTGTTTCAGCCTGTATTTCTGAGTAACAGGCATTGAGCAAAACACACTCTATTTTATCTTTAAATAGTTCAAACAGTTTGCTTAATGATTCCGTACTAACCAGTTGCGCCTCACCAGCATTATTCTCTAACACTATGCCATCAGTTCCAGTACCGTGACCTGAAAAATGTACAACTTGTGGTTCGTGATCCAATAATGTACGGCGCAAGTCATCAATACGAACTGCGCCTCTGGAAATTAGTTCAAACTGCTCACGGCTTCTAGACCTTTCCAATGCCAATTGTATTTCCCGCACCTCTTTATCTAAGCGCAGTTGATATCAAATCCGGTAGCATCGGAGTGATATGATTGTGACAAAAGAATCAAGTGTGCATAGTCGAGAGCGATCGCCATGCCGAAAAAATTGAAATTAGAGCCACATCACCGTCTAGATGAGTTGGAAAAGCTTTATCGTCAAGCATCTGACCCGATAGAACGCACGCGCCTCCAAATAATCTGGCTGATAGGTTGCGGATACACGACAGAAGAAGTCGCAAAAGTCACAGGATATTGGCGAAGTTCGATTTATAGAATCGCAAGTCGTTATAACCAATTAGGTGTTGATGGGCTAAAGGATAAACGTCATGAACATCAAGGTTCTGAGACATTGCTATCAGAAACGGAACAGGCTTTGCTATGGATAGCATTGCAAGAGACACCGCCAGATGGAGGTTTATGGAATGGTCGAAAAGTTGCGGATTGGATGAGTAATCATCTTGACCGTCATATTCATCCACAAAGGGGATGGGAATACTTACGAGCTTTCGATATGCGTTTAAAGGTACCGCGCCCTGCACATGAACTTGCAGACCAGCTAGAACAAGAAAATTGGAAAAAAAAACTAGAACAAACACTTGAAGAAATACATGAAAAACATCCAGCCTCAGAGGTGGAAATTTGGGCAATGGATGAACACCGCCTTGGGCTAAAACCTATATTGCGACGAGTGTGGGTAAATATGGGAGAGCAACCGATCGCCAACGTGCACTGGCGTTATCAATGGCTGTGGTTATATGGTTTTGTACATCCGGAATCTGGAGAGACTTATTATTGGATTTTACCAAAAGTTAACGTTGAGCTTTTCAACCAAGTTTTAGCCGATTTTGCACGAGAATTTAAATTAAGTCAAGATAAACACATCATATTAACTCTTGACAGAGCCGGATGGCATACGAGCAAAGATTTAGAGATTCCAGTGGGTTTACATTTGGAATATTTACCTCCCTATTCACCCGAGTTGCAGCCTGCGGAACGTTTGTGGCCGTTGGTTAATGAACCCATAGCAAATCGTTCTTTCGATACACTTGAGGATTTAGAGTCCGTTTTATTCCAACGCTGTAAAGACCTTTTAGAACAGCAGTTTTTAATTCGGGCTATTACCTACTATCATTGGTGGCCCCAGACAGCGGTTTAATTACTCCGATGCTACCGGATTTGATATGATTTGTATTTATAGGATTTGCTGATAAAATCAAAATCTTCTTCATTAGGATTTCGGCTCACTGAATGAAGAAACTTCGTTGGCTTTTAACCATTGCTGAACTAACTGAGTTATTACTTGGCTCATCTTCAGCCCCCGAATAGCGCTGGTTGCGTGAAACCTTTTTTTATGTCGTCTGCGATACTTATATGCATAGCTTTTACACGTATTTGGCTGTATAGAAAAAATATTTACACAACAATTCTACAATTGGGCAAGATACGATTCCAGAATAGATACAATAAGATTAGATGAATTTTTGATAGCTTGGTTAAACTAGTACAGAACCAGTACAGACCAGGGGTATAGAAATGCCTACACAATTAAAGCCAATTCGGGAGTCCGTCAACTTCCGCCTAGATTCAAAACTTCTCAAAGCAGCTCGAAAAAAAGCAGATAAGGAAAACACCTCACTCACTGCCCTAGTTGTCCGGGGACTGAATCTTGTTCTCGGTAATCCAAGTACAGAAGATTGTATAGATTTTAGCGTAGAAATTCAAGAGCGATTGGATGAATTAACTGCCCGTGTGGAGCAATTAGAGCATTTCACCAAAAAGGGAAAATATAATTAGGCTATCGGCTTCTGCCCATACCCATCTTTTTTATTCAGTTATACTCAGTTTGCTTGTGCCTACTTGTAGATATGTCTACACTATACTTTTTTTTGGGTCTTTTATTCTGCAATTGGACGTTTCCCATATTTAATAAACAAATCATTCAGTGCTTCAACCACTA
The DNA here is from genome assembly GCA_016903675.1 of Stigonema ocellatum SAG 48.90 = DSM 106950. Lineage (GTDB taxonomy): Bacteria > Cyanobacteriota > Cyanobacteriia > Cyanobacteriales > Nostocaceae > Stigonema > Stigonema ocellatum. Next base: position 2,190 of record JADQBA010000228.1, on the reverse strand, counting down.
AATTCTGAACTGACGTATTTTCGTCTAACGCGATCTGCTTCAACTGCTTGGAAGTTTCCTGAGTCACGAAAGCACCTAGCGCCTTTTTACCCTGGCGGCTTGGTGGTCGAACTGACCTACTACTACTGGCAAGCTGTTCAGTATCGGGTACTGGAGCAGGCTTTGAAACCTTCTGTGCGTTTGCAGCTTGTTGGAGTTTGCTTGCTCGCTGTGATACTTTCTTTTCTGTCGCCATGTCTACACGTCTACTTGCCTACGTGACTATTTTAGCTTTTTTAGCTGCTTGTCAACCCATTGATATAGCTGAGCTATCTCCTCTGCTGCCTTACCCCGTGGCTCATATTCTTGAACTCCCTGCCCCTCCACCAAAGAACGCTTAAATGCAATTCGGCTTGAGATTTTTACTGGGCATAAAGGAAATTCAAAATCTTTCAAAGCCTCGGCTGATTCCTCTCCTACTGTCCCTGTAGTGGGCACAGAGCTTAAGACAAATGTTGCAGTTTTTTTCGCTATTTTGACTAAATCAATCGTATTTTTTAAAGCCTTTATATCGAATAGAGAAGGGCAGCATGGGATTAATATCAAATCTGCCGCCTTTGCAGCATTTAATGCACTAGACTCTACACGAGCTGCTGTATCTAGAACTATCAAATCAAATTTTTCTTCAGACGCGGATTCTAAAACATTGTTTAACCGCGACGCTGGTGTGGCAATTATTGCCGGGTTATCGGATTCTCGTAAATCCCCCCATTCTGAGCTACTCGCTTGTGGATCTAGGTCGATAATTGCAGTTGCCTTATTTTTCAATGCTGCTGCAACGCCCAAATTTATGCTGAGCGTGGTTTTACCTACGCCTCCCTTTTCGGAAATGATTGCTATTGTCTTCATGTCTACACGTCTACTTATCTACAATATCTGGTATCAGTATAGCTACAAAATTTTACAACCACATCTGTACGGGTTACTCCGGGAAGTGAAGATTTTATTGCAATCGACGGTCATCTCATATCTTGCACAATTCCATTTGAATGTCAATTCCTTGACTTACGTGCTAGTCCTCTCTTGCGCTCAGTATCTTGTAGAATAAGGTACACTACCAAATGGGGAAATATAGAATGGATCGCAATTTCTGCGGCTTCTCCCCAATTGGGTAGGTCTGGTAGGTCTTTAGAGGCTCAAGCACTATGCAGGCTATTACAAGCCACGCGGATGAAGTTTTGTAACGAAAGGGCAGCTTTGGCATAAAACTGGTGCGCCAGAACCGAGAAGTAAATGGATGTCGCTTTGGCACCAATCACAAAATTCTCCGCACTGTTAAATTATCAGGCGGGGGTTTTCTTTAACGAACATTAATTGTGGTTTACTCAAGTAAGAGTGCAACTACACTGTAGCTAGGGGGGTGTAATGTCCGGGATAAGTACTCGTAGTCGCTGGTTCTTAGGGATGGCAATGGGTGGTGCGATTGCATTGTCTGCTAATTGCGCCCTAGGACAGGTTAAGCCGATACCAGATAATACCTTGGGGGAAGAAAATTCTGTTGTTACACCCAGTGTGATCAAAGGTGTCCCTAGTGACCAGATCGATGGTGGGGCAATTCGGGGAAGAAACCTTTTCCACAGTTTTCAGGAATTCAACATTGATTCTGGACGAGGAGCCTATTTCACTAATCCTGCTCTTATTGAGAACATTTTTAGTCGAGTGACAGGGGGTAATGCCTCCAAAATTTTCGGAACGCTCGGTGTATTGGGTAATGCCAACCTGTTCTTGATTAATCCTAATGGCATCATATTTGGACCTTCTTCCAGTCTGGATGTGAGAGGCTCGTTTGTGGGAACTACAGCCAATGCAATTCAATTTGGTAATCAGGGTTTTTTCAGTGCTACCAATCCAGAAGCACCCTCTCCATTACTGACAATCAATCCATCGGCATTATTTTACAATCAAATTGCAGCAGCGTCAATTCAAAATAACTCAGTAGCACTACTAGCAGAAAAAGACCCAGCAGGATTCGATGTATCTGGTTTGCGTGTTCCAGATGGTAAGAGTTTGCTGCTAGTTGGTGGCAATATTAGCATGGATGGCGGACAACTGAATGCTTATGGTGGAAGAGTTGAGTTAGGAGGATTAATCTCTCCTGGTTTTGTGGGGCTAAATGTGGATGGCGATAAATTGAGCTTGAACTTTCCTGCT
>JADQBA010000275.1 GCA_016903675.1 Stigonema ocellatum SAG 48.90 = DSM 106950 | reverse complement strand
ATATCTTTCCATTCTCCCTTTCCAAATAAGAGCGGATTTCCTAAATATAATCCCTTGTCTTTACGAATAAGAACGTCTTGCTTTACAAGCATCACTAAGGCGTTATCTATCGTTTTTATATGAATTTTGAACTCCGTTGCTATCTCCTTCTTAATTGACGAATTGAGTACAATTTGATTTTTATAATTCATCATTCGTAGCAGCTCGTGCAGAATGCGATCTGTCCACTTAGGCAAGTTATTAAGAAGCTCTATGTCAGCTAAATAAAGCTTAACGTAATCAGGCTCTTTAGGCAAAACAGAGTCTCTATGTGTAACCTGGAGCTCTCCTGTTTCAGGATTAAGCATTTCTCGTTCGTAGGTAATCCGCTTAGGCATAGCACATAATTTGATTACTAATAGTCATGCAATTCTAATTACTAAATTTGACTATTCCAAATTTCAATTAGTAATCAAAAACCCATTACCAACATACTGCTATTTGATTACCAACATACTGCTATTTGATTACTATCCCTATATATATGTATATCAAAAGATTCTCTTGTCTTATCATTAGTTTTGGGCGGTCCTCCCTACGGTCGGGGTGTGTTAGTTATAGGTTTTTTTTAGGCATACCCCACCCCAACTGTACGGAGGTTAACGACCCGGCTTATGGCCACGACCTTGCTCACGCTTGACTTCTGACTTCTGAGACTGTTTCTGTTTTTCCTGTTGGGCTTCTCTTATGCCCCGTTGTACGGCTTCATGGACGAGGTCACTGAGAAATTCACCTTTGATCTGAGCTGTGACTAGGTTAAGCCGCACTTCGGTCTTCGGATCGGTCAGGTACAACGTCCCTTTGGCATCCTTCAAGATTTTGTACCCCTTCTTCTCCAGCCGGGGGTTGAAATCATTGTCGCTCGTTAGGCGCTGTTTCAAACACTCCAGGATATCCGCTTCCATCTGCGACAGCACCTTACTGCGCAGGTGATCAGCCCGGCCCTCACTCCACTTCGGGTTTAGTCGCTTCTCATCCAGCAGTACGGCAATCTGGTCGATCTTGCTGGTCGTGGTGGCCAACTCCCTCCCTGTTTTCTGAGCTTTTTCAAAATTAGCCTGTTTTAGGGCCTCTGAAGTGGTCAGTCGCTGAGAGAGTACTTTCTGCTGTTCTTTGGCGGTTGCGTTCGCTACGGCGGCTTTTAGGGCCTTCTGGGCCGCTTGTTTGACTTCGTCGAGCCTGCGGTTGTGTTCCGCATTGATTTTAGCTTCCTGCTGTTGTTTCCAGCGTTCCAGATTCAGCAGATCCAGCGGACCCGGCTTATCGACGGTCAGGGGTGCATTGATCGTCTGAACGGGTTGTAAGTCTTTCTCGATGGTTTGCCGTTCCTGCTGTTGAAGGCCATAAATGTGCTTCATATCCACGTGCTGGGCGCGGCTCCCCTCTATTCCCCTTTCCAACCCAAACGGCTTCATGGCTGCTGCATAATCGGTTTGGAGCTGGCGCAGGGTTTTGGGTGTAAACAGCTCTTTAGCGCATAGCCGTTTATCGGGGGTAATGGGAACAACGATGGCGTGAATATGGGGCGTCTTCTCGTCCTGGTGCAGGGTGAAGGCGACCAAGTTAGAGCCGTATCGCTGTTTCATAAACGCCAGGTTAGCCTTGAGCCAATCCGACTCTCGTAAGTCTCCCATTACCTGACCTGTCTGGTCTCGCTGGAAGGCCTCTGGACTGGCCGTAAGAATGAACTCCATACCCTTAACCGCATCCTTGCGAACATGATCAAGGCCGGCATGATGAAGTCGGGCATCGATGGCTTTGGCTAGATTCTCATAGTTGAGCACATACTCCTTGTTTAGGTGCAGGCATTCGGGGTCGGCATTGGGCACGTGGCCCTGCCGGTAGTTGTGATCAGACTTACCCCCGATACTTCCGGCTCCTTTCACTTTGGCGACTCGACAAACCGCTTTCATACTTTTTTCCCCCTCTGTTTAGTAGTCCCATAGGGCGCGCACTTTGGTCTGCCTGAGAACGACCGAAGGGAGGTGTCAGGCAGACCAAAGTATAGTGCGTTATACTTCTGTAAAAGAACCGGGCTGCGAAAAACTACCGATCCGCCAAAAAAAAGCGTTCTAAGCTTTATTGACTAACTTTGCTTTCACTGACTTACATCTCTCTAAGTAATGAAAGCAACTGGTCTGCTCGGTATTATAACCGCCTTTACATCCTCTCTATGCTGTATCGCTCCCTTGTTAGCATTGGGGGGTATGGCTGGTTCGTTAGGATGGCTAGAAACAGCACGGCCTTACACTATTACTCTTTCCATCGGAGCTTTGGGATGGGCTTGGTACAACCAACTCAGACCAACTACAAAGGATGCCTGTGGATGCACTCCCGCTAAACTTAGCTTCTGGCAGACGAGAAGATTTTTAGGGATAATGACAGCAATGGCGGTACTGTTACTAACATTTCCTGCTTACTCTAATTTGCTTTACCAGGATAAGAACCAGATTACCCAACAATCGGGCAAACCGGCTCAACAAATTGCTTACGTGACCATTAAGGGTATGACCTGCGAGGGGTGTGAGCATCATGTAAAAAGCGAGGTAGGTAAGCTAAAAGGAATTGCTGAAACCAAAGTATCTTATCAGCAGGGTAACGCAGTAGTCAAGTATGACCCTAAGCAAACATCAACGGCTGAGATTAAGAAAGCAGTAGCCGCCACAGGTTATCAGGTTGTAAGTGTTAAGACAAATTAAGTAGTATGGCCCTTGTGCTAGAATCCACAATTACTTGCCCTCAGTGCAGTTATGTCAAAACTGAGATAATGCCCACTGATGCTTGCCAATTCTTTTATGAATGCACGAACTGTCACACTGTATTACGTCCATTAGCTGGCGACTGCTGTGTATTTTGCTCGTACGGTACGATGAAGTGCCCCCCTCTCCAAGAGAATAAGAGCTGTTGTTCTTAGTTATTCGCGCTATTTTTCCTCGTACAGTTGGGGTGGGATATGCCTAAAAAAACCTCGTGGCCGTAGGACACGAAAAAGCCCCGATCTGGCTTAGAGCTATCAAGATCGGGGCAACGCACGGTTGTACGTGGATTAGCTTATCCCTGCTCGGTTGGGCCTCCCCAGAGCCGACTTCCGTTTTAGCTAATGGCTTTATTACGCTTTTTCGTTGGCCGTGGCTTAACGTGTCCTACTAACTGCGTATCAAATAATGGTTTGTCTTCCTCTTGTTGCTCAAATTCTGAGATGAATACTTTAGCATCGAAGTGGGCAAATTTCTTAGCTTCTGCTGTATCTCTCCATACTATTTGAGCATTCAATGCAAAAATATGTGTGTTACTTGACCTGAAAACGGTCAATGCTTTCTTCTCCTTTAGGTACTTAATAGCGAGATAAACTGTATTCTTATGCAATCCCAAATTGTCTGCTATTGCCTGCTGACTTGCTACTAAAGCATTTCGATTATCCATGTATTTGACAACCCAAAGAAAGACATTCAAGGCCGTTGGATTCTCCTTTGTCATGAGCATAATCAAGTCTAAATGGTCATCGTACAACTGTACGAAGTTGGCATTCACTCGCTTGATTTCTCCAGTATCGAAGTTAACATTGTCCTTTTCGTGAACCATAATTTCAATGTGATTAGCGTCACAAATCTAAGTGCTTTTCACACATGAACAAGTGATTTGCACACTTTTCCATGTGATTAGGTCAAAAACAGATCACAATCAGCTATTGTGATGATCATCACAATACTGATGTGATTGCAATCACTATAAATAATTGATTATCAATTATTTATAGTGTCTCTCTCTCTCTATCTACTATTACACACTTTTTACAGCGTCGCAGACTCCGTTTTTTAAGCGGATTTGTTTTTAGTGATTGGGGCTTACCGCCCCAAACCCCGTAGGTTTTTTTTAGGCATATCCCACCCCAACTGTACGGGGTTAACGCCGGATCTTGTAACCCCGATTTTGGTCGTTCTTGACTTCGGGCTTCTGGGCCTTCTTCTGTTTTTCTTGTTGCTCTTCTTTTATTCCCCTTTGTACCGTTTCATGAACTAGTTCGCTCAAAAATTCACCTTTGATCTGAGCCGTAACCAGGTTAAGCCGCACTTCGGTCTTCGGATCAGTCAGGTAAAACGTCCCTTTGGCATCTTTCAGGATTTTGTACCCCTTCTTTTCAAGCCTGGGGTTAAAATCATTATCGTCTGTTAGGCGCTCTTTTAAACACTCCAGGATATCCGCTTCCATCTTCGGCAGTATCTTACTGCGCAGGTGGTCAGCCCGACCCTCACTCCACTTCGGATTTAGTCGCTTTTCATCCAACAGTACGGCTATCTGGTCAATCTTGCTGGTCGTGGTGGCCAGCTCTTCCCCTGTTTTTTTGGCTTTCTCGAAATTGGTCTGTTTTAGGCCCTCTGAGGTGGTCAGTCGTTGAGCGAGTACTTTCTCCTGCTCTTTAGCAGTTGCGTTTGCTACGGCCGCTTTTAGGGCCTTCTCAGCGGCTTGTTTGATTTCGTCGAGCCTGCGATTGTGTTCAGCATTGATTTTGGCTTCCTGCTGTTGTTTCCAACGTTCCAGATTCAACAGATCCAGCGGACCAGGCTTGTCGATGGTTAAGGGTACCTTGATCGTCTGAATGGGTTGTAAATCCTTCTCGATAGTTTGCCGCTCCTGTTGTTGGAGGCCATAAATATGCTTCATGTCCACATGCTGCGCCCGGCTGCCTTCTATTCCCCTTTCCAACCCAAACGGTTTCATGGCCGCCGCGTAATCAGTCTGGAGTTGGCGTAGAGTTTTAGGTGTGAAGAGCTCCTTTGCGCAAAGTCGTTTGTCTTCAGTGATAGGAACAACGATGGCGTGAATGTGGGGCGTCTTCTCGTCCTGGTGCAGAGTGAAAGCGACCAGGTTAGAGCCGTACTGCTTTTTCATGAAGTCCAGATTGGCCTTTACCCAATCGGATTGCCGGTAGTCATCAACGCACTGGCCGTTCTGATCACGTTTGAACGCTTCCGGGCTGGCCGTGAGAATGAATTCCATGCCCTTAACGGCATCCTTTCGGACATGATGAAGGCCGGCATGATCGAGTTGAGCCTGAATCGCCTTGGCTAAATTCTCATAGTTGAGGACGTACTCCTGATTGAGGTGCAGCCGATCGGGGTCGGCATTGGGTACATGACCCTGACGGTAATTGTGATCAGACTTGCCGCCTATGCTTCCGGCTCCTTTCACTTTGGCGACTCGACAAACTGCTTTCATACTTTTTCTTCCCCTTTGTTCTAATGGTCCCGGAGGGCGCGCACTTTGCCCTGCCTGACCCGACCGAAGGGAGGTGTCAGGCAGGGCAAAGTATAGTGCGTTATACTTCTGTAAAAGAACCGGGCCGCAAAAAAATACTTTGTTGAGAAGATAAGCTGATTTTTGTCAGTTTTTATAAACTAAGTGTTCCTTATTTTGAAATTTATCCACTAGACATCGTACTTGCGTCAAAATCAACCACATATCTTCCTCTTAAGATGAAAATGAACAGCAAGAACCGAATTGTAATCGTCGATGACGACCCCGATTATATTTACCTGGTAGAACACTCCATGGCAAATTCCACATTTGCTTGTCAGCTTAGTGGACTTCAAAGCGGAACTGAGCTATTTAATTGGCTTGCTGTACATCAGCAGCCTAGTGTAATTCTTTTGGACATCAACATGCCTGGCACTAACGGTTTTCAAGTACTAGAAGCACTAAAGACATCTGAAAAATATAAGACAATTCCTGTGGTGATGTTGACGGTGTCTAGTTATAAGCCAGATGTTTCAAGAGCCTATCAGATTGGAGCCAATGGGTTTATTATCAAGCCATCCAGTTTTGAACGATTAACCAATCATATGGAACTGCTATGTCAATTTTGGTTTGATATTGCGAGCACTCCCAGTAGCATTAAAGGCTATCATGGTTAACGTACAACTGTACAGTTGGGGTGGGATATGCCTAAAAAAAACCTATTAATTAAAAGACGCGTCGCAGACACCTTATAAACTATGGAAGACCTTTTTCTCTGGTTGTTAGGAGCGCTTACTTTGGTCGGTATATGTCGGGTCATACTTCGCAAGTGGCTGGAAAAAGAATAATTTCTAATACAAAAAGCCCCGATCTGGCTTGGAGCTATCAAGATCGGGGCAACGCACGGTTGTACGTGGATTAGCTTATCCCTGCTCGGTTGGGCCTCCCCAGAGCCGACTTCCGTTTTAGCTAATGGCTTTATCTATACTAATTCAGGTTCCTCTTCCTCCTGCAATACCTCAGCAGTCATAGTACGACCTTCCTTAGTATAGTGAATTGTTAATCTCAGTTCTCTAATATCTTTCCATTCTCCCTTTCCAAATAAGAGCGGATTTCCTAAATATAATCCCTTGTCTTTACGAATAAGAACGTCTTGCTTTACAAGCATCACTAAGGCGTTATCTATCGTTTTTATATGAATTTTGAACTCCGTTGCT
>JADQBA010000144.1 GCA_016903675.1 Stigonema ocellatum SAG 48.90 = DSM 106950 | reverse complement strand
CCTCCTGAGCAAAAATATTTCCTCAACTCGATCAACTTGATCTCTACAACGCCTGCACCGAATATGGCCAACCCTGGATGAATACTGTAGAACACATGTATTTCAATCAGTATCCAAAGTTTGAGCCACATCGCACTCTGCTACCCTGTAAAAAAGTAGTATAACCCTTAACTCTTTACTTAGTTCATGTATCCTGCTCCTTCTCCGTTTCACCGCACAAAATGTACACGGTCTCATCTCTGAATTGGCTTGAGGATGCGCAAGCCGAGCATGGTGAGGATGAGGAAGCCGAAAAAGAGACCGAACAGCACCGCTGGTCCCACCCACAGACGGTCGATAACGAGATCGAGACGCGCCAGCAGCTGATTGCCTGATGTGATGGGGCAGAAGGGCTGCGTCACCACTTGACCGCTGGGGAGCGTGATGGGTACTTGAGTGAATTGCGATGCTGTGCAATGAATGGCGCGGCCTTGAAAATTGCTGACAGAGAGCGGCTCTAAATACCAGTGGAACACACTTATCCAATATCCCCACACGAGGTATCCAGGCATTCGGCTAAGAATGCTGCAAAGTGTCAGGTCATACGCATCAACACATGTATGAGCTCCGCACAGGAAGAAGCCAGCGGTGAGCGCCATGAATGAGAACGTGGTTGAGAAGATGATGCCCGCTGTCACGGGCGTCGGACTCCATACGGCGATTGCATGCGCAAACACCACAAGGCAGAGAGTTAACAACAGCAGCACTAGTAGGAAGAAGAAGAACGAGTCTAATAGGATGAGAGACGGACAAGACGTTGTGATTGCACGTACCTGCCTCCCTTCGCAGGCCAGAGATCCAATAAAAGGGACAAGCAAACAACAGCACATCTATCACAAGCAGCGGGATATTGGCGCCAATCAGACCAAGGACGTAAGCGGTGGTGCGGTAGAAGCCCTCGGCACGCTCTCGAGCAAAGAGTGGCCGCTGAAAATACACGCCAGGGAGATAGGAGTACTGAAGCGATGTTAGAATGCAAGTAGAACAACGGCGGGTGTAGAGTTAAGCCTGAGGCATGCGCCCATTGGCTCCAAGAGAGAGAGAGAGATCACGCACGTAACGGATCGAGCGGCAGAAGACTTCACTACGCTGCGCCTTCTCGGGACCAGCCATGAGTAATGAAAGGCTGCAGCTAGACTTACACCCCTCCACCTAAGTCCGTATCACGCTGTGCTGCTGTGCCAAACCTAAAATGCGGCCAAGTGGACTAGTGGGGAAGTTTCGTTCATTCGGCCGCTTTGAACATCTCTCCAGCAATCATCCATGTCGCGCAGGTAATCTAGAGTTAATTCATCCCACTATATCTACAAATCTGAGATGTCAAGCAGGCGGACGAGCAACTATTTTCATTCATCATTGCTACTTTTCGCATCATTATCGTCGTCCAGCACTGTACTGTGCTCAAAAACGCCTCCCTCCCAATGGTTCCCACTTGATGTGCGTAGTAGGCGCAAGCTCAGGTTGCTGACGCTTTGCACATGGTCTTCTTCATCTTCCTCCTCGTCTTCCTCCTCGTCCGCCGCATCCTCTTCCATCACTTGATCGCCGCTCTTCTCTCCACTCGATTTGATCATTCCTTGCAGTTGTGCGACCGTCTTGCTGCCAAACTTCTAGCAGCCCCACACAGCTGTGAGCTCACGGCGCGCTACCGACGTGGCGACCTGATTGAGGCGTCGGAGTTCGTCGGTCTCAAGAGGAAGGAACTTGCACTGATCTTGGCCATTGTCATATCGATCTGACCGGATGAGACTAACCAATGCACAGTGCTTATGTGCTCCTGTCCGGCTCTTCATCTAGCGATGACTAGCGTATGGCACGTACCGATATAAGATGACCAACGAGGCTATCAGAGGAGAGGTTTGTTTATGCAAGAATGATACGGTGTTATGAAAAGAGTGACCCATCGTCCTCGAAGCGAACGGCACTTCACTTGAGGCGCGAGTCAAGTGCCTCGATACTGACTCGAAGCCTCCAGCTCTCTAGATAGCCTTGCGCCGCTGTGTTGGATCGGGACTGTGTAATTCTTTCATCAATTCGTCAACGATGTTGACTTTGGCAAGGCGGGAAGTTGTTTCTAGTGGCAATAATTCTGTGGGGGGTGGTGTGGTGGTGTCTAACTGTTGTGAGGACGGCGTAACTAGTTTAGTTTGATTCAAGTTAGAGGTTTCTGATTTTGGGTCTTTTTTGAGATTTCCATACCATTTTATGAGAAACAGGAGTGACCCAAAAATTCCTAAAGCGACCATACTCACTAGTAACCACCAGATTAAATCTTGTTGTTCTCCCTCTTGCTTTATCTTTGATTCAGGGGTAAAACTGGTAGTAGCGGATAATAGCAGTTTCTTGCTAGCTATTGCCTCAAGTTTCTCTCTAGTCTGGGTCCCATAAACACCGTCTGCTCTTAATCCCTTCGCTCCTTGAAACTTAGAGACAGCCTGGTTCGTAGTGTCACCATAAAGCCCGTCTATGAGGTCATTGTAATATCCTAACTGCTTGAGTTTGGTTTGCAGTAGTTTTACTTCCTCACCTGTACTCCCAAGTCTAAGAGTGGGGAGTCCCACAGTGTGTGTGGAATCCGCAGAAGCAAGTTTTAAAATTTCGGGTGCTAGGTGCTGTATAGCAGCTGCTGAGGTGGGGTAAAATCCCACACAGGTCATAGAAGTGATTATTACGATTGAGCATCGGCAAAGCCACATCGAAAATCTTGGGTCTGAAACCCCGTCCTTTTAGGACGGCTTTACTGTTGTGAATACTCCATTACCGCCTTGGGGTTACTTAACTCGGTGTACTTTTGTAATGTACTTTCGATGGGACAGTTACCGCCTCAAGTTGTTCACCCTGTACGCATAATGGTTTTGCTCCGGAGAGCCTCCCAAACGGGGTTATGTTCGCCTAGTCAATGTTATCGGTCGGTACTATCCAAGCAGCACGGTCTCAACAGTCCTCGTAAAACTGTTTAACCACTCGGTTCTAGGGTCGCGGGACTGGCGTCGCATCCCGGAGTAGGAACTTGAACACTTGCCGATAACGTAGTGTGCGAGGCACGAATACGGTTCAACTATCCAAAAAGGGAGGCACGAAGCCCCGTCTCTTCAGAGCGGGGTGTTGACCGTAATGGTTAAGGGATTTAGCTTCTGGGTAGATGCTTCCAACACTGGTTGCTGCTGTGTAGTTTGTTCACCTGTGACAGCAACAGTCTGATTTGCCCCGGCCAAGGTGTCGCGCTGATTGATGAGATAAATACTAATTAAAGTCAGGCTAACACCTACCCACTGCAATGGGTGGAGAACTTCCTTAAGTAACAAGTTGCCAAATAATAAGGCAAATATAGGTGTAAGGAAGGTGAGGCTACTGAGACTGGTGAGATTGCCACTAGAGGCAAAATAGAAGAACAACCCATAGGCGATCGCGCTTCCAAATACTGTGGCATAAGCTAAAGCCATCCAGTCTGATGGTACAAGATTTTGCCACTGATGGTATTCTACCACAGATGAAATCCCCCACAATGGCAATCCACCGATAATCATGTGCCATCCTGTTGCGGTTACGGGGTCAGCATAGCGGCTCACAAACCGGATCATCACCGTTCCCACTGCCATACTCAGTGCTGCTAATAGCATTAACCACTCGCCGCTAGCAAGTAGGGAGTGGGGAGAGCCTGTGATTGAAACCCCAGGAAAAGATATAATACCCAAAATGAAATCATTGGGCAAGCCAATTAAACTAATACCTATGACTCCCAATGCTAGTCCCAGCCATCCCCACCAACCAATATGTTCCTTAAATAGCCACAACGACAACAGTGCAACAGCCAAAGGTTGAGAGTCAATCATCACAGACCCCAAGCCCGCACCTGTTCTAAGTAATCCCTCAGCCAAAAAGCCTTGAAATAGTGCCCCATCCACCAAGGCAAATAAGGCAATCCACAGCCACGCTGCCCAACCTTTAGGTTGAGGTCTACCCATAAATGCTGCTGCTATCAAGATTAACGCACCTGCTGGTACTAGACGCACTCCTGCCATGAATAGTGGCGTGGTGTGGGGTATGATTCCTTTCATCGCCACCATTGCTGTACCCCACAGGAAAAAGGGCGCAATCAACAGGAGCGAGGCGAAGGGAAGTTGTGATGCACTGAGTTTCAGTTGCATGGAATTGTTGACACTTTTGCTAAAACCGCTTTACCTAATTTTACCTAATTATGACTTTTTGTAAATAAAATAATATTCACCTGTAATCGCTTTAAATCACGCACATGCTTATCAAGCTTTCCCTGTATAAATTTTTGGTGTTTCCTACGCATTTTCTCACAAAGAAAGCGGAGGATTGCTATAGGAGTCAAGAACCATTCATTAAAATTTATCAGTAACTGAACCAGATAATTAATCGAAGTCAGCAAAAAAAATCTCCACTAGATTACATCATTATCTTTTAATAAAGACACTAACTGGGTCTATTGACCATTCTTTGACGTAATTAGCTTTCGAGTTAATAATATCTTCTTTTTTTACGGAAATGATAGCACAAGGTACAAAGTTATTATGGGGATAAACTTGAGATTTCTTTGCCGATATATTCTCTACATTAACCTGATCAATCTGATAGATTTTATCGTTATGGTTTTTTTGCAAAAGTATCCAAAATGGGTATTCCCAATCATCAGCGCCTAATGACAAACCAACTTTTGAACATTTTTGAGAATTCAAAAATGATACGGCTCCAGTGTAAGGCTTCCTTAATTCTTGACGATTTCTAAAGTATTGGTCAATTCTACTGGTGTTGAAGATATTTTCGTAACTGCTAGGTGTGAGAATTTTTTTACTTATTGGGGATACGAGAGGGCGATTTGTATTACAGAAGACCCATAGAAACGATGATAGGATGAGAATCAAAGCTACAGAATTTGCTATTTTACGATACAATAGCCTTGATAAAATTACACCGACAAATGCAGAAAACAGTACAAAAATAGGTAAATGAAGACGGCTATGCCATGGTTGCCATCTAAGAATAAAGCAGAATAGTGAAAAGCCACTTATTAGACATATCAAATAAATTACCAATTTATTTTCTTTTTTTTGTTTAAAAAAAAGACTAATTGTTCCTATTATTAATAATAAATGAATTGTATTGGGTGCTGAATCTTCAGCTAGCTGAGACGGAAGATCCGACGGGAGGCGAAATTCTGTGTCTGGCCATGTTGTGCGATGGTCACTTATACCGATACCTAAAAATTGGTGTATTAGGCGGATTAATCCTTCAATAAAATTTCTCACGAATTGACTAGGTATGTAAATATGCAACCCTATGTTTCTAATGATATTTGATAAGAGTACTGAAATAGTAAACACATCATTACTATATTTTTCTTCTCCTGAAGCTAGAGGTCGTCCAAACAAATCTATATTGCGAATTTCGTGACCTATATTGATAACAATAACTAAAAGTGTTATCCATAAAAATTGCTTCCATAATGTCCATCCAAAACGTTTTACACCTGACACCAGAAACCAAACAAAAAAAGGAAATGCGTAAATATAAGATGTTCCCTTAGTAAAGAAAGCAAGTCCTAAGCTAGCACCGAGTTTTAATAAATTAGCACTAATTTTTCTTTCCGGCAGAGCTAAAAGGACATAGTAAACAAAACAAACTAACCAGAAAGAAACTACGTAATCACCTTGAGTGCTAGAACCCTGAAGAATTCCCATAGGAATAGTGGCGCATATTACAGCAGACAAAACCTGACCACGGAAATCCGCGCCAATTTGTTTAGCAATAAGTGATACCCCAATAATGCAACCGACCATACTGAACCATTGCACAAGATTAGCAAAGTGATCCCCACCACTTAAAATCTGAAAATGCATGATAGTAAATTCTGACCAAGGTTTTTGGTATAGCTGTGGGAGATAGGAGGTTGGGTAATATGCGACACTATGATTTTGAATCCAGTGAACTACACGAGCCAGACGATAACTCATAGAATCCCAGTTATTAGGAGATGCTATCAAGGCAGTTAACCCAACCGTCGCCACTATAAACGCCACACCACACAATAATAGGCTCGAGAACGACGATAGCTTGAGATCTGACCTTTGATTACTAAGCCTGTTGCTTTTTCTAAAGAATCTAAAATAAATAAAAATTAGTACAAAATCTATCAATAACCATATTCCTATTAACCAGTAAAATGTCAGTAATCTACCCAAACTTAAAACTTCAGTAATAGCAGTCAACAGCAGTCCCCAAACAATAGCTGCTGATAGTACCGAACCGCGCCAGCAATTCTCTGTTTGATGAAAAATCATAGAGAGAAAGATTAATGAAATAAAGGGTAACAAGATGAACATAAGGTTTTTTTGCAAATGTTATATGCAAGTGGGGGTGTAGGGGTTAGGGGGAAAGTTTCTTGACACTGGCTGGAGTTCCTTCCCAATCTGACGAGGGGACTTGCTCTAGATAGTTTAGGCGCTGCTGTTCAATGTTTCTTACATTACCAGATTCTGGTTGTCATTTTTCGCGATCGCCCTTCTACCCCCTGAACGCTTACTATTCATGTGATTTCTTGTGTAGTGCAATCCACTGAGATGAACCGAGAGCTTCTTGATAGTGCATCGCTATTTTTGCCCTGTACAGTTTTTTTAAGTGTGCAACTCTGGAATTTTTGAACAATTTCCTAAGTAATCGACTAGATTCGATTAAATAATCTAGTGAGTTGTCAGTTTGGGTGTTTCTCAAATATTTGTATAAGGCGAACTCATCAAGAAATGATTTAAGGCTTGCAGGCTCTATTTTATAATCTTCAATAGTCCATCCGAACTTTTGAGCAATGACCTTAAAAGAATTTTCCGTATACCTGCCAATATGGTTTGGAGGCATATCCAGGAGTGCTCCATTGCTTTCGTTGAAGTCAATCCTTTTATTATTCGGAACGGCTATGAACAAGTATGCATTCTCTCTAGTAATTCGATTAATCGCTTCAAAAGTTTTGGGGATATCGTCTAGGTGTTCTAAAACTTGAAATAAGCAGATAGCTGCAAATTTATTATCCCATTCCTCTTGCTCTCGAAAATCTACCTGGCTAACTTGCACACCCAACTTTCTAATCTGCTGTGCACCATAATCACTAAATTCAGTCGCCCATATAAAATTGCTCGGAACTATTTCCGTTAATTTACGGATAAATGCTCCATCTCCTGCACCCACCTCTAACACGGGAAAATCCTCTAGCCTTTCAAGGCAAAGTGATGAAAGAAAATTAAACGTTTCTTGAAATTCAAACTTCCAAGTAGGGTATGCATCTGTGTTTCTCTGGTAAGCAAGGTCATAAAATTTCTTGTCACCACCAATATACGGATTAGCGTAAGAGAAGCCACAATCCCCACATCTTAAAACACAGCAGGAATTTGCTCCCCACAAATTCTCAAGGTGGGTGCGAAGTTGTGAAAATCTCTCACATTTCCTATTAACGATAAAATGCCTTGCGGAATCGTCACAGCTGACCTCGTACAGAACTTCATTTCTTTCACTTCCACAAACAGGACAAATGTTATTCATCGTTTTCGATTTCACTTTTTCATGGGATAATGCGTAGATTTTCTACGAAATTTTTCGTCACCGGGCGTTCGAGGGGATAAATGCGACCGGGAATCTGGTCAATGTTTATCAAAGGCTTGCCCGCAAGTTTCACATTCTGGAAGAGGACGTTGGTAATAGGATGTGCCGCGTCGTGTCCAGCCACGTTGGAGCCACCTTCGCCGTAGAACTCCATAACATTGATATTGCGGATGTCTAGGTTGTTGATTCGACCGAATTGTGGGTCTACACTGTACATGCCTTTGTCTATAATAAAATAGAAAACCCAGCCTATGTAGCGTTCAACCCTCCAGTTATCCACCCGAACATCGCTGATCATGGCACGGTCACCATTGATGATGGCCATCGGACCCCCGGAACCGTAGAAATCAATATTCCGGAAGGTGAGGTTTTTGAGTTCTGGCGCTCGCGTCTCGTCCCCAACGCGGATGCCGAAACCTTGAAAAGCGCTCATCAAGGTTGAATCGGTGATGGTAACATCTTCAGCATTCCACTGGTCAGCATTGTTATGCCACCAGGTGCAGCCTTTAACGGAGATGCTGTCGTCTGACGCGTAGATGAAGCTGTCCGAGATTCTCACCTGGCGAGAGTTGGAAATGTCCAAGCCTTCGCCGTTGATGCGGTGGTTGAGGATTTTGACGTTGCGAATCGTCACGTTCTCGCTGCGTGTGTGCACAATCGTCCAGTGGGGCGAGTCACGGATGATCGGGCCGTCAATCAGCACGTTTTTAGAGTTATAGATGTCGATGCCCAGATACTTTTTACTTGGAGTCTGAGAACCGTCGAGGATACCGTGCCCTAAAATCTTGATGTTCTGCGCCCCGTTCGCAAACAGCGTGCCTTCGACGACGGCTCCGCCAGCAATGTAAACGGTTTCGTTGCTTTTGATCTGATAGTGGCCGATATGATGGATGCCAGGACCAAAATATGTGACACCCTGCGCGCCTGGTTTGGGCGGGTTCGTTTCAATGGGGTTGGTGAATACAAACAAGGGGCGCGCCGGAGCTAAAGTAGAGCGCTTTTTCTCCCCGTTAATCTCCAGCATCAGCTTGCGCGGTTTATTGAGAGCAAAAGAAACCGTGTTTCCCTGAACTTTGGGCACAACACCCGCTGAAAGAGGGCGCAGGGTCGCGTTTTTGACCGGATGCAAGGAGATGATCTTGAGGTTAGCAGTGCCGCTAAAGTCGAAGGAAACGAAGGATGCCTGAGTCAAGGATGATTCGTCCTTAGGACCATCTTTGTAGTCACCAACACGATATATTGTCGCGGTGTAAACGTGCACAGGCTTGCCGTTGACTTCGACTTGATAATCTTTCGACTCCGAGATGCCGTAATTTGCTATGTTTTTAGGCGCAGGAGGTGCAATGATGCGGCTGGGATCTACTTGTGCAAGGGCATTGCTTTGCACCGTGCCGTTGTTCATGTTCATGTTGCCGTTTGCCATCTTCCCCTCCATCTTCAAGCCACCTTCGGTGGACATAGTTTTCCGGCTCATCATGTCTTGCGCCAAGCCCCCATGAACGGTCAGGGCTACGAGAGTTGCAAAGGCTGTGGCAATCCAGCCAATTGCCATTATCTTTTGTTTGTGTTGCATTCTTATGGATTGTGAATTGTCATTTCTTCTCAGCCGGTGGACAATAAGCCTGATTTTTCTACCAAGAAGGTACCATGTTCCGGAGTCACATCATATCTATCAGCAGGGCGATGGCTACCTCTTAAGGAACACAGGGGTATAGGGGTGTAGTTTCATTCTGTGTAGGGGAAAAATGTGTTTCTATAGGATGAAGGGATTGCTAAGAGCGCGATAGTTAGAGCGCAAGCAGAGTGCACCTCCCTTGTGGGAGGGCTGGTAAGCTCTAGCCCTGCCTACGTAATCATAGGGTTTTTAGGCTTTGATTTTTGCAACAAGACAGTGGTGCAAGATCTGAGTTACGCCACCCCCTATGAATGAAACAAACACGAATTCCCCCTACACAGAATGAAACTACACCCCTACACCCCTGTGTTTCTTGAAAGCTACGGGAAGAGTTGAGAATAAAGGTTGAAACACTGCTGAACCCAAAAGCGAAAATTACGTAAATCCTCTTATTATTACAGGCAAATCAACCTAACTATGTCAACAAATTATGAATTTTATTTGAATTCATAATTCATAATTCATAATTCATAATTTAGTAAGCACCAGTTTTTTGTAAGACAACTCGCACAGTTTTCAGCAAGATTGTCAGATCAAGCCAGAGTGACCAATTCTCAATGTAGGCGATATCTAATTTCACTGCTTGTTCAAAATTATCAATATTCGAGCGACCAGAAACTTGCCACAATCCAGTAATACCCGGCAAAACTTCTTGGCGAATAAAATGTGCTGTCTGAAACCTCTCGACATCTCGTACAGGGAGAGGACGAGGACCAACCAGACTCATCTCTCCAAGTAGAACATTAAACAGTTGGGGTAATTCGTCTAGGCTGTAACGGCGTAGGAATTTACCTACTCGTGTGATGCGAGGGTCGTTTTTCAGTTTGAATAGGACACCATCTTTAATCTCATTTTTTGCTTCAAGGGTTGCTTGCAATTTTTCTGCATTGGCAACCATTGTCCGGAATTTCCACATCTTGAATTTCTGACAATGCAGACCAATTCGGTCTTGCTTGAAAAAGACCGATCCCGGAGAATCTAGCTTAATCAGCACAGCGATCGCCAGATACAGAGGTGAGAATAGAAGTAACAAAACACTGGCACAACAAAGGTCAAAACAGCGTTTAATCCAGAAATCGCTCCCTGTGAGAATTGGTGCTGGAATTGTCAAACAAGGGACTTCACCAATCATCCAGAATACAGATTTAGGATGACGAACCTCACTTTGTGCTGGGAGTATTCTCAGAGTAATGCCTGCCGTATAAAAATTCCAGCAAACATATAGACGATTCTGGATTGCGCTCCAAGAAACAAAAACTTCTACTATGCCACGGTTGCGAAGAGATTCTAAGGTAGCCTCTCGGTTAGAGAGATCAAGGCAGCTAGAGTCAGCTATTCCTTGTACTGTGTAGCAATTTTCTTGTTCTATTAAGCTCAGATGAGCCGCTTGTTCTGGCGCATCAACGATCAGAAAAACAGGATAACGAATTGCTCCTCTGCTACGCAGGAGTTTAGTAGCAAAATCAAACAGAAAGCGCTCAGTACAGACGAAGGCTACAGACAAAAACCAAAAAATGATAAAAGTTGAGCGAGAAACATAGTAATTTGGTTCGTAGAGAAAAGCAATGAGTAGGAGAAAAACTTCTGACAGGGAAACTGTTTTGAGTAGACTAAGATAGTTCCGACGATGAATGCCAGCAGAATATAGTCCTTGTGCAGCCATCATGCCGATTTCTACTATCAGAATTAACGCAAAGAAAGATGATTTTTGTGTCCAAGGGGACTCTAATGGAGTTCCAAAAAATACTGCCAATTTCCAAGCTAAAGTCAAAGCAATGACATCTAGCAAGATCAGTGTGACTATGCGCACAAATCTTGTAGCTAATCCTCTCTGTATCCTTGTACCTCTAGCTGACCTTATGTCAGGTTTAAAACTTACCGCTGATATAGATTTGGAAGGCATGATTATTCCTCCTGTGTTTAAGCTGTAAGATCTATGCTTGAATGTGGTAGAGCCTCCATGATCTTTCACGCGCCTATAAAGTTATAGCAGTATTTTCACCGGATTTCTTGACATTAATTTAACTCTTTTAGTAAGCTTTTGACGGTTTTTCCGGCTACTGACCAATTCAGGCGTTTCTGATACTCATTAAACGAAGAAAGAGCTAAGGATTGATACTGAGAATAATTTGAGACAAGATCAGAGATAAATTTACAGTAATCGGAAATTTCAGCAGTTCTTGAAAATAACTTACCGTTCAGACCATCCTTAATAACTGTTGGGATTCCACCTACATTGGTAGATATACAAGGAACACCAAATGAGTTAGCCTCGCAAAAAACGATGGGAGTACAGTCTGCTGTTGAAGGTAAAATTAAAAAGTGAGATTCGGTTATGAGTTTATCAAGTTGTTGTCTTCCCTCTTGTGTAGACTTATTTATGAAACCTAAAACTTTGACATAGCTAGGAAGAGAACCATCTACAACTGGTTGACATCCAACTACTGTAAGCTCAGCAGTGATACCTCCCTGATTCAACTGTTTAGTCACCTCAAGAGCTATGTTTCCGCCCTTTCTGAACCAATCCACGCCTAAAAACAGTAATTTGCATTTATTTCTGGGTTTTGACTCCAGAATCAGCTTTATATCGTCAATTTCCTTGTGACCTTCAATATTTGCACCAAAAGGAACTACTTTTACTTTTTCTGGATTTACGTTATAATTTTCAATAGCTGTTTTAGCCGCCCATTCAGATGAATAAATAGCTAATTTACATCTGGCGAGAGCAGATTGTTCCATGGCGTTTCCATTTTTAATAGTTTCTTGGCATAAATTGCTAAATTCCGGGTAGAAATTTACTATTCCCGCAAATGTAGCATCTGTCCAAAAAACTATAGGTTGACTGCATTCAAGATAAGCAATGGGAATTGTTCCTGGACTAAATACTATATCTGGATTCAGACTAGATAATCTTTCGCTAACTTGATATCCATAGTGTTTGAGTATTAGAGGTTCTCTATCCTTCAGATACCTTTTGCGAAAAAAAGAGCTGTATAAAAGTTTCTTGACTTTAAAAAGCCGTGAATACTTTTCCCTTAAAGGGCCGATATACTCAACTAATAGGGATTGATTTTTCAGAGATTGTGGTACGTAATAACCTGTCCCTGACCACTGCCGAACATCTCTAGCATCATAGGTGGTTACATAAGCTATCTTCATGACCCTTAACGTCCCCTAAAATAAAATTTGTGATTTTGGGCACAATATGGAAAATGTCCTACTTGAGGCACATGATCCAAGGCTCTTTTTATCGCCGCATTCCATGCGAACTTCCGACTCAGGTAAAAATCTATCAGCAAATGTCTATGAATGATTATGATTTAGTCATGGCAAAAACTCCTCAGATAGATTTTTTCAAAAATTTGAACCAATTTGCACTTTTATGATTTGCAAAGCTTTCTCAAGCCTTTTGCTATCCGTTCTTCCAAGACACGATAAAAAAACAGCGGATTTCCAATAATATAACGTTCCCAAAGACGGTGGGGTTCTGTGACCAATCGTGTTAACCACTCAAATCCCGAATCAGTCATCCAGCGCGGACCCCTGTATACGGTATTAGTATAAAAATCAAGGCATGCACCCAGAGGCAGAAAAACTTTTGCTTCTACTTGCTCTAAATTATTCAAAATCCAACGTTCCTGCAATGGCATACCAAAGCCTATATACAAGACATCTGGCTTAAATTCATTGATTTCTTGGATGACAAATTCATTTTCCTTCCCAGACTTCTCAAAATAACCGTGATGTCCCTTCAGTTTTAAGTTTGGTGCAACTGCTGTCAGCTTAGCGATCGCTTTATCTACTGTACCTGGCTTACCCGCTAGTAGAAATAAGGAAACATTCTCCCTCTCACAAGCTAATGCTAGGTCTTCTATGTAGTCTGGACAGGTCATGCGATGAGTTGAGTCTACATGGTAGCCAAGGATTTTTGCACCTAATATGACACCAAACCCATCACAAAATACTAGATCTGATTTATTGAGGAAATCTTTATACCAAGGTAGTTCGTAAGCAAAATTCATGCTCCGAACATTTACATTACCGATAACTGTCTTTTTGTCAATTTTTCCTGCATTGACAACATAATCTATTAGTTCCTGAACTCTTACTTTATGAAACCTAGTTCCAAGTAAGAATATCTCATCATTTTTTTTCATTTAGATGGTTGTCTCCTTACCCTTTTGTAAACTTTCTGCTATCAAGCACCATATTAAACTGACTACCATGCTCCATACTCATCAGATGACAATTTACCAATCTTTTGCCTTAAGTAGCCTTTAACTTTGATAACGATGAACGGGTCAAAATATTTAATTGGAAGAGTAGCTAGTTCCCTGACAAACCATTTGATATAGAATATGCGATGCTGAGCTTCTAAATTGTCTGAGGTTTCTCGAACAAATTTAGAACCTACTCGCCAACTTTCGTGAATCATTTTCAACCTGTTTGTTAGTTTACCAGTCATACCATTGAGGGAGAAAGAAGCAAGCGGAGTATCAACACAGTGAAACTTAGCTCCGGAGATATATGCTCGGAATATGAAGTCATAATCAGCAGCCATAGAGTAACTCAAATCAAATAACCCTAGTTGCTCATAAACTTCCCTTTTTACAAAGCAGCTAGGATGAGCGACGGATAGCCTAAATACTAGATTTTCCAATTTCCCTGGGTTAAATGTACTTAAATACTTATCTCCCATGTAATTTTTTACAGGCGAGTGAACAATGGAAGTTTCTGGATATTTCAGAAAGGTTTGTTCTACGCTTCTTAAAGCTCCATCGTTATACCAATCATCAGAGTTTATAATGCCAATTATGTCACCTGTAGCTAGAGATATACCTTTATTCATCGCATCATAGACACCTTTATCTTTCTCAGAAATTATGATGCCTATTTGCTGGGAATACCTATTAAGTATTTCTCCAGTCTTATCCTTTGAGCCACCATCTATAACAATGTACTCAAGCTCAGAATCCAGTGACTGATTAATAACACTCAAAATAGTTCTTTCGAGAGTTTTTTCACCGTTATATACGGGTGTAACTATTGATATTTTCATTTTTAATGTTGTTAATTTTGCAAGGTTCATCCCTTCAGAACACACTCAAGGAATTACGACCCTGATGCCAAGCAACAGCAGTTTCGTAAATACTGATGAGCATTTGATAGTTTTTTTCCAAGGAGTAGTAGTCTTCGTATTGCTTACGAGCCATAACACCCCGACGTTGTAGTTCTGTAGTATCCGACCAAGCTAGTTGTACTGTATGAGCCAAATCTTGGGCATCTTGTGGAGTGAAGTGCCAACCAGAGTAGCCTTCTTTTACAATTTCTGTAAGACCACCTATGCGACTAGCTATGACAGGTAAACCTGTCGCAAAAGCTTCAGTCACAGTCATGGGAAAACCTTCATACCACTCAGAAGGGAATATCAAGAAACTAGCATTTTGCATGAGGTGAATAACCTTGTCTCTTGGTAAGAGTCCCAAATATTCAACATTATTGGGTAAATTACTCTTGAGCAAAATTTCCAGCGGTCCCTGACCCACAACTTTTAAAGGAATAAATTCATTTAGAAGATGCCAAGCTTTAAGGAGTGTTTCTATTCCCTTATATTGAACCAGCTTACCAACAAATAATGCATATCCGCCCCTATGCTCACCTATTTCAATATTTGAGTTGACAAAATTAGGCTTTACTGCAATTTTTTCAGTAGGTAGACCACCTTCGATAAACTTTTGACGAGCAAATCTAGTCAAAGCAATGTAGATATCCACTTCGTTTTTGTAAGTTCCTCGCAGTCGATTGGTTGTCAGACCTGCAACGGCTACAGCAGTTTGAGAACGATTACCACGGTAGCAGCCATGAATGACACTTGGATAGGGAATTGGTTTTCCAATACAATCTTCGCAAACACCTCCATCGCGGTAAAGATAAGCTCCAGGGCAAATAAGTTTGTAGTTGTGCAAAGTGTGAACCACAGGGACGCCCACATCACCACAAGCAGCATACACTGATGGTGAAATTAAAGGAATAGTGTTGTGAACATGAACAATATCTGGTTTCCACTCTTGCAACTTTTTACCTATTTTCTGATAAGAGTCATAAGACCAGATTGATTGCAAGGCAATATGAGCTTTTGTTAGAGTGTTGTTCTCCTCAATACCTGAGTTTTCAACAATCAACTGGTGAGTTTCATGTCCATACTGCTTGAGCATTTCAAATTCACCAGCGACGACAACTTCTTCACCACCCGAATGTTTATAGGTGTTGTGAACTTGGAGAATTTTCATTAATATAACCTAACTTTTGCTTAATACGACTTAGTTCGCGAGCTGTTGAAAACGCAATCATCACATAAATAATCCAGTAAATATGATATGGTGATAAATAAGTTGGTTGCTCACTCATACTACCTACCAACTGAATAGCTAGAAATTCCAGCATCCAGAAAAATTCTAGGGTTTTGAATAAGTGTAGCAATTTAAATACTCTTCTTAGAACCATGGTAATATTGAATAAGAGTAGTGTTAATCCGATTAACCCTATCTCTAGACCTATTTCTAAGAAAGTATTGTGAGCATGCAGAGTAGATAGATCTGTAAAATTGCGTCCTATCCAAGTTTCACGAGCAATCTCTTCACCAAATTCAGAAGGCCAAAATGCTCCATAGCCATAGCCTAACCATGGTCTGTCCATGAGCTTTTGAATTGCTAATGTCCATATAGGAGTACGTCCATTAAAGCTCTCGCCTTTACCTAAAAAATTAGTTGATATAGTTTGTATATTAACCGCTACTAAGTAGCCAGTGGCGACAACAATAACCAGCACAAAAAACAACATAATTGCTCGAAGGGTAGCTCGCTGCTTCGCTATTTTGTATATAGGTAGAAGCAAAATACAGACAACAGTGGCTATGAGATATGTTTTGCTGTCAGAAAGTAGGAGCATAGCGATTGAAAAAATGACACCTACTAGTGCAAGCCAACGATTACTATCCTTATTTAGAAGATGAGCTATAAAAATACTAGCTGTTAAAGCCATTATACGTCCCAAAAATTGCTTAAAGCCATAGATACCTGTCCATGCTAATTTAGTGGCATCATTAGGGTTAACTCCAATGCCGTAAGATGGAAATACTACACAAACGAATAGATTTATAACCACTAATAGACCAGATACCCAGGAGATTAAGCGCACTTGATCCTTAAGGCAGTAACGTGTTGTCAAATATACTCCCATTAGAGTTATACGAATGAAGGCTATGTCTAACCGCAAAGTTCTAGATATATTTACAGACCAAAAGACTGAGAGAAGATTTATTAAAATTAACAGAGTTAGAGACACATCTCTGGTCATGACATAGGCAATTTTTTTCCACTGTCCTACCAATACAATCGCCACGAAAATATAATTAGCTAATTGAATTAGAGCTTTAATAGAACTTGGTATACTGGCTTCCCCAAATAAAAGAAAGAAAATAATGATTCCGGTTTCAGACGCTTTTAATAGTGATATGCCGTGAGCATTACTATTCACTCTTGTTGAAAGTTCCATTTATAAAAAACCGTTGTAATAGCTTTATCTCTTCAAAATCTTATGGAAAAGAGATAGATAGCGACGAGCTTGAGTTTCTAAAGTAAATTCTTTTTCTACTTTGTTCCGAGCATAATATGAAAGTTCCTGATGCCTTTGTTCATCTTCTAATATCCAAATAATTCCTTGAACCAAATCGTCAACGTTATAAGGCTGAGCTAAATAGCCATTTTTTTGATGCTCAATCATTTCAGGCATACCGCCAATGTTAAAAGCGATGCAGGGAATTCCACAAGCCATCGCCTCCATTACCGTATTTGGCAAGTTGTCTTCGAGAGACGGTGCAATGAAGACATCTGTTGCTGCATAAATAAGTGATAAGGAAATATCATCTCTCAGCCTGCCTAAGTAATGAGACTTAAAGCCTAAATCAATTTGATTATCGGGTTGAGAGGAACCAAATACAACTAATTCAACCCTATCTCTCCAACTCGATAGTCGGCTTAAATTTTGTAATGTCAGTTGTAATAAATGAAATCCTTTTCTCTTGTCAAGAGTTGACCTTTCTGCACCAAATAGTATCAGTTGCTTAGCTTGGGGTAAATTGAGAAACTCTCGCGCTATCTGTCGATTAACAGGCTTATATCTACTCAAATCAAGACCATTGGGAATAACTTCAAGAGGTACATGCTGGAAAACAGAACTCGTTTGGGCACATTTAGCCAGCCATTCACTAGGAGAAACGAGAGTAAGATTGCTTCCTTTCCAAGCTTGAACTTTACGCTGCCATTGTGAGCGAGACAAGTCTCTATGTTTCTGGCTATGCAGTTGAGGACAAGCACCACAAGAATCAATGTAGCGATTACAGTTTTGGCTGTAATGACAGCCTCCAGTAAACGCCCACATGTCATGAAGCGTCCAGACGATAGGTTTGTTGAACTTCGCAATTGTCTTAACGTCTAAGTAACCATCACCAATCCAGTGCAGGTTTATAACATCAGGGTTGAGTTGCTTAACTTGAGAATGGACTGTATCTGGTAGCCAACAGATATTATAGGGGGTATTGTCTCGCTGGGGATAAAAACTTAGCGGCAGTCTACTCAGAAAGGGCTTGATTTGAGCAAGACCCTTTCCTAATTTAGTAGCAGGAGCAATAACTGTTTTATCATCAGTGCTTTTAGCTTGCACCAACACTTGGGAGGCTACACCAATAGCTTGTAAACCTTGATTCAGTCGAGAAGCAGCCCGACCAGACCCCCCGCTGTCATAGGTAGTCATGTGTAACACTTTCATCGGAAACCTCTTGCTTTCACGTAGTAACTCCCTATACTTTTATGAAATCTTGAAAAGGATTTGAAATTATTTTAATTTATCAGTAGAGAAATTATTTCTTTTCTTTCTTTAACCCTTTGAGTATCTCCTTGATATCTTGTTTCAGCAGTTGCAGCTTAGTTGCCCTAAATAAAGTCCTGTGCGTAAAGATATCTGCATTAACGTTTTGAAATATAAATGGCGGATGCTTTAGAGGAAATTCCATTGCTTCGCTGGGCATATTCATGTAAGGGCTTACTTTTTTGGAAGTGAAATGAGTAGAGTCTGAACCAAAACCAATATTAGAAATTAAATTTACATTCGAGAGAATCGCTAAGCTATTCTGTAGCCAGCAGGCAAATGTCCATTGGTAATCCCAAATATTGGCTAAAGGCTTCTCATAAACAGACTGAAATATTTTGCTCCAATATTTCACTGCCTGAGGGTCTCTGAGGATATCATTTAGATATCCTTTTGCTTGAATCTCTGGCCACAGCTTCAGATAAATATCAAAATGCTGCCACGCACGCCTCCAGCTTGCCCATCCCCAGCAGTGATTATAAAGAGAAAAGTAGTAACTGTACTCAGTTCGCCTACGCCCAAACTGAACATTCTGTCCAGAAATCGACGCAATGCGAGTATCGAATCTATATTTTTCCAGTAATTCTTCACAAAAGTAGAAAAAGGTAGGATGAGGCACGCAATCATCCTCTAATATAATTGCTTCCTCAACATTGCTAAAAACCCAATCAATGCCACTAGAGATACGCTTTGCACAGCCCAAATTGGTATCAGAGTAGTTCTTAATAACTTCGCAATCCCAGTCAACGCGCTCAATAATTGCACGAGCCGCTTCACACTTTTCTGCCTCATTTGGGCGATCAACACGTGGTCCGTCTGCAATTACAAAAAGTTTTGGTGGTTTTGCTTGGCGAATTGCTTCAAATACTTTCTCAGTAGAATCTGGTCTTTTGAAGATCATAAAAGCTACTGGCGTTTTCACATGATCATCAGACATATTGCCTCATTTTTATAGGTTGCCAGAATACTCAGCATAAAAAAAATATTGCTTTCCTGCGCTCTCGTCGTTGTTTTAGTAATTAGCTAGTAAACTAAGAAGTCTTATACAAGTTGAATTGCTTAGCTTGTTTAACAATTTTATTCCAGGCTCGTCTCCAAATTGTATATCTCCAACCAGACCAAACTGTCAGATCGAGATATTGAAAGAATAGATAATTAGCAGGATGATACACACGGGAGTTCCACGGCTTATTAGAAGATGCAAAATGAATTATGAAAGGATCATGGCTCAGCTTTTTATAAACGTCTTCCAGAAAGGGGCTATCTTTCCAAGATGAGTATTTAAGGTAAATAGAAGGCACTTGATTCCATCTAGGATCAAGCTCTCCCCACGTACCTGCGAGCACCGCATTCAGTCCATCCTGATCGTGCCAACGAATATAATCTTTGTTTTGTTCAAGATACTGAATGACCTTCATGCCAATATTTTCAGACCTCCACTTTTCCAGATTAATTACCAAAACTCCTGCGTTAAAGTACTTGCTATCAGCGGGAATTCCGAGTTCTTTATAGTTTGCTAGTCCATAGGGATCTGAGACATAGGGTATACCTAGATCTTGACATGCCAACAAATACGCCTCACCTATGTCAACGTCCCATAATAGGTCTAAATTTTTTAGTACTATTAAATCACTATCTAAATAAATTACTTTTTGAAGCTGAAATGGTAATATATGGGACATTAATAGTCTAAAATAAGACGCTATTTTTACATGTCCTGATACAACCATTTTACTCAGTAATTCTGTAGATGGTTGCAACCACTCAATAGTGTATAGTTTGGAACCCAATGATTTCAATATTCGTTTCTTGTTATGCTGTTTTATCCCACCATCAATAATGAAGAAATTAATACTTCGCTCACTATCAAGGTTTTCTAGCACTGAGCGAAGTGTTACAGCAAGCGGCATTGAATATCTATCATCAGCTGCACAAACAACATGGATAGGTTCCTTATCAAGCATGGGCAAAACTTTTACTTCAATATCAATCACAAATTTACTATAGCAATCCTAAATAATTTATAAACACCTCTCCCTTATCCCCCTTGTCCCCCTTATCCCCCTTGTCCCCTCTGTTCATATCTCAAATGGAAGGCTATATTTAGCAAGGCTAAGCTTTAACTGATGCACTGATTCTGAGCAATGTTTTCAACTTCTTTTTAAGATTAGGTAATATCTCTTGGGGATTCCGAGTATGGTACTCAGCCGAATTGTAGATCTTAAAAGCAGTTACTTGCCAAGCAAGAAAACGAGGGAGTTTGCTTCGATGCTCCAACAAAACCCGCTTATGAATATTGTCATACTGACCCGTTTGCTTATTTATGAAGGTTTTTGTACCTTCAATATGTCGGTAATTACCCCAAATTTCATCCAGATATTTTACGTTTGCCACTAGGATTGCTTTGATGAGAAAATCGATATCCATTCCATAGTGTTCTTCAACTTTGTATAGACCTACTTTTTGATGCAAAGATTTATGATAGAAGTATGCAGACGGATTGTAAGGAAAAGGGCTTCTCTCTGATAGAAGAGCAGCTATTCTCAGGTCTTTTGGCTTATTGATATGGCTGATTTTACCTTCATCATCCCATAAATTACAGTTTCCAACTAGCAGGGTTGGCTCAGGAAGTTCTTCAAAAAGCTCTAGTATACGATTTAAGAGATTATCTTCATAAAAATCATCAGCATTTAATATTCCTAAAATCTTACCTTTTGCCATTTTGATTCCCTTATTCATGGCATCTGACTGTCCTTCATCTTTTTCTGATATCCAACGAATATGTTTATATTCTTCTGCGTACTCTTTTATGATTTCTACAGTTCTATCTTTTGAACCACCGTCTATAATGATGTGTTCGACTAAGGTAGATTTCTGCGCAATAACGTTTTTAATGCAGAACTCAATAAATTTTTCGCCATTGTAGACAGGAGTGATGACACTGAGCATAATTGGTTTAGTTAACACAGCAACGAAGCACCTTTACCCTTACAAAAATATTGATTGGACATTTACTTAGATGTGAATATAGGATTCCTCCACAGATTTTTGAAACACACGTAGGGTGGGCACTGCCCACCATGTCTTGATTTTGTAGGGCATAGCCCCACCTACACTACTAGAACTTACGCATTGACAAAAAGAATAAACTATGTATGTCTCTCGTTACAAGGCTCTGCCTTGTAATGCTCTTCAAAGGAGGCTC
>JADQBA010000041.1 GCA_016903675.1 Stigonema ocellatum SAG 48.90 = DSM 106950 | reverse complement strand
CGGGCACCCCTCTCCCAAATTGGGAGAGGGGTAGGGGTGAGGGTTTTCATTCACGGGTATTGGATTTAACCCAATACGGTTCAGTTAAGGATCGTTTGTGGAGAGAATCGTAGGTTGGGTCTCACTGTGTGAAACCCAACAAACCCCGAAAAGTGTTGGGTTTCGTTCCTCAACCCAACCTACCTAGCTGAAGGGTTTTTGGCGCTAACACCAAGCGTATTGCAATTTAACCGGCGCTAAAGCGCTACTACGAACTAAGAAATTAACCGGCGAAGTTGCAAAAAAACGGCGATTTAAGATGCGCTAAAGCGCTACTACGAACTTAGGTTTTTTTGTCAGCTACTTTGAGTTCATAAATGTTCCAGTTGTAGCTGGCTGGGGAAGTGGAAATAGCCGAGTATTTTACGCCTTGAATGGTATTACGTACCGCCACTAAAGCCAGAGAATTGACTAAGTAAATAAAAGGCAGATACTCTTGCGAGAGATTTTGCGTTTCCCCATAAATGGCTTTACGCTTCGCTTCGTCAGTTTCTCTTGCGCCTTCAATGTAGAGGGCTTCAATTTTTTTCTCCCAATCAGTCACTTCCCATCCCTCTATTGGGGTTGATCCTTTTGGAGGTTTCTGATTGAAGACGTGGAAGTTACCCTCAACAGACCAGATATTGTAACCATCGTACGGCTCAATGCCGCCGGTAATAGCTCCCAACCAACATTCCCAATCAAGGGTGTTGGAAATTTTCTCTCCGATCACATTGAAGCCTAGGAATTGTAAATCAACTGTAATGCCTATCTTGCTCAAATCCTGTTTAATCTTGGGTGGGATTGTGGGTCTACCACCAGCAGTCGCTAGCATAGTGAAGCGCACTTGATGACCATCTGCATCTAGTAGCTGACCTTTGTTGTCGTATTTGAATCCTGCTCCCAGCAAAAGCTGCTTGGCTTTTTGTGGATTATAGTTATAGGTCTTGAGACCCTCTTTAGGAGAAAGATAGTAGGGACTAGGGACAGATATGGGTGAGTCTTGCGGTTCACCCAATCCTCGCAGGCTATTGTTGATCATGGTTTGGCGATCAATAGTGTAGGCTATTGCCTGTCTAAAAGCGACGTTGTTAAACCAGCGAGATTTTATTGGATCTACCAGAGGCTTACCGTTACGACGACCTTTGTTGAGATTGAAAGTGATAAAAGTTGTTCCAGAATCTGGTCCAGCATTTTGGATATTAATGTTAGCTCGCTTTTCTTCATGCTTGAGTAATTGAAAAGTTCCCGGACCAATTTCTAGCAAATCTAACCCTCCAGAACGAAACTGAAGCAAAGCTGTATCAGGTGATTCTACGATTTGCCAGATCACACGCTCAATGTATGGTTGTGGATGACCTTGTGCATCTTTCCGCCAGTAGTAGGGGTTGCGGCGAAATACCAAGCGTTCACTGCTTGAATAGCTCTCGATTGTATAAGGTCCATTCACAATAATTTTTTTTGGATCTGTGTCTGTTCCCCAAGTTGAGAGAAACGTCGGTTTTCCATCAGAGCGATTGGTTTCCACTGCTTGGCGCAGCGCATGTTCTGGTAAGATTGCTATCCCTGCTGCGATTGAGCGCAGGAAAGGAGAAAACGGTTCTGGTAGAATAAATTCTACTCGGCGGTTGTCAATTTTGCGGACTTTGGGAAAAGCCTTACTTATACCGATGCGGAAACCATCTTGGAAATAGGTGGGAATACGCTGATTCGCGTAGATGTCATTGAAAGAGAAAATGACATCATCGGCTGTTAAGGGGTTTCCATCCGACCACTTCAACCCTTCTCGCAAGGTAAAGACGTAATGTAACTTGTCTTGAGAGATTTTCCACGATTCAGCTAAAGCTGGCTCAATTTCCTTAGTGACCCCGTTTTGAGAAGCTAAAGCCTCGTAAGTAAAACTAGAAATATTGGGAGACTCTTGAATGAGAGCGTAGTTAAAGGTTTTAGGGTCTGTCGTCGTAGAAACCACCAACTGAGGAATTTGAGCAGCTGCGCTTTTAAATTGATTGGGATTACAGCTATTGAGGGCGATCGCCACCCAAAAAGCCACTACAACCACAATCCAACTACGACGCCAAATTTTTGGAAAAATGCCAAAATCCATTATGAATTATGAATTATGAATTATGAATTATGAAAAAAATTATACTTTGTAATTTCTAGGACTGACGCAGGTTCACTCATTGACTATGATGTTAATAGCAGGCGATTTCAGCAAAAAATCTTGCTCTGCCTCGTTCTTGGGCTGCTGCCTCCAGTCAAACCTGGATGCTAATACATAATTAGTTCTTCCTGTCAATTCGTAACTCCTAATTTCTTAGGACTAGCCCTTTCAAGGTGCAAGTCTTTGGACTTAATTCTTCTTCGTGTTCTTCGCGTCTTCGTGGTTCAAAAAGATTTTTAAACCGCGAAGGCACGAAGAACGCGTTCGCGTCAGCGTCTCCCCTTGGGAGAAGGTCAAATGCCGAAAAGTGGACGTGATTTTCCCAATTTTTCACCCACCTTGAAAGGGCTAGTCCTATTTCTTCAAAACTTTTCATAATTCATCATTCATAATTTCATAAATATTCCATAGCGTACCACCTAAAGCCGAGTATTTTATACCTTTAATGTGATTCCGCACTGCCGACATAGCCAGCGGATTCACCAGGTAAATAAACGGCAGATGCTCTTGTGTGATTTGTTGCGTTTCTGCATAAATTGCTTTTCGCTTATTTTCATCCAACTCCTGCGCTCCTTTGATGTAAAGACGATGAATTTCCGCTTCCCAATCAGCTATTTCCCGCCCACTAATCGGGGTAGTTCCTCGTTTTGCTGGTTGATTAAAACGATGAGAACTGCCGTTAACAGACCAGACATTTGCACCATCATTCGGTTCAATTCCTCCTGTAAAACCTAAAAGATAGCATTCCCAATCTATGGTATTATTAAGCTTCTCTAGCAAAGTATTAAAAGCCAGGGGAGCAAAATCTACTTGTATGCCGATTTTGCTTAAATCTCGCTTGATTTGCGACCCCATTGCTTCGCGGATCTTATTTCCTGCATTTGTAATCATCGAAAAGCGAACCCAATTGTCGTCTGCATCAAGTAGTTGATTTTTATCGTTGTATTTGAATCCTGCTGTTAAAAGTAATTGTTTTGCCTTTTCTGGATTGTAGCCATAAACTTTTAAACCCGCTTTTGGAGAAAGATAGTAAGGGCTTTGCACAGAAATGGGTGAATTTTGCAATTCACCTAAACCCTGAAAAATATTGTTGTTCATTGTCTCACGGTCAATGGCGTAAGCAACTGCTTGTCTGAACGCCACTGTATTGAACCAACGAGACTTGATAGGATTTACAAGCGGTTTTCCGTTTCTTTGTCCTTTGTTGAGATTGAAGGCAATAAAACTTGTGCCGCTTGCTGGTCCACCGTTATAGATAGTATATTTCCCCTGTTTTTCACCACGCTTCAGCAAGGCAAAATAATCGGGAGTGATACCCAAAGCATCTAAGCTACCAGAACGAAACTGAAGTAGAGATGTATCTGTTGATTCGACAATTTCCCAGATAAAACGTTCAATATATGGCATGGGATTGCCTTGGCTATCTTTCCGCCAGTAGTAGGGATTTCTCTCAAACACTATGCGTTCACTGGTGGCATAATTTACCATACGGTAAGGACCATTGCAAATAATATCTGCTGGATTGGTATTTGTTCCCCAAGTTGCCAGAAAGCGGGGTTTTCCTTGTGAATCTTTGGTTGTTAAGAATTGACGCAGCGCATGTGCTGGTAAAATAGGAGTTGCTGTGGTTCTGAAAAACGGAGCAAACGGTTCTGGTAAGGTAAATTCAATCTGGCGATCGCTAAGTTTTCTCACCCTAGGAAATTTATCGCTTTCGCCAATTTTTACTACGTCTTTAACTATGGTGGGAATTTCTTTGTTAAAGTAAACCTCATTGTAGCTAAAAACCACATCTTCTGCTGTCAGTGGTTTACCATCAGACCA
Organism: Stigonema ocellatum SAG 48.90 = DSM 106950; assembly: GCA_016903675.1. Lineage (GTDB taxonomy): Bacteria > Cyanobacteriota > Cyanobacteriia > Cyanobacteriales > Nostocaceae > Stigonema > Stigonema ocellatum. The sequence continues at coordinate 60,817 of JADQBA010000041.1, read as the reverse complement.
CTTGAGGTTCTCCCGCAGGGTAAAGACAATTTGCTGTTTATTAGGCGAGATTTGCCAAGATTCTGCTAGGGCTGGCTCAAGTTTTCCTGTAACTTCATTTTCAGAGACTAACCCCTCGTAGATGAAACTAAAAACATTGGGAGATTCACTGCTGAGGGCGTAGTTAAAGGTTTTCGGATCGCTTAATGTACTAACAACTAATTGGGATACTGGTGCTGCTTGACTTTTGTAATGTGCCGGATTGCAAGATACCACAGTGATGGCACTGAACAACGTCAGCAATACTACCAAGGGTATACGCCAATTAACAGGAAAAATAAAGTTATATTTCATAATTCCAATATCTGACCAGTAACCTCAGCTTGACTGAGACTGTAGCCAACCGAGAAAATTTTGGGTCTTGTTGAAATACAGGATACCAGTATCTTGTAAAACATCTGTAACTTCTCGCTTACCGAATTCTTTGGAATTGCTGCTTAAAAATACCTTGATTTCATTAGGATGTAAGCGTGCATGGTGAACTATAAACTCCAAAATCAATTTGTCCATAATGTGTTTTTCCAGGATAGTTCTATTTAAACTTTCCTGAAGAATCTCAGTATTTAATGTAAGCATTTCTGCCTTCGTATAAAGTTTATTAAAAGCAGTTAAAAAACGTTGTTCAATGTCATTTCTTCGCTCAATAAAGCTAACTTTAGATTGGTCTAGCAGTGAAAATAGTAACACTGCGTTTTGTGAAGTTTTATCTCGTTCAGCTTCATTAATTTGTATATCTAATCTACGGAGGAAATCTTCGTTATATTTTTCCTCTTGCTCCAATGTTGTCAGAGCTTCTGCATAACAAATACTTGGCACTGCTAGGCGTACTGAAGTAGGCGTATTGAACAGTAAGTCTTCTGCTTGGGTATCTTGCCCTTTAGCAATGCTCATCAAAAAATTAGTTTCAACGTAAAGTATCACTGCTAATCGCTAGTAAGCTTGAGTAGTTCCCTCTTCTAATAACTGCAACAACCCGATTTCTGCCATCTCTTTTGAGAAGGGTGGTGTCTCTGACTTCCAATGATAAGCTAAGTCACGCAGCCAAGCTTCTATCAATCCTCTAAGATAGAGAGAAAATATCTGTTTGTTGCGGAATTTTGGCTCGTAATGGCTCAGAGCATCAGCAGTATTAAAGCAGATGATAGGTTCTGATAAATTGTTGCCGTCCCATTTGAAAATAAGAATGTTTTCTACATCAACAAGCATGGCAAAAGGAATCACGATTTTGGCAGCTTGTAAGTAATCAATAAGCCGCAAGATAGCATACTCTTTAGTTTTTTTTTCTTTGAAGTTGAACGGAAAACCTTTGACTTCAGCTATGAGAACAACTTGTTCATCTTTGTCTAAAGCAACAAAATCAGGGCGGTCTATATCCTCTAAGTTTGTAGCTTGCATGGCTCTCACTTCCCACCAGGTTATGGTTTGTCTGCTGCTTTCAACCATTGTTTACATCCTAGTTTTAAACTGTAAGTAAGTGTATGAGGCACATCTAGGAATCCTAAGTGAAGTGTAGGGTGGGCACTGCCCACCATATCCAGGGTTTGGTGGGCAGTGCCCACCCTACGTATATTTCAAAAATCAAATATTATTTCTATAATATTCTGAAATATCAGTAACGCAGCATCTTGAGTTGATGCGTTACACTATGTTAACGCACCATAGATATTTTAAGATTTACTACATATTGAAGCTCTACTTTAGAAGTTAACTCAACGTATTCGCTGTTAAAAGCAAAACCACAGCATAAGCACAAATACCTTCTTCTCTGCCAACGGGACCTAATTTTTCATTTGTGGTAGCTTTGATAGCAACTTGATTTGGTTGTAATTGCAAAACTCCTGCGAGTTTGTCGCGCATCTTCTCGATGTGCGGTTTCAATTTCGGACGTTCTGCTACCACTACCGAGTCAATATTGCCCACTTGCCAACCTTGATCCCGAATCAGCTGATGTACTTGACTCAATAGCACTAAACTATCTGCCCCTGCCCATTGGGGATCGGTGGGAGGAAAATAATGTCCAATATCCCCCAAGGAAAGCGCCCCCAGCATGGCATCCATAATTGCGTGTGTGAGAACATCAGCGTCACTGTGTCCCAACAAACCCAAGGAGTGGGGAATATTGACTCCACCCAAAATTAAGGGGCGATCGCTCACCAGTCGATGGATATCGTAGCCGTTACCAATGCGAATGTTCATTTTTGTTGATGGTTGATGGTTGTTAGGAGTTAGGAGTTAGGAGTTAGGAGTCAGGAGTTAGGAGTTAGGAGTTCTTCTTCTCCCCCACTCCCCCACTCCCCCACTCCCCCACTCCCCACTCCCCACTCCCCACTCCCCCTTCTTCGCTTTTGAGCAAATCGGGACGGCGTAAGCGTGTTCTTTGGATCTGCTGTTGGTAACGCCACTTTGCAATTTCCGCATGATTGCCTGATAGTAGCACTTCGGGAACTTTCCACCCGCGAAAGTTGGCTGGACGGGTGTACTGGGGATAGTCCAACAATCCCTCCTCAAAGCTTTCTACTTTTAGGGACTCGGCTTTGCCGACAGTTCCAGGTAGGAGGCGCATCACACCATTGAGTAAAGCCATCGCCGGAATTTCTCCACCAGTAAGAATGAAATCACCCAAAGACACCTCACGGGTCACTAAATACTGTACCCGCTCATCCACGCCTTCATAATGACCACAGATAACGACCAATTGGTCATAATTCGTCGCTAAATCGCGTAACAGAGGCTGATTTATGGTTTGACCTTGAGGACTCATCAAAATAACCTCTCTTCGGGGTAAAATCGGCAGGGATTCCACAGCAGCAAATATAGGTTCTGGCTTCATCAGCATTCCTACACCTCCACCATAGGGTTCATCATCGACTTTCCGGTGCTTATCGTTGGTAAAATCTCGTGGATTAACCAGATGCACTTGCGCAATCTGTTTGGCTAAGGCTTTACCCAAGAGCCCAGAACTTAGAACAGAGGTAAAACAATCAGGAAACAGCGTAACTATATCAAAGCGCACAGTAATTCGTATTGGAGGACACTAATCTTGAATTGGAATGTCTGGATACAAAAAAGCCCATGTTGTGTTAAAAACACAGCTAAACTTGAGCGAGCAAAGCTAAAAGCACTGGAATTCTTAAGTTCTCTTTATGTGAACAAAAGTTTTTCTGATTACTTAATTTATGTTTAAATATTGTCACATCTACAATTAAATTAATAATCAGACCAGGTTAACAACTTCCAGGATGCATCTAGCCAACCTCAAAAAAAGCGTATCAAGACCTGCCTACCTCCCAACTCTAAAGTCAACCTTTAGTTCTTCAAGGAATATTTTGCCACTCTGGAAAAATTGGACAGTGAACAACAAGGTGCTGAGTTTGAGGAACGGCAACGGACACTATTTAGCTGCAGCGTCTACCGCGTGTAAGACCCAGAAGTTAAAGTGGTGGCAACCCAAACCGCCCCCGAAACTTCGGGAAGTGTCCTATAAAAAGGCGCTATAGAAAATATCAGGCTACTGACGAGTGTCAAATTCGCCTGAAGTTGTTGACAGGAGAAACACAATGCAGCAGTTAAAAGCTAAATCGCTGGAAATGAGGACACCCCAAGCAACGAAAACAGCCGTTCTGGTGATCGGAGGCGCAGAAGACAAAGTTCATGGACGTGAGATCCTACGAACTTTTTGTGGTCGCGCTGGTGCCAGTAATGCCCACATAACAATTATCCCCTCCGCCTCCCGCGAACCGAGTATACTAGGTGGTAGATACACCCGAATTTTTGAAGAAATGGGTGCTAACAAGGTGGAAATTCTGGATATTCGAGAACGGGAACAATGTGAAGATTCTCATATCCAAGCATCCCTCGAAGCTTGTACAGGGGTATTCTTGACGGGAGGGGACCAATTGCGGCTCTGTGGCGTCCTATCAGATACCCCAGCAATGGAAATTATTCGGCAGCGTGTTAGGGCAGGGCAACTAACCTTAGCAGGCACTAGTGCCGGGGCGGCAGTAATGGGGCATCATATGATAGCGGGGGGTGGTAGTGGGGAGTCGCCCAATCGTTCTCTGGTGGATATGGCAACGGGTTTGGGATTGATACCAGAGGTCATCGTCGATCAGCATTTTCACAATCGCAATCGCATGGGGCGTCTGATTAGCGCCCTCGCAGCTCATCCAGATCGCTTCGGTATTGGCATTGATGAAGATACTTGTGCCATGTTTGAACGCGATGGCTGGCTGCAAGTCATGGGTAAAGGTAGTGTGACGATTGTTGATCCTACAGAGGTAACTCACACCAATGAGCCGCATGTAGGAGCTACAGAACCCCTGACTCTACATAATTTAAGGCTACACATCCTCAGTCACGGCGATCGCTTCCACCTATACCAGCGCATCGTTTTGCCTGCTGTATACCGCATCTCCGGCTGACGGGATAGAGTAGCTAATGCTACACTGGATTGACCGTTAGTTTGCTAAATTGCAGCAGAAAAAGTGAGAATAATACGATGTAAGAACAAAAAACTGCTCATTACGAACAGTTAAGCGGTCAATTCCAGTAAGAAACTAGAATTTTGGTTCCGAATCTCCATCTACCTATTCCCATGAGAATCCTCAAAATCCAGACATTACGCGGCCCCAACTATTGGAGCATTCGACGCCACAAGTTGATCGTCATGCGCCTCGATTTAGAAAACCTTGCCGAGACGCCCTCGAATGAAATACCTGGCTTTTATGAAGGATTAGTTGAGGCACTGCCCAGTCTTGAGGGTCACTATTGCTCCCCTGGCTGTCGTGGTGGTTTTTTGATGCGGGTACGAGAAGGCACTATGATGGGTCACATCGTGGAACACGTAGCCTTGGAACTGCAAGAGTTGGCTGGAATGCAAGTAGGTTTTGGTCGCACCCGCGAAACGTCCACACCGGGAATTTATCAGGTAGCATTCGAGTACCTGAACGAGGAAGCGGGACGCTATGCGGGCAGAGCTGCGGTACGGTTGTGCCAAAGTACAGTAGATCGAGGTCGTTATTCCAAGGCAGAATTAGAGCAAGACATCCAAGACCTAAAAGACTTATGGCGTGATGCTGCTTTAGGCCCTAGTACCGAAGGAATTGTTAAAGAAGCAGAAAAAAGAGGTATTCCCTGGATGCAACTTGGGGCACGCTTTTTGATTCAGATGGGATACGGTGCGAGCCAAAAGCGGATGCAAGCAACCATGACTGACAATACCAGCATCTTGGGAGTAGAACTCGCTTGCGACAAAGAAGCCACCAAACGCATCTTAGCCAATGGCGGAGTGCCAGTACCTAAAGGTACCACAATCAACTTCTTGGACGATTTGCAAGAAGCCATTGAACAAGTTGGTGGTTATCCCATCGTCATCAAGCCCCTAGATGGCAATCATGGACGTGGGATCACCATTGATATTAAAACCTGGGAAGAAGCTGAGGGAGCATACGACGCAGCAAGACTCGTCTCTAAGGCAGTCATTGTTGAGCGATATTACGTCGGGCGCGACCATCGGGTACTAGTGGTGGATGGTAAATTAGTTGCAGTGGCTGAACGCGTGCCTGCTCATGTCATTGGCAATGGCAAGTCCACCGTCTTTGAACTGATTGAGGAAACTAACCAAGACCCCAATCGCGGTGATGGACATGATAACATCCTCACAAAAATTGAACTAGACCGCACCAGCTACCAGCTACTGGAAAGGCAAGGGTACACCCTCAACACTGTGCTACCAAAGGGTCAAATTTGCTATCTCCGAGCAACAGCAAACTTGAGTACAGGGGGCATTGCCGTAGACCGCACGGACGAAATCCACCCAGAAAACGTTTGGCTGGCACAGCGGGTCGTGAAAATGATCGGTTTGGATATCGCTGGCATTGATATGGTAACACCAGATATTAGCCGCCCCTTGCGGGAAGTGGATGGTGTGATTGTAGAAGTTAATGCCGCTCCTGGATTCAGGATGCATATTGCTCCCAGCGTTGGCATTCCCCGTAACGTTGTGGGAGCAGTGTTGGATATGCTGTTCCCTAACGAACAATCCTGCCACATTCCTATCCTGAGTGTGACGGGCACCAATGGAAAAACCACTACGACTCGACTGTTAGCACACATTTTCCGACAGACGAATAAAGTAGTAGGTTATACAACCACAGACGGAACATATATCGGTGATTACTTAGTAGAAGCAGGAGACAACACTGGTCCTCAAAGTGCCCAACTGATCCTACAAGACGCTACGGTGGAAGTAGCTGTGCTGGAAACGGCTCGTGGTGGTATTCTCCGGGCTGGACTCGCCTTTGAATCAGCTAATGTGGGTGTGGTACTCAATGTTGCCGCCGATCATCTAGGAATTGGCGATATTGATACCATTGAACAGTTGGCTCATCTCAAGAGTGTGGTAGCAGAAGCTGTGTTTCCCGATGGCTATGCAGTACTCAACGCCGACGACCCTCGAGTGGCGGCAATGGCACAGAAAACTAAAGCTAACATTGCTTACTTCACAATGAACCCAGACGCGGAATTGGTGCGCAACCACATCCAAAAGGGAGGAGTAGCAGCAGTATATGAAAATGGCTATTTGTCAATACTCAAAGGCGATTGGACGCACCGCATTGAACGAGCAGAAAATATCCCCCTGACCATGGGCGGACGTGCACCGTTTATGATTGCCAACGCTTTAGCAGCAAGTCTAGCGGCGTTTGTACAAAATGTCTCAATTGAGCAGATACGTGCAGGGTTGAATACCTTTCGCGCTTCCGTGAGTCAAACGCCAGGACGGATGAATTTATTTAATTTGGGTAACTACCACGCTTTGGTGGACTATGCTCACAACCCAGCCAGTTATGAAGCATTGGGCGCTTTTGTCCGCAACTGGACTGCTGGGGAACACATTGGGGTGATTGGAGGACCTGGCGATCGCCGCGACCAAGACTTTATCATGTTGGGCAAACTGGCAGCAGAGATTTTTGACTACATTATCATCAAAGAAGATGATGATACCCGAGGACGCCCAAGGGGTTCAGCTGCTGAGTTCATTACTCAAGGTATCAAGCAAGTCAACACCAATTGCCATTATGAAACAATTCTCAATGAAACAGAAGCAATTAACAAAGCCTTGGACATTGCCCCAGATAATAGTCTGGTAGTTATCTTGCCAGAAAGCATCAACCGCGCTATTGAGTTAATCAAGGCACGAGGCATAGTTAAGGAGGAGTTACACCAACAAAATAACACCACGACTACTGTAGACTCCCAAATTGGTATCAAGTCCTCTGTTGTCAACAAACTTTAGTTGTTGGGTGTTGGTGGTTGGTGGTTGGTTGGTATTTAATACCAAACAACAATCAACAATCAACTACCAACTACTTTTCTTCTTCCGGATTAGTGTCATCACTGGGATTTTTTAGTTCCTCCTTAAAACCCCGTAGGGTTTTGCCCAGCGTGCTTCCCAGTTCCGGAATTTTTTTCGGTCCAAAAATTAAAATGGCGACTATGGCAATCACACTCACTTCCGGCCATCCTAGTCCAAACATCAGCTTTTCCTTTAAAATAATCCTTTCTTAAATCATATAGAAATGGGGAGTGGGGAATGGGGAATGGGGAATGGGGAATGGGGAATGGGGAGTGGGGAGTGGGGAGTGGGGAATGGGGAGTGGGGAGTGGGGAATGGGGAGTGGGGAGTGGGGAGTGGGGAATGGGGAATGGGGAATGGGGAAGAAAAAATTTAAAATTGGGAATTATTCATTTTCATTTTGCATTTTTTCCCTACTCGCTACTCCCCACTCCCTACTCCCTACTCCCCACTCCCCTCTCCCTACTCCCTACTCCCCACTCCCCACTCCCCTATCCCCCCCTCCCTCTTTGGCGCTACTGACTTACTTAGTTGTTTGATTCTATGCCCTCCCAACTTTGGCCTTACATTACTCCTGGTATTCCAGATGAATTGTTTGATCGCTTACCGGGAATTCCCTTAAGCCAGCGCGAAATTCGACTGCTGTTGATTGCCCAACTGAGGCTGTTACCCGATACAGTGTTGTGGGATGTGGGTGCGGGGACGGGAACAATTCCTGTGGAAGCAGGGTTGTTGTGTCCTGGTGGACGGATTATCGCTGTTGAACGGGATGAAGAAGTAGCTAACCTCATCCGTCGCAACTGCGATCGCTTTGAGGTAAACAATGTTGAAGTCGTTGAAGGTAGTGCGCCTGAGTGTTTACATGACCTCAAAGTTGCCCCCCACCGGGTCTGTATAGAAGGAGGACGCCATATACAAGAAATTTTGCAAGCAGTATGGGGTTATTTGCTACCATCAGGTCGAGTTGTTGCCACAACTGCTAGTCTAGAAGGTCTGTATGCTATTTCCCAAAGCTTTGCCCAGTTGCAAGCAAGAAATATCGAAGTCGTACAATCGTCCATCAACCGCTTGGAAACACGCGGTTCTGCTCAAACCTTTATTGCCGTCAATCCCATTTTTATCCTCAGTGGTGAAAAATTAGACTAGAACTGAATAATGAATGATGGATTATAAATTTTTCATCATTCAGTCATTCATAATTCGTAATTTTGTCTATGCCTTGGTCTCGTATTGTTAGTGGAATTATTGCCATCGCCCTTGCTTTGTTTTCAACCCTCACAGGGGGTTGGTATTTTACCCTCTTGTTTGCAATTATTATCTTTTTGGGGCAGATCGAGTATTTTAATCTAGTAAGAGCTAAAGGCATGGCTCCCGCTGCCAAAACTACCATGTTTGTCAGCCAAGTCTTGCTAGTCATTTGTACCTTAGATGGTAGTTTAGCTGATGCCGTCATGCCAGTCGCTGGGACTTTTATTTGTTTTTATCTGCTGTTTCAGCCCAAAATGGCTACCATCGCTGATATTGCCGCTTCCATCCTAGGACTATTTTACACTGGCTATTTACCAAGTTATTGGGTGCGATTGCGATCGCTTGATAGTGCCGGAATCAACTATCTATCTCTGGGCAGTTCTTGGTCTAAAGACTGGTCAGACATTCTACAAAAGAGAGATTTTAATTCTGTACCTCAAGGTCTAACGGCGACCCTGCTAACTTTCCTGTGTATTTGGGCAGCTGATATTGGTGCTTACATCATTGGCAAATTCTTTGGCAAAACTCCTTTGTCTGAAATTAGCCCCAAAAAAACTGTAGAAGGTGCAGTTTTTGGTCTTGCTTCTAGCGTTGTTGTGGCTGTGGCAGCAGCTTACTACCTTGACTGGCCCAGAACTCCTTTTACTGGTATGGCGTTGGGTTTGTTGATTGGTATTGCCAGTATTTTCGGCGATCTCACTGAATCCATGCTGAAGCGTGATGCAGGTGTCAAAGATTCAGGGCAGTTGATCCCCGGTCACGGAGGAATTTTAGACCGTACTGATAGTTATATTTTTACTGCTCCTTTGGTTTACTATTTTGTGACACTGTTGTTGCCACTGCTCACTGATAAATAAACTGAGGGTCAACATAATTCGGTCATGAAGCATTGTGCATAGGAGACTGGGTAATCTTCTATACTCAATGCCATGCCCAATGCCCTTAGGGTCTTATATTTTTATTGCCAGAAATAAAAAGGTTTGCTACTTTGCTTATATCAAAGCTGCAAATCTAATCAAAAGGTATATCTATTTCTAGTAGTCCACCAAGGAAACTTTGCCAGGTTCAAGAAACCCGGTTTCTAAAGAATCACGTAACTCCGCTTTCGTTGGTTTGGCGAACCAGTAGTACAGGGGGCGCGTAAATAAGCCACCCATTTGAAATGTCTAAAATCCTGATAGTCACGGTAATTACGAATTACGTTAGCGCAGCGTTAGCGAGGCACGAGCGTCATTACGAATTACGAATTCCGCCAAGCGGTACTAGGGTTCTTCAGCTAATCAACAAACATAGGAAATTCTGTTGGGTCAGGGTCTGAATTATGGGTATATAACCGGATTTTATCTGAGACGTTTAAAGCCGATTCCCTTGCATCTCTAACAGACGAGCCATAAATAGGCCTAGTCTTCGATTATAGCACAAAACCACTACTGTTGAGAACCTTTAGTATCCCAAAAGTTAGGTTGACCACATGAAGCCACTTCACGCCTAAACCCTGCGTGTTTGAGGCTCGAGTGACAGCAAAAGCTTAGCGGGACAGGAGAGAGCGATGGAACACTACAAACCTCTAGCCATTGATGTGACTAGAGTGGATGATCGTCAGAAAGTTCTCCACAAACCACCTTTATTATCAAGCCATAAGGTGGGGTGGGAGAAGCTGGGTCTAGAATATCATGTTCAACCACCTTATGAAAGCCCTGAACATTACGCAACACATTATACACTTGTGATTCGTCTTAGAAGTCACCCAGGTTTGGAAAGGTGGCTTGGAGAATGTCACAGGAGCGAGAACACTATACCAGGTGATGTGGCAGTGATTCCTCCCTATATCATTCACAGGGAAGCTACCACCCAAGAGTCGGAGTTTATTGCTTTGACTTTGGACTCTGAGCTAATCTCAAACATTGCCGATGAATCGGTTAATCCAGATTCAATGCAAATCATACCACACTTCTCCAAATCTGATCCTCTAATTTATCACATTGGGCTTGCCCTCAAGACAGCCCTTCAATTAGATGGGTTAGGCAGTCACCTTTATGCGGAGTCGATGGCAACTGCGTTGTCTGCTCATCTATTGCAACATTACTCTGCACCCAAACACAACATTCTTGAATATCGAGGAGGTCTGCCCAAACACAAACTGCAGCAGGTAATTGAGTTTATCATCGACCATCTGTCTGAAAACTTGTTGCTGGCAGCTATGGCTGAGGAGGTTGGTATGAGCCAGTACCACTTTTCCCGCTTATTCAAGCAGTCAACAGGGCTTTCTCCCTACCAGTATGTAATTGACTGCCGGATTGAGCATGCTAAAATGTTACTCCTGCGGAGTCAACTCAAAATTTCTGAAGTTGCCTTGCAAGTAGGTTTCGCTGACCAAAGCCAATTGACACGACACTTCAAGCGTCTGTTGGGAGTAACACCCAAGGAAATTCGCAAGAAATAGCAAGAATATTCTAAAACAGCAAGAATTGACTAGACGGAATTCATCTGGGTTTTCTATCTTAGGAGAAATTTAAAGTCCTAATTGATCTCGGCTAGTGGTATTTTGCTCTAGCAGATCTTCTTATAATCTCCCCCCTAAAAGATATGGCTAAATCCTAGCCCTAGAAGTTTAGGGGGGTTGAAGCATAAGCCAAAACTATTGAGGTGCCCCGCAAAAGACACCTCTACAGAAAAGACCCGCTAGACACTTTACCACTATGTCTTTTTCTTGTCTCTTATAAGGATAGCGTATGAACGGTAATAGCGAGCCTTACATAACAGAATCTTATCCATTTCTCATTAGAATAACGCCTGAAATCCTCTCGCAACTTGTTGACATCCTCAACCAAACGCTTGCAACCACAATAGATTTGAAGACTCAGGTTAAGCAGGCACAATGGAATGTCACAGGTATAAGCTCATCTCATTTATCCGAACTCTTTGATGAAATTGCCACAGAGTTGGATATCTATATCAACTTGCTCGCGGAGCGAGTCACAACCCTTGGAGGTTTAGCAATGGCAACTGCTCGCAGTGTGGTAAGACATTCAATCTTACCTGAATACCCATTCCATATAATAGAAGGGAAAGACCATGTTGTCTCCCTTGCAGAGCGTTTAGTAATCTATGGCACTTTGTTATGGGAGAATATCGACCGCACCTCCGTATTGGGAGATTCAGATACCGCTCACCTTTATGCAGAAATTTCTATGGTAATCGACAAGCGTCTGTGGTTTCTGGACGCTCTCATTGCAAAATTACATCTTGATGTGAATCAAGAGATCAGAAAATGGGCGTAAATCAACACAAGGTTAGTAGGGGCGCGGCAGCCTTGCGCCCATACAGTAGGTAAGAACCATCTTAACATTTCTTTACCGATATAATTAAAAGTAAAGAATTAGGAATTTTAGTTTTTTATTTTTAATTATGGGTTAACATTAATCCGTCCGCGACACACTAGCCTTCCTGGGATCAGAGTTAGCTCTTGAAGATCGACATCGGAACCAAGATCGAGATAGTGTTGATTGTTATTACCCTCTAGCAACCCTACCATATCGCTTTCCAGTTGAATTAGTGCTAATTGTAACTCATGAGTGCTGAGTAACTCTAGACCCACACTCATGTTCAACGATGGGGGATTGCTTTGTGCTTCAAGGATTGCAGAAAGTATGACTTTACTATTGTCAAGGTTAATTTTTTGCCAACTAATTGACTTGGATTTTGGACAGTGATCTGGTAAAAATTTAACCAGTACATCATTTAAAGCAGTTGATAATAAAGTAGAGCAGAGGGAGGCATTCAGATCCTCCTCCTCCTCAATCATCTCGCCAAACACTGGTACTGTTTCCAACAGTCGCAGTGGCTGTCCCTTGATTACTGAGCCGATATTGATGCGAATATTTTCTGCAACCAGTTTAATCTCTGTCAGATGGAGACCTTGATAAACAGCACCACTAGCAAAAATTGATACCCAGGGTATGCAACCAGTGAGAATTTGGCGATCGCTCGCTCTAATCTCCACCTCTAGTTGGGATACTTGGCTGAGGAGCGATCGTAGCCACAGCTTTAATGCTGTTGTCAGCACATTTTTCACTATCCGGATCTGGTTTGAACTTCTGGTTTCTGAATTTTTCACTTGTCTTTAACCACTCTATTTATGGATATTCGCTTACAAAACTCACAAGCACAGATTTAACTGTAAAATTAGCGACTCATAACCAAAAAATCTGAGCATTATATATCATTTATAGATTAAATGTTAAACATCTATTAAGTAATTGACACATGGAGGCACGATTACAAAAAATTCTTGCTCAATGGGGTATTGCCTCACGTCGTCAAGCTGAAGAAATGATTAGGCTAGAGCGCGTGCAAATTAATGGTTTAGTAGCGTATTTAGGTCAAAAAGTAAACCCCCAAAAAGATATAATCACAGTAGATGGTAAGTCCGTGTCTGCCATACAGCGACCAGCATTAATATATCTTTTACTGCATAAACCATCTGGAGTAGTGTCCACTTGTGATGACCCCCAAGGAAGACCGACGGTCCTAGATCTACTCCCTAAAGAGTTAAGTTTGGGTCAAGGTATTCATCCAGTTGGTCGTTTAGATGCAGACACTACAGGAGCATTATTACTTACAAACGATGGAAACCTGACATTTGGGCTAACCCATCCACGCCACAGTATCCCAAAAACCTATGGTGTTTTGGTAAAAGGACATCCCTCTGAAGCAGCGCTGCAAATGTGGCGTCAGGGTGTGATGTTAGAGGGTAGAAAAACACGACCAGCGCAAGTGAAAGTCATAGAAAGGTTTGCAACTTCAAGCAGGTTAGAAATCATTTTAAAGGAGGGAAGAAATCGCCAGATTCGCCGTGTAGCCGAACTGTTGGGATACCCAGTACTCAAGCTACATCGCACTGCAATCGGTCCAATTCAATTACAACCGCCCAGCAGGGGCTATTTACCAGAGGGTGGCTATCGTCACCTGCAAGAGAATGAAATTCGTTTTTTACAACAGCAAATCAAACAGATTCCTATTCAAGATTGATCTGGGTAAGGAGTATAACATAACATGAATTGGCGAATTCGGAAGGTGAAGCATCAGCCTACTCCTTCTTTAGAACAACAACGAGCCGAAAAATTAGTTGAAATGGGTGCTCAACTTCGGACCTCGCGCTTGGAACAGGGTCTATCATTGGAAGAAATGGTCATATTGACCAAGATTCCCCGGCGATTGCTGCAAGCAATTGAAGAAGGTAATTTACAGGAACTACCAGAACCAATCTATATTAAAGGTTTCATCCGGCAATTTGCCGATGCCCTAGGCTTTAATGGTGCAGATTTTTCCAGCAGCTTTCCCATTGGCTCAAATCGGTTACTCGTCAAGCCTAGTTGGAAAACCACGCCAGTGGGTCAATTACGTCCCGTTCATCTTTACTTACTTTACATATTTTTGATTATCTGTTCCGTCAATGGCTTGTCTCAATTATTGAATACAGGCATCTGGCAAGCAAATAATAGCCGAATCTTGCAATTACGACAAAAAGAAACCTTATTACAATCAAAAGCAATACAAAAACCAAAGTCCCAAAATCTTGAACTTAACAAATACATCCTCAGCAGCGCCAGTGCTGCTGAGGAGGTGCAGATTGGTGTCACCTTGAAAGAGAAGTCCTGGATTCGGGTAGTAGCCGATGGCAAAATCAAGTACGAAGGAGAATTACCAGAGGGAACTCACCGGATTTGGAAAGCACAAGAACAACTGACTATCAAAGCAGGTAATGCCGGGGGCGTATTAGTAAGTATCAATCATGAACTTGCCAAGCAAATGGGAGAACACGGGACAGTGAAAGAAGTCACCATCGCCGCAAATAGAAGTTAGGAGTTAGGAGTTAGGAGTTAGGAGTTAGGAATTAGGAGTTAGGAGTTAGGAGTTAGGAGTTAGGAGTTCAATACTGCTCGGAAAGAGCGAAAATAAGAAACCCGGTTTCGCACGAGTTACCGGGTTTCTGGCACCTCAACTATCGTTAACCGACAAGTATTGGTTAGGAGTGAGGAGTTAATTCATAATTCCTCACTCCTCACTCCTCACTCCTCACTCCTCACTCCCTACTCCCCACACCCCCACACCCCCACACCCCCACACCTTATTTTTGTTGCGGCGCACGCCCATAAAGTATGGTGAGTGTTCGTAGGCGATCAGCTAATTCCTTGGTCAAAGCATGTGCTTGATAGCGCCAATCCCAGTTACCTTCAGCAATGCTTGGAAAATTCATCCGCGCCTGAGTATCTAATCCCAAAACATCTTGTAACGGGGTAATTGCCTGATTAGCAACAGAACTCAAAGCCAGTCGAATAAAATCCCAGTGGATACCTTCGGGATCCAGACTACCCAAATAAAGGCACAACCTTTGCTTTTCATAGTCCGACGCTTTGTTGAACCAGCCTACGGTTGTATCGTTGTCATGAGTGCCGGTGTAAACAATAAAATTGCGATCGCAGTTAAAGGGTAAAAACGGATTACCCGCATCGGAACCAAAGGCAAACTGCAAAATTTTCATGCCGGGGAATTCAAACTTATCCCGCAGAACCGCTACCTCTGGCGTGATTTCTCCCAAATCCTCTGCCATGACGGGTAGTTTACCCAATCTCTGTTTGATTGTCTCAAACAACTCTTCTCCAGGGGCTTTAATCCACTCTCCATTGACAGCTGTTTTTTCCCCTCTTTTTACAGCCCAGTAAGTTTCAAACCCTCGGAAGTGGTCAATGCGGATCACATCTACATAATCCAGCATTGCTTCAAAGCGCCCAATCCACCACTTAAAGTCTTGGTTCTGCAATTCCTCCCAGTTGTAAACAGGGTTGCCCCACAATTGACCAGTGACGCTAAAGTAATCTGGTGGGACTCCCGCCATCAGCGCCGCTTCCCCAGTCTGTTCATCTAGACAAAAGATGTTGGGATTGGACCACACGTCGGCACTATCGTGAGCTACGTAGATGGGGATATCGCCGATAATTTGAATACCGCTCATATTGGCATAGGTCTTGACTTGCGACCATTGGCGGAAAAATTCAAATTGGACAAATTTGTGATAAAAAATTTCAGCACTCAGTTGTTGACGTGCGTGATCCAATGCTTCTGGTTTGCGCTTAGCAACTTCTGGTTCCCAAGTATGCCAGCTTGTCCCAAGGTGAGTATCTTTCAGCGCCATAAACAAGGCAAAATCATCCAGCCAATAGGCTTTGCTCTCACAAAAACCAGCAAATTCGGTTTGCTGTAAAGGCGTGGCATTAGCTTTAAAGTTCTCGCTGGCTTTTTTTAGCAGGGGAATTTTGGTTTGCAAAACCTGCTCAAAATCCACCTTTTCTACCGAAAATGCTGGTAAATGAGCGAAGTCTTCATCAGAGAGAAAACCTTGCTCCTGAAGTTTTTCCGGGCTAATAAGCAGAGGGTTGCCAGCCATTGCTGAATAGGAAGCGTAGGGAGAATTGCCGTACCCTGTAGGTCCAAGCGGCAGGACTTGCCAATATTGCTGGCAACTCTCTCTGAGAAAATCGATGAAGCGATAGGCTTCTAAGCCTAAATCCCCAATGCCAAATCGGCTGGGAAAGGAGGTGGGATGTAGCAGAATACCGCTGGATCTAGGAAAAGGCATAAATAACTGGAACTAATAAGATGAAACAATGCCATCGAATTTATCATGGAACAGTCACTTAGAGTGTTAAAGTAACTACTAACAAACGACTATGAGTTACCGAAATCCTGCTCCGACAGTTGATATCATCATTGAATTGGTTGACCGTCCTCATCGACCAATAGTGTTAATTGAGAGACATAATCCACCTTTAGGTTGGGCTATTCCTGGTGGTTTTGTGGATTATGGGGAATCTGTGGAAGTGGCGGCGCGGCGCGAAGCTTTGGAGGAGACGGGTTTACACGTGGAGTTTGTCGAACAATTCCACGTGTATTCTGACCCCAATCGCGATCCCCGTCAGCACACTATTAGTGTTGTGTTTTTGGCTCTAGCCAATGGTGAACCGCAGGCGGGGGATGATGCTAAGGGTGTAGAAATTTTTGAGTCTTGGCGTGTGCCTGGTAATTTGTGTTTTGACCATGATAAGATTTTGCGGGATTATTGGCGGTATCGGTATTATGGAATACGTCCGAGGTTGGATTGAAGGAACCACAGAGGAAAGAATATGAGTAGAAAGGTTATTCGTACGTCTAAGGCACCTGCACCTGTGGGACCTTATAATCAGGCGATCGCCGCCTCTGGTCAGATGATTTTTGTCGCTGGGCAAATTCCTCTTGACCCTAATACCGGGGTGATTATTGGTGAGGGAAATGTGACTAAGCAGACGGAACAGGTTATGGCGAATTTAGAAGCGATTCTTAAAGAAGCTGGCGGGACGTTTGAGGATGTGGTGAAGACGACCGTCTTCTTGGCGGATATGAATGATTTTGCGGCGATGAATGGGGTTTATGCTAAATATTTTCTCGAAGATACAGCTCCTGCTCGTGCTTGTGTCCAGGTTTCTCGTCTGCCTAAGGATGTTTTGGTAGAAATTGATTGTATTGCGGCGATTTAAAGTTCAATGGTTCTCGCTGGTCACTTAGTTACAAATTATACGTCTTGTCAGTATAAAAATTTACTGTTCTGACTTTGAAGTTATCCTGGGTTTTGAGATGATTCGCAATCTGTACGGTTTAGTCATCCCTTAAACCTTAAAATATCTGTTGTAGGGGCGTATTGCAATACGCCCCTACCACGGTATTTTGAGAAGTTTCGGTAGAAAGATTTTCCGGTTGTAAATACTTAGTAAATAGTTCACTCAAAGCTTCTTCTCCAGCAATCTCTCCATTACTGATAAATTTCTCAACCTCTACCGAACCACAACTCAAGAATTCAACTTCCCATCGTTCTCCAGGCATAACCACAGTCACCATAATCGCTTCATCACGATGATGCCCCAACATGTAGCTCACTTTCTGCTGTTCCAGGTTTTGTAAGAATACAACTAATTTGTCAAAGACATTGCCTTTCATTTATTGAACGTACTGTATCCTTTAGAGCCATCTCAATCACTGATTTGCTAGGCAAGATTACGGTAGCTTAGCTACCAACACAAAAATCTAATTGTGGTAACTAATCGCCTCATCCACTCTGTTGGGGGCAAAATGTTTGTCCATCAGTGCAGGAACTTGTGAAGCTTGAACACGACTTTGGCGAGTTTTGTCTGGCATTACCAGGTTTGGTCCTGCTTTACAATTTTTCATGCAGCCGGTGCCTTTAATAGTTACCTGCGAATCTAAGCTGCGATCGCTTAAAGCTGCTTGTAGCGCCTGACAAACTTCTTTGCCACCACGTTTCATACAATCAGATTTTTGACACACCAAAATCGTAGCCTTTTTCGCATTGGCGTTACTGTTCGAGGACATGGGGACACGGGGAGACGGGGAAGGCGGGACTGTTTCTCTGCTTGTCTCCCACTCTTGCCGAGTCGTCATTACTTGCTGGGCTTTCAGTTTAACTTCGCCTGTTTTTAGGTCGTGCTTTTTTTCACCCACTACTTGCAGCCAAGTACCTGGTGGTAACCGCAGGTCAAAAGCAGCCCGTAAATGTTTAGCTAGTTTAACGTAACATTCACCTTCAGCGGTAGCCAATAGCAAGCCTTTGAGTTTATAGCCATCTTTGATCACAAAATCGAGAAATCGTCCTTCAAGACAAAATTCTGATACTTCGGTCATGTAGGATTTAGTCATTTTTTTGTCCTATTTTAACTAAGACAACCAAGCAGTGGCTTCGGTTTTTAAGAACTATCAGTAGCTATTCCGCCAACATTGCTTAAGAGTGCAAATCAGGTCTTGACGCACAGCAGTGAATTGCCGCATGACACTCCAAAGTTGAAGCGCTGCCGTAGGATTGCTAATCTCAGCTGTCAATGGCTGGTTAGTAGCACACCAACAGGGAATATCTAGCTGCTGCAAGCGTTGATAAACTTGCCAGCGGTCTGCCCAATTTACCTCTACAATCTGCTTTGCCTGTAGTTGTGAAATTGACGATTTCACGATTATGCTCCTCAAAGTGCAATAGTCTCGCAGTAATACCGTGGCTTTACTCCGTGAGTTTTTTAATTTCTAGGAGTAAAGCTTCTTTTCTTAAGAATAACTTAATTGCAACTTTTTATCATTAATTTGGGAAAAACCCAACTGGATGAACAGCAATTTGCGGCGGAAGTGCGATCGCCCCTCACCACGGAATTATCCTCGCCCATGCCCCACTTAAATGTTCCTAGGACTTACGCATTGACAAAAATTAAAACCTGTGTATATCTCTCGTTACAAGGCAGAGCCTTGTAATGCTCGTGTCGGAGGCTCTGCCTCCCGATTTGAAGGGTTGCCGAGCCAAAGAGCGATCGCATTCCCAGGCGAGGCCACTTAAGGAGTTCAAGTGGGCTGCTGCCTCCTAGTTTGACGCGAGGCAGAGCCTCGCACAACAGCATTACAAGGCAGAGCCTTGTAACGAGAGGTAATGCACATTTTATGGTTTATGTCAATGCGTAATTCGTATTAGTTTAACAAGCAAGAGTATGCATATGATAGTCAATGTGTAAAGTGCGTAAGTCATGGTTCCAATGGTAATTATTTAGTAAGTAAAAGATAAAAATTAGTGTTACGCTCATTAACCATGTCAAAGTTCTGTGATCTTGATTGGGATTGCTTTCATTTTTTAAATGATAAGATGTAGAGACTAAGCAGTCAGAAAATATAGCTGCTCAAAAGCGAGGATAAGAGTGTCTGAAACGCAAATTTTGCTACGGAATTTTGGTCATGTTTATGACAATCCTGTATTGCTAGATAGCAGTGTAACTGCGCCTGTTTGTGAAGGTTTTAACGTTGTCTTAGCTAGTTTTCAGGGATTGTACTTGCAGTACCAGAAACATCATTTTGTCGTTGAAGGTGCAGAATTCTACTCACTGCATGAGTTTTTCAACGAAAGCTACAAAGAAGTGCAAGATCACATCCATGAAATTGGAGAACGCTTGGATGGACTGGGTGGTGTGCCAGTTGCTACCTTCAGCAAATTAGCAGAATTGTGCTGCTTTGAGGAAGAAACAGAAGGCGTCTATTCTTGCCGTCAAATGGTAGAAAATGACCTGAAAGCAGAGCAAGCTATTATTAGCCTGATTCGTCGTCAAGCCTCTCAGGCAGAGAGTTTAGGAGACAGGGGTACGCGGTATTTGTACGAAAAAATTCTGTTAAAAACTGAGGAAAGAGCTTACCATTTAGCGCACTTCCTCGCCAAAGATAGCTTAACACTTGGGTTTGCCTAAACCCCTCACAACTAATACCAATTCTTTCTAAGATTGCACTTTATGTGACCCCCCTGTAGTCTGAACGTAATCGGGGGGACTTTCATGAGCGTGCATTTTGACATAGAAACGGTATAACATGTTGAAAAAAGCTGGAATGACTAGTTATTAAAGAATTATTAAAAATGGCAGAAAGAAACATCCTTATTCTCTCTGTCATTTTTAATATAGAGAGACACCATAACCCTTGTCTCTACATAGGTTGACGGTAGGTTAATCATCTGAACACCAAGCGTATTGTTTTATAGACAATTATAAAATAAATTTCTCAGAAGATATTTTTATGATAAATATCAGATTTTAATATTTTTTTAAGATATTGACTTAATGTAAAAAATACTATATTCAAGACAAAATTGCCAAACATATAAGAATCTTATTTGATTTTTGAAATGTACGTAGGGTGGGCAGTGCCCACCAGATCCGGGTTTTGGTGGGCAGTGCCCACCAGATCCGGGTTTTGGTGGGCAGTGCCCACCCTACTTAAAGGTCCGGGTTTTGGTGGGCAGTGCCCACCCTACTTAAAGATCCGGGTTTTGGTGGGCAGTGCCCACCCTACTTAAAGGTTTTCATTAATGATTTAGGATTCCTATATAGCAATCCTATTTAAGAGCAGGACTTGGGGGACTTGGGGGAGGTGTTTGTAATTCCTGCACGGATTGCTATATATAGATAGATAGCAATCCTAAGTCATTGGCAAACAATAGATGATTTAGAAAGATGAAAAAGATGCAAAAGCTCTCTTAATTAGTTCATTTCCCCACTCCCCACTCCCCACTCCCCACTCCCCACTCCCCACTCCCTGTATGTCATCAAACCAAGAAACTTGATAATAAATAGCATGACCGAAGGGTAAAGACCCTTAAAATAATCAGGACTTGTATTCTCTTACTCCAAGGCAACGACTATGCCCCGCCGTGACGACATCAGGAAGATTCTGCTACTAGGGTCTGGTCCAATAGTGATTGGACAAGCGTGTGAGTTTGACTATTCTGGTACCCAAGCTTGTAAAGCGTTGCGAGAAGAAGGTTATGAAGTGGTGCTAGTAAACTCCAACCCAGCCACAATTATGACTGACCCGGAAACAGCCGATCGCACCTATATTGAGCCACTGACACCGGAATTTGTCGAAAAAGTTATTATCAAAGAACGTCCCGACGCTTTATTACCAACAATGGGAGGACAAACTGCCCTCAACCTCGCCGTGGCTTTAGCGAAAAATGGGGCGTTGGCAAAGTACGGTGTCGAGTTAATTGGTGCTAAGCTACCAGCCATTGAGAAAGCTGAAGACAGGAAACTGTTTAACGAAGCAATGGCGAGTATTGGGGTGAATGTGTGCCCCAGTGGTACAGCCTCATCACTAGAAGAAGCGAAGGCGATCGCTCAACAAATTGGCACCTATCCCCTAATTATTCGTCCAGCCTTCACCATGGGTGGTACCGGCGGTGGGATTGCATACAACGAAGAAGAATTTGCAGAAATGGCACAAGCGGGTGTAGATGCTAGTCCCGTCTCGCAAATTCTCATTGACCAGTCTCTACTAGGCTGGAAAGAGTATGAACTCGAAGTCATGCGAGACTTGGCAGATAACGTGGTGATTATCTGTTCCATCGAAAATCTCGATCCCATGGGTATCCATACCGGAGACTCCATTACCGTCGCCCCAGCCCAAACTCTTACCGATAAAGAATACCAGCGGCTGCGGGATATGGCAATTAAAATCATTCGCGAAATCGGCGTAGAAACTGGCGGTTCTAATATCCAGTTTGCCGTCAATCCCGTGGATGGGGAAGTGGTTGTGATTGAGATGAACCCCCGTGTTTCCCGCAGTTCGGCTTTGGCTTCTAAAGCCACTGGTTTCCCCATTGCTAAGATAGCGGCAAAGCTAGCTGTTGGCTACACCTTGGATGAAATCAGCAATGATATTACCAAGAAAACACCAGCCTGTTTTGAGCCGACAATTGATTATGTCGTGACAAAAATTCCCCGATTTGCCTTTGAAAAGTTCCCAGGTGCTGAACCAGTACTGACAACGCAAATGAAGTCGGTAGGGGAAGCTATGGCAATTGGGCGGACATTTAACGAGTCTTTCCAAAAGGCGTTGCGTTCCTTGGAAACCGGACGTGCTGGTTGGGGTTGCGATCTTAAAGAAAAATTACCAAGTGGTGAGCAAATTCGCGCCCATTTGCGCACACCGAACCCCGACCGGATATTCGCCGTGCGTCATGCTATGCTGCTGGGGATGACCATTGAGGAAATCTACGAGTTAACAGGTATTGATCCGTGGTTTTTGGACAAGATGCAGCAACTGCTGGAGGTGGAGAAATTCCTCAAGCGGACACCATTGCAGCAGTTGACAAAAGCGCAAATGTATGGTGTGAAGCGTCAAGGGTTTAGCGATCGCCAGATTGCCTTTGCCACCAAAACCACGGAAGATGAAGTGCGGTTGTATCGAAAAGAACTAAGTGTAATCCCAGTTTATAAAACAGTAGACACCTGCGCGGCTGAATTTGAGGCATTTACCCCTTACCATTACTCCACCTACGAAGAAGAAACGGAGGTAATGCCAACAACCAAGCCAAAGGTGATGATTTTGGGTGGTGGTCCTAACCGCATTGGGCAGGGAATTGAATTTGACTATTGTTGTTGTCACGCAGCCTATGCTCTGGGAGGCGCAGGGTATGAGACGATTATGGTCAACTCCAACCCAGAGACAGTATCTACAGACTATGACACAAGCGATCGCCTCTACTTTGAACCGTTGACAAAGGAAGATGTGTTGAACATCATTGAGGCGGAACACCCTGTTGGGATAATTGTTCAGTTTGGTGGACAAACACCGTTGAAGTTGGCAGTGCCATTGCAGGAGTATCTACAGGGAGTAGGGGAGGATTCTTGTCAACTCCCCACGAGAATTTGGGGAACTTCGCCAGATTCAATAGACATGGCTGAAAACCGGGAACGGTTTGAGAAGATTCTTAAAGAATTAAATATTGCCCAACCAAACAATGGTATTGCCCGAACCTACGAGGATGCCCTGGTTGTGGCAAAACGTATTGGTTATCCTGTGGTGGTGCGTCCTAGCTATGTGTTGGGGGGACGGGCGATGGAAATCGTCTACTCTGATGCTGAGTTAGAACGCTACATGACCTTTGCAGTACTGGTGGAACCGGAACATCCAATTTTGATTGATAAGTTTTTGGAAAATGCCATCGAAGTGGATGTGGATGCCATCGCTGACCACACTGGGCGGGTAGTGATTGGCGGCATTATGGAACACATCGAACAAGCAGGAATTCACTCAGGCGACTCGGCTTGTTCTTTACCCTCCATTTCCTTAACCCCAGAGGTTCTCAGTCAAATTCGTACTTGGACAGTGCAACTAGCGCAGGCACTTAAAGTGATCGGGCTGATGAATATTCAGTTTGCTGTTAAGACAACGGATGATGACCCATCCGCTGCCCAAGTTTACATATTAGAAGCTAATCCCCGCGCATCTCGCACAGTGCCGTTTGTTTCTAAAGCAACTGGTGTGCCACTGGCGAAACTTGCCTCCCTAATTATGGCGGGGAAGACTTTGGAGGAACTTGGCTTTACCCAGGAAGTCATACCATCTCATATTGCGGTGAAAGAAGCGGTGTTGCCTTTTAGTAAATTCCCCGGTACTGACACGATTTTAGGACCAGAGATGCGCTCTACTGGTGAGGTAATGGGCATTGATAGCGACTTTGGACGTGCCTTTGCCAAGGCGGAACTGGGCGCTGGTGAACGTTTACCTCTGTTGGGAACGGTGTTTGTCTCGATGAACAATCGCGACAAAGCTGCTGCGGTTCCTGTGGTGAAGGAATTTATTGATTTGGGATTTTCTGTGATGGCGACTGATGGTACGCGGCGCGTTCTCCAACAACATGGGTTAGATGTTGAATTAGTGCTGAAACTCCATGAAGGTCGTCCCCACGTCTTAGATGCAATTAAAAACCACAAAATTCAACTCATCATCAATACACCCTCTGGAGAAGACGCCCAAACAGATGCCAGACTTATCCGTCGCACAGCCTTGACTTACAAAATCCCCATCATCACTACCGTTGCTGGGGCAAAAGCCACTGTAGCCGCCATTCGTTCTTTGCAAACTACAACTTTGGATGTAAAAGTCATCCAAGATTACAACTGGGTATAAAAAATAGGGAGTGGGGATAGCCTGGGGTTTTAACCCCAGGAGGGAGTGGGGATTGTGGGTTGGTGGTTGTTACCAAACAACAAACAACAACCAACACTTGACAAACTCATTTTCTACTTACTCTACTCCAGACTGGCGTGTAGGGGTGTAGTTTCGGGGGTGTAGGGGGATTCATTCATACAGTGTTTGTTCCATTCATAACGGGTGGCGTGCCCTCCGTGGGGCGCTCCTAAAGTTGTATGTCAATTGAAAGACAAAAAAGTATTATTAATTAATGAATATAAATATTATTTAACTTCTTTAACTAATCCTCACAATTTTCTGAAAATTGGTTGCTGATATATTTTGATAAAAGAGGCTTCTAGCGATATTTTCGGCAGGTAGTAAGCACAGAATGAACCGGACAAGCTGCAAAATTCAAACAAGGCAGGTATGCCATTGATTTTCATAAATGTTATATTAAGTAATAATGCAAATATAGAAGATTGTTTGAATGGTTACTTTTTATCCAACTGTAGATAGTAGAGAAAAAGGGGAAATAACTGTAAAATCAAGCAGCTGAGAACCCAATCCGATCGCTGTTAGCTGCTAGTCGTCAAGTTGAAAATTACAACATGGGTTCCCAGTATAACTGGGTAGCCCATTCAAAAGGCATCTATTCAGTTAAAGACCATAGTACAAAAAACCATCATTACCAAAGAGTAGCGCCATGAAGACCGCTCAGACAGCCACAGACCTCGTGCGGACTTACCTGCGTGAGATTGGCCGTGTGCCACTCTTAACCCACGAAGAGGAGATTTTTTATGGCAAACAGGTGCAACGTGTAACTGGCTTGTACGAAGTGAGGGATTGTATTATTACCGAGTTGGGTCGTCAACCGACTATAGAAGAGTGGGCAAAAGCAACTCAGCTAGAACCCACAGAGTTGAACGAAGCGATCGCAGACGGT
The DNA here is from genome assembly GCA_016903675.1 of Stigonema ocellatum SAG 48.90 = DSM 106950. Classification (GTDB taxonomy): domain Bacteria; phylum Cyanobacteriota; class Cyanobacteriia; order Cyanobacteriales; family Nostocaceae; genus Stigonema; species Stigonema ocellatum. Next base: position 35,690 of record JADQBA010000041.1, on the reverse strand, counting down.
GAAATGGCCAAGCGTAAAATGGTAGAAGCTAATTTGCGACTAGTAGTGTCAGTTGCCAAAAAGTACATTAAGCGCAACGTTGATTTACTGGACTTGATCCAAGAAGGTAGTATTGGCATGCAGCGAGGTGTAGAAAAGTTTGACCCCACTAAAGGATACAGGTTTTCCACTTATGCTTATTGGTGGATTCGTCAAGCCATTACCCGTGCGATCGCCGAAAAAGGTCGCACTATCAGGCTGCCCATCCATATTACAGAAAAATTAAATAAGATTAAAAAGGCACAACGTCAATTATCCCAACAACTAGGACGCGCCCCTACAGCTTCTGAGTTAGCCCAAGAATTAGAGTTGACTCCAAAGCAGGTAAGAGAGTACCTAGAAAAGGCGCGTATACCCCTATCCCTAGATTTGCGACTGGGAGATAACTACGATACCGAACTCGGAGAAATGTTGGAGGATCAAGGAGCTTCTCCAGAAGACTTTGTGACGCAATCTTCTTTATCCTATGACTTAGACTGCCTGATGGCGGAGCTCACCTCCCAACAAAGAGAAGTTATATCCTTGCGCTTTGGTCTAACTAATGGACAAGCACTTACTCTGGCAAAAATAGGTGAACTCCTAAACATTAGCCGTGAACGAGTGCGGCAAATCGAACGAGAAGCCTTATCCAAACTTCGCAAGTCTAAAGCTGGTATCGATGAATATTTGGCAAGCTAGGGGAAACCCAGGAGTGAAAAGTTTCTCGTTAACTCCTCACTCCTCACTCCTAACTCCTTAAAGGGTGAGAAAATCCGCGCTTGCTTGGTACGGTTACACCGACTTCCACCCTTAAGAAAGACTGTTAAATTAGTTTGTAGAAAGACATAACAGCTAGCTCACTCCAATATTCGAGTCATAAAAACAGGAGTGAGACTTATAAAACTAATTTTTTACGAAATTTTGCACAATATTTCAGGAGCATGTCAAACGTGAATAACCAATCTAATCGAGTCTCAGAATTTTTTAATGGTGAGTCAGAAACTAGCAACTTGCTGTGGCAGTATGTTAAATCCTTAAGCCCAGAGACAGTTACTCAATTATCTAAACCCACTTCTCCAGAAGTCTTTCAAGTGATGGAGCGCAACATTATAGGACTGTTAGGAAACCTACCTTCAGAGCATTTTGGTGTTACTATTACTACCAACCGAGAAAATCTCGGTAGGCTTCTTGCGTCTGCTATAATTAGTGGTTATTTCTTGCGGAATGCGGAACAAAGAATGAACTTTGAAATGGCTCTGCAAGGGACTGAAACCAACAATACCGAAATTGACGAGTGATTATAAATTTGTTACCAGAGGTTCTAGATTGTTGGTTTCATGCCTCTAAAAACCAACAACTAACCACTACCCATGAGTGAAACTGCTTCTCTTCCACCTCATAAAATCATTGGTGTTGCTGTAATTTGGAATGACCTTGGGCAAATTTTAATTGACCGCCGCCGTCAGAAAGGATTTATGGGCGGTTTGTGGGAATTTCCAGGAGGCAAAATTGAGAGCAGTGAAACCGTCGAAGAATGTATTAAACGGGAAATTTACGAAGAACTGGGAATAGAGATTGAAGTGGGTGAGCATCTGATTACCATTGACCACACCTATACCCATCTGCGCGTTACCCTCACGGTGCATCATTGTCGCCATCTTGCAGGTGTTCCCCAACCTCTGGAATGCGATGAAGTTCGTTGGGTAAGTTTGGATGAACTGGAGAAATTTGCTTTTCCTGAAGCAAATTTTCAAATTATAAGAGCTTTGAACCGAAAGGAGAGTGGGGAGTAGGGAGATAAATAATGACCAATGACCGAATAATTACTAATTTGGATAAACTGGTAACGTGAAGTGAAACCATGCACCACCATCGGGGGCTGTGTCAACCCAAATTTGACCGTAGTGTGCTCGGATAATGCGCTGGCATAAACATAGACCAATACCATAGCCTTCTATGGCTTCATCACGTTCCAAGCGAAAGTGGTTTTCAAAAATGTGTTCACGGTTCTCTTCGGGAATACCAGGCCCAGTATCGCCAATGCTAAATTGAACTTTTTGGCTAGTGCGGTGAAGACCAGAGATGGTAATCATGCCACCAACGGGTGTGTATTTAATGGCATTGTCCAAGAGGTTTATCAGTACTTGACGGATACGTTCTGGATCTGCATAAATATAAGGTAAGTCTTTGGGGATGTCTTTTTGGATTTTTAGGAATTTGGCAGTGTAGCGATCGCACAATTCGTCCAACACCTCCAGGCAAAGTTTACCCAGTTCGATTTTTTGCGGTTGAAGGGGAAATTCCCTCTCATTGGCACGACCCACCTGCAAAATGTCTGTAATCATCCGGTCAATTATCTTAGTTTGGTTCCGCGCTTGTTTGAACAAATGCACTGTCATAGCAGGTGTTAAACGCTTGAATTCACCTTTTTCAGGATTATAGTTAGATTGCAGAGTGTCCATAGCGATCGCCGCTGCTGTGAGGGGATTGCGGAGATCGTGCGCTAATATGGCGAGGATTCGGTCTTTAAACTGTAGCTGCTGCTGGAGGTTTTCTGTTTCTTGTTTCAAGCGAAAAATTTCATCCGAGAGTTTTATAAGTTCGGCGGAAACAGCAACTGAATCAATAGAGGATTTGGTTTCTCTGACACGACCATTTTCCTCCATATTCTCTTGGACGCCGATCTGTAATCTTAAATAAGCATCTACTGCGGCTTGCCAACGAGGCCACCAGTTTTTTAATTCAGCAATTATATTACTACCTGCCAAAGTTTGTCTAGGTTCGGGCTGGATTTTGATTAAAGCTGGTGTTGCTACCAGTTTAAAGTGTTCCGCCAAATAGGGTTGTTGTTCAACATCAATAATTTGAAGCTCAAACTTGTACTCAGCCTGTAATTCTTTTAAGTAAGAACGAATTCGTTGCACTTGTTGTCGGGACTTTGGCCGTCCATCGACAAAAAGCAACAGTTGTAGTGGAGCCTCAGAATAAATACGCTGATCTAAAGGAAGTTGCATGTAATGGTGTTTCAGCACTGGAACAAACCGAAGATGCTTTACAGAAAGTAAAATTGACTAGCGGTTATTAATGTGATGGAGGTTGTTCGTTTTTAATTTAATATCTATTTTAGATTCTTCATACTCTCATCCCGCAAGGTTTTTTCAATACGAAGCATCTTTATGAGTATTTACTCTCTTTTTGCCTAACTGCTATTCCTGGAAACACCCTTGCCGTAGAATCGCTCGTCGCGATCTTCCTGGGTGCAAAATATGAGCCTCAAGTCCAAGTGAAAGCTTTTAGTTGGAGGGCAATTGACTGTTCATACCAACGCTGTGGTGAAAGTTTTCCATAAACGCCAGTACAAAAGCCTCAAAGCTTTTTGTAGGACAAGAGCGGATTTATTTAAGAACGCCTTACCACTAGCCGCTCAGTTGACTGAACCACAAACACAAATTTACCACTCTTTGTATACTTTAACGCAAGAATTTTCAAAGCTTACGCCAGTACTAGTACTCGACCAACCCAAAATTGCGCTTGTGTGGACCGACGCCCAGACTCTTAGACACGGGGACGCACTCCTATGTTCTACTAGGCTTTCGTTGACGAGAAGGAGTATTAGTACCCCTACGCGGAATTCGTAATGACGCTCGAGTACTCGCGCTTCGCTACGTTCGCCCGCTTGCTCTCCCCGAGTGAGAAGACCGTAATTCGTAATTACCGTGACTATCAGGGTTTTAGACATTTCAAATGGGAGGCTTATTTCCGCCCACCTGTACTAGAGCAGTTGTTTTTTGGGCGCGGGGAGTTATCGTTAGTCGCAGATCTGCCGCTACTCAGTGGCAATCAACAAAAACACCCTACGATCTCCATTGACTGCTTTGCTTACGACCTCCATTTCCAAGAGCCGCAAAGCAAACTTACGCCAACTTTCTTGCCATGGCTAACGCAGGTATTTTCCGCATAATACCATATCTAGTTTACCATCATCCGCTGAATACTATCCAAAATCAGCAGGATAACTTTCAACTGTTGCCCTGCGGGATGAAACTATTCAATTCGACCGCGATCAGCGTTCACCAGCACTCATGAAAATTTCTCTTCCCCACTCCCCACTCCCCACTCCCCATTCCCCATTCCCTTGCGCTACGGTAGGAATTGACACTCAATTTGTGATTTCCTGTGGTGCTCTGTAAACGTCCAGCTATATTAGTGAGTTTAGCTGTTTTACTCACCTCGTTAACAGCCTGTGCCAACAGTCCAGTCGCCAAAAAGTTTCAGCAGTCTTTGGCGGCAGATCCCAGGCTAAAAGAGAATCCAGTTACCTTTAGTCCTAATCAGGTAGACCAACAGCAAAAGGGGGCGAAAGTTCAGTTACCCGCTGATTTTCCTCAAGATATCCCACTATATCAAAATGCTAACCTGCAAGAAGTCAAACCTGCCAGTAGCGAAGATGGTAGTGTATTAACTCGCTGGCTAAGTTCTGATCCAAGCAATATAATTGCCAGTTATTACCAACAACAGTTTCAGGCGAATAACTGGCAAATTGTGCAACAGCCAACCGATCAACAGGGAGGCGTGTTGGAAGCGAGGCACAATGATTTACAGGTGAAAGTTTCCGTTCAACCGAAATCAGCTACCAACCCTGCATCCAATGAACCACAGACAGCAACTGAACTCCTAATTGAGTACGTACGCAACGCCACAGCAACAACACAAACTACCCCAACGCCTAACGCCCAAGCTACTACCCCACAAACTACCCCAACGCCTAACACCCAAGCTACTACCCCAACACCTAACACCCAAGCTACTAACAACACTGCTACGCAACCTAGCGATCCACAGTTGATTGCTCCGGTGTCACCAAAAGACTCAACAACACAGCCAAGTAGTACTTCTGAACCGAAAAACTCTACAGTTACGCCTGAATCTCAGGAATTCAGCGATGTGAACAAAGCACCGCAAGAATTGCGGCAATACATACAAGACTTGGCAACATTGGGTGTTTTGCCTCTAGAATCAAACGCCGCTAAAAGCAATAGCAGCACAAAAAACCAGCTTGAACCTGCTAAGATTATCACCCGCAGGGAATACGCTCGGTGGCTGGTTGCTGCAAATAATGCTATGTATGCCAAAAATCCAGCCAAGCAGATCCGCTTAGCATCAGAAAGTGTTCAACCAGCTTTTAGTGATGTGCCAAAAACAAATCCCGATTTCGGTGCAATTCAGGGATTAGCCGAAGCAGGGTTAATTCCTAGCCCTTTGTCTGGAGATTCCACAGCAGTTTTGTTTCGTCCAGATGCACCCCTCACGCGGGAACAGTTGATTCTGTGGAAAATACCTCTCGACACCCGCCAAGCTTTACCTGCTGCAAACTTAGATACCGTAAAGCAAACTTGGGGTTTTCAGGATGCAGCGAAAATTGACCCTCAGGCTTTACGAGCTATATTGGCTGATTACCAGAATGGGGAAAAATCCAATATCCGTCGGGTGTTTGGCTATACAACGCTGTTTCAGCCCAAGAAACCAGTGACTCGCGCTGAAGCTGCTGCTGCTTTGTGGTACTTCGGTACTCTAAGCGAAGGAGTATCGGCTCAAGATGCTCTGAAGTTGAAGCGATCCTAGCTTGACCTTGCGCCCCTACATGCATCTGTGGTTCATTCATGTGAAAACGTCTGTAAGTAATAATTATTGATTAATACTTTGGCCAAAATTGTGTATACTTACGCAAGTAAAGGGAATTTGTTTGGTTTTTTAATAATTCAAAATTTTGTATCTTTCTATACATGGAAAAAACTTTAAGGAGAAAAAACAGTGAAAAAAGAAATTCTGGCAGCAGGATGTCTCCTTTTCTCTTTCATGTTGCCACTTAGAGCCTCGGCTGCGAATTTTGACAAATTTTACGTATTTGGCGATAGTCTTTCTGATACAGGTAATACGTTCAGCGCCAGCGGCGGGTTAGTCGATCCAACAAAAGCCATTCCCTCAAATCCACCCTTCTTTCAAGGACGTTTTTCCAATGATTTGGTGTGGGTAGACTATGTTGGCGAACAGCTAGGATTAACCCCTACCTTAGTGACTAATATATCAAGTGCCACCCCTCCTACCCAAGGTGTTAACTACGCCTTTGGTGGTTCTAACTCTGGTCTGGATAACTCCTTTATTCCTGGTGTACCAGGAGTGCTGGCACAAGTTGGCTTGTTTACACAAGGCTTGCAAGCAAATAATCAAAAGGCCGACCCAAATGCTCTCTATGCCATATGGGGAGGTGGGAATGATTACTTGTTCGGTAACGTTACTGATGCTAATCAAATAGTCAAGAATTTATCAGATTCGGTAATGTTACTTGCCGAAGCTGGCGCTAAAAATATTTTGGTATTTAACTTACCGGATTTGGGCAAGCTTCCCTATGCATCCGCCAATGGAATCTCTGGTGAATTAAGTGCTGAGTCAACAAGCTATAATGCTACCCTAGCAGAAACTTTAGGCAATTTAAGTTCAATACCAAGCGTCAATATTATTCCTGTTGATATTAATTCTTTATTTAATCGGGTGATAGCCTCCCCAGAAGAATTTGGTTTCAAAAATGTTGCTACTCCTTGCGTAATAGGTGACTTAAATAGTATTAGAGCCGGAAATTTTACTAAATGTAGTAATCCGAATGACTATTTGTTCTTTGACGCTGTGCATCCGACCACAAACGCTGAGAAACTAGTAGCACAAACAGTACTATCCTCAATTCAAGCTAAGTCTGTCCCTGAACCTTCATCTGCATTAGGAGTATTAATCCTCAGTGCTTTAGGTGCAGCAGGAGTACTCAAGCGGAAACAAAAAGTTAGGAGTTAGGAGTTAGGAGTTAGGAGTTAGGAGTTAGGAGTTAATTCATAATTCATAATTTATAATTCATAATTCATAGATTGAACTAAAATAATTCCAGAAAGATTGAAAAAGGTTTTTAGTAAGCAAATGCTTAACACTGTTGCTGATGTGATGAGCCGTGACCTGATTATCGTGAAGCCTGAAACTCCTTTGAAGGAAGCTGTTCAAATTCTGGCAGAACGACGTATAAGTGGGCTACCTGTTGTGGATGACTCTGGTAAATTGGTGGGTATTATTTCGGAAACAGATTTAATGTGGCAAGAAACTGGTGTTACGCCTCCGGCGTATATCATGTTTCTTGATAGCGTCATCTATTTACAAAATCCTGCCACCTATGAACGTGACTTGCACAAGGCTTTGGGGCAAACTGTTGGGGAAGCTATGACCAAAAACCCCATTACTATTTCTCCCAACAAATCTTTAAAAGAAGCTGCTAAAGTTATGCAAGAACACAGCCTTCACCGCTTGCCAGTACTTGACAGCGAGGGTCAAGTCGTTGGTATCCTCACCAGTGGTGATATTATTCGGGCAATGGCATCAAGTCAAGATTAGTAACAGTTTGTTATTGGTTTTTGGTTGTTAGTTGGTTGGAGAAGAATCAACAAATTGTTATTGGTTTTTGGTTGTTAGTTGGTTGGAGAAGAATCAACAAATTGTTATTGGTTTTTGGTTGTTAGTTGGTTGGAGAAGAATCAACAACCAACAACCAACAACCAACAACCAACAACCAACAACCAACAATCAACAACCAACAACCAACAACCAACAACCAACAACCAACAACCAACAACCAACAACTAACAACCAACAACCAACAAAACACGTTTAAAAAGTGAGATAAGAAAATGACTATCAATGCTGAATCTGTTAAAGAATTGCTCAGTTCTGAGGATTTGGGCGATCGCTTGCGTGCTGTTAATCAAATCCGCCAGTTGGAACCAGGGATTGGTTTTGAGTTGCTTCAAAGTGCTCTTGGCGATCGCAATGCTCGTGTGCGATACTCAGCGGTCAGTCAGATGGATACCCTCGGTGGACAAAATTTAGACTTGTCGTTGAATATATTGCGCAGCTTGCTTAACGATCCTGAACCAGATGTGCAAGCAGCAGCAGCAGACTCTTTGGGCGCTCTCAAGCTGCATGCAGCTTTTGAAGATTTACAAAATCTCTACCATCATAGTAACGAATGGATCGTCAAATTTAGCATCATCGCCACCTTAGGAGCTTTGGGCGATCCAAGAGCATTTGAGTTGCTAAAATATGCACTTTCATCAGAAAATGAATTAGTCCAAACTGCTGCCATTAGTTCCCTTGGCGAGTTGGGAAATATAGAAGCTGTTCCTTTGTTAGCTCCCTACACGACAAATCCAGATTGGCAAATCCGCTACAGACTTGTGCAATCTCTAAACGTTCTGGGGGGTGCAGACGCTAAATCTATATTAGAAACTCTAGCAAATGATCAAGTGGAAGCAGTTGCAACTGAAGCTAAAAGAGCTTTGAGCAACTTTTGAGTTTAAGCACAGGGGTGTAGGGGTGTAAGGGTGTGGGGGTGTAGGGGGAAAAGACAAAAACAGTGTTTTTTTCATTCATAAGGGGTTGCGCCGCCAGTGGGGGGCTTCTAAGCACCATACACCTGTGACCAAGTTGTGGCGAGGAAAACTATAACGGCTGCGATCGCTAGCAACCCCTGAATCAAATTCCCAACTAACGTACCTACCACAATTCCAATCCCCGCCCTAACAGCTAAGAACAAGTCTTTTCGGTAAATGAACTCACCGATAATTGCTCCTAAAAGCGGTCCTAGTAACATTCCTAACAATGGACCGCCTAACGGCAAAGTGGGTAATAATCCTAAAAATCCTAGCACCAAACCCACAACTGCTCCAATTTGTCCCCATTTGCTAGCACCCGCTTTTTTTGCACCCAAGTAGCCAGCTAAAAAATCGACTCCTATACTCAGAACTAATACCATAATTGTTACAATTAATGGTATCTTTATTGCCACGAAGGAACCACTAGCAAATCCCCATGTCACAATTGCAATCAGTATTAAACTAGCTCCTGGGATAGCAGGAACCACAGCGCCGATAATACCTACGATCATCACGGCGACTACTAACCAATAAGAAATTTGCAAATAATTAATGTGCATAAAGTTTGGGTCTTTGTTGTTGGATGTTTGTTGTTGGGTGTTTGTTGTTCGTTGTTTGTTGGTATCAAACACCAAACAACTCTTCCCCAATCAACTAACTACTCACCAATTCCTGACTGAGAGTAACAGCTAATTTATCAGCAATTCCGGCAATCCAGTTTTCATCTTGTTTAGTGTAACTCCGAGGGGCATTTGCACCTAAAATTAGCACACCTTGGTTTCCCAGGGGTTGACAAATTACTCCTTGGGTGTTAAGGGGCAAATAATCAAACTCAATTCGTCCCGGATATACTTTCAAATCAACTAAATACACTGGCTGTTGTTTTTCCAGCACCCGGTTTAAAATTGGACCTGGGATGACTTCCGATGTAGCACCCAGAATGCCACGACGTAACAAAACTTTACCTTGAGAGAATACGACGAGCGATCGCGTTACTGTATTTGTTAATAACAAATGCGATGCCCAAGCTAGTTCTGTTTTCACTGCTGTTGGCAAATCTGGATCAAGTATAAAACCTTCCTCCCCAGTGAGTTCTACAGCATCAGGCGATCGCGGCTGCACCTGCTGCCAAATTAACCCTGTCAAAATTAATACTGCGCTCAAAATGACACCCAGCGCATCCGCACGCGCTTGGGATTGGGTTATTTCTGGTGTCAACAAACGGTTAATTAGCAAAAGTACAGCGCCCAACCCACCCACCACAATGGGTAAGCGCCGCAACACTCGATTGGAATCAGGTTTAGCCATACTTAATTGAGTTAGGAGTTAGGAGTTAGGAGTTATGAATTATAAATTATAAGTAATAAGTTATAAATAAAACTAACTTCTCACTCCTCACTCCTCACTCCTCACTCCTAACTCCTAACTCCTAACTCCTAACTCCTAACTCCTCACTCCTCACTCCTCACTCCTCACTCCTCACTCCTCACTCCTCACTCCTCTCCTGGCTCAATAATCCGTTGGAAAAAATAGCCTGTACCTCTCGCGGTAAGAATTAATTCTGGGTTACTGGGATCGTCCTCTAGCTTTGCTCGTAGACGGGAGATGTGTACATCTACTACACGGGTATCCACATGGCGTTCTGGTGTGTATCCCCAAACCTCTTGCAAAATTTCTGAACGGGAAAAAGCGTCTCCAGAGCGGCTTACTAACAACTCTAGTAAGCTAAACTCCATACCAGTTAACCGAATGCGCTCATCGCCTTTGTAAACTTGCCGTTTGTTTGTGTCAATTTTGATATTGCCAACATGGATAACCCCAGAACTAGGGATACCAGAAGCGCCAGTTTTGTCTACCCGTCGTAACACTGAGCGAATACGGGCTTCTAGCTCTTTGGGGGAAAATGGTTTAACCACGTAGTCATCAGCGCCCAACTCCAGACCAGTGATGCGATCAGCTACATCTCCCAAGGCTGTTAGCATAATAATCGGGACATCTGATTCCTTACGTAATTCTTGACACACACCGTAGCCATCTAGCTTTGGCATCATCACATCCAGCACTACCAAGTCAGGATCAGCTTTGCGAAAAGTCTCCAAAGCTTCTTCACCATCGCCTGCTGTCACCACGTCATAGCCAATCATGGAAAGGCGAGTTTCCAAAATCCTGCGGATACTGGCTTCATCGTCCACAACCAGAATTTTTTCTTTATGATTTTCCAATTTTCTCAATGCTCCTTAACTAAAATTTTTCATGATTAATTTTTACTATCATATTATTAAGATATCATTCCACCAATTGATTGGGAAAAACCAGCATCTACCACTATGATTCGATTTCAGTTTGTTTTCAGAATTCAGAAAAAATTAAGAATATTTAATAAGATTAGGAATGGCAAAGCCAAAGACCCATTACGTTTGTCACGAATGTGGAGCAGAATCTTCCCAATGGTTCGGTAAGTGTCCAGCTTGCGGCACCTACAATTCCTTAGAAGAAGAAATAGCTATACAGTCATCAATGGATGTACCAAGTCGGGGAGTGAGCAGTTGGCACTCCCAGCAGAGCAACAGCAAATCTACCAAAAAACCAGCTAAAGCAAGAGCTTCATTGACATTCGACCAAATTAGCGATCGCCAAGTAACCCGTTGGGAGTCTGGTTATGAAGAACTAGATCGGGTGCTGGGTGGTGGAGTTGTCCCTGGTTCTATGGTACTCATAGGCGGCGATCCAGGAATCGGCAAATCTACGCTACTACTGCAAGTATCTAATCAACTGGCGCAAAGATACCGCATCCTCTACGTTTCGGGTGAAGAATCAGGACAACAGGTAAAATTAAGAGCTTTGCGCTTAGGGGTGGGAAAAGCCCTGAATGTGGTAGGCAATGGGAATGGCACAACAGAAGAGACTCCGCAACCACAAACAGCTGAAAGTATTGGTGCAGATCTGTATGTATTACCGGAAACAGATTTGGAAGAGATTTTGCGGGAAATAGACTCCCTCAAACCAAATGTGGCAGTGATCGATAGTATTCAAACGGTGTTCTTTCCTGCTCTTACGTCGGCACCCGGTTCTGTAGCCCAGGTACGGGAATGTACAGCAGCTTTGATGAAGGTGGCGAAGCACGAGGATATTACAATGTTAATCGTGGGACATGTCACCAAAGAAGGGGCGATAGCCGGACCAAAAGTATTAGAACACTTAGTGGATACGGTGTTGTATTTTGAAGGCGATCGCTTTGCATCCCATCGGTTATTACGGACAGTCAAAAACCGATTCGGAGCAACTCATGAAATCGGCATTTTTGAAATGGTGGATCATGGACTGCGAGAAGTACTCAACCCCTCAGAGTTATTTTTAGGCAACCGTGACGATCCGGCTCCTGGTACTGCCATTGTAGTGGCTTGTGAAGGCACTCGCCCTATTGTGGTGGAGTTGCAGGCTTTAGTGAGTCCCACAAGCTACTCTTCCCCGCGTCGTTCGACTACTGGCGTGGACTACAACCGTTTGGTGCAAATTCTAGCAGTGTTAGAAAAACGGGTGGGAGTTCCCATGTCGAAACTAGATTCCTATGTTGCTTCCGCAGGTGGGTTGAATGTAGAAGAACCAGCAGTGGATTTGGGAGTGGCGATCGCCATCGTTGCCAGTTTCCGCGATCGGATTGTGGACCCTGGTACAGTGTTAATTGGGGAAGTGGGGTTAGGCGGACAAGTCCGCTCAGTTTCGCAAATGGAACTGCGGTTAAAAGAAGCGGCAAAACTGGGATTTAAACGAGCGATCGTGCCTAAGGGACAAAAATACCCTGACCTTGATATTGAGATATTGCCAGTTTCAAAGGTTATAGATGCCATTATTGCGGCAATCCCCCACCAAAACCTGGAAGATAGTGATTTAGAACCGGACGAGGAGTGACCGAAACAGGAGTGGGGAGTGGGGAATGGGGAATGGGGAATGGGGAGTGGGGAGTGGGGAATAGTAAGAAAATTCCTAATTCCGCGCCTCCTAACTCCGCGCCTCCTAACTCCCCACTCCCTACTCCCTACTCCCCACTCCCCATTCCCTACTCCCCACTCCCCACTCCCCACTCCCTCATCCCGCGCTTTGACAGGGATAATAAATATTAACAGCACTCAAACAATCAAAAGAAAACCTGCTATGGTCGCTACCGCTACCCAAGACTACCAAATAACTTGGGAAAAACTACCCGATGATTACGTACTACCAGACGAGCCAGTGGATAACATTAACCAGCCTCCCCTTGCGGCAGCTTTAACCGAAAGTTTGGAAATTACTGGTAGGTTACCAGAAAATGCCCTGACTCCAACGAATTATGGCATCTGCGCCACTCTAAATGGCAGAATTGTCATTAAAGCTCCCGATTGGGCATACGTCCCCAGCATCAGTGTTGCACGAGAAGAGGTGAAACGTAGCTACACGCCACAGCTACAGGGAGATATGCCAGTGATTGTGATGGAATTTATTTCGGACACTGATGGTACTGAGTATTCCATCAAACCAACTTATCCTCCTGGAAAATGGTTTTTTTACGAGCGCATCTTAAAAGTGCCGAACTACGTCATCCTTGAACCGGATACAGGCAGTCTGGAAGTTTATCGATTGATTAAAGCAGAACAGTATTTACTGCAAGCACCTGATGAAAATAACCGCCACTGGATAACAGAAATGAATCTCTACCTTGGCTTATGGCAAGGAACCCGTGGAAATCGTACAGGATATTGGTTGCGTTGGTGGGACGAACAAGGGCATCTGCTACTATGGGGTTCCGAATTAGCTGAACAAGAACGGCAACGCGCTGAACAAGAACGGCAACGTGCTGAACAAGAACGGCAACGTGCTGAGCGACTTGTAGCACAACTGCGAGCAGCAGGTATAGAACCGGAAGTTTGATAGAGAACCTAACCCCTAACCACAAGACGGAATCTAAAGACGTAGCATACTACGTCTCTACACCGTGGTTCCCTCGTTCCCACGCTCTGCGTGGGAATGCCTTCTGGAGGCTCCGCCTCCCATAACCAAAAGTGCGATCGCGCCATTAGAACCGATGTCGAGGTCGATGCTCTCACTAAGACTGACACGTTACATTTGTAATTATTGTAGCGTGTAACGTGCATAAAATCATGTTTAATATCTGCCCCAACTGTGGAGAAAATCGCGCCGATAAAGCAATTGTGCCTGAAAAAGAAGGAGAAAAAGCAATTGCGGTATGCCCGAACTGTGGATTCCAGCACAAGTTTATTCAGTTGCCACTGTTTATTCTCACGGGTGCAAGTGGTGCTGGTAAGTCAACAACATGTCTGGCACTTGCTGCTAAAATGAAAGACGTTGTGGTGATGGAAAGCGACATTCTTTGGCGTAAGGAATTAGAGCAACCAGGAGCAGATTTACGTAAATATAACGACACTTGGCTAAGGGTGTGCAAAAACATTTCGCAGTCCGGTAAATCTGTAGTTATGTGTGGTGGTGGGACGCCCAATGACATTGAAGTATGTGTAGAGCGCCGCTATTTTTTAGAAACTTATTATTTGGCATTAATTTGTGATGACGAAATTTTAGATTCACGATTGAAAAATCGTCCAGCATGGCGAGGTTTTACAAATAAAAATATAAAGGAACAAATCTTATACAATCGTTGGTTTCTAAATAACGCACAGAAGACAAAGCCACCAATAACGCTTCTAGATACTTCAAGAATTACAGTCGATGAGTGTGTGGAAGAAGTTGCGCGGTGGATATGCAGTCATCTCCCGAAGAGCGATAATTAAGAATATTTAGATCCATAATTTACATTTTAGCATGATTGACTGATGAAAACAATGAGGTGGCGGCGGTTGCATCTGATCCAGTTACTAGTACTAATTGGGCTACTGGGGGTAGGATGCAATTCAAAACAAGAAAGCAACAACCCAGAAAAACTGACTATAGGTGTGGTGAGTTACGGTGAAGGAAAGGTTTCTCTAGAAAAGTACAATCGCTTCAAAGAGTATATAGCAGCACAAACTCAGTCGATTGTGGAACTCGAACCCGCTTATAATGAATTGCAAGCCATAGATCAAATTCACCGCAAAAAGTGGGAAATAGTGTTTGCGCCTACGGGTTTAGCAGCGATCGCCATCAGCCAAGATCTCTACATTCCGCTGTTCTCCCTAGAAGGAATCAGTAGTAGACAACGCTCCTTACTTGTAGTACGTGATGATAAACCAATTCAAAAAATATCAGATCTAGCTAATAAGACCGTTGCCTTAGGAGAGATAGGTTCTGCTGCTGGCTACTATGTTCCTTTATACGATCTCTATGGTTTAACCCTTGCGCAAATCCGTTTTGCCCCCACTCCCAAAACAGTATTGCAATGGCTTAGTGAAGGAAGTGTTGATGCTGGCGCTTTATCTGAGAAGGATTTCCAGTCTTATCAGCGGGAGTTTGGTTCAACAAAATTTAAAATTTTACACACTAGTCGGTGGATTCCTTCTGGAGTTGTACTGCTTGGACCTACCATAGACCGCAACCGACAGAAGCAAATCGAAAAGGCGATGAGTGAAGCCCCAGGAGATATTGCAGCAGACGCTGGTTATGTCCCTACTGCTAAAACACCTAACTACGATCAGGTTATTAAATTAGTTGAAAAAGTCAAACCCCTTGAGGCGCAGCTTAAACAAACACCAGTTGTACTCCTCCCACAACGATCTGTGGATCAGCAGAAGGTCGGTAAACAAGCGGTAAAATAGTACTAGTACCGCTCTTGCTAATTCGTAATTCGTAATGACGCTCGTGCCTCGCTAACGCTGCGCTAACGTAATTCGTAATTCCTAGACCGCAAGCGTTTCATTCATTTGGAATGGTGTAAATTATTTTAGTTTTTTAATAGACATATTTACTGTTTACGGCTACACCCTACAACAGTCGATGAGATGACCATTTGAGGTATTGGTGGTGGTGGGCAGTGCCCACCCTACAGACAATGGCTATAAGTATAAGGTACGAGCTTAATTTTAAAAAAACCAGATTACCTATAAACAAAATTTCTAGGAGTGCGATAATATGTCTCAATCCCCGTTAGTCAGACCAGAAATACCCTCCGGAGTTCTGATCGATAATCGCTACATCATCCAAAAACTGCTGGGACAAGGGGGATTGGGGCGAACATACCTGGCGTTTGACACTCGTCGCTTCAACGAACCGTGTGTTCTCAAGGAATTTGCACCTAGTGGAACAGGGGAGAATGCTCTGGAAAAGTGCCGTAATCTGTTTAAAAGAGAAGCAAAAATTCTCCACCAATTTGAACACCCCCAAATTCCTCGGTTTTTAGCTTGCTTTGAAGGAGATGGTCGTCTGTTCTTAGTCCAAGAATTTGTTGATGGTAAAACATACTCAGCTTTTTTGCGAGAACGCCAAAGCCAAGGACGAACTTTTTCTGAAAACGAAGTCATAGAGTGGCTCAAGAAGCTGCTACCTGTTTTGGAATATGTCCACCTGCACAACATTATCCATCGAGATATTTCTCCTGACAACATTATGTTATCTCAGGGCAGTGATCTGCCCGTGCTGATTGATTTTGGGGTAGGAAAGCAGCTAGCAGACCTTCACGAGGCTAGCACTTTAAACAATATGATGTTTGTTGGCAAAATGTCCCTCGTGGGAAAAGTGGGATACGCCCCCCGTGAGCAGATTAGCTTGGGGTTGTGTTCTAAAAGCAGTGACCTTTACGCGTTGGGTGTGACTGCTGTTGTGCTGCTTACAGGTAGAGATCCATCCTTTCTGATGGATCAATATTCCTTGGAGTGGAAATGGCATCACTACGCTAATGTCAGCAATGGTTTTGTTCAAATACTCAATAAAATGGTGGCAGATACCCCTAAAATGCGATACCAAACATCGCAGGAAGTTCTCATAGACCTTGTGCGTCTTGAGGGACCTCAATTAGTGTCGCAATCAACAATTGATTATGTCCCTCCTACGATAATCAGGACTGAATCTAACCTGTCGCCAACAATACCGAGATTTCAGAGCCAATCACAAGACACAAACAATAGTTCACCCTTGAGCCAACAAACTTTCCGACCTCAACAACAGTCGTCACTCACAAGAGAGTTCATACAGAGTTGTCAGGAAAAATTAGCTTACCACATCGGACCCATGGCCAGTCTGATTGTAGAAGAGACATTAGCTCAATCTGGTGAAATCTCGCCTTACGAATTTATTGAACTATTAGCAAGGGAAATTCCAGAGGCACAAGCAGCTTTTGAATTTAGACGCAGCCTATTTTGATGAACTATAGCAATCCTATAACAGTAGTGAAAATTCCATGCTTTAGAAACCCGGTTTCTTTAAGAATAGGACTTACGCATTGACAGAGAACCTAGACTATGCATCACATTCTCGTTACAAGCCTAGGCTTGTAATGCTCCTTGGTGGAGGCTCTGCCTCCGCGTTTAATGGGAGGCAGAGCCTCCCTTAATTACGTCCCCAGCCTGGGCTGGGAACGAGGCAACGGGGCAAACGGCGAAGTTTCGTTATGCACATGATGGTTGATTTGTCTTGTGCGTAAGTCCTGAAGAAACCGGGTTTCTGGAGTTTCACAACTCATTTACAACTGCTATAGTTGATTGTTGATTGTTTGGGAATTTGATTAACAATTAACCATTAAAAACTAACTAAGACTCTGTATTTCCATTAGTGCGTTTGATTCTTTTCATTGCCATTTCTAAACTTAACTTCATTCGCTTGAAGGCTTTGGCAAGCTTGCCGATTTCATCATTAGATAGCTGCTCAAACTCTATTTCCATATGCCCCGTACTTACTTCCTCCGCTATGCGAGTTATGCGTGCAAGAGGACGAACAACTTGTCGATTTAAGAAAAAGTTGACTAATAGGATAACGGCTACAAAAACAATGGAAACAAGTCCTACAATCAGAAAAGATGATTGATTGGCTTTGTCGATGACTGTACTAGCTGGTATTGTAATTATCTGAGCCGCCACAATTTCATGCAACTGCCACCCAAATCCATAAGCTGTACCGTATTGCTCAATCATCGTCTTAGGTGCAACCTCCGGTTTGCTATGACACTTAAGACACGTGTCTTGAGAAACTTCTAGCGGACGAGCAATGTAAAAGATATCTCCACCTGGCATTGAGCGAAATCCGCTCACCTCTTTTAAATCTTTTTCTTTTCTGAACCCTTCTACAATTTTTGTCTCAAAATTGTCAGCCTTATCCCGGAGATTAGTGGGATTGAGTGTTGCTTCTTTATAAAAGAAGTCACGATATTCTGGTTTTTTTCGCAGAATATCGAATACCTCCCGTGCTGAGTACCCAGCCACAGTTTGCGGCAAAAACTTAGTTTCTAATTTATCAGTCAGTTCTGGAGTAATTTCAGTATTCGTGTACTGACGTACAGAACTCATTGTATCGATGAGCGCTAGAGCTTTTGAGGCAACTTCATTTTCCGCATTCCGCCTCAGCAGAGTAGACAGAACCAATCCACTCAAGCTTAGACTGACTACAAGAATTACAAGTAGTAGAATTGTAAATTTTTGCCTCAAATTCAGATTTTTGAACATAATTCCAGCTTGCGTGAAATTGAAAGTTCGACGATCGCAGGTGATTAAAGTCACGGTTCACCCTCTCGAGGATGCTGGGAGGTCTTCTCCCCCTGCTAGCCTCAACAAATACTCCCGAACCGGTCTAAGATTACCTATTTTAACGAACCGCGTACGACGAAGTCGTTGCCGCAGGCTAGACGCGAAGTACACGTCCCTTGCGCGTCTCCCCGAGTGAGTAGAAAGAAGAGAAGAACTTAGGTAATCTTGTGGCGGTTCGGGAGTAAGTTTCACCCAGACGTACCTTATTGCAGTGCATCTCACTTATATGAAAAGGGTTGCAGGTTACGTTCGTAGGGTGTAGGGAACCCCATAATTAAAATCAGGGGCAAAATTTTCGGACGCCTTTTACGCTTGCGCCTACAAGGGTTGAAATACATTTTTTTCTTTCTCCATACATAAATTCAGGGGCTTTTACCTTTTAGGGTATGGGGCAAGCACTCTTTCCCCACACCCTACACCCCACACCCCACACCCTGTTTCGGTAAGAATACAGGCAGCTACAAAATAAAATTACAGCATTCCGGATTATGTTTAGAAATTTTTGCAAAAAAGATTAAACCAACAACCAACTAAGATGCTGTATTTCCATCAGTACGTTTGATTCTTTTCATTGCCATTTCCAAACTAAACTTCATTCGTTTGAAGGCTCTAGCAAGCTTGCCGATTTCATCATTAGATAGTGCATCAAAATCTAATTCCATATGCCCTGTACTTATTTCATCAGCAATACGAGTTATGTGTTGGAGAGGACGAATAACTTGTCGATTCAAGAACACATTAACTGAAAGGATGACCGTTACAAAAACAGTGGATACAAGCCCTATAATCAAAAAAGATGATTGATTGGCTTGGTCGATGATTTTACTAGCTGGTATTGAAATGATTTGAGTCGCTACAATGTCATTTAACCGCCACCCAAATCCATTAGCTGTGCCATAACGCTCAATCATAGTTTTAGGTGCAGCCTCGGGTTTGCTATGACACTGAAGACAGTTTTGTTCAGAAACGACGAGTGGACGAGCAATGTAAAACATATCTCCACTAGGCGTGGAGCGAAATCCGCTCACCTGTTTTAAATCTTTTTGTTTTCTGAACCTCTCTAGAATTGGCGTTTCAAAACTGTCAGCTTTATCCCGGAGATTGGTGGGATTGATCGCTGCTTCTTTATAAAAGAAGTCAGTATAGTCTGGGTTTTTTCGCACACCGTCAAAAACTTCTCGTGCTGAGTATGCAGCTACAGTTTGCGGCAAAAACTTAGTTTCCAATTTGTCAGTCAGTTCTGGAATGATTTGGTTAGTGGTGTAGTTACGCAAAGAAGTGAGTGTGTCGATGAGTGCTAGAGCTTTTAAAGAAATTTGATTTTCCGCATTCCGTCTTAGTAGAGTAGACAGAGCTAATCCACTCAAGCTCATACCTACTACAAGAATTACGAGTAGCAAAATTGTAAATTTTTGTTTAAGGTTAAGATTTTTTAACACAATTCTAGAATACGAGAAATATCTCACTAGTATAGCGGGCACGGAAATAAAGCTACTCTTCCAAATCAACAAAAAGCTTATAATGTAAGCCTTTTAACTTTTGGCTTTTGAATGAGTGACGAACGCCTTGCGATACTACTCCCCTATTTTAAGGAACTTTACCATAGAAAGCCGTTGTAGCTTACCTGTGGCTCCACGGGGTAGTTCGTCCAGAATGTGAATTTGGTTAGGGATTTTGAAGTGTGCTAGCATGGTTGTGCAGTGTGCCAAGAGTTCCTTAACGCTTGTTTCGCCCTTGAGGACTACAGCGGCGTGAATATCTTCACCCAAGGATTTGTGTGGTACGGCAAAGGCAAGGGCTTCGGCAACGGCAGGATGGCGCAACAGGATATCATCCACCTCCAGGGGAGAAATTTTTTCACCACCCCGGTTAATTAATTCCTTAATCCTGCCGGTGAGGCGGAGATAGCCGTCAGAGTCCACTTGGCCCTGATCGCCTGTGCGGAACCAACCGTTAACAAAAGCAGTGGCATTAGCTTGTGGGTTATTCTCGTAGCTATCAATTACATTTGCTCCTCTTACCACTACCTCGCCCAAGCTTCCTTGAGGTAGCAAGTTGCCATCTTCGTCCATAATGCCGACTTCTACACCAAAACCGTAGCCAACCGTACCCGGTTTCCGTACTTTGGGGGGTAGGGGATTAGTCGTCATCAACAGAGAAGTTTCGGTCATGCTGTAAGATTCTAAGACGGGAGCATTGAGTGTTGTTTCCATCTGTTGGAGAATGACAGAGGGAAGGGCAGCACTGCTAGAGCGAATGAAGCGGAAGGGGTTCGCTTTGACAATCTCTTCGTTGCGGCTAGCTCGTGCTAAAATTGTCTGGTGCATGGTAGGTCCGGCTGAGTACCAAGTAGGCTTAAAGGTTTCCACCAGTTTCCAGAAACTTAGGGCATTAAAACCATTGGGTGTGACTAGGGTTCCGCCAGATGCCAGAGTTACCAACATGCACAACAGCCCATGAATGTGGAACAGTGGCATTAAACAGAGTGTGGTGTCAACTGCTGAGAGCGAGTATGCGGCAATCATATTGTTAGCACCAGCAATCAAGTTACGATGCCGAATTGGGACTCGCTTGGGACGACTGGTCGTGCCACTGGTGTGTAGAATCAGTGCCACATCGTCAGATTTGGGGTCTTGATTGTCAGAGCTTTTAACCCCTAAAAGGGATTTTACTAATTCAAAGCTGATACCATCAGCCCTAACCTTAGCATGAATCCGCATCATGTCGGGTGTGGCGGCGGCAATGGCTGCATCAGGCTCTTCAGCCAGCGTAATCAGCGCTTTTGCCTGGATGTCTTGGTAGTAGAAGGCAAATTCTTCAGGCTTGTATTTGGGATTTAATGGTGCTGCTGTGGCACATAAAGCAACAGCCAAAAAGGTGAGAACCATGGGTGTCCCGTTTACCATGGCAATGGCGATGCGATCGCCCCCTTTTAAACCAAAACTGTTAAGTTGGGATACCAGTTCAACGACGTTCTCACGCAACTGCTTGTAGGTGAGAACTGACCCCTCCGGTGAGACTAGGGCTGGGTGATTGTCTGAGCCTGCTAAAAGTTCAAATAAGTTCATAGGCTATTCCAGCAGCGTCTTCTCTAACAACTTCATGCTGGCATAAATGGTATCAATGTGAGGAGTAGGAGTTTGCGTGAGTCGTCCCAGTTCTGCTACAGAGCCAACGATCGCATCTACTTCTGTCGGACGACCCGCTTCAACATCCTGCAACATCGAAGTTTTGTGAGAGCCAACTTTTTGGGCACCGTCAATTCGCTGCTCTAAAGTGATGCCAAAATCAATCCCCAGCTTTTGGGCGATCGCCTGGGCTTCCGTCATCATTTGCCATGCTAGTTCGCGAGTCAGAGGGTATTGGCAAATATTAAAGAGCGTTGCACGGGTCAGGGCGCTGATGGGATTAAACGCCAGGTTACCCCACAACTTGACCCACATGTCGGTGCGAATTTGAGTGCGTATGGGTGCCTTAAATCCTGCCAACTTCAGCGCCTGTGCCAAAAACTGAATCCGTTCCGTTTTAGAACCGTCGATTTCGCCCAGACTAAAGCGTTCACCCTCAATGTGCTTAATTACACCCGGTTCCACGATCTCAGTTGCTGGGTAAACGACACAACCAATAACGCGGTCAGTCCCAATATGAGCTTCAATTGTGCCATCTGGATCTACAGACTGAATCCGAGTTCCCTCATACTCGCCGCCGTGCTTGCGAAAGTACCACCATGGAATACCGTTCTGGGCTGTCACCACCATTGTATCGGGACCATAGAGAGAGGGGAGGTTGGGAGCGATCGCCGCCACACTTGTAGCTTTTACAGCCAAAATCACCACATCCTGTGGTCCGGCTTGACTCACATCACTGGTTGCTAAAGTCGGTATAGCTGTGTGGGTTGTGCCGTCCGCCATGATCAGTTGCAGCCCATTCTTTTGAATCGCTTCTAGATGGATACCACGAGCAATCAGCGTCACTTCAATGCCGGCTTTCGCCAACTTTGCTCCCAAATAACCACCAATAGCACCCGCGCCAACAATACAGATTTTCATAAAGTTAACAGCCAATAGTCCCCGAACATACACTCACTACTGCTCTATCTTGAGCAATTTTGCCATAGAAAGCCGTTGCAGCTTTCCTGTTGCCCCACGGGGTAGTTCATCTAGAATATGAATTTGGTGAGGGACTTTGAAGTCTGCCAACATGGTTGAGCAGTGTGCCAAAAGTTCCTTAACGCTTGTTTCGCCGTTGAGGACTACAGCGGCGTGAATATCTTCACCCAAGGATTTATGGGGTACGGCAAAGGCAAGGGCTTCGGCAACGGCAGGATGGCGCAACAGTACGTCATCCACCTCCAGTGGAGAAATTTTTTCACCACCCCGGTTAATCAATTCCTTAATCCGTCCGGTGATGCGGAGATAGCCGTCAGCATCTAGTTTGCCCTGATCCCCTGTGCGGAACCAACCGTTAACAAAAGCAGTGGCATTAGCTTGTGGGTTATTCTCGTAGCCATCAATGACATTTGGTCCTTTTACCACTACCTCGCCCAAGCTTCCTTGAGGTAGAAAATTGCCATCTTCGTCCATAATGCTGACTTCCACACCAAAGCCGTAGCCAACCGTGCCTGGTTTACGTACTTTGGGAGGTAGCGGATTAGTCGTCATCAAGTGAGCTGCTTCAGTCATGCTGTAAGCCTCCAAGACTGGAGCATTGAGCTTTGCCTCCATTTGTTCGAGAATTACAGGGGGAAGGGGAGCACTGCTAGAGCGAATGAAGCGGAAGGGGTTGGCTTTGACAATTGGCAAGTTGTGGCTAACTCGTGATAGGATTGTTTGATGGATGGTGGGTGCAGCTGAGTACCACGTGGGTTTGAAGGTTTCCACCAGTCTCCAGAAATTTAGGGCATTAAAACCATTGGGTATGACTAGCGTGCCACCAGATGCTAAAGTTGTCAGCATACACACCAGTCCGTGAATGTGGAACAGCGGCATTAAACAGAGCGTCGTATCAACTGCTGAGAGCGAATATGCACCGATCATATGATGAGCAGTTGCAATCAGGTGACGATGCCGAATTGGAACTCGCTTGGGACGACTGGTGGTGCCACTGGTGTGCAGAATCATTGCCACATCGTCGGAGTCTGGATTTTGATTTCCAGAGGTTTTAACCCCCACAGGGGATTTCACTAATTCAAAGCTGATGCCAAGAGCGTTAATACTCGCATGGATTCGCATCATGTCGGGTATGGCTGCGGCAATCGCTGTTTCTGGCACGTCAGGCAGCGTAATCAGCGCTTTCGCTTGGGTGTCTTGGTAGTAGAAGGCAAATTCTTCAGGCTTGTATTTGGGATTTAATGGTGCTGCGGTGGCACATAAGGACGCAGCCAGAAAGGTGATGACCACCGGTATCCCGTTTGTCATGGCAATGGCGATGCGATCGCCTCTTTTCAAGCCAAAACTGTTAAGTTGGGATACCAGTTCAACGACGTTCTCACGCAACTGCTTGTAGGTGAGAACTGACCCCTCAGGTGAGACTAGGGCTGGATGATTGTCTGACCCTGCTAAAAGTTCAAATAAGTTCATAGTTAGCTGAATTAACACCATTATCTGCCGAATTTTGATGCTCTGACGTAGAGGCCGTTGCGCAACCCTTCAGCACTACAGAACCCACAGAAGTGGCACCAAAAGTTAAGATAAACTTACGCCGAGAAAATGGGATTGAACAACCCTACCTTGCCTTCGGCTGAAGGTAGGGATTCTGTATTAATGAGCGTGTTCAATGCGCTCCTATTGCCTCGGCAGCAAGCTGCTGTACTTTTACGTAGTGCTTCTGTTCTTTAGAACGCTTCCACAGGTAGACTCGATCCAATATTTGACAACAGTTCACGCTGATTTTACACAGACTAATGCCAATATTATCAGCAATTTTTCTTAGGATATTGCAAGCACCATTTGCATCTGAGGAAATATGAAAACCTTTCCCTGTAACATATAGCCCTCTCTTGGTTCTCTTACCACTAGCCTTCCAACTTTCGGGTTTTTCACCGAATACGTGAAGGTCATCCAGATCGAAAAATGAACTCTTGGAGGTGTAGCTCTCCTCTGTTTCATGGAAACGAATCCCATGACTTGAGCATAGTTGTTTGAGACGTTCTTTTAGTTTTCCAGTAGGGATGGTTGCAAAGTTTTGATTGTTTTTGCGCCCCATGGACATACGTTGAGACTGTCCTTTGTTCCAACCAAAAACAATATTACCTATCTTTTCTGCCACGCAATAATTAACTATGAACTTAGCTGCTTTGTTGGTTGCGTCGTGCATTTGACGATTACGC
Source organism: Stigonema ocellatum SAG 48.90 = DSM 106950 (assembly GCA_016903675.1). GTDB lineage: Bacteria > Cyanobacteriota > Cyanobacteriia > Cyanobacteriales > Nostocaceae > Stigonema > Stigonema ocellatum. The sequence goes on along the minus strand of JADQBA010000041.1, from coordinate 11,223 downwards.
TTACCAGTCAATCGGTCTAAATGATTGCTCCAAAACCCTTCAGGCTTACCCGTCTTAGCCTTAGAAACTTCCTTGTGATATAGTTGATTGAAAGCTTTTAGTTGTTTACCATCAACAATGAATCCTTGTTTGCCAGTGTTAGGGACACATGTGAGCCAGTTATTAACCCCGTGGTCAATTCCTAACGCTAATTCATAATTGAGTGATGATATTACCTGATGTGAGACTTTATAGACAAAAACAGCATATAAGTCTCCATTTTGAGGCGAAATTGTTACCTCAACTATATTAGCCGGATTGATATTGGTTGGGTAGGGCATCCAGATGTAATCAATTTCGTGCATATCCTCACCGAACAGCTTCTTGATATCCCACCCCAATGGGAACCCTATCACAGGACGACCATATTCATCATACTTCTTCTTCAGTGCTTGAAGAGGATAGGTTATTTCATGAAGTCCACCTTTCTTTCTGTAGTGAGGTAATTTAGGTTTAATCGCATTTTGACCTTGAAAAAATGCGCTTACCCCTTCTTGGTAGGCATTGAAGTTTTCAGCTATTTTGTGTAAAACGCTTTGTCCTGCTTGAGAGTGCAGAATAGTGTAATGTACATTCTCTTTTAGTTCAGTCTGCAACTCGTTCTTTACAATTTCCAGATGAAAGCTAGACCGACCAAACCAGATAACAGATTGCCTTAATGCGTAGATAGCACAATTGGCTAACTTCGCGGCTTGTTCCAAAAGAAATAATATTAATTCTGTCTCCATCTTTGGAAGAGACAACATGACTTTTTGTGCCCCATATTCGTCAGACAATTTCTCATCTCCCGTTTTTTGCTTCTTGACCTATGCTAACTTAAACCTATAAACATTGTTAGGAACTTTCAAGGAAGTATGAAAAATAAGTTATTGGGACTTCGGATAAGTGAACGTAGATTTAATAAGATTCACTTATACGCTGCTCAAAAGGACAAAAGCATGACTCAAGTCATTGAGGAGTTTATTGACTCGCTTAAGCTTGAAGATGGTAAAAACTCGGACACCTCCTCCATCGATTAGCTGCGCTAACCATTGGTCAGAGGTGCGCTCGTTTTTACCCCACTATCCATCCCCGCCTTAAGAAGACGGGGAATTCCGTTGAATACTGGTTAAAAAAGAATTCATGTATTTTATGGGACAGACTATAATACAGAGACAGGGATATAGCCATCGTATTTGAATTCCAAATTTCCTAGACCTCAGAAACCGGGTTTCTTAAACAATACAGGTTTCTCCACGGAAAGCAAATCATTTAGAATTGCTATATAGCAGCACTCGGCAATTTTTACTAATGGTCTGGAATCCTGGGCACCTACTGTTTGGGGGACGATACATTCTCGAAAGAAAACTAGGTGAAGGCGGAATTGGGATCACCTATCTTGCCAGAAACCAACGGGGTGAACTGCGGGTCATTAAAACCCTTAAAGAAAAAATCCTCAATCACCCTGACTGGAAACCTCACCAAACCAAATTAAAGCAAGACTTTCGGGATGAAGCCATGCGACTGGCTGTGTGTCGCCATCCTCATATAGTGCAGATAGAAACCATCTTCGATGATTGGGATTTGCCTTGCATGGTGATGGAGTACATAGAAGGCGAAGACTTAGGGAACCGCCTCCAGCGGCTAAGAGTTTTATCGGAAGTAGAAGCGCTACTTTACATGCGGCAAATTGGTGAGGCTTTGACAGTCATTCACCGTAAAGGGTTGCTGCATCGGGATATAAAGCCAGGTAATATCATGATCCGTAAGGGCAAATTAGAAGCAGTGCTGATTGACTTTGGTATTGCTAGAGAATTCATCCCCAATGTTGTCCAAAGGCACACAGTGTATCGTACACCTGGTTTTGCTCCCCCTGAACAGTATGAATTGGAAGCACCACGGGGAGAATACATTGATGTTTACGCCCTAGCCGCCACCTTATATAGTTTGCTGACTGGAGTTGTACCAATCAGTGCAGACGAGAGACGCCTCAATATTCCCCTAGAACCACCGCAACGCTTGAATCCCAACATCAGCGCCACGGTCAATCAGGCAATTATTCGGGGAATGGAGTTACAGCCAAAATCCCGCCCTCAGTCAGTACAGCAGTGGTTGGATTTATTAGGTGTAGGAGACAGTTTCACGTCATTAGCCCCGACAAGGGTGAAAACACCTCAACCAAAATTTGTAGTCTTGCCAGAAAGATGGCAATGCGTCCACACCCTCAGAGGTCATTCCAGCATGGTTTATGCTGTCACCATTAGCCCAGATGGAAAGTTGCTTGCTAGTGGCAGTAATGACAACACTATTAAGCTGTGGCAATTGGAGACAGGAAAGCTACTGCGTACCCTTGGTCGTTGGTTTTCTGGTCATTTCAGCATGGTTCATACCGTTGCTTTTAGCCCAGATGGGCAGATACTTGCTAGTGGCAGTTGGGATGACACCATCAAGCTATGGCAAGTCAGTACAGGCAGAGAAATCCGCACTCTCATTGCTCATTCAAACTGGGTTAATTCCGTCACTATCAGCCCAGATGGACAGTTGCTTGCTAGCGGTGGTGCTAACGGCACGATCAAGCTATGGCTAGTGAGTACAGGCACAGAAATTCGCACTATCACAGGTCATTCCGACTCAGTTTTGTCAGTAGCCTTTAGTTCCGATGGGGAGATTCTTGCTAGTTGTAGTGCTGACTACACTATCAAACTTTGGCTGGTGAGTACTGGTAAAGAAATTCGGACTTTTACAGGTCATTCCTTCTTTGTTAACTCCGTTACCTTTAGCCAGGATGAGCAAATTCTTGCTAGTGGCAGTAGCGACAACAAGATTAAACTTTGGCTGGTGAGTACTGGTAAAGAAATTCGGACTTTCACAGGTCATTCTAACGCAGTTTCCTCAGTTGCCTTCAGCCCAATCCCCCCAATTTCCTTTGATCAAGAAGGACTTCAAGGGATCATGGCTAGTGGTAGTTGGGACAAAACTATTAAAATGTGGGAAATAAACACAGGTAAAGAAATTTGCACTCTTAGCGATCATTCCAACTACGTCAGATCCCTCGCCTTTGGTCCAGATGGGCAAACCCTAGTTAGTGGTAGTGACGATCGCACCATTAAGATTTGGCGACGAGGTTAATGGGGAGTGGGGAGTGGGGAGTGGGGAATGGGGAGTGGGGAATGGGGGGAAGAACTATTTTTCATCAACTCTTTACCTCCCCTACCTCCCCTACCTCCCCTACCTCCCCTACCTCCCCTACCTCCCCTACCTCCCCTACCGCCCCCCTTTAGATAGACTTGTAGGTTCCGAAAAATTGTCGTAGTACTAGATAACGGAATCGTGGAGTCAAGTGTAGTCAATCAGAGTCTATGCCTCTGATCATGCGTTCCAAGTACTCGCTTACACTAAGGTCTGCATCAATAGCCAAAGCCTGCAATTTCTTCCATGCAGTAGGGGTAACAACTACCATGTGTCTCTCTTTCATCTCGTCATAAAAAACAGGTTGGTTTTTTATTCTTTTTTTTCCTTTATTGAGTTGCATAATTTATCACATATAGATATACTAATAATATAACAGGTAAACTCAATGGAGGTGATTAACTAGTGCTTAAAAAGAAAAAAGGTTTTAGCATTGCAACCAAAAGCGTCAAGTGCAAACTAGACCGCAATGGGTTTGATTTAACTGAAACCAAGACAGCTTTTAATGAAGTTGTTGCTTTTTACTTTGCACTAGTTAACACTCATCCCGAAGGTGTTGGTATACCTGTTGCGGAGGATGGGGGCTGGAGATTTTACGAAAAGTTAACAATCGGAGAAGACCCTCAGTATCCGTTCCCAATTGAAGGCTTTCCTGCACAGTTTCGTCGTTCTGCTATACGTAAAGCGATCGGAGCTTGGGAATCCTGGAATAGTAACTATCAAAGGTGGTTGAACCGTCCGAAAAGACAAGAGCATCATAGACCACCAGTACAACCGCGTCGGTTTAACTTCTCTCCTAGTTTTGATGCTGGGGTGTGGAAGGAGGACGGCGGCAGTGAAATCATGCTTAAGATGCTGATTGGTGGACAATGGAAATGGGTTAAGTTTCAGTACCAAGCCCCAGAAATAGCTACTGAGTGGGTAAAATGCTCACCTTCAATAGTTGTGAAAGGGAAGGCAGGTTACATTGTTTTCCCTCTACAGAAATACGTTCCAGCAACGGGAGGAATCAAAACAATCATGACTCAGGACTCGTTCAGGGTCTTGGGTGTAGACATGGATTTAGATCGTCATATTGCTATACTTTCGGTTCTAGAGGTTAACGCTAAGGGCGAGGTGTTTGAGGTTGCACGTCACTTCATCAATCAAACCAGCCACACAAAGCGTAGGAAGCGACGTTTAGGACGAATAGCCTTGAAAATGCGACAAACAGGAATCATTGAAAAGGGCTTTGGCTCTACTGTGTGGGAAAAACTTCACCATTGTGAAGTTGAAGCAGGCAGAACCTACGGAAGACAGATTGTGGAGTTTGCCAAGGTATGGGGATGCTGTGTGATCTCCTTTGAACATCTAGGCAACCTCAGACCTCAACGTGGTAAATATTCCCGTCGTTCAAACCAAAAACGAGCTTACTGGTTAAAATCCAGGGTGTACCAGCACGCAAGCCGAATAGCTTACCAGGATTACGGCATTCTCACAACAAGGGTCAATCCTCGTAATACATCGAGTCTTGACCCTTGGGGTAATCCTGTTTGGCGCAGTAACGAGTTTCCAGTTGGCTTGTTTGATTTCCAGTCTTACCAAGCTGGAGCAAACTTTGTGGGAACGGTTAACGGCTACATTGCTCACTCTGGGTTGAATGCTGCACGCAACATCGGGCTAAAAGCGATATTACGACACAGAACTAATCTCGTGTTTAGGACAGGTACAAAGTATCAGACTAACTTTGCACGAGAGAAAGCCCAGAACAGGAATGATCTGGGTGTGCAATCAAACTAGAACGGGAATTGCGACCTCCCACTTTGATTGTACTAGGCTTGAGTAGACTGCCGTCGCGGTTCCTACTACACTACGCTCTAACTGGTTGAGGCTACGCCTCTTAAGCTGGCGGAAGCGACTACAGAGGAGCCGAAAAAGTGAACAAATACGGTGCTTAACTCCGGTTGACTACGGTATTTGGCTACTCACAATAATAATGATGACAACCGTTCGTTTTGAATAATCAATTTTATGGGCTTCGGTATTGGTGATATATTCTGGATTTTTCTCCTGCTTTCTTCTGTGCAACCTCTATGGCAGAAACGTCAGATAGAGTTTCGTCGCTTTCGCTCCCTTCAAGAATTCGAGCAGGAACGGCAAAGCCGGGTGATTTTGCTCATTCACCGCCAAGAGTCTATTAGTTTACTAGGAATTCCCATATCGCGCTATATCACAATCGAAGACTCAGAACAGATTCTGCGGGCAATTCGTCTCACCCCTCCAGATGTGCCCATCGACTTAATTTTGCACACTCCCGGTGGTTTGGTCTTAGCAACCGAACAAATCGCTAGAGCATTAATTCGCCATCAAGCAAAAGTTACTGTCTTTGTTCCACACTACGCCATGAGCGGTGGTACAATGCTTGCCCTCGCTGCTGATGAAATCGTTATGGATGCCAATGCTGTTCTCGGACCTGTTGATCCCCAACTTGGTAACTACCCAGCAGCGAGTATTATTAAAGTCGTTGAAGAGAAACCCATCAGTGAAATTGATGACCAGACCCTGATTATGGCAGACCTATCACGCAAAGCCATTGATCAGGTACAGCGCTTTGTGCGGACTCTCCTTAAAGATAATATCCCGAACGAGAAAGTTCACCCAGACAACATTGAAAAAATCGTCACAGCCATCACAACAGGACGTGTCACTCACGACTACCCGATCACTGTTGAGGAAGCAACAGAAATGGGGCTGCCCATAACAGTCGGACTGCCCCGTGTCATTTATGATCTTATGGATTTATACCCACAACCACAGGGTGGACGCCCTTCAGTGCAGTACATCCCCATGCCTTACAATGACCGCCCCCCAAGTCTACCGATTCCCAAGGGTAGACCTTTAGAAGAACCGGGTCAGAGGATGTAGTCTTGGATTTCTTTCGGTCATGATTTAGTTTTAGGTGTAGATGTAGGTTTACTTCTAGGTTTAGATGTTGGTTTAGGCGTCGCTGTTGGTGACGCCTGAGGTGATTCTGTAGGTGTGGCTGTAGGTGATTCTGTGGGTGATGGTGATTCTGTAGGTGTTGACGTAGCTTCAGGTGAAGCTGTAGGTGAAGCTTTTGGTTTTGTTGATGGCACCTTGGACGGCGTACTTGCTGGATTGTTGATGTTGCTTTCTGCTTCTTGGTCTAGCTTCTGCCTTAATGGTAAGTCAGCAATTCCAGTTTCCTGCAGTTGATTTTTTTTCTGATACTGCCTTACCGCCGCTTCTGTCTTCGGTCCATAATATTGATTGCGGGTAATGGGGGGTTTTAGTTTAAGTACCAGATTCAAGTTCGCTTGTAAAATTTGAACTATGCTCGCGGCAAAATCCTCGGTTTTTTTTCCTGCTACACCATCCGCTGGTTGTAGCTTATACCCCTTCTGGAACTCCAGGATTGCTTTTTTAGTTTCGGCATCCGTCAGAGGCGCATTTGACACCTTGACTTTATAGCCGAGTCCCCGCAACACAGCACGAAATTGCTGTGGGGTATAGTTTTTCTGAGAGACGCCGAAAGCTGTGTCTGAGATTACCAGGCTAGCTGTTACAAGACAAGCAGCAGCAACGGTAACGCTCTTATTTCCAAACCCACACCACATGGTAGAAACTCCTTTTAGTCAAATCAGTAGGATATTGACGTTAACTTTAGGTTAACAGTTGCATTTTAGGTTTCTTTCACCTCTTTTTTCGCGATTATTAAAGATTTTTGATGATTTTAAGTGCTATGGTTTAATTAGGGTTCATATACGTTTTTTAAAATCATCCACTTTTAGAGATATTTATTATATTGCAATACGCTTGGTGTTAAGGATTGTTTGTAGAGATTTCACAGGTGTAGAGATGTTTTATGAAAAGTTATGGTTTTTGCTAGTTATCTAAACCGAACGGTATTGGGAATGGAATGAGCAAAAACTCACCAAAGCAGCGTAACTTAAGGTTTGAACAGTTGATGGCAATTATTGCCACGGTAAACTTAGGCTTAGTTTTATTTGATTTAAGTTATATTCCTTGGCGGAATTTATATTTACTAAGAGTCAAACATATTACACAAGTATATGACCCAATCAAAGCAATTGAACCCCATCGCGAAACTAAATACTATCTGGAAACAGTCGATACACTCAAAAAACAGGTTAGTCAAACAGGGTTACAATCTCCTCAGGTAAAAACAAAGCTGGAAGAATTAAGTCGTCTGAGTACCGAAATGATTGACACCAATCCGTTTGCAGTAGCGGGTAAGAGTGGTGCTTTGGAAACGATTAAAAATCGGATGCGCTATCACATCCACCAAGAATCTGCAAAACTTTCCTTTGCTATTTTTTGGAGTCAGGCTTATTTATCACAAAAGGGTTGGAACCAAGAAATTAATTTTTTTGACCAGAAAATCGCACCTTTAATAAAAACTAACTACTTCCGCCATATCGGGGAAAATGGCGAATTTATTGATCGTTTTTGGATGATCGACTTACCTTTTGTGATTTTATTTGGTGTAGAGTTGCTAGGGCGTAGCTTTTATGTCAAACGTCGCCACCCTGATTTTAGCTGGTTAAACGCGATTTTTTGGCGCTGGTATGACTTGTTTTTACTGATACCGTTTTGGCGTTTGTTAAGGATTATACCTGTATTAATTCGCCTCGACCACGCGCAGTTATTAAATCTCCAATCTATAAGGCAGCAAGTTCATCTTGGAATTGTAGCAAATTTTGCCGAAGAACTCACAGAAATTGTTGTGATTCGGGTCATTAACCAGATCCAGGGTTCAATTCAGCGGGGGGAGTTAATACGCTCACTGTTACAAAAAGAGAATCTCCGTCCATACATAAATATTAATAATGTGAATGAAGTGGAAGCGATCGCAGCTATTTTGGTGCAAACAGTCATCTACCAAGTTTTGCCCAAAATCCAACCAGACATAGCTGCCATTTTACGTCACAACATCGAAAGCACCCTCAATCAATTGCCCGCATACCAAAACCTGCAAATGCTGCCAATACTGGGACAAATGCCAACCCACATCAGCGAGCAATTGGCAACTCACATCACCACAAACCTTTACAATACTCTTGTTAAAGCTGTAGAAGATCCAGTCTCAGCAAAACTCTCAACCCAACTCGTGCAAAGCTTTAGCGCCGCATTCGGAGCAGAAATACAGAAAAAACACGTAGTTTCAGAAATTCAGAGCTTACTTGTGGACTTTTTTGAGGAAGTTAAGCTCAACTACGTCCAGAACTTGTCTCAAGAGGATATGGAGCAAATATTAGAGCAAACGAGGAAACTAAGAACACAGGTATCAGTTCAGCCAGTAGTAACAAACATTGGCTCTCCTGTGGTACCACTTATAAAAAAGAAGTAATTAAAATTATCCGTACCCTTTGTGGCTCCATCACATGAGGTCGATAAGCTAAATCCCGATCAGGGAGCAAAATGAAATTATTTATAACTTTTCGCCCTAGAAGAAATGCGCTAAACTCAAATTAAGGGCGAATCAACATTGGTTCGTCACAATACTTCTTGGAAGATATCTCTATCGCAGGAAGTGGGTCAATGCCCACTTTTTTTTGTTGAATTGTTCCATGACTCATCCTCTCGTTCCACAAATTATTGAATTGGCAACACCAGTGGCAGAAGAACTGGGATTGGAAGTTGTTGGGGTGGTTTTTCACACCAACCAACGTCCACCAGTTTTACGGCTAGATATCCGTAATCCCCACCAAGACACTGGATTAGATGATTGTGAGAGGATGAGCCGTGCTTTAGAAGCCTCCTTAGATGCGGCGGAGATCATTCCAGATGCCTATGTATTGGAAGTGTCCAGCCCTGGTATCTCGCGGCAACTGATAACTGACCGGGAATTTATTGCCTTCAAAGGATTTCCTGTTATCGTTTGGACTTCCCCACCTCACGACGGACAGCAAGAATGGACCGGGCAGTTGATTCGTCGGGATGACACAACAGTTTACTTAAACCAAAAAGGTCGTGTAGTTGAAATTCCTCGCTCCCTGATTACCAGGGTGCAGCTCAATGAGCGCCGTTAAGAGTTAGGAGTTAAGAGTTAAGAGTTAAGAGTTAAGACTAGTTAGTAGTTAGTGGTTAGTTGTTAGTTGTTATTAGAAAATACAACTAAATCCTAACTCCTAACTCCTAACTCCTAACTCCTAACTCCTAACTCCTAACTCCTAACTCTCCCTGGCTGCTTGCGTATAAATTAAGGAGGTTGCTTATGTCAATGGTTACTTTACCTGGATTAAAAGAGTTAATTGAAAGTATAAGTCGCGAGCGTAATTTACCTCGGATTGCAGTTCAATCAGCTATTAGAGAAGCACTACTTAAAGGTTACGAACGTTTTCGTCGCGCCCAAAACTTGGAGCGAAAACAGTTCGATGAAGATTACTTTGATAATTTTGATGTACAACTTGATGTTGAAGAAGAAGGCTTTCGCGTTGTTGCTACTAAAACCATAGTCCCAGAAATCTTCAACACAGACCATGAAATTTCCCTCAAACAAGTCCAAGATATGGGAGGTGACGAAGCCCAACTGGGACAGGAAGTCGTACTGGATGTTACCCCGGATCAAGGGGACTTTGGTCGCATGGCGGCCATGCAAACCAAGCAGGTATTAGCGCAAAAACTTCGGGATCAACAGCGCCAGATGGTGCAAGAAGAGTTTCAAGACTTAGAAGGAACGGTTCTGCAAGCAAGAGTCCTGCGGTTTGAAAGGCAATCGGTGATTATGGCAGTTAGCAGCGGCTTTGGTCAGCCGGAGGTAGAAGCCGAATTACCCAAGCGTGAACAGCTACCCAATGATAATTATCGGGCAAATGCCACCTTTAAAGTCTATCTCAAAAAAGTTTCCCAAGGTCAGCAACGGGGACCACAGTTACTAGTGTCTCGATCTGATGCGGGTTTGGTAGTTTATCTGTTTGCCAACGAAGTGCCAGAAATTGAGGATGAAGTTGTACGGATTGTGGCAGTAGCGCGGGAAGCTAATCCTCCATCTCGTCATGTTGGTCCGAGGACTAAAATTGCTGTTGACACCCTCGATCGCGACGTAGACCCAGTTGGTGCTTGTATTGGAGCACGGGGATCGCGCATTCAAGTGGTAGTCAACGAATTGCGTGGTGAAAAAATCGATGTGATTCGCTGGTCTCCCGATCCAGCAACTTATATTGCCAATGCTCTTAGTCCCGCACGAGTAGATGAAGTGCGCCTCATGGACCCGGAAACCAGACAAACTCACGTACTAGTGGCTGAGGATCAACTCAGTTTAGCTATTGGTAAAGAAGGACAAAATGTCCGTCTAGCTGCTCGTCTTACTGGTTGGAAAATTGACATCAAAGACAAAGCTAAGTACGACCATGCGGGAGAAGATGCTAGGTTTGTAGCTTCACGAGCAAAATATATACCACAAGTAATTGATGTCGAGGAAGAACTAGAGGAAGAACTAGAGGAAGATGATTTTGAGGAACTAGGCGAATACGAGGAAGCACAAATAAACGACGATGATCAACTCGAAGATGATCAACTCGAAGATGATGATCATCTTGAGGAACTTGACGAGGATCAGCTTGAGGAAATAGAGGCAGCTCACAACAAGATCGAGACAGTTTTAAAGTCTTTTCCGAATTTCCCATCTGACCTGACAACAGCTTTACAAAACTTCATAGAAGAAAATTCTGAAGTAGCAGACAAGTTTAGAATATTGTTGATTGAAACTTCTTTAAATTCGTTAAAGCAGCTTTTAGAACGCTTAATGTCACAAGCATCGGCTTCTGGGACAGCTTTTACCATAACCAAACTTACTAACGCTTTGGGAGTAAGAAGTGTTACATTCCAAAGCATCTTCGATTTACTAGAGATTTGAGCATCAACAGCGATAAGTTAGGTCGGTGAGAGTAAACAATTATCTGTTAAGGCGGGGGATGGGGGGATGGGGGGATGGGGGGATGGGGGGATGGGGGGATGGGGGGATAGGGGAGATGGGGGAGATGGGGGAGATGG
>JADQBA010000051.1 GCA_016903675.1 Stigonema ocellatum SAG 48.90 = DSM 106950 | reverse complement strand
TCATCTCCCTCATCTCCCTCATCTCCCTCATCTCCCTCATCTCCCTCATCTCCCTCATCTCCCTCATCTCCCTCATCTCCCTCATCTCCCTCATCTCCCTCATCTCCCTCATCTCCCTCATCTCCCTCATCTCCCTTATCTCCCTCATCTCCCTCATCTCCCTCATCTCCCTCATCTCCCTCATCTCTCAACTCAAGACGGGTTCGGTAGATTTAACTACGTTCATCCCTGCTGCTGCAAATCGCTCAAAGGCGGTATCGGCTGCTTCGCTGTAGTCTACAATGTCAGGAACGACGACGGGGGAGGTGCAATCTTCTAAAAGATAAACTTTCTTAGCTAAATTGGGATCTATCTGCTGAAATTCTGTTAACAAATCATCAATTGTCCAAGCGACGCAGTGACTTTTGGCTTGACCTGCAATAATCACAGCATCGAATTTTAAAAGTTGCTGAATCAAGCGCGTGTTTTTTTGGGCAATTGGATTTTTGTCAAAAGTTTCTAAAATTTCTGGACGTAAAACAGAGTAGTTTTCTGTTAAAGGATTGTCACCTTTCATTTCAAATTGCGTCTGACTATCACGAGCGATGCAGTGGAAAAATACTGCTTCTTCCACAGCGGCTACTAAAGCATGACCAATACCTCCTAATATGGAATGATAAGACCAAACCGTGAGGGGATATTTGCCGTTTTGACTGAGTTGTTTAACGTAATGATAAGCGTGTTTTTCTAGGAATTCGTAGTTGTAACCAAGACTGTAAGCAACGTTTGGATTCACTTTCCAAATACCTTTTTCAATGTCGGCTGGGGTGATGTTGGTAGCAGATGGGGTGGGGTGTTCACCTGCGGCATTAACCCAGAAGATTGGATGGAAAATTTGCATTGCTGTGTGTGTATCCATTGTTGGTATGATTGTAGTAATCACACTTAAGTTACGATAGATGAATTCACACAAGCGGATGTTATCGTTTACTGCTCCATTGCCGGATTTTCCACTAACAAATAGTTCAAATTCGGGGATGCAAAAGGTGTTTTGAACGTCAATTAATAACAGGCAAACGCGGGTTTTGTCAACGTCAGCGTGTTTAATTGCGTGTTCTTTTGCCCATTGTTGAGCTTCGGCTGCACGTTGTTGGTAAGGTACGCGCCAGACTTCGCTGACTTTTTGGGGGTTAAAGTGTGGGGGAATTGGTAGTTGGGTTACTGTTTGGGTATTCATTATTAAAATTTGTATACTGAAATGCTTAACGGAGAAATGACGGGTAGAGACAGACGCGGAGTTCGGGTGACGCGGTGACGCGGAGATTTCTATCTTACAGACATCCCCGTGGCGACCTGTCAATCCCAACCCGTCATTTCTCTCAACTTCTTTGCAACAGACGTTCACAACTTTCTGCGGAAGCATCAAGGGGTTTCTTCACATCTTGCACCAGCCTGGCAGTACATCAAAAAAATAACTCAGTATTTAATGGGTTTCTCACCCAGACCACATCCGCATGGGACTTGAAGTCCCATGCTAATAGCATAAGTCCTCTAAAAGAGGACTGAAGGAGTTTTGCAATCACTGTAAATTTTATGACTCCTTATTTGGTTATTTGTGCTTTCTACTTAGAGGTGCAAGATATAAGCCGACCACTAGCGGCTGACGCCTTTAGCAACATATCAAAGAAACACACCATTTGTAGGGGCGCAAGGCATTGCGCCCCTATGACTGTGGTCTATTTACCTGAAAATGGCTCTAACTGAACCGTATTGCCACAGAAAGGGTTGTGACTCAATTTGAACCCACATTCCGCACCCTAAATCTTCACGACAATATGCAACCAATAGTCCGGCTTTAACCGTTCAGATGTTTTATACTTGTTCGCCGTCAATGCTACCTCGCCAGCGTTACTACTGAATTCAACCTCGAAAACATTGGGAGGACACAATTCAACCACAATACTTACTTGACCCCGATAGAGTTATTCGTCATAACTACCCAAAAAAACCGTAAATATACTAATGGGTTAACGAATTAGCCTGGTTTAAGCTTGAGTAGATAAATTTTAAAGTATCAAGTATGACAGTGACAATAGCCGCGTTTGCCAAACTGGAGGGTCTTTGAACAGCATATTAGAGGCTTGTAGTTGCGCAACTAGGAACCATAACGCTACGAACTTGTGCAATTTCGGACTAAGAGGTTATTTCAAAAGTAAGCATTATTACGTCCTGGGAGTAAGACTTTGTTTTCTTCCGCTGACTTTCCTGGTGCGATTTGTGATCACCTAGTGGTTACGCGCAAAATGGTTCAAGATCGACCCCAGGATGTACAAGCTTTAGTGAATACCTGGTTTGAAACTCTCAAATTTATTGACTTGCTCTTCCAACTAATACTGAGACTTTCCTGTAGCTGGGTAAAAAATTATGAATCATGAATTATGAATTATGAAAATAATAGCTTGATAGTACAATACTTTTCGGTTAAGCCGGAAATCGTTTTAGAAACCTAAGTTCGACGTAAGAGTCGTCTCAACGAAAAATAAAGGTTTCAGGCTCTGACTCGCTACGGCGAATCAAGGCTTCACTTTAATCAAACTTAGTTTGTCCAAATTTTAGCAACTAGGAGAAAATTGTGAGTTTACCAGTTACAGTAACCTTTTTACTTGCTGATTGGATTGCTAAAGGAATTGCAGATGGAACTTTGTTACGGTTTGGGGGTGTAATTGTCGATAAAACAACGAAACAGATTGTTACTTGGTTAAGAGATGTACCAAATGATTCTCTACTGCCTACTCCAAGTGATTCACCTAATAATTTACTGAATCTCATTTTTTCAGGCGTAAATTTCGTTGCTTCAGGGACTAACGCAGCCGTAACAGCAAAAGGATTTGCTGATGTTAAACAGGGTTTAGGGGAACTTGGTGAAAGTTTGCAAGTAACTCAAGGAATTTTACAGGTAACTACTGCTACCAGTATTCTTAACCTTGGTGTATCAGTGATGGGTTTTGCTGTAATAGCACAACGTCTCAAAGAACTAGAACAACGCCTACAAAAAGCAGAGGAACTATTAAACAAGGTTAACCGTAAAATCGATCTTAGTTTCTATGCTAATTTTCGTGCTGCGCTCGATTTAGCCATTAATGCCTTTACGATGACCAAAACCGAAAATCGTAGAAGCAGCGCCTTACAAGCTATTAACCGCTTTTTAGAAGCACAACATATTTACGTTAAATATACTGATATAGAAATCGAGCAAAAAAGCCAAATTGCTGATGAGTATCTGCTGACTTTATATTTAGCTTACTTAGCTGAAGCACGATGTTATTTAGAATTACAGGAACACGATACAGCGCTTCGTCGCTTTCAAGAAGGAGCAAAAGTTATCCGTTCTCGTATTCGCAAATATGTTGATTTTTTACTAACTTCTAATCCAGCAGCATACCTACAGCCTCAGTTTAAAAATCAAATCGATTTGCATAGACTAACTCGAATTTATCAATGGATTGACCCAAGTTTGAATGAGAATACTGTATTTGAACTTCAGCGTGAGAATTTGTTCAAGATGGCGCAAGAGCCTAATAAATGGTTAGACTCACTCCCCGCAGCAATTTTAACTCGTGTTGAGGTTCAAGGAGGTTGGTTCTGGCCAAGTCACGACGATTTGAAGCGAGAAGCTAATAAGCGCCTTCCGCAAGTTTTGGAAGTAGTGGAATCTATGATTGAAACAAATTACCGTTTTGAAGCATATCAAGTAGAAGTACAAGCCATCTCCCAATTAGGAATCAGCTTTCATGATTGGATGAAATTAACTCCGTCTACAGAACTTCAACCAGAGGGTGCAGAATTAGTGTACATCATTCCATCTCAGCCTTTAGATTCTTTCTGGTAGAGCAGGTTTCCTACTAAGCTGTTCGGCATCTAGTTTTATAGGGTAGTCTAAGGCAGCAAAGGGCTTCAGGCTCTAAATTATCAAATTTAGATGCGCATCAGCTTACCTAGATGTGGTAGGCTTAACCGAATTTGCCAAGGCACTACCTAAGGAACTGTCAGGAGGTATGCAGCAGCGAGTAGCGATCGCTCGTGCGCTGGTGTCTCAGCCTAAGATTCTCCTTATGGATGAACCCTTTGCTGCTTTGGATGCCCAAACAAAAGAACAGCGAGTGATGAGCGAACTGAAACAGCTAACCCCGGAGGAGCAGTGGAAACTGCTGGGGTACTTAATGAATCAGCTTCAGGCTAGTGTCAGTTTAGTCACGAGGTCACAGCCAGAGGTTCAACCTTCCCTTGGGTCGGTGAGTGTTGATGCACTACTAGCAGAAACGAGTGGAAGCTGGGGACATTTAAGTATTGAGGAAATCGATACTGAGCTTAAGCGGCAACGGCAGATCCATTGGGGCGACTAGGAATTGGGTGTGTGGAACTGCTTCATCCTATGTATTTTTGTCTGCGATCGCCCCCTGGTCGATTACCAAAGAGGTTACATCACTGTGGAATGTCAATCAAAAACTCAGACCCCTGATTAGGAGCCGAGATACACTGGAGTTTTCCACCGTGCAGGTCTACAATAATTTGATAGCTAATAGATAACCCTAAACCTGTCCCCCTGCCTACAGGTTTTGTTGTAAAAAAAGGTTCAAAGATATGTTCTTTCGTCTGCTTGGTCATTCCTGGTCCATTGTCTTTAATGCTGATTCGTACCCATTCTAGATTTAGAATAGTTGTGCGAATTGTAATCAAGCCCGGAGGTCTATTGCTATTTTTGTAAGACTCCTCTTTTTCGTAATCTTCTAGGGCATCGATCGCATTTTGGATAATATTCATAAACACTTGATTGAGTCTGCCAGGATAGCATTCTACTTCTGGCAAATCACCGTATTCTTTGACAAGTTGAATACCAAGATCGCCAGGTTTCGATTTGAAATGCTTTTGCAGAAGTAACAACGTACTATCAATCCCATCATGAATATTTACAGCTTTTCTCTCGGCTTCATCCAGCCGCGAGAAGTTTCGCAGTGTCAGTACAATCGAACGTATGCGTTCGGTTCCCGTTTCCATCGATGAAAGAATTTTTGGTAGGTCCTCAATTGCGTACTTTAAGTCGTGTTTGTTAATCAAAGCTTCAATCTCTGGTGTCGGGTGAGGATAATGTTGTTGGTAGAGTTTAAGCACAGCTAGAATCGCTTGAATATAGTCACTGATGTGAGTTAGGTTGCCATGAATGAAGTTGACAGGGTTATTGATCTCATGAGCAACACCAGCCACTGTCCGTCCTAGGGAGGACATTTTTTCTGCCATTAGCAATTGAGGCGCAAGCTGTAACTTTTGGAGAGTCTGCTCTAGTTGTTGAGCCTGTTGTTGTAGCTGTGCTTGTGATTGTCGTAATTCTTTTTCTATCAAAGAGCATTGTGTGATTTGCATCGTTAACGGACGATACAGAAAAAAATATAGAGATGGTGCAATTAGCAGCGAAAGTAGAGTGGAATCAACAAAAGCCTCCAGTAATTTAGGCAATTCTGGCAAGACCATGAACACTAACATGATCAACGTCTCGGCAGCAAACACTGAAAAAGCCATCTGACCCAAAAAAACCCAAGGAGACTTGTGCATATAAATAAAGTTTATCTATCCGAAAGGGCGTTATTTTCTTAAGCTCACGTCATTGGAATGAGATAACGCCCTCACTTAAGTAAGATCGCACTGCCAATGTCCCACGTCCCAGTCTAATTTAATTAGTCCATCTTCATATAGTGCCTTATTTCTAAGGCATTGCATAAAGCGATCGCTATGAGCAAAAATTCTTGTAGAGACTTTGTTGGTAATAAGTCAGCCTGTCGATCTCCTCGACAAACCAGGGTTCTGGAAGCATTATAGAGTTGTTCGCTGAGGTGATATCCAGCAATATTCACTGAAGTCATAATCTTACCACTAAATCTTAAAACTCTCTGGATTTAGTGTTCCCAAACAGCAATTCTAAATTTAAGAATTAACTACAATACCGTTCAGTTAAGGCTTTGATCCCCCCTAACCCCCCTTAAAAAGGGGGGAATAAGCCCCCCTTTTTAAGGGGGGTTGGGGGGATCTTCAGTCTGTGAACACTACTAACTGAACTGTATTGGAATTAACTATACTTTTGCAGAAATTGACCCAGAAATTAAGCTCCTGGGCTGACAAGGGCAAAAAGCTGCAACTGTCGGTCCTGCTTTAACCGTTCAGCTGTTTTATACTCCTTGTTGTATACATTACGTACTACAAAATGACATGCTGAATGTGGATTTTATTGACTTTTTTAAGTAGATTTTTAGCATATTAGGTACTGAAAAACCTTTTTTTTAAAAAAAAAGTTATTTATAAAACACAATAAATACCATTAACAAAGTAATGATAAAATCAGCTTTATAAATAACCTTTAAATGTGGCTCTACTAATTGACAACTGTCTACCTAAGCAGCAGTTGAATGAGCGCTAGAGCTAGAAGAAGAGGAATCATTGTAGAAGTAGTAGCCCGATGCATAAGCAGAGGTGTTAGTAGTTGTATAACTGGCAGAAAAGTCACGACCAGAAGCATTTGCAGATGCATATGCGTCTGCAAATGCGTTTCCACCTACAACGCTATTGTCTTCGGAAGCAACTTCTAGATGAGAAATGTCAGAAATCTTCATAGTTTTCTCCTGGGATTTTTTTGTTTTGAAATTACTATCACTTAAAAAGTGATATTCATAGAATAACATTTTTATAAAAAAAAAGCATTTTTTATAAATAAAAACAGGGACAAAAAATATGTTTTTTCAGATTTTAACCATTTATTTACGAATAACAATATCTCCTTTATCCTGGCTTTTTACAGCTTTTCGCCATAAAAAAATCTACCCTTTCGTAAAGGAGGAGAATTCTTCAAATATTTTTTAAAACATTAGAAACTAGACGTGATAAAGGGTCACGTCTAGTTTCTTGTTTAAGAACAAAAAGTTATTGATTGGGATCGTGAGACTACTTGAAAACACTACTCAAAAGTTGAGTTAACTAAAACTTGTTTATACAAGCTTTACAAACTGCTAAATGGTTTGTGCAGAAGAAGAAGAGTAGGCGTATTTTGTCGCACCATCGGAAACAGAACCAGCTACTGAACCCGCTACACTGCCCTCAGATCTACTACTGATTACACTAGTAATCTCTCCAGTTTGTCGATTGACAGAATAGCTTGCATAATAGTTACTAGACTTAGCAGTGTCATAACTACTTGACCAAGTACCGTAGGGTGAGGAGACAGTAATTGTGCTTCCGCCTAGGACTTGACTATTACTAACAAGCTCAGTTTCACAAAAACTAAGGTCACCAATTGTTAATCTGCTCATAATTACCCTGCTCAAATAGGTTTATTGCTAAAAACTTTGTAACAGTTTTTAGCAACTTTTTCTCGAAAAGAGAGTTATTTATAAAGCACAATAAATACCATTAAAAAAGTGATGATAAATGCAGCTTTATAAATAACCTCTAAATGTGGCTATGCTAATTGACAACTGTCTAACTAAGCAGCAGTTGAATGAGCGGTAGAGTTAGAAGAAGAGTTATTGCTGTAGTAGTAGTTGTAGTAGCTCGAGCTCGATGCAGAGGTGTAAGTGTTGGTATAACTTGCAGAAAAGTTAGGACCAGATGCATATGCATTGGCATATGCATCTGCATATGCTGTTCCACCTACAACGCTATTATCTTCGGAACCAGCTTCTAGATAAGAGATGTCAGAAATAATCATGGTATTCTCCTTGTTTCTTTTGCAATTAATATCACTATTTTTTAGTGACATATTTAATATAACATTCAATCTTTATAGTATTAAATTGTTAAAAAAAACTTCAAATTTATTTTTTTTAATGTTTTTTTTCATGCAAAAAAATCTCTTTTATTCTTGATTAAAAGAGTTTTTTAAATGCAATAAAATATGCCATTTTGTAAAATGGGACAAAGTATAAATATGTTTTTGATTGTTTTTTTTAGATTGATTACATAACAAAACCTCCAAAAATTGATTAATATGTTAGAGATAATTACTCATGAATTACTAAAAAAACAGAGGAGTAATTGTTGTATTGATTCTCAAGTAATTGATTTTTACACTGAAAACTTTATCTACTATAATTTAAATTGCCTAAGCTGAAGTTAAAAGTTGCTTCGATGATTTAGAATTGCTATCTAAGTCAAACTGAATGACAATTTCTTGTTGCTCGATTTGTTGCTTTAACCATCCAGAAAACAAATCTGTAATAATTTTTTGGCGCAACTTCTCGTCCAATTGAGGTTGAATGATTTCTTCTACCCAAATCAGATAAACTCCTGTTGGAGTAGTAATCGGCTTAAGAATTTGTGGCGGAGTAGCAGCAAACACAGCAGATGCAATTTCCGGTCGAAAATCTGTACGATGTCGAATTCCTTGATATCCCGAAGCGCGACGAATTTCTGGAGCTTGAATGTATTGGCGGGCAATTTCTTGAAAACTTATTTCGCCTTCTTGCAGTGCATAAAAGAGTTCCAAAGCCAAGTCTCGATCATCCAAAATGACTTCATATGTAACGGCTGCTACATAATTCAGTTGGTGTTCGTAAAAAAACCGTTCGACTTGCTCTGTAAATAAGTGATTTGCTAACTTTTTAGAGAGGATATTTCTGTGGACTAATTCTTCAAAGTCATCCAAAGAGAGATGATGTTTTTTCAGCCATGACAAAGTGTCTTTGGCTTTGACCAGTTTCTTCTCTAACCGCACGCAATCGGCTTCAGTCTGGAGATCTTCTTCCTCAACTTTAATACCCAATTCAAGAGCAGTTTCAGCAATAATTTTTTGAGTAGCGATCGCCTCCACTACATCCGGAATTTTACAAGATATTTTAATGTTGCGAACAATGTCTTCATTAGACACATTAAAATAATTTAGCATAATTTTACACTCCAATATCCTTATGTTTAGAGCTAATGACTAAAGATTTACACCACCCTTGTTTAATTTCTTAAACGGATCTAACATGTAATCAATTACGCTTCGTTGGCGAATAATCACCTCAGCCGTTGCTGTTTGACCTGGTGCTAAGGAAATACGTTTGTTGCCGGATTCGATATAAAGTTGCTTGAGGGTGATGTCTAACTCAAAAGTTTCAATGTTATCAGAGCTTGTTTGCTGATGTTTCGAGTCTGGTGAAATCCAACGTACTTCCCCAGGTACAATGCCATAATCTTGGAAAGGATAAGCATCAAACTTGATTTTGACTGGCATTCCGACTTTCAAGAAGCCGCTATTCTGGATCGGTATTTGAGCTTTGAGTATAAAACCTGTATTTTTGGGTGCAATTTGAGCAATCCTCTGACCTGGTTGTACTACAGCACCAGGCTTTTTGATGGGTAACTCAAAAATCACTCCATTAATAGGCGATCGCACAACTCGTTGTTCCAACTGTAGATTTAAAGATGTGATCTGGCTTATAGTTTGAGCGATTTGGGATTGGAGTGTTGTGATTTGAGATTGTAGGTCTTTGAACTGTTCCTGAATTTTCAGTACCGCCAATTCACCTGTATGAATTATGCTCTCTTTGCTACGTTCCTGCTCTTGCAAGCGGAGTTCGGCTTGCTGAATATCCGCTTGAGCTTGATGAATTGTCCTCTCATAACTGCTCTGTTGCTCTTGCAAGCTTGACTGAGATCGAGAAACCTCAAACTGTGCTTGTACGAGATTCTGGTAGTTTTCTTTCACCGACTGTTGAACTTCCAAAAAGCGGTCTTGTGGAATCGCGCCGTCCTCAAAAGCTTTTTTGTATCGCGGAG
Source organism: Stigonema ocellatum SAG 48.90 = DSM 106950 (assembly GCA_016903675.1). GTDB lineage: Bacteria > Cyanobacteriota > Cyanobacteriia > Cyanobacteriales > Nostocaceae > Stigonema > Stigonema ocellatum. The sequence continues at coordinate 46,530 of JADQBA010000051.1, read as the reverse complement.
CTTTTTCCTTCGCACCTTCGAGACGAACTTGTGCTAACTGGTAAGCTGCTTTGCTCGAATCAATCGTTTGTCGTACTTGGTTAAGTTTCGCGAGTTTTTCTTCTTTTTGTAAGTTGTAGGCGCTCTTGAGCGCATCAAGATTCTGTCGCGCCTGCTCTACTTGTGCAAGTTTTTCTAATTGTTGCGCTTGGTTTTGTTGCTGCTGGGTATGGATAGTCAACAGCAATTGATTTTTGAGTAACTGTAGTTGAGCCTGCTGACTGCGCTGCCCAGAAAGCTTTGCCTGCGACTGTTGCAACTCTGTTCGCAGCACTTTAGAGTCCAATTCGACTAGAATCTGCCCAAATTGAACCGTGTCACCTTCTTTTACTCTCACAACAATGACGTTACCACTGGCTTGAGAGTCCAATTTTTGCGTTGCTCCTAGTGGTTCGATGCGCCCCCTGGCACTTCCTGTCTCATCAACTTTGGCAAGCATTGACCAAGGTAAGATAACCAACGTCAAGCTTATCAAAACATACAGTACAGAGAGTGTCCAAGGTCTCGGTAAGGCATCCAACAGTTCTTCAGTACCGTAAAACCAATCACGTTCGGAGGATTCTCCCTCTATTGAAGAATTGAGCGCCGTAGATTCTGCAACATCTTTTGATTCAGTGTAACTTTCTTGCCTCATCTGCTCCTGTTTGGTAAGCCCAGATGAGGAATTGCGAGATGGGAGTGGCATAGTATTAATGGGAGTTGGGTGTTGGTTTTTCAGATTTTTGGGAAATGATTGTCTGAAACCTCAAAACTACGTTCAATAATTGAGAAACCTAAATACCTATCTCTCAAGAAACACGGGGAGTAGGGAGTGGGGAGTGGGGAGTGGGGAGTGGGGGAAGAGGGGTAATGGGGGTGTTTGTTTCATTCATAACGGGTGGTGCGCCGCCCGTGGGGTGCTCCTAACTAACTCAGCTAGCTTGTGCTAGTTGTTGTTGATTGAGGTAGAAATAATGACCTTTTTTAGCGATAAGTTCGTCATGGGTACCGCTTTCGACCAAGACGCCGCGATCTAAAACCAGAACTAGGTCAGCGTTGCGTACGGTAGAAAGGCGATGGGCAATGATCAGACTTGTCCGTCCTTTGAGGATTGTTTTGAGATTGTTCTGAATAATCCGCTCTGATTCAGAGTCAAGGTGACTGGTGGCTTCATCGAAAATTATGAAGCGCGGATTTCCCAGCAATGCACGGGCGATCGCTAAGCGTTGGCGTTGTCCACCAGATAGCATTCCGCCGCCTTCACCAATTTGGGTTTGATAATTCATTGGTAGTTGCCGAATAAATTCGTCTGCTCCAGCCTGGTGCGCTGCTGTGATAATTTCTTCTTGGGTGGCTTCTGGGTGAGCAATGCTGATGTTTTCCTGAACTGTACCGCCAAACAAAAAGGTATCTTGATCGACCACACCAATTTGCGATCGCAGCGATCGCAAAGAAACATTGGTCACGTCGTAACCGTCAATTAGAACTCTGCCTTCGGTGGGCGAATACAAACCCAAAATCAACTTAGAGAGGGTAGTTTTTCCAGAACCGCTACGCCCCACAACTGCTACAGTTTGTTCTGGCTGGATTTCAAAGCTGATATTTTCTAGCACATTACGATCGCTTTCTGGGTGATAGCGAAAAGTGACGTGTTCAAAGCGAATTCTCCCTTGAAGTTTGCGCAGTGATTGGCGGGGTTTATTTTGCAAGTCTTCTTCTGGTTCTGCTTCCAAAACATCATTAATACGTTCAGCGGAAATAATGATTTCCTGCAATTGATTCCACAATACCGCCAGCCGTTGGAAAGGACTGATAACGTTGCCCATCAACATATTGAAAGCAACTAGTTGTCCAATGGTGAGTTGATTGTGAATCACCTGCCATGCTCCAAACCATAGCAATCCGGTATTCATCAAGGTTTGGATTGAGCCACTGATAATTTGTAGGCGGTTACTAATCACTTGCCCTGAAAAGCCTTTTTTCACCAATTTATGCAGCAGTTCTTCCCAATGCCAGCGTACACTCTGCTCAATTGCCATTGAGCGAACAGAGCGAATTCCTGTCAGAGATTGAATCAGATAGCTGTTTTCTTCGGCTCCTGCATTAAAAATTTCTCTTGACACGCGGCGCAAGATGCTTGTGCTAGCAAATGCCAGGATAAAAAATGGTGGCACAATCAACAGCACCAGTAATGTCATCTGCCAGCTATAGGAGAACATCAATCCCAGATAAATCACTAATGTCAGCAGATCGAGAATGACTGACAGTGCGTCGCCAGTGAGGAAGCGCTGAATTTTGTGATTTTCTTGGATGCGAGAAACAATATCCCCAACGTAACGCGACTCAAAGTAAGACAGGGGTAAGCGGAAGGTATGTTTGATAAAACCTACCAGCAGTGAGATGCTGACGCGGTTGGCAGTGTGATCCAGCAGATATTGCCGCACGCCGCTCATAAAGATGCGGAAAAAACCAAAAATCACCAACGCCAAACCCACAGCATTTAAAGTCATAGTGCTGCCTTGCACAATCACTCGGTCTAGCAGCACTTGGGTAAGTAACGGTGTTACCAATCCAAAAACTTGAATTAGCACTGAAGCAATGAAAACCTCTGCTAGAACTTTAGAGTGAGGTTTGATGATCTCAAAGAACTTCCAGAAACCTGCACTTTCTTCTGAGGCATCTTTCAGTAAAGCTGTGGGCTGTAATAATAAAGCATAACCAGTCCAATCTGCGAGAAATTCAGATTGTGTCAGACGGCGTTGACCAATTGCAGGATCGCCTACAATCACATGGGTTTTCGTGATTTCATAAACGACGATGTAGTGTTTACCTTCCCAGTGAGCGATCGCTGGTAAGGGTTGTTGTGTTAATTTGTCGAGACTGGCTTTCACCGGACGGGTAGAAAAGCCGATGTTTTCTGCCGCTGCTGCTAAACTACGAAGAGATACGCCACTGCGGTTGACGTTGGCGATATCTCGCAAGTGATTGGTGGAGAGGCGCTTACCCCAATAGCGCCCAATCATCACCAAGCAGGCTACGCCACAGTCAGAAGCGCTTTGTTGTGCAAAGAACGGATAGCTTTTGGTAAGGTGTCCCCACCAATGCCCTACTTTTATCTTCGGACTGGGAAAGTAAGGGTGAGATTTTTTTTTCTTTTGTTTGAGTGTGGAATCTTGCTTTGGAAAAGGAATAACATTTTGGGAGGACTTAGGAGGGTGCGGCACCTGGTAATTAAGGATGACACTTGGGCGATCGCTAGGATCAACAAACTCCATTAATTGGGGCAAGTTTAAGAGTGCTGTTTGCCAATCTGCATCCCTGAGAATGTAGGCGATTGTTGGTTGCGTTGCTCGCCAGCTACTCTGTTGTGGGTTAGCAGCGATTTTGCCTGGGGTCAAAGAGTCACCTTCAGAATTTAGCAGTTGACCTTGCCGCAGTAGCCACAACTTGGTATCTTTCGGTGGAGATATTTCGCCTCCAATCTCGATATAATGCCGCTCAAAGACGGATAAGGCGTTGAGCATCCTTTCCACATCAGATGAATTGCCTGGAATTTGCGAGTTTTGCTGACATAACAGCACCAAATCCCACAATTGTGCACGGACAAGGAGGCGATCGTGAATACTTGGATATTTGTCTATTAAAGGCTGTAATGCCTCTAGTTTAAGATAGCAAAGCTTTAAGGAAGCTGAAGCTCTAGCGGCATATGGCTGAAAGTCTTCACAACCAAACAAAGTCACTTCACCGAATGACGACCCCACACAAAGGGTTGTGATTAAGTTTTCAGCATGATCGAGCAGTCTGACTTTACCCGCAAGGACTAGATAAATTCCTGGTGTTGCATCTGCTGCATACCAGAATTCCTTTGCTACCGATGGCTCGACAATTTCTACAGTTGCTAAACAGTTTTGCAGATCAACATCTGAAAGCGTCTCACCTAATATATTGGTGATTTGTTGACCCAGATGTTGCTGGTCAAACTTTGATGGCATTCCCTTACCTCCAACATAGAGTTAGTTATTGTAATACTCCCGACTTGTAAAGCTGAGTCATTCAAAATCTCCTATTGTTAAGGCACTTACAAAAAATAAAAGCACTCTTCCGTCTAATTTCTCGGACAACCGAACAGGAGTCTTGCTGTGTGTCCCAGCCTAAAAATATCCCACACGGCTCTTGCTTTTATTTATTGGCTCTCCCTAACATATAGTTGTGAGGTGGAAAATTTCTTCAAAATTATTTTTGATAGGGAAAATCAAAGGCATTGTAAGCAGCCATGCTACTCGCCAGAATCAATTTATTATTCCATATTATGTTGACTAGTTAATAATCCACTCTGAATGTATACCTAGTCAAGTATTTGAGAATGCTTTTATAAACATAAAAGAAACAATTATGTCACTTTTTTTAGCTTTCATTCCTCAAAAGAGTACAGCAATCCCTACATAAGTAGGTCGGCACAAATAAATAAAGGTTTGTAGTTGCGCTACCCTTGCGGGAAGCCACTTCGTGTCTACAGCGCCCTAGATATGAGCGCTCTTTGCGCAACTACGAGCCTTTACTTGCATTCATATAGTTCTGTTTTTCTGTGCCGAGCTACTTAGTCAATAGGGTAAAACTCTTTGTGTATCTAATTTTGAGGCTATTTATGCAACTATTTATTATAAGTTTCCCTTAACCTAATAGTAATATTTCGCAAAAATTCAAGACTATGATAATACTAATTTTTGGGAAAAAACAGGAACAATTCTGTCCCTAAAATCTACTTTGCTGTAGCTAGGTAAAGAATTATGAATTATGAATTTAATAGCTTGATATTTCAATACTGTTCAATACTGCAAGGGCTGAGATAATTACCCCGATCGCAAAAAGAATGTAGAGACGCGATAAACCTTGTCTCTACAACCAGAATTTCCATCAAAAAAACCTTAACCGAGTAGCTAATTTAATTAGTCCATCTTCATATAGTGCCTTATTTCTAAGGCATTGCATAAAGCGATCGCTATGAGCAAAAATTCTTGTAGAGACTTTGTAGGTAATGAGTCAGCCGTGCTAAGCCCAATCTAGGGTAAGGATTTTACCAATAAGACGTGGGGAAAACAACTGCTCATATTCCCAGGTTCGTTCAGTTGTTATACGACCAGGCAGGTCCCAAACTATTACTGGCTGATTGCTAGTATCTGCTTTGGTAATGATTGATATCATGTCCGCTTAATTACTTATAAATAAAATATAGGTTCGTAGTTGCGCTTTAGCGCTCTATGACTGTCAAGAGCGCTAAAGCGCAACTACGTGCCTTATTATAAGTGTTCAACCGGACATGATATGAGAGAATTGAACTCTAGAGCGATCGCCTGTGACTTTCCCATGTTCCGCCACTGCATCTGTTTGGTGTTAAGATAATTTACCTACCATCAACCTATGTAGAGACGCGATTAATCGGTGGAGGTTGACTTATGCTGTTTTTTCGGTTAAAATATTTATAATGGGAAAATGTGCGCTCATATAGCTGACCAACACATCTTCAATTATTCGTTTCAGAATTGTAGGATATATTGCAATACGCCCGTACCTCATTTCACCAGATGTCTAATGGAAGAATTAGAATCGAGAATCAAGATATGCCTTACAGTCAATTCACGACTATTGGAAAAGTTAAACAGGCTTTTGGGATCAAGACAGTTGAAGGGAAACGCTTTTTGCCCGAAGTAGAACCCATCGCACCATCTGAAACTTTACTGAACTACTTGGAGAAGGACATTGCCGGTGGCGATCGCCGTAAGTACAGAAAAAGCGAGATCAGAGGGAATCATTGCTCCTATTTTAGTGGAAGTCCGCAGTATTCTCCACAAACAGGTCAGCCTGTTTTCAGGTGAAGAATTCAATGTAGATGAGAGTGTCGGACTCAATGGAGTGTGCGATTTCCTGTTGCGGTACTAGCTATAGTTCTAACAAAGCGCCGATTCTTTCCTTAAAAGTTTCGTGGGGTTCACCTGGCATTCGTCGGATCTCCAAAACTCCATCCAGGAAAGAAAGCCGATATCCAGGACGGTCTAACAATTGCTCAACTGCTTTGAACTCTCTCCAGGTCAGTCCCTCAAACAGCAGGGGTGATTCCTTTGTGGGGAGAGCGATTGTTGCTGAGGTCATTTGAGTCTCCGGTCTGTTTCCAGATTAGAAATAATCTCTTTTGGAGAGGTATTATCTTATTGTAACTTCTTTGTGTCATTTGTCATATTACCAAATCATTCAAAAAATCTTAATTTTCACCACTTTCAGCAAAATTTACTTGGTGTTTTTGTGTTTCTAACTGCATAAAGATACCACCTATTCTTGTGCTGCTAATATTTTTTGGGCAGAAACGTGATAATAATGTTCAATCTTAAAGAGAGCCTCCCACTCCAATCGTACTGGGTCTTGAATAACGCGAACCCTCCGGAGTTGAAGCGCAATTAAACACAACATACAACCAATAGTCCTGCTTTAACCGTTCAGATGTTTTATACTCGTTCGCCGTCAATGCTACCTCACCGATCGCAGACCGTCCCTTAACTTCAATAAACCGCACAGCTATAGCTGTTTCTGGGTCTTCTGGGTGGGGTTGGCGCGAAATTAGGTCAAAACCACGATTTTCCTTCTCCACACTCACCACATTCCATCCTCTCGCCTCCTCATGAGCAGCTTACTCACCAAATAATCCAGTGTATCTTTATGCGAGAGTGAAGATAAGCAGTTTCATCTTTGGGTCTTGAAAAATTCCTTTCTGGGTAATAACTTCCTTAAGTTTTACCAACTTCGATGACTTTGGGCTTGAGTTGGTCAATTTGCATGATTTACGCCTCAAAGAGCGATCGCCGAATCAATAGCACTGTCGATTAACTCAACCGCAGCCTTCTCATAATGATAAGTATTGAATCGAAAATCCCCCACCTGCTCTAATCGCTTTGATGGGCCATATCCATTTACAATAGAGTAATTGAGTATTGATAGGCAAGAATATCAGTCAGCGATAAGGATAGTGAGCAGATGAGTACCAAACCTAAGGTTTTCATTGACGGTGAATTGGGAACCACAGGGCTACAGATTTACTCGCGCCTCAATGGGCGAGACGACATTGAGTTGGTTAGCATTGAGCCATCTAAGCGAAAGGATTCATCTGAGCGATCAAAATTGATCAATGCCGTTGATGTTGCTATTCTCTGCCTACATGATGACGCAGCATTGGAAGCTGTCAGCTTTATCAGCCGCCCTACAGTTAAGATCCTCGATGCTAGTACCGCCCATCGAACCGCCTCCGGTTGGGTCTATGGTTTCCCTGAACTCAATCCAGGACAGCGAGAGAAAATCGCCAGTGCCCAGTTTGTCAGTAATCCAGGCTGTTATCCCACGGGATTTTTGGCTTGTATCCGTCCGTTGATAGTTAAGGAACTCATTCCCAGTCACTTTCCCATCACCATTAATGCGGTGTCGGGCTACTCTGGCGGCGGAAAGAAGCTCATTGAGGAGTACCATACCTTCCATGAGCAGCAAACCGGAGGAAAGTCCTTCTATCCTTATGGTATTTATGGGGTGGAGTTTGGGCACAAGCACGTCAAGGAAATGCACCAGCATTCGGGTTTAGCATCGCCACCGCTGTTTGTACCAGCAGTAGGGGATTTTGAGCAGGGGATGTTGGTACAGGTGCCATTGCCATTATGGACTTTGGAGAATCCGCCAACGGGTGAGGTTATTCATGGAGCGATCGCTGACTATTACCAAGGTGAACCATTTGTGCAGGTTGCTCCATTTCAGGATACCAACTTTCTGCGAGACGGCAAGTTTCTGGACGTGATGGCTATGAACGGTACCAATGTTGTTCAGGTTTTTGTCTTCGCCAATGACGCTACCCACGAAGCCCTGTTAGTTGCTCGCCTTGACAATCTGGGTAAAGGCGCATCGGGAGCATGTTTACAAAACCTGAACATTATGCTGGGCTTTCCTGAGAAGTTGGGATTGTAAGATTGGAAATGACGCCTCTTTAGGCGCTGTGGATGGGATTTTTTAACCGCAGATGAACGCAGATGAACGCAGATAAAAGCAGATAAGCTGTTATGCATTTAAATTGAATATTAACTCGAGTAGACTGTTAACCGAAGACTTATGACTGTCAACAGTTAGCAGTCAACGACCAAAACGAGTGTTTATAAAATTTAAACGCGCATCAGCTTAGTTGTGATTCTGCCGTTGTATTTGCGATTTTACTCCCTATTCCCCACTCCCCATTCCCTATTCCCCACTCCCCATTCCCTATTCCCCATGCCCCTTATCCCCAGAGGGGGCCCCGAGTTCCCCATTCCTCCATTTTTTCCCAATTTCATCACTCAAATTTGCACCTCATGTGGCACTCTGGGAAGCAGAATGTCTTTAACATCACTTAATTAGGTTATGCAAACCCTGCCTAAACTTTCAACTTCTGATAGTCAACCTATCTTTGATACCACAATCAAGCGGTTCAAAACCCGCCCGGTCAAGGTTGGTAACGTCACTATTGGGGGAGGTTTCCCTGTAGTGGTGCAGTCGATGATTAACGAAGATACCCTAGATATAGAAGGTTCCGTGGCAGGAATTCGTCGTCTACATGAAATAGGCTGCGAAATTGTCCGTGTGACTGTACCAAGTATGGCTCATGCTAAAGCTTTGGCAGAAATTAAACAAAAGTTAATTAAAACGTACCAAGACGTGCCAATTGTTGCCGATGTGCATCACAATGGTATGAAAATTGCGGTGGAAGTTGCCCAGCACATCGAGAAAGTACGGATTAATCCGGGGTTGTATGTGTTTGAGAAGCCTAACTCCAATCGAACCGAATACACCCAAGCTGAATTTGACGAAATCGGCGAAAAAATTGCAGAAACCCTAAAACCTCTAGTGATTTCCCTGCGCGATCAAGGCAAAGCGATGCGGATTGGTGTCAATCACGGTTCCCTAGCCGAAAGGATGTTGTTCACCTACGGTGACACTCCATTCGGTATGGTGGAATCGGCATTAGAATTTATTCGCATTTGTGAATCCCTAGACTTCCGTAACATAGTAATTTCCATGAAAGCCTCGCGGGTGCCAGTGATGGTAGCAGCCTACCGCCTGATGGTACACCGGATGACTGAATTTGGTATGGATTATCCTCTACATTTAGGTGTTACGGAAGCAGGTGATGGAGAATACGGACGGATTAAATCTACCGCAGGTATTGCTACTCTATTAGCTGATGGCATTGGCGATACAATTCGCGTGTCGCTGACAGAACCACCAGAAAAAGAAATTCCCGTTTGCTACAGCATTTTGCAAGCTTTGGGATTGCGGAAAACTATGGTGGAGTACGTCGCCTGTCCTTCCTGTGGACGTACTTTGTTTAACCTAGAAGAAGTGCTGCACCTCGTCCGAGAAGCTACCAAACACCTAACAGGGCTAGACATAGCAGTTATGGGTTGTATTGTCAATGGACCCGGAGAAATGGCTGATGCTGACTATGGTTATGTTGGTAAGACCCCTGGATATATTTCTCTCTATCGTGGGAGAGAAGAAATCAAAAAAGTCCCACAAGAAAAGGGTGTAGAGGAGTTGATTAACTTGATTAAGGCAGATGGACGCTGGGTAGATCCATAAAGTTTTTCACAAGTTTTGCTATCGGGCGACCATAAAGGTCGCCCGATAGGAAAGTATTTTTTGAAAAAAAAATATATGCTCGCTCTGTACACTAGTACCCTGTGTTAGATTGAGCATACTGATTAATATATTTTCCGTCTGGCGCAGCAGTCATTATGGTAATTACAAGAAATGGACTTGTTTTGGTCGGTGCTACGGCGGTGACGCTATCAACGATCGCATTTACTAGCTTAGGCATGCACTCGCCAGGACAAGCTTTATTTAAAGAAAGTCCTAAGGAATTAGTAGATGAAGTTTGGCAAATTATCGACCGCCAATACGTAGACGGTACTTTCAATCAAGTAGATTGGCAGGCTGTTCGTAAAGAATACTTAAGCAAGTCCTATACCAGTAAGCAGGAAGCTTACAAGTCAATCCGGGAAATGCTCAAGAAGCTAGATGACCCCTACACCCGATTTATGGATCCAGAAGAGTTCAAGAGTTTGCAAGTGGACACCTCTGGCGAACTTACGGGTATTGGGATCCAAATTGGTCTAGATGAGAAAAATGGTAAGAAGCTGACTGTGATTGCACCCATTGAGGATACACCAGCCTTTAAGGCTGGTCTTTTGGCAAAGGATGTGATCCTCAAAATCAATGGGAAAAGCACGGAGGGGATGGATACCAACCAAGCAGTAGCACTGATCCGAGGCGAAGCAGGAACCACCGTTAATCTGACAATTTTGCGGAGCAGTCAACAAAAAGATTTCACCATCACACGGGCTAAAATTGAAATTCATCCGGTAGAGTATTCCCAACGGCAAACTCCGGCAGGAAACACAGGCTACATTCGCTTGAAACAGTTTAGCGCCAACTCCGGTAAGGAAATGAAAAATGCCATCACAAATTTAGAAAAAAAACAGGTGACTGGGTATATTCTGGATCTACGTAATAATCCTGGCGGCTTGCTCTTCTCTAGTGTAGAAATTGCCCAGATGTGGATGGATAAAGGCATCATAGTCTCTACCAAGGATCGCCAAGGTGAAGTAGAGCGAGAAACGGCAAAAGGACGTGCTTTGACGAAGAAACCGCTGGTGGTGCTGGTGGATAAAGGTTCAGCGAGTGCCAGTGAAATCCTCTCAGGAGCTTTACAGGACAATAAGCGTGCTTATTTGGTTGGTAGTCGAACCTTTGGCAAGGGCTTGGTTCAATCAGTGCGTCCTCTAGACGATGGCTCAGGAATGGCGGTGACTATTGCTAAATACTTTACTCCCCTGAATCGTGATATTAATAAGCATGGAATTGACCCAGATTTCAAGGTGGATTTGACGGATGCTCAACGCCAAGATTTATGGCTGCATGAGCGCGGAAAAATCGGTACCCAAGCAGATCCTCAATTCGCTAAAGCAGCAGAAGTTTTACACAAAGAAATTGCTACTAAAGGCAACACAAGAGCTGAGAAATAAATTATGAATGATGAATTATGAATTATGAAATTTTTCTCATTCATAATTCATCATTCATAATTCACAATTCTTACAAGGGTTGACATTTGCCTGCTCTAATTAGTCCGACGCGGCTTTTGATCGCTTCTCCTTCAGAAGTAAAGGGTCCCCACTGCTCAATAATCTCAGGATGATTATCCTCAGGAACTTCATTGCTGGGGACTATTTCACAATGACCAGCAGGACGCTTGACAATATGCCATGATTGTGCAGGGTTCATAACAGAGACAGAACTAGCAGAACACAGAAGAAATTGTACCCCTTTTCCCCCTCACACCCGCCATACTACCTACCATTTACCACCTACCTCTTGGTCAGTGATTACCTAGGCGTTTTTGTAGTAGATTTTTGTTACATACTTATAAATTTTCCTACCCACTTACTTAATTAATCTAAAATCAGGTTAAATATAGCGGTTCTGGTGTTGAATCCCATACACGAGGAGTGAGATCGGCCCTCACCCCCAACCCCTCTCCCAAATTGGGAGAGGGGTGCCCGAATTGGGCTATCTTGAGGGCGTTCTGTATGTACTCCGAGTGAGAACCGCTATAATTAATGGAAGTAGTTCGACATTATGACCACGGTATCACCAATGACAACGGACAATTTCACTGTTCGCCCAATGAATAGGTCGGAATTGGATTTAGTGATTGATTGGGCAGCAGATGAAGGTTGGAATCCAGGGACTTATGATGCTGAGTATTTTTATCAAGCTGATCCGTGCGGTTTTTTAGTGGGCGAGTTGAACAATGAACTTGTGGGGAGTATTTCTGCTGTAGCTTACTCTAAGCACTTTGGCTTTCTAGGCTTTTACATTGTCAAGCCGCAGTTTCGTGGTCAGGGATTTGGCATGAAAATCTGGAAGGCAGCAATGCTCTATTTGGGCGCTGAGTGTAACATTGGCTTAGACGGGGTGATTGCCCAACAACAGAACTACCAGAAATCAGGTTTCCAAATCGCCTACAATCATATTCGTTATGAGGGGGTTGGCGGGGGTGTTGTGCCAGACGACATTGTAGAACTCACAACTGTGCCTTTTGAGGAGTTAGTTGCTTATGATCGCCAGTTTTTTCCGGCTGAGCGCCAGGACTTCCTACGACGTTGGATTAAGCAGCCAAACAGTGCTGCCTTAGGGGTTGTTAGAGAGGGGCATGTTGTTGGTTACGGAGTCATCCGTCAGAGCCGCACAGGTTACCGGATTGGACCGTTGAATGCAACGGATGAACAGATCGCTGAGCAACTCTTACTCGCCTTAGTTGCTTTTGGTTCTGATGCTCCGGTTTATATCGATGTGCCAGATGCTAATCCAGAAGCGATCAAGCTGGCTCAACGTTACGGAATGAAGCCAGTCTTTGAAACCGCTCGGATGTACACTAAAAAAATTCCTAACTTGCCTATAAATCGTGTATTTGGTGTGACCACCTTAGAAATTGGTTAGGTATCATTCGCCCAAGGACTCACAAACTTTCGACCCGAATTGGCTGACGAACAAAAATTCGCGTGCAAAGGCTCCCTTGGAAGTGCGAGAGAAAGTGATGTCCGATATTGCCTTGGCAGTGGTCAAGCAATTGGGGAGTGGGGAGTAGGAATTGTTGGTTGGTTGTCTGACCAAACAACCATCAACTTTCAACAAATAACCTCAGTAAGTTCAGTCTCAGTCCAGCTATCCCAGTCTTGATTCAGGATTAGTTGTCCCGAAATCTGCTGAAGCACAGTAACAAGGCTTCCAGCATCGAAGACTAAGACGGCATCTGCTGAGTCGTGACGCAGCAAGATCATTACGGCTTTGAGCATGAGAAGACTTGCCGAATCATACCCCTTTTTGTGTGGAACCATCCGAAACCACACATGTACATTCGGTCGAAAGCCAAACGCTTTTTCAACCATGGTTGGAAATGCATGTTTAACTGCTCCCACAATCAAGGCAGGTCCTCTTAAGCAAGTTCGATGCTTATTTTTGCCATATATACTCCACTCTAAGTCAAGCTGATGAGACAAAAGATGCAAAACCTGCATCGGCTCAAGAGTCGTTGCGCTCTCCTGGTAGTATTCCTCTCCAGACAAACGTACTTGCTCTTGGGGTGTCCATACATGACCATCCAGCTTGTCTACACAAATATGAATACCACCAGGTATATGACTTTGCTGTATCAACTCTTCCGAAGTGGCTGCAAATTCCCACCACATCGCACCTTCACGCAAAAATTTAACAGGTTCAAATTTATAGTTGGAAAAGTGCGTCTCTTGCTTCTGGGAGATCACCTGCTTAGCAATGAGATAAGCCATCTCAAGGGTTACTTTTGGCTGACGATAGGCTGATGGCACCATCAGTCCCTTTCCTCCGATTCTGGGTTTTTAGTAAGTGAAACCTTTGAGTAAATTAAACTGTATAAGTCTCATTTAATTACAATTATTAAGGTTGAGGGGAAAAAGTCAGAATTATATAACGAGGAAAAAAGTTAGCGGCACTCGTTAGATCAATAATAAGTATTGAGAAGGAAACGATATCATGACCCATTTTGGCATTATCTGTCCTGCTGCAACTGGACATCTTAACCCGATCACAGCATTGGGGCGTGAACTACAACGGCGTGGTCATCGCGTCACCGTGGTAGGGGTACTTGATGCCCAATCCAAAGCACTAGAAGCAGGATTAGAATTCCGGGCGATCGCAGAATCTGAGTCTCCTCTGGGGACAGTAGCAGAATCATTTGCCCAACTAGGGAAAATGAATGGGCTTGCTGCATTCAGTTACACTGTCAGTTTGTTTAAAACGGCAACTGCTCTACTGCTTCGGGATGCCCCTAGTGTAATCAAAGAAGCTGGCATAGAGGCACTTTTGGTAGATGAATCTACATCAGCAGGAGGGACTGTGGCAGAATTTCTCCAGATTCCCTTCGTTACCGTCTGCTGTGCGTTGGTGCTTTATCAAGAAAACAATATTCCCCCATTCTTCGCAACCTGGAGTTATAACACGGCGTGGTGGGCGCGTCTACGTAATCAAGTGGGTTTATCTCTGCTTCGTCGGATTGCGCAACCAATCCGGGATGTGATCGCTGAGTATCGCCGCCAGTGGAATTTACCCCTCTATTCTAGTTCTAACCAAATGTACTCCAAACTGGCAATTTTGAGTCAACAGCCTGCTGAGTTTGAATTTCCTAGGCAACATTTGCCAGAATGCTTCCACTTCACCGGATCGTATCAAGATTCTACAGGACGGCTTGCTGTGGATTTCCCCTTTGAGCAGTTGACTGGACAACCCCTGATTTACGCTTCTATGGGAACAGTACAAAATCGCCTACAGTATGTTTTCCCTTCTATTGCGGAAGCATGTGTTGGATTGGATGTCCAACTAGTGATTTCTCTTGGCGGCGCACTTGAGCCTGAAGCGTTACCAAAATTACCCGGAGAGCCTTTGGTTGTCAAATATGCACCTCAGCTAGAATTATTAAAAAAAACCACCCTCACTATTACCCACGCTGGACTGAACACCGCCCTGGAATCCCTCAGTAACGGTGTGCCAATGGTTGCCATTCCTATTGCCAATGACCAGCCAGGAGTGGCGGCGCGTATAGCTTGGACTGGTACTGGAGAATTTGTACCCCTGTCTGGCTTGAGTGTTCCCAAATTGCGAGAGGCTATCGAGCTGGTCATTCGGGAACCCGTGCCGTTTCCATTTGAAAAGTTGACTCTCGCACCCCTGATTTACGCCTCTATGGGGACTATACAAAATCGTTTGATGGATATTTTTCACCATATTGCTGAGGCATGTGTTGGATTGGATGTCCAACTTGTAATTTCTCTGGGTAGCGGAATCAGCCCTGAATCCCTACCAAAACTGCCTGGTTCGCCCCTAGTTGTCGGTTATGCGCCCCAACTGGAATTACTCAAAAAAGCCACCCTCACGATTACCCATGCCGGACTGAATACGACTTTAGAATCCTTAAGCAACGGTGTGCCATTGGTTGCCATTCCAATTGCCACCGATCAACCAGGAGTAGCAGCGCGTATAGCTTGGACTGGTACTGGAGAATTTGTACCCCTGTCTGGCTTAAGTTTTCCCAAGTTACGAGAGGCGATCAAACGAGTGCTGACAGAAGAATCTTACAAACAGAATGCAACTAGGTTGCAACAAGCCATTGGTAGAGCAGGTGGGGTGAGTCGAGCGGCTGATATTGTGGAACAGGTCGTATCTACTAGGAAGCCTGTCCTTTCTCACGTCAACTGATTCTAGGATTATACATTGTATGCCAACTTTAATTCCCGAAACTATGCTTCCCAATGGAATGAAAATATTTTACCTGCGGGAAGAAGAAGTGCCGACTCTTTACGAACAAATCCAGGAATACTTCAGAAATGGGATCGAGTTGCACGAAGGGGACACCGTTTTTGATGTGGGAGCCAATATTGGTTTGTTCACACTTTTCGCATATCAGCTGTGTAATAAAAATGTGAGAGTTTATGCCTTCGAGCCTATACGAGCTATTTTTGAAGTGCTGGAACGCAATGCCCAACGTTTTGATCCAGAAAAACTCCAAGTTTTTCCTTGCGGACTTTCGCAGGAATCTAAGACCATCAAGTTCGCTTATCATCCCTACGCTACGGCGTTATCTAACGCCTACCCCGATGATTCAAAGGAGTTAATAGACCAATTAAAGGGGGCTATCCTTCGCAATCTTAAATCCGCGCCTCCCTTCATTCGTTGGCTTCGTTGGCTTCCTCCTTTCCTTCGTTCGCTGATTCTCGACAAGCAAGCAAAAAAAGCTTTTCACATAGAACAAGTAACTTGCCAAATGAGAACAGTATCAGATATTATCCGCGAGCATGATGTTCAGCAAATTGACTTGCTCAAAGTGGATGTGGAAAAAAGCGAGTTGGATGTCTTTTTAGGCATCGAAGAGCAGGATTGGCGAAAGATAAAGCAAGTAGTTGTTGAAGTTCATGATTTAGATGGTCGAGTCGAAAAAATTACGGCTTTACTCAAAGCTCATGGTTTGAGTGAGATTATAGTGGAGCAGGAACCCCTTTTTAAGGGTTCCAATATTTTCAATTTGTATGCCTTGCGAAGAAATTTTGACTAAAAATCCTCTTCAGACTGGACTAAAGCTAGTCGCAAGGATGCGCTGATTGTGAGGGCGCATCCCCGTCACCATCATCCCCACACCCTCTAATGGTCCTAATAAAGCGCCTTTACATACCGACTGCACTGATTTTTTATCAGCCAATTCCATTTGCCAATGAGAAAGCCGAGGAAAATTGGATACGCTTAGTAATGGTTGCTTACGCACAACTATGGGCGGGCGATCGCATCATGATAACGTTGAATGCCCTTTCCCCCATTGCTTGGCAAAAACCATTAGTCTTTAAAAACCGCCTCTGGTTTTTCGATTAGGGATTTTTATTGAATAGCCTGCATTATTATCAAGTCTTTGAGATTTTGCCGTCTTTCAAGCCAAAGCCTGTACATGAGCCATTTTCACATACACTGTCTTTCATTTTTCTAGGCTTGGCAAAAATAGCGATGCTCTTTTTTATTGACACTCCCAAAAAAGCGGTGTTATATTTGACTGGTTTTAGTACGGGAACCCCAAAACTGGCAACAAACACGACATTCTGCTGCAAATTTTTTGCTGTCCAAAAATCAAATTCCAATCCATGATCATCTTTTCTCATAATTAATTTGAGAAAGTAAGGTAATTTATGAACCAGCTTTCTACAGTACAACTGCTTTACTTGCTTTACGCTAAAGCTTATTCAGATAGGGATACAGTAACTAAAGGTGTTGTAAAGTCTTACTTGTCTAAAGAGCTACAAAAAGAAGCTGAACAGAGCTATGAAGTTCTATTTCAGCAGAAATTAATTGAATCACCCAAAAAAAATCGGATTTCAGTTACCCCTTTGGGGATGAAAGTATTAGCGGCAAATCTCCAAACAACAAAATATCGATTTGACTCTGTAAAAGGACCCAGAGTTATAAATACACTCTTAGAATACATTCAGCAGACAGATTCTCATTTCCATCGTTCTCTAGCATCTGATGAAGAAATGGATTTCGATACTTATGTGGAAAAGTTTAAAGCGCTCTATTTTGAAGAAAGAAAGCGTCAAGAAATACTCGGTGTTGTAGCTATTCATAGTCGAGATATCTGTCAAAAATTTCAGGAAAATCATCCGATTTCTCAATCCCAACTAGATAAATACTTCGATAAGCTAAAATCAACTGGTAAAGTTTTTGCTATTACCGAAAAACATGAAGAATTGATTCAATGGGCTGAGTAAATAATGCCAGAAGATGCAGGAAAGAAAAGATATATAAAAAGCTTTCTTCGACAAGTAACGTCCGGAGCAGGATTCATTGAAGAGATTAGGATTGAACGTGTTATTAGACCACCAGGAAGTGATGGAGAAGGTTCTACGGCTCGAAGTCTATCTGGAAGGCAAATAGCTAGCATAACTCAATTGCTTGAAGATGATCTTAGCCATACCTTTGATGAAGGTTTCTTTACATTTAGATTTGTTGCTGCCTTGGCTGGTAGTGGTAAAACTTGGCTCTTAACTTATTTAAATGAATTATCTAAAACTAAGCCAACTTATAAAAATCACTCGATAGTTGTTCAATTTCAACTTTCTGATATACCGCTAGGTAATAGCTTTACTGCCAAATTCTACTGCTATATTCTAGCTGACACATTTTGGGAATTGTTACACAATACAAATTTATCTACTCAAGTTAGAGCCATAGCTGAGAAAATTTTAAGTGATTTCTTGGAAGGTCATCAAGTTGCTCAATTGAAAGATACTAAGGCTTTAATGCCATTTCGTAATAAATTCAATAAATATATTACCGAGGGAGTAGATGGATTTGAAGAATTCTTCTTCTATGTTATTTCCCAAGTCTTAGCAGTAGATCCAAGATTCAGTTTTGTCTACCTCACGGATGAGTTGGATTCTTTAGCAGAATTTCCCAATGAGATTGCAGAAGCTAGATTAGTATTTAAACAATTAGTCAGAAGAGCTTTTCAAAAGTTTGGTTCAAAAATTCGTCTATTGATGTATTTAGTGGGTACTTCTGCTAATGTTGGAAGCTTTATAGCCGAAGATGCTGTTATGAAGGGTCTTATTGGTGATTCAGTTATTAATTTAAATAAGGGTTATAGCAATGAATTTGAGATAATTAGAGAAAAGATTGATAATCGAATTAAAGGAGCTTATAGTGGCTACAAAAATTTTCTTCAAGCGTGGCAAGAAATTAAAAATATCCCTATAAGTTCCACTAACTCATTGAGGGAATTCTGTCGAAACTATGGTAATGCCGTACTAGAAATTCATGAAAAATACTTTCAGGAAGAGCCTGAACAGGTCTTTGAAGGAGATGCTCGTCATTTAGTCGAGGCACAATGTAGACAACAGTGGGCTAGTCATCTAACTAGAAAAACGTACACTTTATCAACTGTTTCAACCACTACTGTAATAGCTGGTCATGCCTTTGACTGCTATGTGGAATTACTACATAATGGTAAAGCTGTTGCTAGAGCCTTTGGTGAGGCTAAGAACTATGAGCTTTTGAGCAGTCATTTAGACACATTTAACCAATGGTTAGATGACGCCAATTTTAATCCATCTATCTCTGATGGAAACCCACCTGATCTAGCTTTCATGATTGCTCCTTCTTGTCCACCTCTTTTAAAAAGAAAGTTAGAACTTAAAAATATTCGTTTTATACAATCAGATCAGGTTATAATAAAGGTTGTACCAGATCCTATTACTATTGCAGAGACAAAAGCTCTAGTTGGAAATGAGCAAAATGCCGAAAAACCTAACTCGATTTTTAGCAATTTTGATACTAATGTCCCTAACATAAAAAATCCTACTAATATTAATACTGCTAATAAGGCTGAACTAACGGCTGCTTTTAGAGGTACGGGTATTAAACAGGTAACTATTGATAAGCTCATAATGCGTAGACCTTATCAAGATCTAAACATTATGACATCTAAATTTAATTTTACCCTAGCAGTAAAATTAAAATTGCGGGATAAACTAAAGGAACAAGAGATTTGCTTCTAAAAAGCAAAAGTTTCAAGACATAAAGTTAGCGTTTTCTAGAGAATTACGATGCAGTCCAAGTTCGCCTTCAGCCTTTCAAGGAGGGGTTAGATTTGAAACGTAATTTTCCCAATATGTGGCGACAGGAGCACCCATCAGGCTGGATCTGGTCCTTATCCTACATCCGAGGCGTTCGTGTGATCGCTTTTTTTCTGTGCGAATGCGGCACTGACACACAAAGGGAAACCGCATTGAATATCTTTAATAAAAAATGTCTAGGAAAGCTGAAAGTCTGACGGTTGCTTACTATAGCGGTTCTCACTCCTCGTACATACAGAACGCCCTCAAGATAGCCCAATTCGGGCACCCCTCTCCCAAATTGGGAGAGGGGTTGGGGGAGAGGGCCGAGATCTGAAAGTGTATGGGATTCATAGGAAGTCAAGGCGATTGAAGTTTAGGTTTTCAGGCGATGTTTGTCAACTCGCCTATTTTTGTTTGAGTACTAATAAAGTGATGTCATCAAACACCTTTTGTACCCCAATATGGTGTCGCAAATCGCGAATCACTGCTTCTTGAATCTCGGTGGCGCTTGAGAGTCGGTAGCGCTTAACCACCTCACACAGCCGCTCCATGCCGTATTGCACTCCATTGATGTCTTCCGCTTCTGTAATCCCATCGGTGTAAAGTACTGCCACATCTCCGGAGTACAACTGCACTTGCGCTTGGGCAATGAAGTTAGCAATCTCCGCGTCCAGCCCAATTGGAAAACCGAGATCCATGGTGTCTACCCGTTCTACTTCCCCTGATGATCGCACTACCACCGTCTCTTCATGCTGTCCGCTTATGTTGAGTTGACCTTGGTAGTAGTCAAGTAACACCAGCGTTAGATTTTTATCCGTATTCATGCGCTCGACGTTCTTGTAAATCGTGCGGTTGAGTACATCCATAAATCTTACTGGATCAGTCTCATTACTTTCCTGAAGTGTTCTGATGGCAGTTTGTAGCATTAGCATCAGCACCCCACTCTCCAATCCATGTCCGGTGACATCGCCAATGCCAATTTTGGCAGCGCCATTGTTAGTTAGCACGTCGTAGTAGTCGCCACCAACCTCATCAGCAGGTTCCATAAATCCAGCAATTTCCAGTTCTGGAATCTGGCTGAGTTCGTGATCTTTGGGCAGAATCATTTTTTGCAATCGGCGCGTAAATTCTATCTCTGCACCCATTCGGAGATTTTCAGCTTTGAGGCGTTCATTTAGGACTGTTATTTTGTGGTTAGCTTCAGAGAACTTCTTGATGATTAGATAGGAAATACCACCAAGCAGGACTAAAGACAAAATGTAAGCAAACAGACGATAAATATTTGCGGTTTTAATTGCTTTTTCATAGAAATTCTCATAAGCAGTTTCCAAAGTTTTGGCCTGCTGTGCTATCGGAATATTTAGAATTTGATTAGTCAGTTCATCCACTTGAGGTTTGTTATTGAGAATAATTATCGTGTGAGAAATTGTCAGGTTAATTGAGAATTGTTCCTCACTAATTTTATACTGGTCTTTCATCTCGGATAGCTTCCCTATCTGTGCTTTGATAAGCGGTTTCAGATCTTCACTAGCTGTGAGATTGTAGAGCAGAATATCGTACAGTAGGCTGTTAAGAGTGGTTTTTAACGGGACAAACCATTTTTGTTCAGAAGATGTTTCTTTGATTTCAGCTATCAGGCTTGGAAGGTAACGCAGAGAGTTTTTTAGCGCAGCATTCTGGGATTTGAATCGTTCGCTCAAATTTTCTTTCCGCTTAAGTAATTCTGCTTGAGTTGCAAGTATGTTCTGGATTTGTCTCTGCTCTCTTGCATCAATGAAACTGGGAATTTCTTGCAGATGCTGTTGAATCGTTTTTTGTGCGGTAAAACTATTAACTAAGGAATCATAGGAATTGAATAATTCATATCTAAATTTGAGAATATCTTGATTGAAAGTGGCATCTTTTTCCTGCAACTCGACTATAGCGGTACGGTATCTCTGGTGTTGGTTAAAATCAATGGATAGGCTTTTACTTATCAGAAAAGCCCACATGAGAATGGCAGCCAATACAATGAAGACTCTTGGCGATTGAACCTTTTTCATAATGGCTTTCCCTGGTACTCCCCTGTTAGGGTTCTAAGGAATTTAATAATGAGATCGATGTCTGTTTGGGGAAGCTGGCGACCCAACTGATACTTAGCCATAACCTTAATTGCTTCTTCGAGCGTTGCAGCAGAGCCGTTGTGAAAATAAGGAGATGTTAAAACAACGTTTCGCAAACTGGGAACCTTAAAAACATAGCGATCGTGCTCATCCCCTGTGATATTGAATCGTCCTAAATCATATTTGGTTACTCTACCATGATCGCCAAAGTAATCCCCAAGCAGCCCAAAGGTTTGGAACATATTACCACCAAGCAGCATGCCTTGATGGCAGCTAACACATCCATAAGATTTAAAGCGACCATAACCTTCTTTTTCTTCTTCAGTTAGGGCGTTTTGAACACCTCGCAGAAATTGATCGAAGCGGGAATTAGGAGTATATAGAGAGCGTTCAAACGTAGCGATCGCATCCTTGATATTATCACTAGTAACCCCATCTGTATATAATTGTCTAAACCAGGAGTCATACTCAGAAAATTGCTTGAACTTACTAACAACTTCTAACCAACTTTTTACCCCCATTGCATTCCCTGACAAGATCGAATGATCGGCTTGAGCTTCTAATGTCTCAGCCCGCCCATTCCAAAACTGCTTAAAATTAAACCCACTATTAAATACTGTTGGCGAATTAACAAAACCCAATTGCTTTTGAATCCCAATAGAATGCACTAATCGATCTGTACCACCCGTCTTCAAGTTGTGGCAGCTAGCACAGGAAATCTTATTATCGACGGATAACCGAGGCTCGTGAAACAGTTTCTTACCCAGCTTCACTTTGCTTTCATTAAGTTCTAGCTGAAGCGGAATTGGCTGGATGGGTTCATGAATTACAATATTTTCTTTTGATTCACTAGGTGCTATTAATGGTTGCTGTGTTTGCTGAAAATATTGCCACCCAAAGATAAATATTACCCCAGCACAAAGGAGTATGGGAATAAGGTAATACAGTTTAATTAACTTATTTTTAAAAATCATTATCCTCCCAAAGCCTCCTCAACATGGACACTTGGCACTGAAACATCAGATCGCTTTTACTAGAACTAAGCCATCCTCTTCTTTGGCTTGAAAACTTTCCAAAGGTTTTTTGGCGGGACCCCCAAGCACCTTGCCATCAGAACTAAACTTAGACCCATGACAGGGACAAGCAAAAATCTTGGTGTCTGTTTTCCACTCAACAGTACAGCCCTGATGGGTGCACGTAGGATTGACAGCAGAGAGATTAATGTTGTCCGGGTTACGAACAATCAGAACTGGTTTCGCTGCATTTTGATTGTCTCTAAGGATACCTTTATCATTTAAATCTTGAACCGTGCCGAGGACCAAAAATCCATTCTTTCGGCTATTTTTATCAATTTTTGGGTTTTCCTGCTTGTTTTGTGGCTTATCCTTACGAACACTACAGGATGCAAGTACTACTGGCAGAGAATTTGCCAAAGCACTAACACTAATCCAGCCGATAAATTCGCGACGATCCATTTTTACTTCGACAAAAACTATGCAAATTAGTATTATATACTAGCTTATCAAACTAACGGCATTGCTGCGTTCGTGGCTCAAACGGAGGTACAATTACATCTAGGGGATACATATAGTGGTTTTCATCCGAGTGAAGTACAAATTCATCTGCGTAAGAAAGCGGGAAGCCGCCCAAGGGGCGTCTACATCTGCGGTTTCTTAACTCTTGAATGTACCTCACTCTCATTGAAAAGCGCTATATAGCAGTCCTAAATGAGATCCGAACACCTCTCCCTTTTCTCCCTTGTCCTCCTTATCTCCCAAATCGTCCCTCTTGTTCGGAAATCAAATAGAATTGCTATAGCAGCATAGCTGCCTTTTCCTTAGGTCGCCGCTGCGCGAACGTACTTATGACGAATTAATTTGCTCAGCCGATAAAATCAAGCAGTCTGTGATTGATGATGTGCAGCGGCATATTGGTGAGCAAAAAGTCTACGATGACATCACAAAGCTTGCAATGCTTGTGTTGAAGCACAAATAGGTTGCGAATGAGGATTTGTTGACTATGACGAAAATATTCGGAGACTTCATTGAAGATTTTATCAATAGCCAGGAATACTTGGAAATCGTATTTTCGCCTGGTTCCGTCCCACTTAAGCAGCGCTGGCGAACCAATGGGTTGTCGGCTGATTTTATGGCTGATTACTTTGCAGTCTTCTTTGCCAAAAGTGAGACCAAGGCCGAGGTAAAGAGTTCTGTTAGCTTCATTGCCAACGAGTTGTTAGAGAATGCTATGAAGTTTAACGACGAGACATCAGATCATTCTATCAGGCTTACGCTCCAACTGCATGAAGATACACTTGTGTTCCTCTCAACTAACAGTATCAATCCTCAAGAGGTCGGAAAATTTCAGGCATTCATCCAAGAGTTAGTGACCTGTGACCCCGGTGAGTTGTATATCAGTCAGTTAGAAAAGAATGCGGAAGATGAGACACACACCGGCTCTAGGTTAGGTCTTTTGACAATGATCAACGATTATCTGGTCAAAATAGGCTGGAAGTTCAACACCATCCAAAAGAACCCAGAAGTCATCACCGTGAGCACAATGGTACATTTGACACTATAAACTACCTGGCGACCACGAATATTTAAGAGGCTTTAGGTAAATGGAGATTAAAACCGAAGATTACAACATCCGGTACGACGCAGCAGCTAAAGCTGTGGTTTATCAGGGTTCATTACGGCTAGGTGGGATGGAAGAATATGCACCTATTGTGCAATTGTTAGATGATGTGGTTGTTCAACAGCCGCCAATCCTAACACTGAACCTACGGGAATTGAAATTTCTTAATAGTTCAGGAATTAATGTGCTGTCGAAGTTCGTAATTAAGGTGCGACAGCAGAAAAATATGCAGCTAGTGGTACAAGGCTCCACGAATATCCCCTGGCAGGGCAAATCATTGAAGAACTTGCAACGTTTGATGCCTAGTTTGGAACTAGAATGGGAATAAAGAATCGGTTTGGAACTTTTACCTGGCGTAGCGGGAAGGTTGGGTTTTCGGGAAGAAGCCAGAAGGAACAAAAGGAACAATTATAGCGGTTCTCGTTTGAGTCACATACAGAACGCCCTCTCCCAATTTGGGAGAGGGGTTGGGGGAGAGGGCCGATCTCACTCCTCGTGTATGGGATTCAACACCAGAACCGTTATAGTTAAGGCGCGACTACCCAGTTCACGACTTAACTAATGGCTCCCTCGGCTCTGCTGAACTAATTGTTGCAGGAGAAAACTTTTCCGTTCCAAAACCCCTCGGGCAAAGTTAGTAACCCGACACAAGAGAGCATCAAACGTATCTACATCAATAGCCAAGATGCGTGTTTCTGGGACTGTTACCACTATTGTGGCAGCTTGTTCAGTACGAGCTAAAATCTCCAGTTCATTCAGCATTTGACCAGGCAACAGGCTTTCAACAATTGCCTTCCCGTTATCGGAATTGACCTGAAGCTGGGCAACTCCATTGATGAGTAACAAAAGTTCCTTACCTTTTTCACCCTGCTCAATCACAACTTCATCAGCGTTGTACACCTTGACTTGAGCCTGGTAAGCAAGCTCCATCAGGTTTTCAGTCTTCAGGCTGCTGAACAAGTCGCTACCCAATAGGTACAGCAGCTTTTCGATGGTGCTAAGGGCAGTAGGGGCAGTGTCGGGTTGGGCTTCCTGCTTGAGCAGCATTTGGGCAGTTTCCCGCACCAGAGCCTTCACCGTTAGCTTGGAGTCGAGCAATTGCCGCGCCAACTCCTGGCTGCGCTGAACATCCAGTTGAGAAATCATGTAGAGACTGACTGCCTGGGTCAGCGAGTCTGGCTCTTGGAGCAGCACTTCCAGATGGCTAACAATTACTGTTGGCTCCATCTCAGGTATGATGTTGCTCGCCCTTTCGATCTGTTGAATCAGTCGTGAATTTATCTTTGGACTGAGGCGCTTCTGCCATCGGGATGTCCCATCCTCAAGCAAGTTTGGCAACACATTCGGTGCGGTGGCACCGAGAGCAAGAGCAATGCGGGTGGCTTCGGAACCGGGATCCAGGCTTTTGATAATTTCCAGCAGACCCTTGGCAATCAGTCGCTGTTTTTGCTGCACAGTTGATTGCAGTAAAGTCCAAGCCCCTGCTTTATCTGGTAGTAGAGGCTGTCTGAGAGCTTGGTAGCGTTCAGACAACTCCTGTAGCTGGTTCAAGAGGATATCTCCTCTGCGGAGCAAGTCTGTTTCCTCGTCAAGGCTCGCTTGAATTTTTTCTTCCTCTTCCAGGGTGATAGCGTACTCTCGTCTTAGCGATCGCACAGCCAGAGCATCTTTCGGGAGTACGTCCTGAATGGACTTTTCCTTTTGCACTACTTTTAACAGCTCTCGCCCCAGTCCTTTAGCAGTTCGCCGTCGCTTACTGCCCACCATACTTGCAATCTGGTCGCGATAGCTTTGCAAGCGCACCTGATTTTCTCGGGTTCGCTGCTTGCTGGGGTCGAGCAAGTCTGGGTCTTCAACCCCCAGTTCCGTCAGGACTGTCAGATGTTCCTTGTCGCTAATATCTAGCTCTTGGCGCATCTGCTGTAGCACTTCTAAGCTGTTGGAGGAGTTCACGTAGCCCTCTTCTAGAGCTTCCCTTAGCACTCCCTTGTACGCATCGAGCCGCTTTTCTCCTGTGAAGCCTGGGAGGATTTTCGCTAGCACATAGACCTCATCGGGGTTGAGAGATTCCAAAGAATGACCCTTTAAGAATCGGGAGACATCGAGTTGGAGCTTACTGAGCTGCTTGCGAAGGCGGCTGGCAAAGCTCTCCCGTAAGTACAGGTCTGGGCTGCGTCCCAAGGTTCGGTAAAGCCAAAGGGTGCTAAAGAACACCAACAAGACGTCGTAAAAGTATTGTAACGGTAGGGGCAGCAGAGCAATATTTGGACGGGCCCCAAACGCATAGAAGAGATTGAAGACGACGAAGGTGCAGAGGGTAAAAATCTGGTGCTGAATCTGCTCTTTACTCAGAGATTGGTTTGTCCGTGCATGGTAGTTCTTGTAACTTTTCTCTAGCTTCCGTCCTAGAAAATAGCTACCCCCGGCAAAAAAACCTAAGGTTAGGGGCACTGCTACTAGCTTTGGAATTGGAATCGGGTTGTTAAACAGGTAAAACCCAGGACGAATAAGGGTAGTGAGTTGATTTGCCTCGTGAGTCCAGGAGCCAGAGAAGTAGTAATCCCAATTTCCTGCGTAGAGGTAGTAGTAAAAGTAGAAGCTGATGACTAGCCCAATGTAGCCGTAGTAGAGCAACTTTTGGTCAGTTTTGGTGATGCCATCCCAGTAAGCCCGCTCAGCGTCAATGTCGATGCAGGGGCTTTGACAGGCAACACAGGCACTCTGTTCCTTACCCTCCTGGTTAACACTACGACACATGGATTGCGTGATGGTTTGTTGGTCGCCCTCATGAGCTTTGCTGGTCAGCAGTCCCCCCGGTTCACCGTAGATTTTCTGCACTGGAGCCATTGGACAGAAATATTGACACCAGGATTTACCACCGTAGAGGTAGCCTACGGCGATCGCTGACAAAATTGTGAAGATTAAAAAAATACCCAGTGCCAAACGATCAGAGTTGACAAAGAGTAACCGAATGCACAGCCCAAGATAAAATAAACCAAACTGTAGGTACAAATAGTTGCGACCAAGCCAGGAATCTTTTTTGACTTTGGCTAACTCATAGGAAATTTTCCCGCTTTTCGGATCGACTCGCCGATGCTGTCGCTGCCATCCTAGCGCACGAGGAATCTGGGACAGAAATGACAACGGACAAATCCGTCGCCAAAGTTCATGCCCAAAAACTAGAAGAATAAAAATTGCGGCGGGAACAATCATTGTCCAGAATAGTCGTGCTCCCAAAGCATAGGGTGTTTGTTCTAGGCAAACTCCTTGCACCTTTACGCAGACCTCTGGATTAATGCGTAAGGGGCTAAGTGTGTTGTTGGGGTCAGTTAGCCAAGGTGAGATGGGGTCATAAAACAGGGAAAAAATCAGGAGCAGCCAACCACAGGTTAGCAGCCACCTGACCATGTGCATTTGCCGTTCTGGAGTGTTAGCGAACATAATTAGAGTGGGGCGCGTGACATCTTGTGCTTTGTGCTTTAACTTAGGATTTGCCCCGCAACCTTATTGATCTCTTGAGTCCAAGGATGCTCCGGGTATCGCAGGCAAAAAACATCGCTACTAGCCAGTTCAACCATCTCTTCGCACAGGGGGAAGACACCAGCGACGGGCACGTTGTAGGTTGTCTGTATTTTTTGCCGTAGGGCTTCAAAATTAAATTTCGTTAGGACTTTATTAACCACTAACAGCATCTTAGGAACCTCAAGTTCGCAAGCGATGTCAACAGCCACAGCCGTACCCTGGTAATCTTGGGTATCTGGACGCAGGATTAGCACCAGTACATCAGACATAGCAATTGAGAGGAGAGTCTCTTCATTGATGCCGGGATGAGTGTCAATGAACAGGTAGTCAAGCTTCAGGCTATGGATCAGCTCCTGGAAGCCATCATTAAGTAGCTCGACGTCATACCCTTCACTTAAAATTCGGGCGATTTCAGTCGTTTTAATGCTGGAAGGAACTAGGTAAAGAGCGCCGTTGGGTGCAGCTTTTTGACCTTGTTCTACCTGTAGAATTTGACTGACATCGTAAGCAGCCTCCTTGATCGCGCACTTACCCCACAAGTAGTCATTCAGGGCGTAGCCTATCTTTTCCTCATCAAAGCCAAAAAGGGCATGCACCCCTGGTGACTGAATGTCAGTATCAACAATACCCACTCGATTCCCATAGCGGGCAATCGTTGTAGCTAAGTTGCTAGTTATATTTGATTTGCCAGTTCCACCTCGAAATGAATGAACAGATACAATTTTAGCCATAGCGTCTCTGTGTCCCGTGCAAAAATATTTCTGTACTAAACATCTCCAAAAATTTTCAAAGCATTGATACAGCTAGCTTACAAGGTTTGAATACTAGTCTTCCCTCATATCTTGCATCATCGTCTTGTTGCGAAAATCAAAGCCCAAAAGCCTTATGATATCGTAAGGTGGGCAGTGCCCACCCTACCCTTATTGAGAAGGTGCAAGATGTCAGTTCCTCCTTTAGCTGACTTATACGGTTAAATCAAGGTTTAAGATATTTAGTGTTACTAATAAGGTAAAAATATCAAGTTATGTGCGTTAATTTTAGTCTCAGGCGATAGCGAAGTGCTGCTGCCTGAGGCAGATCCCATGGATTTCGGCTGGTAGTATCAGTGCCCTCTAAGCTGTTTGACTTTCTGTTTCAATTGCTGGAAAGAATCGGTTTTGGTAATTTGAGACACCTCCTCTATTCGCTTAAACTGATTGATTTCAATTTTGAGTTCTTCAACCTGCTGTTTTAATTTTTCCTCACGAGACCTTACCTGTTCAGTCATTCGTTGGAATACCCGTGCCAGCCGTCCCAGCTCGTCATTGCGAACTGCTACTTCATTCAGCGTATGAGATTGAAATGTTCCTGCTTCAACGGCAGCGGCAGCGGCAGTGATACAATAGACTTGCTGCAAATATCTGCTCATCTCTAAATTTTTGTCGTGTAGCTCAGCTTCTATATTAGTGGAGTGTTCGGTAGTAGTCTCTAGCAATATTTCTAAATCCAACTTTTCATTTTCCCGCTCGAGCAGTTCTTGCTTCAGACATTCTATTTCTACCAGCAGTTGCTCTACTGATTCATTTTGAATTTGTACTTTTTGCATAGTTTCCATCCGAAATTTTTGCTCAAGATTCGGTGCTTAACAAAGCACGTTCAGGTAGGGTTTCAATCCCCATCTGAACGAAACATAAGTGCCTCCAACATAGCTGCCTTCTTTCAATAAATTGTTAGTGTTTAGAACCAGCCCTTTCAAGGTGCAAGACAAAAAACTTGGTTCTTCTTCGTGTTCTTCGTGCCTTCGCGGTTCAAAAAGATTTTTAAACCGCGAAGGCACGAAGAACACGTAAAGCCCTTCGGGCATAGCTTCGCTTACCGCGCAGCGTCTCCCCTTGGGAGAAGATCAAATGACGAAAATTGGACATGATTTTCCAACTTTTTTACCCACCTTGAAAGGGCTGGTGTTTAGAACCAGCCCTTTCAAGGTGGTGAAATTCGGAACGAAAATTGGTCATTTGAACCTTCAAAAAACCCAATTTCTCAGGACAGCAGTCAGAATGATAGCCCTGAAACAACCTATTTTCGTTAGTCACCTTGAAAGGGCTGGTGTTTAGAACTTACCCATTGACAAAATTTTGATTGTGTGGTTATCACCATAGTAGACACAGATACTTCAAAAAGTCAAGTTTTGAACTAGCGAGGACATAAGCCCTCCTTCTACTTCTTATATAGATGTAAGTGAAATCAACTTATGCACTGGCGAAAGATGAACATGAATTGTAGATCGAGTAAAGCATTTTGCCGCCACAGTGCAATTGATCCAAAGAAAAGACAATGCTTCCACGCGATTGCACACGTTATGCATAATCTAGTCTTTTTGTACAGTGCGTAAGTCCTAGTGTTTTAGATTTGTGGTTAAGTACTTAAATCGGTAGCTCAAACTCGTAGCGATTGATGAACAGGTCAATCACAAGGTTGAACAGGGAAATCAGAGATTTTTTGCTTTGCCTTCTAATTCTTAATTGGTAGCAGTGACATGAGTTTATTCACTATTTCGTAAAAATTTTCGACGGAATAGGAGTATAATGCCTGCTGCTTTTGGTTGAAAAGGCAGCTATGGTGCTATGCTGAGGGCAAGATAGCTGCTCGCCGCGAAAGCTGACAGTCTGACGGTTAGCAAATTTTTCCCTCTCGACAGTGTGTCTCAAGCTGAGTTTATTGCTAGACTTTCTGGAGTTGTCGCTTGAGGCAGCGAGATCGAAACAGTTAATTTGTCAGTAAAAACAATTTGCGACACAACCCTTATGCGTCCTCGCCGAGAAATTACGGAGATGTTCTCAACATTCGTTCAGCTGGAAGGAAACAGATTCAATAAATGGCTGATTGACATTAAACTGCGTCGAAGTATCCAAAATTGCTTAGAGGGTTCAATAGAAGTTGCTAACTCAGAAAACTTTTGGGCACTATATTGGTACAAGACCTGGCGATGGCAATCTAGTAGCCTAGCCAGAATGCATCTTTTGGCTTATTTACAAGAACCATGTTATTGGACAGCACAAAAAGCAGTTACCAAATTTGCCAACAGCCAATATAGTATTGCTGATTATTTCCAAATGGCGAATGCAGAAGTCGAAACAATCCTCAAAGACTTCAATCCAGAAAAATCTTCTAGCTTAAAAGCCTATGCTATTATGGCACTTTCGAGTCGGTTGAAAGATATCTTACGTCAACGTCAGGAAGCCGATATTTGCAGCAATTGGGCATTGTTACGCAAAGTGAGCAAAAAGCAGCTCCTAGCAGCTCTTGATAACGCTGGATTATCACTTGGCGCGATCGCTCAATATCGTTTAGCCTGGACTTGTTTCAAAGAACTGTATGTCCAGAAGCAATCAGGAGGCACAAAGGCACTGCCAGAACCAACTCCTCAATTGTGGGAGGCGATCGCCAACCTTTACAACAACTCTCGACAAACTCAACTGACTCAACCTACTCAGCAATGCGAAGTACAAACAATTCAACGGTGGTTAAATCAGACGGTTCTCTACGTGCGTGCTTACCTGTATCCACCTGTTAAATCTCTAAATGCTTTGCAGTCAGACGATGAGACTAACCTAATGCTAGATTTACCAGACCCAGACTCTGACTCACCAATAGCTGATATGATCGCCTTCGAGAACCTCCAAGACCGACAAAACCAAATATCTCAAATGTTCGCTGTATTGTTAAGCGCTTTACTTTCTCTGGATAAACAATCGCAAGAAGTACTCAAGCTTTACTACCAACAGGAACTAACTCAGCAGCAAATTATGCAGCAGTTGCAGATGAGTCAGCCTACAGTATCTCGCAAACTGGTTAAAGGTAGAGAATCAATGCTTGCAGCATTAGTCCAATGGTGCCAGGATTTGAATATTTCTGTAAATCCCATCCAAATTAAAGATATGAGTGTTGCTTTAGAAGAATGGCTGAGAAATCAGTTTGGAAATTTCAACATGAGTCGGTAATTGTCACAAGGTAGTAAAAATGACTTACGCGTTTGCAGACCCAAGAGAATGGTTGTTAGAAATAATACCAAAAATCCAGTCGCAGTGCTGGCAGCAAAGCCAGGTTTATGCCACTCCTAGCAGTCGTTGGTGCGCTTACATAAATCAAATTTGCCTCCATGTGTTTTTGGATTGGGTAAAAACTGAATATGTGAAGGAAGCAAGTGTTTGGTGTAGTTCTCCTGGTATTCCAGCTTTTTGGGAATTTGTCAATGGCACTGCAATTTTGTTAAATGATAGACGAGTCGTGTTGATCCCCAGTGAGGCAATTGATGATAGTGAATTAGAAGTCCCTCAGGAATGGGTAGATATTCCTAGTTGGACAGCAGACTATTACTTAGCAGCGCAAGTCAAACCAGACGGCGAGTGGGTGCGGATTTGGGGTTACACAAGTTATACCGAACTCAAATCCCTGGCACACTACGACTCAGTGGATAGGACTTATTGTATGGATGCGCGGCATTTAACAAAAGACCTCAACGCTTTTTGGATAACTTACCAATTTTGTGTGGATGAGAAATTTAAAGCTGTCATATCTCCACTATCAGAATTATCTACGACTCAAGCCGAAAATCTACAGCAACGGTTAGGTGATTTATCTGTAACATTTCCCAGATTAGAAGTGCCATTTGAAACTTGGAGAGTACTACTGGAAAACGAGGAGTGGCGGCAAGGATTGTATCAACAGCGACAGCAACGGCAGCGATCGCTTTCTTCTCAAGGGCAAGTAAATCTAAGTAATTGGCTCCTATGCATTTACGACGCTTCTTGGCAAGCAATAGAGACATTTTTTAACTCAAGTTCCAGCAGTCTCGCTTTTAATTTCAGAAGTAGTGCAAGCTTAAGTACTACCAGTATAAAAAGAGCTAAAATGATTGATTTGGGAGCGGAAATAGAGTCTCAAAAAGTTGTCCTACTTGTTGCATTGATTCCAGATAACCAACTTGTTAGTATTCGCGTACAACTACATCCTATTGGTAATGAATACCTACCCAACAATATCAAGCTAGTTTTGCTTTCATCTGGAGAAGAAATAATTCAGGAAGTACAAGCAAGAGTTCAAGATAATTATGTGCAGTTGAAGCTCTTTGAAGGAGAAGTGGGAGAATGTTTTAGCATCCAAGTAATTCTTAATGATTATCAAATGATAGAAAATTTTGTTATTTAGTGATTGAACAGTTCAATACTCTCCTCCACAAAGTGCTATATTAAAAAATAACAAATAGCTGTTCGACAAATGAGTAAGCTAGTCGTCTTAAACTTGTTGGGAGGAGATTTAAATAAAGGATTCCCTGTTGTCACGGCTCAAATTTGGCATCACAATCAATTTTTAAAAATAACAGGAAGCCTGCCAGCAGCACCGGAACTAAGCGAACTCTACCAAAGATGGCAGTTACTCTACAAAGCTGTTCATCAGCGTTTGGGTAGCAATCAACGTATAAAAGTCCATGCACAAGATATTACTAATATTTCTGTGAATGACTTTAATAAAGTCTGTCAAAAATTACAAACAAGTATCAATGCTTGGTTGAAATTTGAATTATTTCAGAATATTGAGCGGCAGTTGCGGACTCTACTCAATTGGGATGATGAAATTAGAGTTATTATTGAAACGAATATAGTTATACTCTATCGGTTACCTTGGCATCTGTGGGATTTTTTTGAGGATTACCCTAAAGCTGAATTAGCTTTGAGTAATCATGAATATGCGTCTCCTCAAATATTGCAAAAACGACCTACGGGTAAAGTCAAGATTTTGGCAATTATAGGCAACAGTGTTGGTATTGATATTGATAAAGACGGGTCTTTGTTACAAGGTTTAACAGATGCCCAAACCACATTTCTTGTAGAACCAACACGGAAAGAACTTGACGAGCAACTGTGGAATCAGGATTGGGATATTCTGTTTTTTGCAGGACATAGCGCTAGTCCTACAGATAGGGAGAATGGAGAAATTTACATCAATCAAACAGAAAGTTTAACAATTCCTCAGTTAAAAAATGCACTGAAGACAGCAATTAAACGCGGTTTAAAACTGTCAATTTTCAACTCCTGTGACGGAATTGGGTTAGCGATAAATTTAGCTAATTTAAATATTCCTCAAATGATAGTCATGCGGGAACCAGT
Organism: Stigonema ocellatum SAG 48.90 = DSM 106950; assembly: GCA_016903675.1. Lineage (GTDB taxonomy): Bacteria > Cyanobacteriota > Cyanobacteriia > Cyanobacteriales > Nostocaceae > Stigonema > Stigonema ocellatum. The sequence continues at coordinate 12,855 of JADQBA010000051.1, read as the reverse complement.
ACCAGATAAGGTGGCACAAGAGTTTTTGAAAAACTTTCTTGTTGCCTTTGCAGGTGGCAAACCACTTTATTTAGCTATGCGAGAAGCACGAGAAAGACTTCAGGGGTTAGAAAACGACTTTCCTTGTGCCACTTGGTTGCCAGTTATCTGTCAAAATCCTACAACTGTTCCTACTAGGTGGCAAGAACTGCGTGACAATTTTGATAATACTAAAGTTTCGACCAAAGGGAAAATTTCAACACCAAAATCTAAACCTTGGACTTTACTACTTAGTACTTTTCTTGTGGCTATTTCGACAGTAGGCTTGAGATACTTGGGAGTCTTTGAGAAAATAGAACTACAAATTTTCGACCAAATGCTAAGGCTGCGACTTAAAGAAGCCGTAGATTCAAGGGTGATAGTGGTCGAAATTACCGAAAAAGATATTCAATCTCGACGACGGGAGACGAGTGTGGGACCGAAATCTATCTCAGATAGTACCCTAGCTAAACTACTCAACAAATTACAAAAGTATCAACCGCGAGTTTTGGGATTAGATATTTATAGAGATTTTGTTGATCCCCCAAATAAATTAAAGCCGATACAACTTTCTCCTGAACTTAGCAAAGATAATGTTGTTGTCGTTTGTAAAAGCCGCGATAGTAAATATGACCCCGACGGTGTTAAACCTCCGAAAGAAGTACCTGTAGAACGTCAGGGTTTTACTGATGCAATTCAAGACTCAGACGGGATCGTCCGCCGCCAAATTTTGGCGATGGAACAAGAGCCTTCTTCATCGTGTGAAACTCCTTATTCACTCTCGTTTCAATTAACGACTCGTTACTTATCTTACCAAAATATTCAATCTCATTTGAATGAAGATTACGTACAGTTTGGCTCTAAAGTATTTAAACGCTTAAAACCCGCTCGCAGTGGTGCATACCAGCAAGGAGTAGATTTAGGCGGAATTCAAATACTTGTCAACTACCGTGATGCTGATTATAAAAAAGTTTCCCTTGAGGATGTATTGAGTGATAAAGTTAATCCCAATTTACTTAAAGATCGGGTAGTTATTATTGGAGTGACAGCCAGCACCATCAGCGATATTTGGTCAACTCCCTACAGTGCTGCACAGCAAAATTACCAGCAAATGTCAGGAGTATTTATACAAGCGCAAATGGTCAGTCAAATTCTGAGTGCAGTTTTAGACGAACGTCCAATTCTTTGGGTTTTGCCTTTCTGGGGCGATGTTCTTTGGATATGCGGATGGTCTGTCGTTGGAAGCCTGTTTGTTTGGCGCGTTCGTTCCCTGTCAGAGAAGAGATGGGTCATATTTGCAACAGCGATCATTTTATATGGCGTTTGCGCGATCGAATTGTTTACCCAAGGGCTATGGATACCATTTATTCCGTCAGCCTTTGCAGTGATTGTAAGCGACGTTGCTGTGTTGTTTATCCACGGTCGTCGGGATTCTATGACTCGACAATCTTTAGTTGAATAATATGAAATCTATAGCAATTCTCATATGAATGAAGTACACCCAACTAAAAAAGGAGTTAGGAGCCAGAAGCGAGAATATGGAGTTCTCCTGACTCCTGAACGCCAGTCACCTACAGCAAGGTTTCCGAATTGCAGTGCTGGCTCCTCCTGACTCCTGACTCCTGACTTCCTAGACAGGTGTACTGCAAGCAACACCAGAACCACTATATTGTTTGTTTTACCGAGATGTGGTACAAGAAGCAGGAGTTTGCCAAGAACTCTCAGGAGTGACACCAGGTGCTTGCGCTACTAAATGTACGTTTCCATTGCCATCGAAGACCCAACCAGTCGCTTGCACAATTGGAGTCGCCGCAGCAACTTTAGTAGTATTGGAGACTGCTGTTGGTTGTGGCGAAATTGTTGTTTTAGCAGAGTTTGCTAGTTTTGGTCTTAATCTCACCCAGGCTGATAGAGTGCTCGTACTCTTGTATTTTCTCCAGAAATATCGATATTCCTGGCATTGATGGCAATACTACCTTTGTCAGCACCGCGTACATTCACCTCGGCTCCATTGCTCAAAGATACATCTGCTCTAACTGCGCTATCCGGAAAATTTAAACCCAGGTAAGAGCCATTATTATTACTAAGACCAACTGTGCCTGCTGCTACACTCGCCGACTCTATACGTCCCTCCGAAGTTAGCAAGCGTCCACCATCCATGCTTACAGAGCCGCCGACAAGTGCTAAAGTCTGACCGGGGTTTAACAGCAAGGTAGAACTCTGCACCTGAATATTTCCTGGATTTGTCCCAAATTGCAAACCAACAGGCACACTGATAGTCAGCAAAGGTGCAGATTGAGGATTCGTTGCACTAAATTCAAAGCCATCCGCAAATTTCATACTATTGGCAGATGTAGCAATAAACGAACCACCAATATCCAACTGCGCATTTTGACTAAATATAATGCCATTTGGATTTATCAAGAACACGTTAGCTGTGCCTTTGGCTTTGATTAAACCATCAATATTAGAGACAGACTTTCCTGTGACTCGGCTAATAATGTTTTGAACGTCTGTGGCATTATTGAACAAAGCCTTCGAGCCGGTGGGAACAGAAAACTCCTGAAAGCTGTGGAACAGATTAGCGCCTCTTGTCGTTCCACCCTCGATAATCCTGGTATTACCCTCTAATCTCACGTTGGAATTATTTGGCAGAGTCACATCTGGCGTAATTTGAGCAACTGCGCTATTTGTGTATAGGGCGATCGCACTCCCAATCACAATTCCTAGACTTTGCCACCAGTACAAACGTATAGATACCCTAGACATTGCACCTCCTATAAAAAAGGAAATTTAGCGAAGCTGTAACTCTTAAAGAGCGTACATACGAACACCATGCCATAACCTTTGTCAGGTTCCAAAACCAGTAACAGTAGGGCAAGCCTACAGCAATATAGCATGGATTCGGTGATGTAGAAGGTAGTTGGGCGTTGCCCTTGTTACAGGAACGCATCACCAGTTTTTCCAGCCTCATCGAACAAGCCACCGCACAATTGAAACATTGTGTGCATAACGAGCTAGTGCCAACTTCCGTGCGGTTCTACATATAGTCAGATGAGGGCAAAAATTTCCTATTTCTATCTTAAAAGTGCATAAGTTGATTTTGCTTGCCTTTAATTAAAGAGGGAAAGCAAATAAGCCTGACCCACATAATCATATTTTTGTCAATGCGTAAGTCATAAAGTCAATGAAATTGATATTAACAATTGCTCTGATTTTAAGCTTCCTCATCCAACAACACGCGAGTACAGCCCAAACTCAACAACCAGCAACGACTAAGCAGCCTGTACAACCAAGCACAGGTGCAACTTCAACTCAACAACCTACCTCTCGACCGATTTTCGTTTTACCAAAAACACCGACTCGGTTAAGTCCTATAAGTGGGCGTAGGGCAGGAATGGGTAGCCGAGATAGTTGTCCTGCGGTTCCAACTGCACTCACTGCCTTAGTACCATTGCAAGAGGAACAAAAGGTTGGCGAACAAACAGACAAATCAATTATCGGGATTGTCGGCGGGTTAACCACATCTGAACGACCAACATTTTGGTTTTACGTTCCTTACACTCAAGATTTAGCTAACCTAAGGAGTGAATTTATCTTGCAGAATAGCATGGGAAAGGATGTTTATAAACATGCGCAAGCTCTACCTCCAAAGCCCGGTGTCATTGGTATTCCTCTCCCTAATACTGTGACATCCTTGGAAGTAGGTCATACATATCACTGGTATTTAAAAGTCTACTGCCAGCAGACAGTAAGTGTCCCCGTATACGTAGAAGGAGACATTGAACGAGTCAAGATAGATTCTCGTGTAATGCAGCAATTGGCAGCAGATACCCGACAAAAGATTTTAATCTATGCTAAACAAGGTATTTGGTTCGACGCCTTAACTATGCTAGCACAAAAACGCCTTTCTAATCCTAATGATGCATCTGTTAAAGACGATTGGCAAAGTTTATTACAATCTGTCAATTTGGGTAATATTGCTACTGCTCCTTTAGTAAATTTACCAAACCGCCAGTAGAGACGAATGGTAGGAGCAAATCTAAGAATGCACTTTACTAATCTCTACAACCAGTTACCAACTAGGACATAGGGTGCCCAGTACATCGGACGGTTGTATACGTTTGTTTTGAGCAGTTTTAATTGAGCCTCGCGTAAAGCTTCTGCTGTAGTTTTACCAGCTGTTAACTGGTGGTAGAATTCATCAACAAACAAGGCTGTAGAGTTATCGCCAATTTGCCACAGGGATGCTAAAGTACTCCGTGCTCCTGCACGCAGGGCAACTCCTGCTAATCCCAATGCCGCACGATTATCTCCTGCTGCTGTTTGGCAAGCACTCAAAACAAGTAATTCAACTGGCTCTGTTCGTTTTTGCTCTCTACTTTTGAGCAAGCTATCTAATTCACTCACATTGATACGTCCATCGGCTGCTAAGATGAAAGTGTCTTTTGCTTTAGAGCTAAATTGCCCGTGAGTTGCCAAGTGAACAATTTCAAAAGGTTGAGCGTTGATGTTTTTTTCTAAAGTCGTACTCCTAAAATTTTCATCCAATAATATAGTTGTTGATATGCCCGATTGTTCAATGGATTTCAGTTCAACCTTAACGTCAGGAAGGGGTGCAAACTTTTCGTTTCTCGGCGGTAGCGATAGTCCTCCAGCAAGAGCATTTAATTTTTTCTGTGCTAGAGGTTTAGGAGTAAAGAGTTGTAGTCCGGGGCTAACAGCTACAGCGTAATTTTGGACTAAGTACTCTTTGCCAGAGTACAATGCAGACATGGGGATATTTCTCAACAACCCGTCTGGGATAAAGAGTAGAGTATTCACTTTACTATTTTTGAGGTCTCCTTCAACTGGTTTAATTAACCAGTTATAAAGCTGTTGAGAAACGACTTGAAATTTCTGAGTAGCGTCTGGTTCGACTATAGTCTGTTGCATTTTTGTAATGACTTGTTCGACTTCCTGACGGTTGACTGTAGCAGTTTTATGCATCAACGGTTGTTTAGGAAGTTTGAGAATAACTTCTAAAGAGTTATCTAGAATAATTGGGTAAAAAATAGCAGTATTTGGATGATCGCGGTCTACTACTTTGTCTAATACCACAGATTGGTTATTTAAGCAAGCTTCTCGGAAAAAATTGTCGAGTTCTGCTAGTTGCAAAGCTTCTATTCGCTGACGTGCTTTGTCTAAATTGGGCTTTCCTTGTCCTTTCTGTTGTAAAAGCAACTCCACAGATTGCCGATAAATGGGTTCTATGCGATCGCGAAAATTAAACTGTACCTCTCGGTTAACTGCAACCAAATCGCTACGAAGAGACTGAAGCCTTGCAACTGCCGCATCATAAGCAGATAGAGCTGACTGGATATTTCCCCGTGCTTTGAAAAAGCGTCCTAACTGCCACTCCCAACGATAAGCTATATCTGAGGCATCGATTTTTTGAGCGAGAAACAATGCTTGCTGCGTCAAATTCTGCGCTTCAAGCCACTGACTGTTCTGTTCGTAAACTTCTCCCAAGCTGCCTAGCGCATAGGATTCTGCACGTTGATCGCCTATTATTCTGGCTTGTTGAACGCTGGTTGCCAGAATTTCTGCAATATCTTTTTTGTTCCCAATTTTGGTTAAAGTGCGAGCAAAATTGATACGTGCATAAATACCAGCTTGATTTGTAGGTAAATTAGCTAGTTCTGGCTGGATTGTGGGTATTAATGTTTTCGCTTCTGCTATGTATTCGTTCTCCATCAGCAAACTGAGTTGATTGATTTGAGCTTGAACTTTGGTGAGTGGGTTTGGCGCTGTAGCAGCATTTTTATAAGAAGCTATAGCGTACTTTATATTACCTAACGCCCTAGCAGTATTACCAAGAGACAATTCTGTCAGACCAATTTCTTGCAGTAGTTGTAGACGTTGGGCAATTTGTAAGCTGAGGTTTAAATTTTTCCAGGATTTCTCTAAGTCCCCGAATTGTTCCTGAGTATTTCCCAGAGCACGCAAAGCAGTAACTTTTACAAGGGAGTCAGGTGAGGAAAGCAACTGTTGGGAGACTTCATTCAAGATATCTAAACTACGGCGATAAAAACCAGAAACTCGTAAAGCTTGTGCAGCGTTAATTCGGCTGCGTGTTACTCCGGCATTGTCACCCAATTTCTGCCAAATTTGCTCTGCTTGCTGTGATGTTTTCAAAGATGCATCACTTTGTCCCTGTGCCAGTTGCAATCCCCCCTGAATATTGAGAGTTTGTGCGAGAATTGACAACAATTCCGACTTTGGGTGATTGACATTTAACCTTTGATTGATCTCATCCCAACCAAGTAAATTCAAGCTGGTGTTAATAGCTGCTACAGCTTCTTTCCATAAGTCAAGTTGCTGGTAGACAAGGGAGAGGTTAGTGAGTGCTGCTGCTTGTGCAAGGTTATTGCTTTGTTTTTGATAAGTTCGGACAGCAAGTTGTAGAATGGTGACTGCTTCCGTAAAGCGTCCTGCTTCATAAAGTGCTTCTCCTTGCTCAAGAAGTTGCTGTGGTGTAGTCGCTGGGGATTTGATGGTCTGGGCGTAAATTTTGCTTGCGGAGTTTTCTGGTTGTTTAGCGAATGTGCTGGGGATAATAGTTAATAAACTTGCCAGAGTAAATAAGATGACATTTCTCACACTAAATCTAGCGACTCGCTTGGTCATCTGAAGTTTTTGCATAATTCACACCTTACCGGGATACAGGACACGTTGTCGGTGTTTGCAGCGTGATGTGAGGGTTGACTTGAGGCACTTGTGCTACTAAATGTATATTGCCATTGCGATCTATGACCCAACCAGTAGCTGCGACAATTGGAGTCGTCGCCGCAACTTTGGTATGATTTGAAATTGCTGCTGGTTGCGACTGAGTGGTTGTGTTGGCGGAGTTTTCTGGTTGTGTTTTCAATCTCACCCAAGTTGATAGAGTCCCTGAATCTTGTAATGGTTCAGTCGGACTGATGGGTAGTCCACCGCGCCCTGTTGCCACAAAAGTATTCTGGAATTGCCGACTTCCAGGATTGCAGGCGGTGGAGATTTGCTGTTGAGCATCAACGAAATTTATTGGGAGTTTTACTAAACCACGACTGGGGTCTATATCGGGTGTAACAATATTGACTTGACCACTCAAAGCAGGGTTTGTCAAGGAAATCGCTGTAATATCATTTGTTGTTAGCAGCTGGGGATCTAGTTTAGTTGGGTCGTTGGTTCCTAGTAATTTCTCTAAGTCTTCCAAGCGGATCTGATTAAAGTTATAAATACCAAGAGCGTTGATTTTAATTACACCACCGGAGCCATTGAATGCATTGGCAGTAATATCATTATTTTCACCCTTTGTAGCAACAACAAAGCCCGACGGAGCATTTATAGTGATTTTCCCACCGTTACCACCTAACTGAGCAGTACCTGCTGTGGTAGAAATTTGGCTGTTACGTCGCAATAGTAGAAAGTTTTGGGAGTTCAGGGTAATATTTCCACCATTACCAAATGTAGTTCTAGCTAGAATACCTGCCTGGTTATCTAGCTGGATAGAGCTAGATCTGATCTGTATGTCTCCCGCAGTCCCCTGTACCTGATTGTTAGCATTCATTTGAACACCATCGGTGAGAGTGAGTGAGCCTGTAGTCGTGCTGGTGTTACGGTCATTGCCGACTGTTTGTGATTCAACACTGCTGAATATAGATGCCCCATTAAAGGAAATGCGATCGCGTGCATTAATCGTCACGTTACCTGCATTTCCCTCCTGTCCACGATTGGTGGTAAACAGTTGAGCGCCATTAGTCAGAGAAAGAGAACCTGTGGTGATACTGATGTCTCCACCATTCCCCACTCCTGGTGATTCCACACTACTGAATACAGCACCTCCATTCAAGGAAATACTATCCCGCGCATTAATAGCAACCTTGCCTGCATTCCCGAGTCCACGACTGCTGGCATAGAGTTGAGCCAAATTAGTCAGGGAAAGAGATCCTGTGGTGATACTGATGTCTCCACCATTGCCTACCTCTGGTGATTCTACGCTGCTAAATACAGCGCCCCCATTCAAGGAAATACTATCCCGCGCATTAATAGCAACCTTGCCTGCATTCCCCCCTTGTCCACGATTGCTAGCATATAGTTGAGCGCCATTGGTCAGAGAAAGAGAGCCTGTGGTGATACTGATGTCTCCACCATTCCCCACTCCTGGTGATTCCACGCTACTGAATACAGCACCTCCATTCAAGGAAATACTATCCCGCGCATTAATCGTAACCTTGCCTGCATTCCCGAGTCCATGACTGCTGGCATATAGTTGAGCCAAATTGGTCAGGGAAAGAGAGCCTGTGGTGATACTGATGTCTCCACCATTCCCCACTCCTGGTGATTCCACGCTACTGAATACACCAGTCCCATTCAAGGAAATATTATCCTGCGCATTAATAGTAACATTACCTGCATTCCCTCGTTGTCCAAAATTTCTGGTGGATAGTAGAGCAGAATTGGTCAGAGAAAGAGAGCCTGTAGTGATGTTGACATTACCACCCTTACCCACTCCAAGTGATTCCACTTCGCTGACAGCTCTTCCATTATCAAACCCGACAGAATCACGAGCATCAATAATCACATTGCCCGCATTTCCCTGACCCAGAGTATTTGCTGTCAGAAACGAACCACTAGAAACCAAAACGGATCTTGCCTGAATCTGGAGATCGTTCCCATTTCCCATTGCGCCTTGTTCCACAGTCGTAAAGGCACCGCCACTATTCGTAAAAGAGACAGTATCGCGGGCATCAATCATCAAGGTGCCTGCATTCCCCTCTCCAAGAGTACTAGCACTTAGTATGGAGCCATTGGTGACCGAGAGAGAACCTGTGGAGATCCTTATTGTACCACCATTGCCCATACCTGCTTGCACTTGGCTAAAGGCAAAGGCTCCATTCATAAACTCTACGGTGTCACGGGCATCAATTGTCAAGTTACCCGAATTCCCTCGGCCTAAAGTACTAGCTTTTAATTGAGAGCCATTGGTAACATAGACAGACCCAGCCTGAATCGAAATGTCGCCACCGTTGCCTACAGATCCTGTTTCTGCAGTGGTGAAACCAAAAGCTCTGTTTGTGAAGGAGACTTGCTCAGGCGCTGCTATCGTCAGATTGCCCGCATTCCCCTGACCAAAGGTTCTATCTTCTATTGTAGCACTATCAACAGCAAGCGACCCAGTTTTGATGTTGATGTCGCCACCATTGCCTAGTGCTTTAGCTCGCACATTATTCATAACACCGCTACTTTGCCCCACAACCTTTATTTCCCCTGTGGCATGGAGTGTAATATCTCCCGCCCGAGTGCCAACTGACCCCAAGCCGAACCCAATACCAGCACTCAGCACGCTTCCGGACGTAACTTCTAAATTACGGGCGTTGAGTGCAATATTCCCGCCACCTGCTGCTTCTACATGTACGCTAGCGCCATTAGTGAAAGACACATCTGCTGGTGTTATATTGTCAGGAAAACTTAAGCTTAAATTATTGCCATCCACATTTAGCCCCACATTTCCAGAGGCTGCCAATCCTCCCAACTCGACTCGACCACCATAAGCATTCAGTCTCCCACCATCCATGTTGACATTGCCGCCTACGAGCAGCAAACTCTTTCCATCTTCAACGCGTAAACCAGCAGTTGAACTATTTTGAATCGATGCTGCCGCAATTTGATTGAATAATAAGGCATTTGGATTTATTGTTAACAAGGGTGAAGGTGCTTCTGGATTCGAGGCGCTGAAAAATCCCAAATTGCCAAACCCAATGGCATTGGCTGTTGTAGCAACAAACGAACCGCCGATGTTCAAACTAGCATCTTTCCCAAAAATAATCCCATTGGGATTCATCAGAAACACATTGGCTGTGCCGTTAGATTTGATTAAACCATTAATCTCAGAGATAGACTTACCCGTAACTCGACTAATAATGTTTTGAATATCAAGTGCATTATTGAACAAAGCTGTTGAGCCAGTGGGAACAGAGAACTCAGAGAAACTGTGGAACAGATTAGCGCCTCTTGTGGTTCCGCCTTCAATGATTCTAGTGTTGCCTTCCAATCTCACGTTGGAATTATTTGGCAGAGTGCTATCTGGGGTAATTTGAGCTTCAACACAGTTACTAGAGGAAACAATGGCGATTGTAGCTATCAAACCGAGCTTTCCAAGCCAATTCCACAAGTTGCTCATGATTGGATCAAATCTATTCGGTGAAGAATCATCCTGACTCCAGTTTAGGCTAGACCAGTGAGCGATCGCTGGTAATTTTGCTTAGCCTACTGGTGGAAACTCGCTTTCACGAAAAGCCAGGATTTCTCACACCTTAGTGGGATGCAGGACACGTTGTAGGTGTTTGCAACGTGATGTGAGGGTTGACAGATGGCACTTGTGCTACTAAATCGGCGTTGCTGAATTTGGATATGAAATTGGTTTTTTGTACAAACACGATTTTCGTAGAGACGCGATTAATCGCGTCTCTACAGATGACGTTCATCCGCGTGAAGAAGCAACGCCACTAAATCTATGTTTCCATTGCCATCAATGACCCAACCAGTAGCTGCTACAATTGGAGCTGTCACCGCTGCTCCTTTATTATTTGAAACTGCTAGTGGTTGCGGTTGAGTGGTTGTGTTGGCCGAGTTTTCTGGTTGTGTTTTCAATGTCACCCAAGTTGATAGAGATTGACTGATGCGAGCAAAGATACGGGATACAGAAATTTACTTTGATGTTGAAGGTGCAGGATTAGTGGTGGATGGACCGCAGATGCGCGAGAAGCCAGTGGCTTTCGTCATTCACGGTGGACCTGGTGCCGACCACACATCCTATAAACCCACCCTTTCTCCCCTCAGCCATAAGATGCAACTTGTCTATTTTGACCATCGAGGCCAGGGACGGTCGGCGCGTGGACCAAAGGAAACCTATACCTTGGAAAATAATGTCGAGGACATGGAGGCATTACGTCAATATCTGGGTCTAGACAAAATTGTGGTTCTCGGCTCTTCCTATGGCGGCATGGTTGCCCTTTCCTACACGGTTCGCTATCCCCAAAACGTCTCTCACTTGATCGTCATCGCCACGGTGGCAGATTCCCGCTTTCTGGCGCGAGCACAGGAAATTCTAGCAGAACGGGGAACTGAGAACCAAAAGGCCATCGCTCAACGACTCTGGGACGGCACCTTCGAGAGTGAGGAACAACTGCGCGAGTACTTTCAAGTGATGAGGCCGATGTACTCGGTCACCTATGATCCCCATTCACGCTCTTGTATATCGGACCGAGCCATTCTTTCTCCCGATGCCATCAATGTCGCCTTTGGTGGCTTCTTGCGCTCTTACAACGTCCTAAACCAGTTAGATAAAATTACGTCACCAACCTTAGTGATTGCCGGACGAAGTGACTGGATTTGTCCACCTGAATTTTCTGAAGAAATTGCCAGGAAAATTCCTAACGCCGACCTGAGAATCTTTGAAAACAGCGGTCACTTGATTCGGGCTGATGAGCCGGAAGCTCTCCTCGATGCGATCGCTGGGTTTTTGGTCTATAAAAAAACCGCACTCAGATAACTCGTTATATCACATTTATGACGCCCCTACACCCCTGTAATATCATCTCCGGTTGAATACTTATGATGATTGACTGACACGGGGACACGGTGACACACTCGGGAGCACCAGAGATTTTTATGATCAGCAATTAAACAGATTTGATGTAAGTGCATAAGTTAAATTTGCTTGCATCTATTAAGGATTAGAAGGAGAGCAAGCAAAGCTTCACCTTCAATTCAAACCATCTTATTCATAACCAGAGGTGCAATCTATGTCTACATACGAATCCAACCCCCAGTATAACGCCTGCGAATTCACTGTCCGCATCAAACTGAATATCCCTATCGAAGTCAATCCACAAGTGTTGGTGACTCCACCCTCTGTTACTGAACAGAAAATACCTATCTACTTAGAGCCTGATATCTACCTCAGACCTGAAGTGTCGGCAACACCACCTGTGTGCCTTCCCCAGAGTAGCCATAACAGACAGAACTGGCAAGCTGTAGAAGTACAGCCATCCGCAGAAGCAAGATAATCAATTCAAACGATTTATTAACCAGCAACAGGAGTAAAACTAATGTCTACATACGAACCCAGCTCACATCATAACGCCTGCGAATTTACTATTCGCATCAAACTTAACATTCCCATCGAAGTTCATCCACACGTGTTGATGACTCCACCCTCTGTTACTGAGCAGAAACTACCCATCTACTTAGAGCCTGACATCTATCTCAAGCCTGAAGTGTCAGCAACACCACCTGTGTGCCTTCCCCAGAATGGCTACAACAGACAGCAGTTGCCAGCCTCAGAAGTGCAGCCATCTGCCTAAGTACCTGCACAAGTTCGTCACGACATGAAAATAACGCGGCTCTTAGTAGCGCTACTAAGAACCAAAACGCGACGAATTTATGAAACGCTGTACTAAGATATAGGACTCCTCCGCAGATTTTTGAAATATACGTAGGGTGGGCACTGCCCACCACGTCCGGGTTATGGTGCAATACAGTTCAGTTAGTAGTGTTCACAGACTGAAGATCCCCCCAACCCCCCTTAAAAAGGGGGGCTTATTCCCCCCTTTTTAAGGGGGGTTAGGGGGGATCAAAGCCTTAACTGAACGGTATTGGGTTATGGTGGGCAGTGCCCACCCTACACTACTTAAAATTTTTCATGAATGATTGAGGATTCCTATAGTTAACTTTTTGACGCTTAGTTGTTGATTCAGGAATTGCTAATTGTTTATGATGGGAGGAATTCTACTGTTCAAGGTAGTAGAATTC
>JADQBA010000218.1 GCA_016903675.1 Stigonema ocellatum SAG 48.90 = DSM 106950 | reverse complement strand
TGGTCTGGAATCTGTGGGACCTGAGATGGTAGAGTTGGGGATGGGAATGAGTCTACCTTTAGGGGTTACGCGGAAAGCAGTATAGTTGGGGAAGGAACCGCTGACATCTTGGGTTGGATTCTCACGGTCTTTGTTCCTATTAACCACATAGAGTACATCCTTCGCTAGACCCAAGCTGACCGGGTTCACCCCGCCGCTTGGAAATGGAGATCCCTTTACAGGAGACAGACTGCCATCTTTTTGATTGATGTCAAAGACAGCAATAGTGTTTGAACCCGCATTAACAGCAAAAAGCCGGGTATGTTCGGGGTTGACGATCACATTTTGATCAGTGATGCCACCTGCTGAGGCAATGCCTGTACCTCCAGCGGTCCAAGGGGAGGTGGGTAGTGGTGTGAGATTGCCATCATCATCACGCCTGAAGGCCAGGATAGTATTCCCATCTTCAGTGGGAATATTGGTTTCTGTGTAGACAATACCAGTGGCAGGAGGTCGGTATCGGTATGCGTCAGCAGATTGAATCAAGAATCCGCCCATGAACACAGCGGCAGCAAAACCTGCGATGGCTAAGCCAATTATGCGAAGCTGACGATTAGCTTTGCCAGTTATCCGAAACAGAGCCATACATTTATCCTGATAGATTTAGAAGGTGTAAAAACAACAATATTCATCTGCTTTTAAACAGCAGCAACGGCAGTAGGAAGGCTTGCGAATTTAGCGTATCGTTCCAGATAGAAACTGATGGGGTTTTCAATTCCTCGAACAGAATCACGCTCGCGTACCGCATTCCACCATTTTTGTAAGTGAGTCGTGTTTGTTGGTAGGATGAAATTGCGGTAATGCTCCAGCGTTGGCAAGCGCTCAAACCAGGGATAGAAGGTAAGATCCACTCTTCTCAACGTATCACCAAACCAGTAGGGACCATTGCCAGAGAGTTTGTTGAGTCCCTCTCGATCTATGTACAATAGAGCCTCGTGTAACTCCTGACGCCCTTGTTCCTGTTCATTCGCATCTTTACCGCGTAGAAGCTTGGAAAACGCAGGTACAAAGCGGGTGTTGGCGTAGTCAATCCAGATACGTGCGATCGCTCTGGTTCCGGGATCATGGGGCAGGAGGGGTGGTGTAGGAAATACCTCATCAAGGTATTCGTTGATGATGGCAGACTCATAGATTTCGTTATTCTCATGCTTGATGGCAGGGACTTTGCCATAGCGTGAAATTTGCCTCGGGGTCTGAAAGATTGAATTAGCAGATATTTACATCAATCTAACTCATAAAGTACTTATTGTCGATTAATTTACAGTAGTTTGTTCATTAACAGTGTCTCATAGTGCTCTTGAAAATACAACCCTATAGTCGGATAAAAATTACACTGACGCCTTTACTGACATCTTGCACCTTCTCAATAAGGGTTGGTGGGCAGTGCCCACCCTACGCAATAATCAGGGTTTTAGGCTGTTTTTTTTGCAATAAGATGATGGTGCAAGATATGAGTTTATGGGTTTTAGTCTGAAACAGAAGACGACAGGGCGACAGCATGCTTTGCGTTTGAAGGCATAGGCCAAATCTTGATCGTCTCATCTGCACTGCCGCTGACAAGGGTATGATCAACAGGATTGAAAGCAACAGACCAAACCGCTTTATTATGTCCGGAGAGAATGCCCAGCAGTTGCCCACTTTGGGGATTCCACAATTTAATCGTCCGATCATAACTACCACTGGCGAGGTACTTTCCATCAGGACTGAAAGCAACAGACCAAACTGCATGATTATCTCCTACCAGGGTGTGCTGCAACTGACCCGTTTGGGGATTCCACAACTTAATCGTCCCGTCATCACTACAACTGGCAAGGTGCTGTCCATCAGGACTGAAAGCAACAGACCAAACTGCCTTCTCATGTGCTGCTAAAGGAGTTCTCAACTTGCCATAGCTTGGGGTTGCAACAAAAGAACCCAAATTCCAAATCATAATTTTTCCGTCTAGAGTGCCACTAGCAAGTAGCTGTCCATCCGGGCTTATGGCAACAGATTTGACTGCATCTGTGTGATGAAGAGTGCGAACCACCTCTCCAGTCTGCACATTCCATAACTTGACAGTCTGATCCCAACTCCCTGAGATTAAAGTTTTGCCGTCTGGGCTGATGGCGACAGACTCAACATCGTCTAAATGTCCTACAAGAGTGCGTATCCGGATGCCGGAATGCAGATTCCACAACCTAATATGGCGATCCCAGCTGCCACTTGCCAGAATATTTCCATCAGCACTGATGGCGAGGGATGAAACTGCAACACCATGACCATTGATGGTGTGGAGTAATTTGCCAGTTTGCAGATTCCAAATTTTAATCCTACCGTTGTAACCGCCAGCAGCTAAAGTTTTGCCATCAGGGCTAATGGCGATCGCATAAATCCACGTCGAATCGCCTTTCAGAGTTTTAGAAGGTTGAATCATTAGCCCATATTGAGATGCTGGAGGAAGTATCTTTGATGGTAAAAGTGATCTCAACCTACTGAACCCAAGAACCAACATTATTGTAGTGATTGCTAAAACTACTGAAACTTTACAAGCAATCGGCTTTGAAAGCATATAGCAATCCTATCTTAGCTAAAACAAATCGTTTGGGCTGTTAACGGTTGACAGTCAACAGTCAACCGTTAATAGTCAACAGTCAAAACTTGATATTTACAAATCATTTAGGACTGCTATAGTCTTTATGCCTTCACAATCAGCGCCATAATTGGATGACTGGGTGTAATCACGGTGATGACGGCAATTTCTGTGAGGCTAAAAAGTACCTTCTGCTTGCTTTTTGGCTTGAAGTTCTTTCCCCTTAATTTTTTGTTGCTTATCTTGAGCTTCAATCCAGAGTCGAATCAAAAATAAAACTGTGATCCCAGTAATACCCACAATTCCTATTGGGGTTAAATAGGTCCAATGACCTGACATTTTGTCCCAAATATGCCAGATTAAAAGAAACATCGCTACATAAGTGAGTTGATGCAATTGCTTCCAGTTTTTCTTCAGTTTTTTGATACTCCAATCGTTAGAGGTAAGGGTCAAAAGTGTAAGAATTATGAAAGTGGATACTCCCTGGCTATAAATCCAATAAGTTTTCAAGTCAAAGAAATCAATATTTCTTTTTCTTACCAATAGATAACCATGAGCTAACGACAAAAAGAAAGCCATAATACCAATGAGACGGCGCTGTTTCAAGAGTAATTTCGGAATGCCAGTCTGTTTTGTGCGAGGAAAAACAATTCTCAGAATAGTCGGCAGCAATGTGAAAATATAGCCAATTAGTGCTATAAACCCGAGAATATCAGCAAGCACAGGTACATTCATTGTTACCATGATAAATCTCCTATTTTCTCAGCGATAGATTACTGATTAAACAGAACATGACAACTATAGGACTTACGCATTGACAGAGAGAATTAACAGGTATTGTTGAAGTAACAGGGTTTTTCTGCGTTCTTCAAACCGTGATTCTTATGCCGTCAAAAGTGGTAAACGTGAAGCCGTCCAATCTCTCATTGTACCCCACCTTTTCGTCTCTGAGGATGCCAATGGCAACCTCTTCTGCTAAAGCTAAGGAAGCTGCACCATCCAAACGCCAATGAATACCTCTATGTCCGCGACCAATGGCATAGTTAGTTGCCAGCTTGTTCAATTCACCATTTAGCAGTCGTTGCTGACATTGGGCAACTAAAAACCCATCAGCATTGCTTTTTCCAAACGAACGCACAGCTAAAGCCACTATTATTCGTAACTTAGTGCTAAAAAAAACTAAATTACTTTATGTTTATCGATAAACCGTATTTTGTAAGTTGAATTCTATCATCTCACAAATAACTGTCGAAAGCAAGTATTTTTTCCAAAAAACTAATGTCAGTAGATCACAAATTTTTCTCACTAAGGCAAACACTGCAAAAATAATCTTTAAAATGTATTTTTTTTACTAAAAATAATTAAGTAAGTAAGAAAATAACCTACCTGATTTAAATAGATCGTTAAGAAAAACCGAACTATAGGAATCCTAAATGATTTTTGAAATACACGTAGGGTGGGCACTGCCCACCAGATCCGGGTTGTGGTGGGCAGTGCCCACCCTACACTACGTAAAATTTTTAGCGATCGCTTGAATTCATACTTCAATTATGCAACGCCAGATTTTAGTAGCCAGCATTTTTATCTACGACATTACGTAAGGGTTTACCGTTACGATAGCGTGTTAAATTATCAAGAAATAATGCCACTATGCGGTCGTAAAGTTGTGGCGTAATCGCCCTCAGAGTGAGGCGTAACAAACACATTAGGTAAAGACCACAAAGGACTGTCTGGCGGTAGTGGTTCAACAGCAAAAGTGCGATGCCTTCGGCGGGCTACGCCAACGCATTGCTCAAATGGTTACGCTCATCAACTGTTTCAATCATGATTGCATAGCGCACGGGCATATCCAACCCTTGATTGCAAGAGGAACGAGCCAGCGACTCTGGCAGTTTCGTAGGCACGTTGTGCTGAATCGACTTAGTGAACGCTTACTTCAATTGTATAATATATTACTTTAAACCGATTTCTCCATGTATCTATCTATAGTTAGATAGTATCATAAATAATTTAGATAAACTAACCATTAGATATACATATCTTTTTGTAAAAAAGCTTGTTTTTCATCCAACGCTGTGCCATAATCACCATTAAAGTACGATAAATCGGCTGATAATTAGTACTATTTACTTCTCTATCGTAAAATAGCAGCCCTGTTTTGGAGGAACTTCCACAGATTGAGGCAGAACTTAACTACCATAACCCTATGGAAGAAAAGCCTGTAAACTATACCTACGAACCACCACCCGGAATTAAGCGACACAACGGTAAGTACGAGACACGCAAACTGCCAATTAGGAATGCTCGAAAAATATCGCAAATTATAGAAAAGAAAAAAAGCAGATGAGCAAAACACGTAAATTTCGTTTGGGTGCATTTATTCAAGCCACTGGACATCATGTCTCTGCATGGCGACATCCCGATGCACAAATAGATGCTGGGCTGAATTTTGAGCATTACAAGGAAATCACCCAGACAGCTCAACGCGGCTTGTTTGATGCAGTTTTTCTGGCAGATAGCCCAGGAATTTGGGGCAGCGCTCCCGAACATCAGAGTCGCAATGGTAAAATTGCCCATTTCGAGCCGGTGACTCTATTCTCTGCTTTGTCTTCTGTCACCGAAAACATTGGCTTCATATCCACCGCTTCGACAACATACGAAGAACCCTACACCTTAGCACGTAAGTTTGCTTCGTTGGATTACCTGAGTAAGGGACGAGCAGGATGGAATGTTGTTACCACAGGCAATGATAAAGCCGCAGGTAATTTTGGCCTTGAGCATCACCCAGAACACAGTCAGCGTTATGAACGCGCTGAAGAGTTTGTGGAAGTCGTCAAAGGACTGTGGGATAGTTGGGAAGATGATGCCTTTATCCGTGACAGAGAATCTGGGATCTACTTCGATCCAAACAAACTGCATATACTCAACCACAAAGGCAAACATTTTTCTGTCACAGGCCCTTTGAACGTTGGTCGTCCACCCCAAGGCTACCCGGTGATTGTGCAAGCTGGAGCCTCGGAAGCTGGACGGGAATTGGCAGCACGTACTGCTGAGGTCATCTTCACTGCTAATCAAACCCTGGCTGATGCACAGGAATTTTATGCCGATGTTAAAGGTAGGTTGGCGAAATATGGACGCTCTCCAGATGATCTAAAAATCATGCCTGGTGCTTTCCCAATCATTGGTCGTACCGAATCAGAAGCTCAAGAGAAATACGAGTTTTTGCAATCGTTGATCCATCCCGATGTAGCTTGGGGTATTTTAAAGAACTATTATAAGGGCGTGGATCTGTCGAAATATTCTCTAGATGATCTGGCTCCCGAACTGCCCACCGACACCAACTCCAATAAGAGCCGTCTCAAACTAGTTAGGGATCTGGCTACTCGTGGTACTCTTACACTGCGTCAGTTGTACCTCTCTCTGGCTACTGCACGAGGTCATCGCACCATACTTGGTACTCCCGAAACCATTGCCGATCAACTCGAAGAATGGTTCAACAATGATGCGGCAGATGGCTTTAATATCATGCCGCCAATACTGCCTACAGGATTAGATGACTTCGTTAATTTAGTTGTCCCAGTTCTACAAAAACGCGGACTGTTCCGTACTGAATACGAAGGCAGTACCTTGCGTGAAAACCTTGGTCTGCGTCGTCCAGGCAATCCTTTTGCTGTCAAACAAGCGGATGAGCGATTGCTGTTAGTATGAATAACCAAGAATAACACCATGACGTTACCAACTAAGAATCTCGGTAAAACTGGATTGACTGTTTCGCGCCTCTGTCTTGGCACCATGACCTTCGGATTGCAGACTGACGAAGAAATTTCCAGGGTTATCCTCGATACAGCCGCTGACGCTGGGATTAACTTTCTGGATACAGCCGATGTTTATCCCCTTGGTGGCGGAATTGCCACAGCCGGACGCACCGAAGAAATCATTGGGCGCTGGCTCAAAGGCAAACGCGAACATTTTATACTGGCTACCAAGGCTGTGGGGAAGGTTGGTCCTGCACCGTGGGATCGAGGTGCTTCGCGCAAACATATTTTGGATGCCATCGATGCTTCCCTCAGACGACTGGGCACCGATTATGTTGATCTGTATCAATTGCACTCTGATGATGCCTCAACCCCCCTAGATGAGACTCTCGAAGCTCTGGACAAGGTGGTTCAATCTGGGAAGGCACGCTATATCGGGGTTTCTAATTTTTTAGCTTACCGACTCAGCCGCGCTTTAGGTCGCGCTGAGGTGCGGAATCTGACTCGCTTTGTCTCGATTCAGCCCCGCTACAATCTGTTGTTCCGCGAAATTGAGCGAGAACTGTTGCCCTTGGCGCAAGAAGAAGGACTGGGTGTAATACCCTACAATCCGTTGGCAGGTGGTCTACTCACTGGTAAACACAATCTTGGTGAAGGTCCTACGGCTGGAACTCGTTTTACCTTGGGTGCAGCCGCAGAACGTTATCAAGAACGTTATTGGCACGATCGCGAGTTTAATACTGTTGAGGAATTACGCACAGTCGCAGATTTAGCTGGATTCTCACTCACTACCCTAGCAGTGGCTTGGGTGCTAGCTAATCCCATTATCACTGCCCCGATTATTGGCGCTAGCCGTCCAGAACAACTTGCTGACACTCTTAAGGCAGTGGAAGTAAAACTCGACGACAGTTTAAAACAAAAACTAGACGATATAACTGTCGAATACCGAAGGGGAGACTCTTTGCGTTAAGAACGAGCCTATCAAAAACCACCGGACGGCTAAATCAGCCGTCCATTTTTATTTTGCAGAAAACTTAATGGTACGAGATTGACT
The DNA here is from genome assembly GCA_016903675.1 of Stigonema ocellatum SAG 48.90 = DSM 106950. GTDB lineage: Bacteria > Cyanobacteriota > Cyanobacteriia > Cyanobacteriales > Nostocaceae > Stigonema > Stigonema ocellatum. The sequence continues at coordinate 3,342 of JADQBA010000218.1, read as the reverse complement.
CTTATGACGAAAAAGTTAAGACAATTGAAATCCTTTCAACATGCTGCTGATGCACCAGATTTACCATCAACTCCCTTCAGGTTTATTTGCTATTTCGTTTACCAATTCCGCTGGTGGTATGTAGCAATGGTGCTCCTGGAGGTAGTACACTCAACTTGTGGGATTATGTTGCCCTATGCTATTGGCGAGATTATCCGGAGTGTGACGCGCTCGACGGGCGACAGCAAGCACATTTTTGATACTGTGAGGCAACCAGTCATGCTGTTCACCGCCTTGAGTGTAGGTGAAGTCATATTCGGGCGATCGGCTGGACTGTTGCAAACTCTCCTCCATCCGCTCCACCGACAGCACATCGTCCGGTCTCTATATGCCTACTTGCAGCATCATTCCCATCGCTACTTGAGCAGCAGCTTTGCAGGAGCATTGGCACATCGTATTAGCGAAACCTCTCTGGGTGTAACCCAGACGTTGCAAATGCTGATCAATGAATTTCTGTCAGTTATGGTCGTGTTTATTGTGGCTACAATGTTAATATATCGCGCCTATCCTCCGCTGGCTGCACTTGTGGGGATATGGGCAGTTCTGTTCATCAGTATTTCGTTCTGGCTGGCAACTCGTTGCCGAATTTACTCCCGCAAAGCAGCAGACGCAAGAAGTCACACAACTGGCATCATCGTAGATTCAGTAACAAATCTCACCAGTAGCCGACTGTTTGCTCGTCTGGGTTTTGAACGACGCTATTTGAATGAGCAATTAAGGCGGGAACTCAAAGAGGTGAGAACGTCCAACTGGTACTCGGAGCGAATTCGCTGGTTTCAGTTTATCTCAGCAGCTGTTCTGAAAATCAGTATTCTGTATTACTCGCTCTCTCTGTGGAGTACTGGTGCGATCGCTACTGCTGACTTTGTGGTAGCAACCAGTCTATCGCTGTTGATCATCAGTGAAGCCCGCAATTTAAGTAAACGCTTTCTAGAGTTGTTTGAACATATCGGCAATGTTGCCAATGGTGTGTTCACCATTGTTCAACCCCATGAGGTGATTGATCGGGATCAAGCGATCGCCCACTCAATCACCCAGGGCCGTATCGAGTTCCGGCGAATCAATTTCAACTACTCGGCTGAAAAAAAAGTATTCCACAACCTTTGTGTCACCATTGAACCAGGACAGCGTGTCGGACTGGTGGGCTTCTCCGGCTCTGGCAAATCTACTTTTGTCAATTTGATTTTGCGACTGTTCGACCCCCAATCTGGACAGATTCTCATTGATGGAGTCGATATTCAAGATATGACTCAGGATGCCCTCCACTCCCAGATCAGCTTGATTCCCCAAGATCCATCTCTGTTCCATCGCACGTTACTGGAAAATATTCGTTACGGGCGACTGGAAGCAAGCGATGAGGAAGTGATAGAAGCAGCACGTAAGGCTTACGCTCACGATTTTATCATGCTGATGACTGAGGGGTATAATTCTTTAGTAGGTGAACGCGGTGTTAAACTGTCTGGTGGGCAGAGACAACGCATTGCGATCGCACGGGTTATCCTCAAAGATGCACCAATCCTAATCTTAGATGAAGCCACCTCTAGTCTCGATTCCATCACTGAAAAAGCGATTCAAGATACCCTAGATTTAGCAATGCATGGAAAAACAGTGATTGTAGTCGCTCATCGCTTGTCCACCATCGCCCACCTAGACCGCATTTTGGTGTTCGACCAAGGTCGCATTGTTGAAGATGGTACCCACACCAAACTCCTGGCTCACGGCGGTGCTTACTACAGGTTATGGAAAATGCAGGCAGGTGGGTTTCTACCGGCAGAAGCGAGCAATAATAATCTATCCAACCTGCAAACAGGATAATTTTGTGTCAGAGTTATTCTCCGTTTGCTTTTTGGACTCATGCTTACTTTTGACTGATTGATGGAGGAGTGATTGCAGCATATTGTTCAGGTGTCAGCAAGGCTTCTTGAACATTGATAGGTTTGGGAAGCGCACCATTTTTATAGAAGTAATCTGCAACTCGCTGTTGATCTTTCATTAAAGCTGGGGAGACGATCCATTTTACCTGAGCCTTCATTAGACATCTCCAGAAATTAATTGTGCGTTGTGTACAACCCTTGACCAGACGGGATTAATCGCGTCTGGTCATTGTTTTTCACGACTATGTCTAATAGGATTGCTATAGCAGGTTTGATAATCGCTCTGCCGCGCAATTTTTGGCGTCATATTGGCATTTCAGGCTTTTGGTACAACTCTCTCATCCAAAATTGGATGACCCTTGGAGGGTCTGGATGCTGTGTTTGTATTGTAATCGCAACCGAATTTGCTCAGTTAATACTGTTTATTGACCAATTTATCGTTGATTTATTTGTTTGTAGTATTGCATATCTCTTCGGAAAATTTCAAGTCCTTCGTTAAAAAAAAATATATACGTTTGCCTAAATTTCTGTTTTCCTAATTGTTAGATAAACTAATTATGCCAAAGTACAGAGGCTGCCGTTTAAAGCGGATGGTTCAAGCTCCCGACTCGCGAGTCGTGGAGGAGAAGAAAAGTATGACATGCATGAATCCCAAAGCTCGTGCTTACATGGGGTATCCCCGCGTCTTTTTGTCTCCCTGTCTTCTTCAAAATTTCAGGGTGGTTGACCCATAGCTTGATTCTCAAGAAAGTCTATGATATTATCGTTTTCACAAAATACTTAATATCGATTGATTTATAGTATTTTAAGCTCTTAGTCAGATAAGACACCATGTGTTGAGTAAAAGCACATAAAAAACATTTAGGGAATTGGTAGTGCATTATGGTAGCAGTATCTAGAAAACGCCACTATAGCCACTTTATAGCGTATTTAGTGGTTGGATTGTTAGCTCTATCCACGACTTTAGTCGGTTGTCAGACAGCAAATACATCAGAGATAACCCTCCCCAAAGGCATCAAGACAAAGGTCTTACGGATGGGCTATCAGTCATCCGGAGATGTACTCAGGGCAAGAAAAGTTTTAGAGAAACGCTCTTATTCCGCTGGGTATTACTGTAGAGTGGTCGAAATTTACCGCAGGTCCGCAACTTCTAGAAGCTATGAATGTGGGAAGTTTGGATGTGGGTGCCGTTGGTGAAACTCCACCCATCTTTGCTCAAGCAACTGGTATTCCTTTTGTTTTTATTGCTAGCACTAAACCAGGTACTGGTGAGGGGACTGCGATTGTAGTGCCTAAAGACTCTCCCATCAAGACAGTAGCTGATCTCAAGGGTAAGTCTGTCGCTTTTCAAAGAGCTACCGCTAGCCAATACTTTGTTGTCAAGGCTTTGCAGGAGGCTGGACTCAAGCTGAGTGATGTCAAATACCTT
>JADQBA010000482.1 GCA_016903675.1 Stigonema ocellatum SAG 48.90 = DSM 106950 | reverse complement strand
AAAAAATTCCCAAAAAACTTTTGGAAAAAGGTTGACAGACAGAAATAGACTCGCTACTATAAATGAGTGCCCAAAAAGCGAGTGCCCAAAAAGCGACGCCGGAGGGACGCCGAACCTTGAAAATATTATAGTTTGAAAGCCAGTAAACAATCAATAGCCTGCGTCAGTAAAAAAATTACCCAGGCTGAAGGGTTGAATATCAGCCAAAAACATTGAAACACGATTTATCGTGTTTCAACTAGAGCAGTAGAGACGCGATTCATCGCATCTCTCGAACAGAATCAAAACGGAGAGTTTGATCCTGGCTCAGGATGAACGCTGGCGGTATGCTTAACACATGCAAGTCGATCGGACTCTTAGGAGTTAGTGGCGGACGGGTGAGTAACGCGTGTGAATCTGCCTTTAGGTCTGGGACAACCGTTGGAAACGATGGCTAATACCGGATATGCTTAACAGTGAAAGATTAATTGCCTAAAGATGATCTCGCGTCTGATTATCTAGTTGGTGGGTTAAGAGCCTACCAAGGCGAAGATCAGAAGCTGGTCTGA
>JADQBA010000016.1 GCA_016903675.1 Stigonema ocellatum SAG 48.90 = DSM 106950 | reverse complement strand
CCCCACTCCCCACTCCCCACTCCCCACTCCCCACTCCCCACTCCCCACTCCCCACTCCCCACTCCCCACTCCCCACTCCCCACTCCCCACTCCCTCTTAGTACGCTAATCCCAAATCTACAAATGTCCAAAATTCCTTCTGTGACAATGCGCGTTAAAGGAATGTGGGATAGATGTCAGTTATTCAACCATTGGATAGAGTTAGTTATGGCACTGGTTCCCATAAACTGTAAAGGTTATAGTTAATCGTCTTTCTTATTTACTTGGATGTTAATGTTGTCCTGTGAGTCTTCTACCTTGCGCGTTCTAGTGGTTGACGATCATGAACTAACTCGTTTAACCCTGAAATTAGCTTTTTCTTGTCAGGAAAATATTGATGTAGTAGGTCTAGCCAGTAACGGTCAAGAGGCTATACAAATGGTTAAACGCTACCACCCTGACGTAATTGTCCTTGATTTACAGATGCCTGTTATGGATGGTTGGAGTGCATCTAGTCATATTAAAGCAATTGCTCCAAACACTCAGATCATTGCTTACTCCTCAGTGGAAGACACTAAGTTTGAGGAAACAAGTGAAATGGGTAAGTTGGATGCTTTTTGCAGAAAAGATGTACCCATGACTGAACTAATTGCTTTAGTTAGGCGGTTAGGACAGTCAGTAGAGGATAATTAATATAGTATTGGAATCCTATTTAAGAGCAGGACTTGGGGGACTTGGGGGACTTGGGAGAAGTGTTTGTCATTCATTTAGGATGGCTCTAGTACCGCTACGCGGAATTCGTAATGACGCTCGTGCCTCGCTAACGCTGCGCTAACGTAATTCGTAATTACCGTGACTATCAGGGTTTTAGACATTTCAAATGGGTGGCTTATTTCCGCCGAAGTGGACTAGTATAAATAATACACTAAAGTTACTTAGACTGAGTTAACCAAGGAAAAGCTAAACTTTTGATTTAGAAATATAGGAATCATATTTGAATTTTGAAAAAATCTAAGTATCTGTAGGGTGGGCATTGCCCACCAAAACCTGGATGTGGTGGGCAATGCCCACCCTACGTATATTTCACAAATAAAATAATAGTCCTATATGGGCGTTGCTGATTTGAAGTCTGAATCCAAGTGTAGAGACCGTAAATTTACGGTCTCTACAAAATTTTCGGAATCACACGAAATTATTTTCATACATGGATTCACCAACGCCGAAATATGGTACTGCAAAGGAAGGTCGGTAGAACCGTGAAGTAACGGTTCCTAACGACGCAGTTTTATGGAGGCTCAAATTGTTCCCGTTTCTGGAAAGGTGCGTCCAAATTCATCAATTAATTCATCCATTTCTTCCAAAGCCTGATTTACATCAACTCTCAAAGTTCCCAGGTTTGGTCGCTCCAGAAGGCTGAGCAGGTACTCGCGTTTAGTTTGAACAAGGGCAATTCGTTCTTTTATAGTCTGTATATCCATTGTTTTGTTTCTAACTATTCTCAAATTTAAAGTTAGCGCAAAAACGCCCAAAATAGAGGCTGGCGTTGGCAGGAGTTTCGTGAAAAATCGGCGGATTTTTTATCCCCTACACCCCTACACCCTTACACCCCTACTTTATTCGGCTTCCAGAATTTTTTGGAAAAACTGAGGTATTGTAAAGTTTGCTGAAAAATATAAAGATGGGAAAATTATAACTAAATTTGCTGGACATGATATTACGCCAAGTTTCTTTAGGCACACTCGGTTTAACTGTTGGCAGTGTGCTAACGATCATCGGTATTGCTGCCTACGCTACCAATAATGCCACACTTAATCTTGTAGGATTCTTTTATGGGCTTCCTTTAGTCCTAGGAGGGCTAGCACTCAAAGCCAATGAAATGAAGCCTGTGGCTTTCAGTCAACCCACAACAACATCAGTCTTGGGACTACGTAAGCAGCAAGCAACTCCTACTCAAAATAAAATTCGCACAGACATCACTCGATATTGCTACGGGCAAGATGCTCATCTAGATAGAGCGCTTTCTTTCTTGGGTCTTGGCTCCACAGACGAGGAACGACCAGTAATAACTGGGTTACGAGAAATGGAAGTTAATGGTGCTTATGCCTTAGTTTTGGAATTTGATTCACCTCTGATACCAATTGATATTTGGCAACAAAAACAAGAAAAAATGACCAAGTATTTTGGTCCAGGAGTGGAGGTTAAATTAACACAGGTAGGTTCACATAAAATTGAACTAGCACTCATTACAGAGTTAGGAGTTAGGAGTTAGGAGTTAGGAGTGAGTTGATTGGTGAATGGTTACGGAGTGCCAACTAATAACCAACAACTAACAACCAGCAACCAACAACTTATTCCTCACTTCTCTAAGCGAACCGCGTACCACTGCAAATATTGCCCAGGGCCCAGATCCAACTCACAACTAGTATCGAGTAAATACTTTGATCGAGCTTCAACCGAATCAAGTGAGCGCAAATCAGGGGGTAAATCCAGAAATTTTATTTTTTGTACAATTCCCTTGAGCTTTTCCAATAACTCAGAAGCTGTGAGAAATTGTTCTGGTTGGTTCGTTTCTAGAACAACAAAATTGTCCTGCTGATACATCAATGGATCTGGCATTTGGAGAACATGGTTTTGATAAATCTGAATTTTTAGATTATTTTAGCTATCAATTAAGTAAGTCGGCGTGAATAAACAAAACTTTACGTTAGGGCTGGAGCGTTGTTAGTAGGGGGGCTATGGTCTACAAAACCCAGATATGGTGGGTTACCGCAATTTGCCGTGCACTTATGGGCAGTTAGTAGCTAAAGTAACTGCGGATACATGGGCTGAAGGTGTGCATTTGAATTTTTCAAGAAAATTATAATTCCACGTTAGAAGTTGGGAAAAATAAATAGTAACATTTTCCTACCAGGTCTTTTGCATGGTAAAAAATGTAACAAGTACTTCTGGGAGCCAAATAGATTAATTTATGCAACCTACTCATCTACCACAAGCTTCACTCAGATACTTACCAAGAAATAAGAATCCACCGCCGTCAAAAAGGCAGCGAGCCTTTGGACCATAGAGAAGTCCTAGTGGAGACTGACCACCTTCGGAACTTCTCCCTCGGGGAGACGCGAAGCGCGAACGGAGGGAGCAGGGCAGAGGGATTCTCCCGTGTTCTCCTGCTCTGTGCCCCCTTCTCCCTGCCTTTGTTGGCTAAAGGTTATCCAAATTTCTCCTGGTTTTCCCGCACCTTAGACTCTAATTTTCTGTAGAAAGCAACTCATGTCAGGGATAAAGCCATTTTCTACTTCCAGCCAACCCCCTCTGATTCTCGTGGCTGATGATGACAAGACCATGCGACTGTTGTTGCGTGAAGCTATGGAACAACAAGGCTATCAAGTGATGGAGGTCAGTGATGGCAAGCAGTGTTTAGATGCTTACACCAACGTTAAACCTGATCTGATTTTGCTAGATGCTATCATGCCTGTTATGGATGGCTTTACCTGCTGTAAGCAGCTGATTCAGATTGCCAGAAATAATTTGGTGTTAGCACTAGCCAACTTTGATACTGAATCTGCCTTTGGCAATACTATTATCACAAAGCTATGGAATCGCACTCCTATATTGATGATTACCGGCTTGGACGATCCGGATTCGGTAAACCGCGCCTTTGAGGCGGGAGCTAGTGATTACGTCACTAAGCCAATCCACTGGCCGGTGTTCCGCCAACGGGTACGACGGCTGCTGCAACAAGCACAACTATACAAACAGTTAGAGGCTGCTAACCAGGCTTTGCTGGAACTTGCGACTTTGGATGGCTTAACAGGAGTGGCTAATCGCCGCCGCTTTGACGATTATCTAGGTACTCAGTGGTTAAGTTTGGAACAGGAACCATGGTATCTGTCACTCATTTTGTGCGATATCGATTTTTTTAAACTTTACAACGATAAATATGGTCATCCGAGTGGGGACGTGTGCTTGCAAAAGGTAGCTGCTGTCTTAAGCCGTAAAGCGCAGAAACATCAGGATTTAGTAGCGCGTTACGGCGGTGAGGAATTTGCTGTGATTATGCCGCACACCCATATTGCTGGTGCTGCTCAAGTTGCAGCAGCAATACAAGCCGGAGTTAAGGAACTGCAAATTGTTCACTCTGAATCTGCTGTCAGTGATTACATCACCCTCAGTATAGGGGTAGCCACTACTACCATTCCCAGTTCTGAATCTTCACCAACAAATTTGATTGTGGCGGCAGACAAGGCACTTTACCAAGCAAAAGCAGAGGGGCGAAATCGGATTATCCTCAAGCAATTATCTTGTTGATGAAAGAAGGGGTGTGGGGGGAGAGGGGGGGAGGGGGGAAGAAGTGTTTCTTGCATTCATAACGGGTGGTGCGCCACCGGTGGGGTGATCTTAAGAAACACAGGGGTTTAGGGGACAGTTTTTTGTTATACTAAAAATACTGTGTGATTTCAATTATCTTCTGTGGGCAAAAGCCGCGAACCATTAATTAGTCTGTTTCTCTACCACGCTTTTAAGTGGTCGGTGGTGAGTCCCATGCTCCACACCTACCTTAGTGGGCAGATTTATGGTGCTGAAAACGTCCCTAAAACTGGACCACTGGTGGTAGTAAGCAATCATGGGAGCAACTTTGACCCGCCGATTGTTTCCAGTTGTGTACGCCGCCCAGTGGCGTATATGGCAAAGGAAGAACTGTTTAAAATCCCAATTTTGAAACAAGCAATTACGTTATACGGTGCTTACCCAGTAAGTCGGGGGTCTTTTGATCGCACGGCTATCCGTGCAGCCTTGAAGTGTCTTGATGAGGGATGGGCTGTAGGTGTTTTTTTGCAAGGGACTCGCACCCCAGACGGACGGATCACAGACCCCAAACGGGGTGCAGCGCTCATTGCAGCGAAGGCAAAAGCACCACTCTTGCCAGTTTGTTTATGGGGTACTCAGGCAATTGAGGAAAAAGGTGTGGTAATTCCGCGTCCAGTCCCTGTAACGGTGCGGATTGGCAAATTGATTGATTTCCCCAGTTCCACTGATAAAGAGGAATTGGCAGCGGTAACCCAACAGTGTGCAGCAGCAATTAATGCTCTCCATGATTTGGGCAGATGATCTGTTGAACAAAGGGTGTAGGGGTGTATGGGTGTAAGGGTGTATGTGAAAAATTGCAATACCTAATTCGCCCTACACGAACACACCCCCACACCCTTATCCGCTCTTCAGTAGAATGGGTTTAAGGGGATAAAATTGGGGAAATTATGTCAGATTTAAGAGCGGAATTAATAGAAAATCTGGATGAGGCTGAGTGGGAGTGGCTCATTCCCCATGTACAACGGGATGCGGTGATTGTGGTGGCGATGGAACTAGACTTGCTGGATGTGGGAGTAGCGATCGCTAGCGATCGTCTATCACTTGTGCAAACCTGGATTGATGCGGCATTGATTCTCAAACCTTCATTAACTCAGGTGGGAGAGTGGAATAGCAGGAGGACAAAGCGATTTATTACTCTGATTGTGCAGCCTTATGTGCTGGTGCAAGAAAAAGCTGCGGCGTAATGTAACCAGATTGACCCTAATTCCTGATAGTAGCGTTTCACCTAAAAAGGTTTAGACTAGTTTAAGACTAGTTTATTACTGCTCATGGAATCAATTGGCTCATACGAAGCGAAGACGCACCTTCCTGCGCTCCTTGAACGGGTCGCAAAGGGAGAAGAATTTATAATTACAAAGCATGGAGTTCCCGTAGCGCGACTTGTTCCCGTGGATCAAGATCGACAGCGTGATGTTCTAGTAGTGATTGAAGAGTTAAAGAAGTTCCGACTCGGGCATATCTTGGGAGGACTCTCGGTACGAGAGATGATTGACGAGGGCAGACGATGAACTTTGTTCTTGACTGCTCAATTGCTATGGCGTGGTGCTTTGAGGACGAAGCGACAGACTTTACTGACTCACTACTTGAGAGTCTTGCTCAAGTCAATGCAAAAGTGCCTTCCATCTGGTTCCTTGAGGTTGCAAACGTCCTTGCTATAAGTGAACGAAGGGGACGAACCAATCAGGCAAAGATTACTCAATTCCTTCGACTACTGGGCAGTCTTCCTATTGTCGTTGATGCCAAAACCGAGGAAAAGGCATTTACTGATGTGCTTACCCTTGCGCGTACTCACAAGCTTACCTCCTACGATGCGGCGTATCTGGAACTTGCACTTCGTGAAGGACTACCTCTTGCAACACTTGATGAAGGATTAAAACGAGCTGCACTTAACATCGGTGTCAAAATAATTCGTAATTGATAAAGACGCTCGAGTACTCGCGCTTCGCTACGTTCGCCCGCTTGCTCTCCCCGAGTGAGTAGACCGTAATTCGTAATTATTACCCCATGCATTCAGGCATTCGCAGGAATATTGATGCAAACGCATTTATTTTTTTCATTAATAAGTAGATAAGTGGAAATAAACATAACTATGTTACGCTTCGTAAACATACCTGAAATCCTTACCAATGACAAATGACGATCCTAACCAATTACGTTTATTTATGCCGACCTACTTACCCTGGATTTATTAATTACGAATTACGAATTACGAATTAGTAATTATTCTGTCACCAAACTTTGATTCACCGCCGATATTTTGCCCCCTCCGCCCCTGTATAACCAGTTGCTACCCAAAGTATAGCTCTCACTCCATCGCGGATAGATTTTGCAATTGGCTCAGGTGAGTGTTCAGAAGGAACCGACACTGGTTTGAAATTGATGCCCTGACTACCTAAAACAATCTCGCCTACAACTGTAGCACGGCGCATATGGAAATCGGAAGTAATCAAATACACACTCTTGATCCCGTGTTCTTTCAAATCTTCTACTATGGTGGTGAAGTTCTCTACTGTATTATTTGCTTCATAGTCTAAGTGTAACCGCTTAGTATTAATCCCGGCTTTGACAAACACCTGTCTAGTCACCCTTGGGGGACTACCTCCAGAAATCCAAATGGGTAACGTGGGATGTTTACGAGCAAAATCTGCTGTAAACTTCTCTCGCTCTAATTTCGTTGTTGAACCACCCAAGACTAAAATTGCCTGGGGTTGGAGAAATTGGTTTTGGATCTCCTTATAACCCCACAACAGCATGAGTGGTAGGGCTAAGATCGTAAATCGAAAAGAAAGACTTTTAGATAGTAACTTCTTCAAGTTGCCACTCAACAAGGCAAATAGGGGTTACTTATGCATATTTAATACCACCTGTACTGAAAAGCAACAGGCGTTACCCAAACCATGAACAATTTTATTAGCTATTCAAGCAGATACAAAGCTTATCCGACTAAATTTATTTAATTTTTTTTGAGATAACGGGACTGGCCAGATTCGAACCGGCGACCTAGCGCTTCAGATTTGTGTGAGTTTCCCCACTCTCTGGACTATACCTTCACCCTAGACTTAAAGCCCTTAGGTGGTGGCTTACTAGTCTCTACACCTTCCTGAGTCGAACTTGTAATATTGGTCTGTCGTTTCAACTCAGGCTTGGCTCGGTATTCCCATAAAGTCTCAGCACCAATAATCTGGTAGCTTTTGCCCTAATCATCACACTTGAGTGTGACAACGGACTTCTCACTTTTTAGGGTTCACCGAATTTAACCACATTCACTCATAGAGTTTCCTCTATGGTGCCCGATAGTTCAGGAGGCGCTCGCTCTATCCAGCTGAGCTACAGCCCCAAATGGATAACACATATAATGATACCATTTTTAGTCGGACTGCCAAGAATTTTCCACTGGACCGCCACCAATTTCTAATCCACAAAGAAAAGTGTGTGCTTTCAGGATAATTTTGCCTTGACCACTACTGAATTCTCGAAGTTCTAAATTTAACTGCCCCTGCATGGTGTCACGACAGCAAAAAACTAAACCATTTTCCGTCGGCGCACGTAGGTAACTACCCGATAAGTTGGTAGTGCCGGTCAACTCAACCTCATACTGTCCATTTCTAGCTTGCATCTCCCATTTTCCCCAAGGCTGAATATTCCAGTGGACTTGGGAGTTCCAAGGCACAAACTCATAAAATTTGCCTTGATAGTGCAAGCCAATCATGGCCACAGATTCCATCCACCACAACACGCCCCGCCGTCCACCACCAGCGGTTAAAGCGAGATTCGGTTCTCCCTCAAAGCTATTGCAGTTCAGCCAAAACCATCTTTGAGGAAATGCACCCCCCCAATTTTTCTCACCGTAGGCTGGGGCGTTGGTGAATTCGTAGCGTTTGCCATTCCAGTCTATCCAACCAGATGCCAAACCGTGAGCCATCAAAATTTGCCATCCTGGTTCAAAAATTTGTAAAAATGACAGCCAGCCTGCGGTTGATTGCTGAATACTCCCTCCATCGCCCCAGCCTAGCAATGGCTTAATTTCATATTGCCAACGACAATAGTGACCAGTAGCAGGATCGTGAATTGCCCCCTGATTCAAGGTAGCTGTGGCTTGATAGCCTTCAAGCACATGACGCTCAAACTCTTCTGGTAGAAGGTAGAGGGGTTGCATGTGTAGATCTGTTTTACCCCAATGACCTAAAGCCAAGACATGACGACTAGCCCAAAATTTGCCGACATCTGGAAAAGTACGCCACAAATACTCATCGTTTGGACCGAGAATTTGTGCTGCACCTCCGCTGTGAGGTTTACCACCGATGGGGTCTTCGATGGAGTACATGAAAGCGAAAGTTTGACCTTCTTCGGGCAAACTTACGCGATAATACCAACCTTCAAAGAAGCGACGACTACTACGATCCCAGTGGTAGCCGCTGTGAGGTGTTTGGGTTGAGTGAAAAGGATTTCTGGGAATGGTTAACATGGATTTACGATTGCTGACTATTTTCCCAGTATGCGCGATGATAGCCTTGATATAAATCACGCCCACTCTATCTTGGGGCTGAAACCCGGTGCATTGCCAGTAGATGTTAAGCAAGCTTATCGTCAGCTGGTTAAGACTTGGCATCCTGATCGTTTTCCTCATCCACAACAAAAGCAGGAAGCAGAGGAAAAAATCAAACAAATCAACGCCGCTTACAACAAGCTCAAGTCTTATCAGCCAAGCGCTGCAATTTCATCTAGTCCAACAAAACCAATAAAAACTTATACCAATCGCTCTAATGCCGAAACTTTCTACGACTGGGGAGTAGAGAATGCAAAACTAGGAAAATATGAGGAAGCGATCGCCAGCTTTACTCAAGCTATTCGTCTCGACCCTTACTACATTGAAGCATACAAATACCGTGGGTTTATCTGCTCCTTACTGGGATATGAATATAGAACCACCTCAGACTTACATAAAGCTGCACAGCTAGAAGGCGATTTGAGAACTAAACACAACAATTCTACATCATCATCATATAGACGCAAATCAAAGCCAAAATCCCTTATAGAAAAGTTTGGACAGTGGATAAAGCGTTTACTGAGGTTCAAATGACAATTCAAATGAAGTTTTCGCCAACCGACGCATTTGCTTTTAGCCAACTGTGGGTAATGGGGACTCTTTATTGGGGAATAGCATATTCCCAGTCACCAGTCCCCATTACCCAGTCCCCATTCACCAGTCCCCAGTCGCCAGTCCCCAATCCCCTCTTCAACCACCAAGTACAGCAGTCTACCTATGACACAACTCCACTGGCTCGAAGTTAGCGAATATGTCTCCCTTTCTCTGTCTACAATTGGCATCGTCACAGCAGCAGTCACTCAACAAATTGTCTACGCCGTAGCGCCTTTGACTTTAACTATCGGCTTGAACGTAGCTAATCGGGAAAGGTTAAAGTATTTGAACCAGCAGGATCACCAAGCAGCCCTCACCAGACTAGACTTACTGATCGACCCACTCAGACAGCGCCTCGAAAACTTCGATAACTTTACGCAAAAACTGAGTACAACAACTAGCCAGCAGCTTGAACAATTACGGAATAACCAGCAACTGAGCGTCGATGTTTTTTCGCAGCGTCTCACTAAACTTGACTCCTTGACACAACAGTTGAGTATAACCACTACTCAACAGATCCAGGAATTAAAGCGCAACCAACAGGAGCAGAATGTTGACGCTTTTAGCCAGCACCTGAATCAACTTGATGCTCTCACGGAACAACTAAGTATAAATACTGAGAATCACATTGAGCCGCTCAGCCAGCGTCTGACTCAACTTGATGCCTTAACACAACACTTAAGTAGAACTACTACTCAACAGATCCAGGAATTACAGCGCAACCAGCAGGACTATAAGATTGACGATTTCAGGCAGCGTTTGACTCAACTTGATGCCCTCATGAAACAATTGAGTACAAGTACTCAGAAGCAGATTGAGCCGCTCAGCCAGCGTCTGACTCAACTTGATGCCTTAACACAACAGTTAAGTAAAACAACTCAACAACAGATCCAGGAAATGCAGCGCAATCAGCAGGAGCATAATATCGATGAACTCAGACAGCGTTTAACTCAACTTGATGCCCTTATGGGAGAAATAAGTATAAATACTCAAAAACATATAGAGGAATTAAAGTACGCGATCGCTCAGATCCAGACTGAAGTGCAAGTATTAACCCTGTCGCTGACGTTGGCTGAGCAGGACTCACAGGGTACGTCAGAGAAAATTAGAAAACTAGAAGGTTTCAAGCTTCAAAAACCTCAAGCAACCACCCAATCTCTAGCACTAGTACCACCACAGACGCCGCAAACAAGTGCTTCTCAAAATACATCACCAATTGTGGTAAAAAAAGACTCCAGTCCTCAACAGCCATCAGCAACCGAATGGCAGTCCGACAGTACTCGCACGCCACTTAATTCTATCAAGGAAACCCCTCCCCTGGTGCCTCAAGTCGAGGAACCCCCAGAAAGCGCCGTCTCCAAATCACCAATACCAGTACCACCTCAGGCATCGCCAACAAGTTCTTCTCAAAATCCCTCACCTGTTGCGCTAGAGGAAGGCTCTAATCCTCTGTTAGATGACAAAATAACTAAGGCGGTTACACCAGATGTCACTACACTTACATCACAGCCAATAAAGCAGAACTTAATATTAATACGAACTCTTAAAGGACATTCAGATAAGGTTATGTCTGTCGCTTTTAGTCCTGATGGTCAGACTTTAGCCAGTGGTAGTAATGACAAAACCATAAAAATTTGGAATTTGGCTAGCAATGAACCCCGCACTCTCAAGGGATACGAAGAATCTTCCTATTTTGGAGGGGTTAATTCAGTTGCATTCAGTCCTAATGGCAAGCAGATCGCTAGTGGTTATGATGACAAAATCATAAAGTTGTGGGATGTGGTGACAGGAAAGGAAATCTGCACTTTTACAGGGCATGAAAACAAGGTTTACTCTATAGCGTTTAGTCCGGATGGAAAGACTTTAGCCAGTGGCAGTAAAGATAAGACCATCAAGCTTTGGTCGATTGAAAAGTATAAAGGAATATATACTATTCCAGGACATGCGGACGAGGTTTTGTGCGTTGCTTTTAGCCCGGATGGCAAGATTTTAGCTAGTAGCGGTGCTATGGATGATAAAACTATCAAAATTTGGTATCTGGATGAAAATAAATTCCTTACCCTCAGTGGACATTCTAACTTATTTGGCGGAATTAATTCTATTGCATTCAGTCCTGACGGCAAGACTCTAGCCAGTGGTAGTACAGACAAGACAATCAAGATTTGGCAACTGTCAAGTGGTAAAGAAATCCGTACTCTCACGGGGCATTCTGACGAAATCTATTCTGTTGCATTCAGCCCAGATGGCAAGACTCTAGCCAGTGGTAGTAAAGACAAGACGATCAAGTTTTGGCAGGTGGATACGGGTAAGGAACTCCGTACTTTTACAGGAAATGAAGAACCGATTTATTGCGTTGCCTTTAGCCCAGATGGTAAGACCGTCGCTAGTGGTAATGGAGACAAGACTATTACGCTATTACCTGTTGATTAAATCTCTTGCAGAAATCTTTTTTTGCCTCACGCAAAGACGCAAAGACGCAAACCAAGACTCATGACTTTTGCAAGAGATTCCATCAACACCCTCTTTCCCCACTCCCCACTCCCAATTCTCTTTGTAAAGTAATTACAGTAACTTCTGGTGGGCAAAACAGACGTCCGGGTAGATAAGTTCCTAAGCCGCGATTAATGTATAGTTGATTTTTGGCCACTTTGTGAAACCCTTGGGACCATTCCCAATGTCGCACAACTTTAGTCCAGTCTACTCGCAATAATGGTAAGCATCGCCGCACTTTTTTGGGAAGTTTGTAAAGGAACTTTTGATATTTGCAAAGGAGCTTTTTATAATAGACTACTAGAGGACCAAGTCCTGGTATGACAATTTGACCGCCGTGGGTATGACCAGATAGTTGCAAATCCACCCGCCATTGTTGCAATATCTCAGCAGAATCTGGGTTGTGCGATAATACGATGCGGGGTGTTGTAGGGTCTAACTGGTTCATGGCAACTTTGGGGTTGAATTCCCGTGACCAATAATCAGCTAGCCCAACTACTGGCAATTCTTTTCCTAGCGGATAGGCGATTTCATTCCAGAGAACGTTAATGCCGATGCTATTGAGGGCGGCTGTAACTTTTACTTTTGAGGAATTGTAATATATATCGTGGTTGCCGAGTACAGCATAGGTGCCTGCACGACTTTGTAGATGTTTGAGTCGTAACACCAGTTGATGAATTGGTGATGGATCGTCAGTAACGTAGTCGCCGGTTAAGACAACGAGATCGGGTTCAGCTTCATTGCTGGCCGCGATCGCCTGTTCTAACATTTCGGACGACAGCCGCAAACCATCGTAATGCAAATCCGACAATTGCACCAGCTTCGTCCCATGTAACGAAGCTGGTAAATCTGCAATCTTAACAGTCAATTTCTCTACTTTCAGCGATCCAGATAACAACACGTGCATAACGCTGACTTTACTCCTAAGATCTGCGCTTCCAGGTTACCTAAAAATCAACATTTTATCTGTAATAACCAAAATAACTTCTTGATAAATTTATAAAAGCTGTGTTTTTTGTGGTATTTTTACTTAAAAACCTACTTGATGTTTGACTTTTGACCAACAGCTTTGAATGCCTGAAATGACAATTTCAAACGTGACTAATCGCTTTGCATGGCATACAGAAGGGAAAAAGAATCACAGCTAAGGTGATGCTTTTCCAAGTTAGCGACTCTTGGTTCCATTATAGCAGCTACTTCAACTACCGTCACTAGATTCTACCCACATTATAGTAATCAGGCTAAAATAATATCGGCAGCTTTTTCAGCAATCATCATTGTGGGGGCGTTAGTATTTCCACCAACGATATTCGGCATAATTGATGCATCGACTACTCGCAGCCCTTGTATTCCGTGAACTTGGAGTTGGGAGTTGACCACTGACATGCGATCGTTACCCATTTTGCAAGTACCAACAGGGTGATATAAGGTTTCCGCAGTGTTGCGAATGAAGTTGGAGATTTCCTCTTCTACTTGTACTTCAAAACCAGGGACTACTTCCGCGCCCCGAAATGGGTCAAACGCGATCATCTGTACTAGTTTGCGAGCTAGTTTTACGCCTGATACTAAAACTGGTAAATCGGCTTCATTAGACAGGTAATTTGGGTCAATAACTGGTGGTTCTAATGGATTGCTTGAGCGTAAAGTAATGCTACCTTTGCTTTGGGGACATAACAGGATTGGTCCTAATGTAAATCCATGTCCTTGAGGTCGCGTGAAGCCGTGATCTAAGTAGTACACGGGAGCAAAATGGAATTGTAGTTGACAGGAGTGGGAGCTTCGTGCTACACATAGAGTGAAACTGGTGAATTATTTTGCACCCTACCCCCAGACTGGGGGAAAGTTACGCCTCGGAAGTTATCAATCCCAAGTGGGTTGAGTCCAGGAACCATGCCTACGGGAATCACCGCCAATGCGTGGGAAACTCCGACAGTCGGATATGTAAGAGATACGGCTGAAACTCTTACAGAATCCCCTTGCCTTTAGGCATGGGGAGTGTCAATTGATAAAATCCCACTCCTTCCTGATTGGCTGCGTTGAAGTCGCGGTTTAACGGTAAACCAGCTTCTAAGCCTGCTTTTACAAAGGCTTGGGAAAGTGGGTTAATGTAGCGCAAATCGGCAACGTTAAGAGGTCCTCCTCTACCGTGATATTCATCAGCACCCCGTTCTTGGTGCTCAGCTTTTTTGAAGTAGGGTAGTACCTCTTTAGCACTCCACCCGGTGTTCCCTAAATCATGCCAACGGTCATAGTCACTCCAGGAACCCCGAATATAGATCATGGCATTAATGGAGCTACTTCCACCTAGGACCTTTCCTCGGCACCAGTAAAGTTGAAATTATTTCCTTACTTTCACTTATGTTGCTTTCTACGGAGGAATAGAAGCAAGGAAGCATTTTCTATCAAGCTATTCTTCCAGATGGCGTGAGAAATCCATTCTGCTGTGTAGAATGGCCACCACATAGACCGTCTGATCTTCCACGCGATAGACAATAATATGTTCACCTGCGTTATATGCCTTATGCGTTTGTGGAATATCGGGTCGCCAATGTCCCAGCATGGGATTGTCCGTTATTTTCTCAAAACATCCCTTGAGCAGGGCAGCGTATTTCAACACTTGCTCTTTGCCATATGAATCCCGCGTATAACGCTGAATTTTCTTGTAATCGCGCTGCGCGCGCGCGGATATATGGAGAGTGTAGCAATTTTCTTTATTCACCTTCAAGAACTTCTGCGGTCAAACGGTCAATCAATGCTGGGCTGTAAGGCGCAACGCGTCCTGCCTGTATGTCGGCTTCTCCTTCAGCAATGGCAGCATGGAATAACGCTATACGTTTGCTTTCGGTGTGGGAATCCATGTGCTGGCGCAACGCATCCTTCACAACTTCCGTGTATGTGCTGTAAAGTCCAGTATCAATTAATACCTGCACATAGTAATCATAGGGATTACCCAAATCTAGGCGTGGCATGGTTTTCACTCCAATGGATGTTAATGGTACAAATATTATACCATTTACTGCCATACATGAGATTTTTGATCAAACTCAGAAGGAACTTCATCAATCTTGGTATCCTCTGCCAAAGTTCGCAGACGGAAGTGGTAGCTATTGGGTGAATCTAAAACACTCGCTTCAAACTTTGCCCAATCTTCAGGAGTTATAGGTCGCGCTGGGTCGTTGTCTGCAATCCTGAGGTACTCATCGTTTTGGGACCATCTGGCAAAATATTCGTTGTCCTCTGGTTTAGGTGCAGCAAGGCGAACCAATTTGCCTGTGAAAAGTGGTTTGAATTCCATTGAATATTCCTTTGTTGGTATTTCTTTGAGGTCGTAAATGCAAATGAATAGTTTCGCACCAGAAGCGTGAGAGAGGTGCGTTAGGCTGGAATTACGTTTTCACTCAAAGACAGACAACAAAGGCAATCCTTATATCAAATAGATTACATATTGTATTATAGTTGTTGGCTGTAGCTTGTCAAGAAAAGAAAGGGTGTAAGGGTGTAGGAGACTAAGGGTGTCCGGAAAATTTTATTTGAAATTATGCCCCTACACCCCCACACCCCCACACCCCTACACCCCTACCAAGAACATGAGCAAGTCAGTTGTCATTAATCTGGGACATGGCGAGTTGTATCTGGGATTTCCAAGAATTACTGTCCAACTGTGGGTATTAGGTCATCCACTACCAGAGCAATTCATCGGTTGGTTGCCTCCTGCTCCTAATTTAATTGAATTGTATAAAAAATGGCGGTCAAATTATGATAGCTTGTGCGATCGCATGTATCTCCGTTCCCTTGAAGATGATGATCTGGAAATTGATTTTAGCGGGATCACCAACATCTCAATCACTGATTTTCATGATTTGTGTCAAAAATTAGCAGAATCCATGAATGCTTGGTTGAGATCCGAGGGGATTGTTAACATTAGCCGCCAAGTGCGATCTCGACTCAACCCAAAGGAAGAAATACGGGTAATTCTTGAAACCAATGATCTGATGCTACGGCGATTACCGTGGCATCGTTGTGACTTTTTTGAGGATTATCCACTGGCTGAAATGGCGCTTTCCCGACCCGAGTATAAACGCCGCGAAATATCACCGCTACAAATCAAACATCATAAAGTGCGAATTTTGGCAATTCTGGGCAACAGCGCTGGTATTGATTTGGAAGCAGAGCGCAAGTGGCTTAACAGCTTGCCTGATTCAGAAATTGTCTTTCTTGTCAAGCCAAAACGTCAGGAATTCAACACGCAGCTTTGGGACTCCAATGGCTGGGATATCCTTTTTTTCGCAGGTCACAGCCAAACTGAGGGTGAAACAGGCAAGATTTATATCAATGAAAATCCCACCAACAATAGCCTGGGGATTGAACAATTAGAAGAAGCGCTCAAAGTCGCCATTGATAAAGGTTTAAAGCTGGCAATCTTCAACTCCTGTGATGGGTTGGGATTGGCTTTATCTCTTGAGAAACTGAATATTCCCACAATAATTGTGATGCGGGAGTCTGTGCCCAATCTGGTGGCACAGGAATTTTTTAATAATTTTTTACAAGGTTTCGCCATTGAGCAACTATCTTTATTCTTGGCGGTACAGCAAGCACGCAGAAAGCTACAGGGCTTAGAAGATGACTTTCCCTGTGCTTCTTGGTTACCTGTCATTTGCCAAAATCCCGCCGCTACACCGCCGACTTGGCTACAGTTAAGTGGGAAAAATTTTCGTCGCCGCAGTTTATTTGCCTTACCGCAGGAAGAAAAAATGGACTGGGGTAATGGGACTGCTTTAAATTTTGATTGTGAGGTTCGCGCCCAAACTAGATATAGTGCGGCAAAAACTACTCGTAAACGACAGGACTGGGGAGACGCGATCGATGTTTCAGCGTTTTACGGACGCACAGAAGAACTCGCACAACTAGAACAATGGGTTGTTCACGACCAAAGCCGACTGATTACTTTGTTTGGGATGGGTGGAATTGGGAAAACTGCTTTATCTGTGAAGTTAGCACAGCTTCTTGAAGATGAATTTGAGTATCTCATTTGGCGAAGCCTTCGTAATGCTCCTACTCTCCCAGAACTTCTTACTGACCTCATTAACTTTTTTTCTCATCAACAGGAGAGGGTTTTTCCCGAGACAGTGGATGCTAAAATTGCTCGATTAATTGAGTATCTCCGTTCTGCACGCTGTTTGTTAGTACTTGACAATGTAGAATCAATTTTATCCAGTGACAAACGTGCAGGAGCATATCGACAAGGATATGAAGGATATGGGCAACTTTTTAGATGTGTGGGAGAAACTAACCATCAGAGTTGCCTGGTATTAACCAGTCGGGAAAAACTTCGAGGAATTAGCGTTAAAGAAGGTAAAAATTCACGTATTCATTCGTTAAGATTATCTGGTTTACCTCAAGAACAATGTCACTCTATTCTATTAGAAAAAGGCTTTTCTGTATCTGAAGATGAAGGTCGCACGCTAGTGAGTTACTATGCAGGCAATCCACTGGCACTCAAGATTGTGGCGACAACCATTCAGGAGTTATTTGACGGTAGTACTGCTGAGTTTTTGCAGCAAGGCACAATTGTATTTGGAGACATTTCAGATTTACTTGACCAACAGTTTAATCGCCTGTCTGTGTTAGAACAGCAGGTCATGTACTGGCTGGCAATTAATCGCGAATGGTTATCACTAGCAGAATTGCAAGGAGATATTATCCCTGCTGTGGCACCACGGGATTTGTTAGAAACATTAGATTCTCTAATATCGCGCTCTTTAGTTGAGAAAAAATTGGCAAAATTCTCTCAACAACCCGTAGTTATGGAATATATCACTGACCGATTTATCGAAGAGATTTGCCAAGAGATTTTAGCTGGAGAAATAACAAAATTTAATAGCTATGCGCTCATCAAATCTCAGGCAAAAGATTATTTAAGAAATACTCAAACAAGGCTGATACTGAAGCCTATTGCCGATAGACTTCTGACTTTTTTGGGAAATCAGGAAATTGTCCAAGACCACTTGAATCAGTTGCTGTCAACACTACGTTCCCATGCACCCCGAAAACCGGGATATGCTGGGGGTAATCTTCTCAATCTCCTCTGGCAATTGCAGGTAGACCTCAGTGGCTATAATTTTTCTAACTTAACTGTTTGGCAGGCGTACCTACAGGGGATGAATTTGCACTTCGTCAATTTCTCTAACTCAGATTTGACTAAATCTGTATTGACTCAAACTTTAGGCGTTATTTTCTCAGCAACCTTTAGTCCAGACGGAAAGTTGATAGCAATAGGGATTGATGAAGAGATTTGTTTGTGGCAAGTTGCAGATGGTCGAAAGTTGCGCTGCTATAACGGGCATACTAGTTGGGTAGTATGTCTTGCTTTTAGCCCAGATGGTCAAATTTTGGCAAGCGCTAGTCATGACCAAACAGTACGATTGTGGAATGTTCAAACTGGGCAATGTCTCAAAACCCTACGAGGTCATACCGGTTGGGTGAAATCTGTTGCTTTTAGTCCAGATGGTCAAATTTTGGCAAGTGGTAGTAATGACCAAACTGTGCGATTATGGAATATACACACTGGGCAGTACATTAAAGCTTTGCTTGGACATACAGGTCGGATATGGTCTGTTGCGTTCAGTGGAAATGGACAAATATTAGTGAGTAGCAGTGAAGACCAAACTGTAAGGGTTTGGGATATTAATAACGGTCAGTGCTTGCGGAGTTTGGAAACCAACATCAACTGGAAACGTTCTGTTGCTTTGAGTCCTGATGGGCATATACTAGCAACGGGAAGCGATGGTAACACTGTGAAATTATGGGATATCCAGACGCTAGAATGTGTTAAAGTTATACCAGGTTACAGCAGCTATGTCTGGTCAGTTAACTTCAGTGCAAATGGTCGGTTACTGGCGACAGCAAGTGAAGATAAAACTGTTAAGATATGGGATGTTTCAACGGTTGATTGTTTGCAAACTTTGCAGGAACATACCGAGAGGGTTTGGTTAGTTGGTTTTAGTCCTGATGGGCAAACGTTGGTGAGTGTGAGTGATGACCAAACTGTAAAATTTTGGGATTTTTCTTCTGGACAATGCTTGCGATCGCTCTCAACTTACAGCAATTGGGTGTCATCTGTTGCCTTCAGTGTGGATGGTCAAACCTTGGCAAGTAGTCATGCAGACCATAGAGTCAGACTGTGGGATATTTCGACGGCACAATGTAAAAGAACATTGCTTGGTCATACTAATATAGTCACAGCAGTCACATTTGCCACACTCAGTGACCTCAGTACTCAAATCCTAGCTTCCAGCAGTGATGACCAAACTATCAAGGTGTGGGATGCCAAGACAAGTGAATGTTTGAGAACTTTGTGGGGACATAGTGGTTGGGTTCAATCAGTTTGTTTCAGTCCAGATGGACAAATTCTGGCAAGTGGTGGTAACGATTACACTGTTAAGCTTTGGGATTGGCGCACGGGTGAGTGTTTACATACGCTGCAAGAACACACTCATCGGGTCAAGTTAGTAGCTTTCAGCCCAGAAGGAACGACCTTAGCCAGCGGTAGTGATGACCAAACCATTAAACTCTGGGATGCTAGTACTGGTATTTGTTTAACAACCTTGGTAGGACATGAGGATTGGGTTTTATCAGTTGCTTTTAGTCCCTGTGGTAGCCTTGTTGCCAGTGGTAGCGCTGACCAAACCATTAAACTATGGCATATGGGTACAGGGCAATGCCTACGTACTTTTCAAGGACATACCCACGGAGTTAGGTCAATTACATTTAGCCCAGATGGTCAAATGTTAGCAAGTAGCAGCGATGACCAAACAGTAAAGCTTTGGGATGTGAATACAGGTGTAACTTTGAAAACGTTGCGGGGACATGAGAAAGTGATCTGGTGTGTTGCTTTTAGTCCAGATGGTCAAATGTTAGCCAGTGGTAGCAAAGACGAGACTATTAAGCTTTGGAGTGTGGCTACAGGTGAGTGTTTAAAAACTTTTAGGGCACATAGACCTTATGAGGGTATGAATATTACAGGTATAATTGGTTTAACGGTAGCTGAAAAGGTAACTTTGAAAGCTTTGGGAGCAGTGAGTGAATAATTCGTAATTCGTAATTCGTAATTCGTAATTAAGAACTTATTAGTTAAGTGGGTAGGCTCATATCTTGCACCACCGCCTTGTTGCGAAAATCAGAGCAACAAAAAGCTGATGATTTCGTAGGGTGGGCAGTGCCCACCAGCCATTCGTGAGAGGTTAAGGTAAAGTGACTTTTGTCAATCAGTTAAAATACTTAAAATTATCTAAATGAAAATGATAATCGTGCGCGGGTTATAGGGGATGAGGCTAGCGACGCTAGCCTCATCCCCTCTCTATTTGATGATCATTATTATTAAAGTTTTTGGCGTTGCTGATTAAGTTCAATGGAAATTCAGGACGCTACGATTAGAGAACGAGTTGCCGAAGTTATTCAACAGTTGCTAGGAGACGTATGAAAGACTGGACTCAAAAACAACAAAGGCTTCAAAGAGATAATATTCCCACCCGTTTGGGGAACCTAGCTGCAAACTTGGCACGGATTAAATCTTTTTTAGATGACCCAGCACATGGTGATTTAGTTGTTAGTCTCGTAGAAGAAAGCAAGTTTTTTATTGAGTGGACTGCGCAGTCCATGGATATAGACCAAGCAGCAGAATTGGTGGATTTACAGCGTCTACTTTCCCGTTGGCAACGGCACTGGAGTCAAATCTGTACTGATACGGAGGCGAGAACTCAGGTTACTCTTGTCGCCAAACAGGCGTCAGAACACGTCCTGTCCATGTCAGGTTTACTATCCGAAGCCGCTACACAGTAACAGTTTGTGCCAAAGTATTTACATTCACGGTAATATCGAATATTCTTTTTTAAGAAAAGTATAATCGAATACTTTTATTGTATAAAGATGAACTTATTTTGCTAAAAAGCAATTTATGTTTAATAGGGATACATAAAATGCCCAAATGGAAACTCGTTACAGAATTTACGTTTGATAGCGCTCATTATATTAAGGATTACGACGGACCCTGTGGTAGAATGCACGGGCACACTTATAAAGTGCGAATCGAGGCATCGTCATATTCGCTGCATTTGTCCGAGTATTGTCCGCATCCAGCGATGGTCTCGGATTTCAGAACTCTACGTTGGGCAAAGAAAGATGTAAGTAAGGGAGGACTTGACCACTGCATCCTAAACGAAGTCATGCCTCCCGAATATGAAACAACATCTGAGATGATTGCTAAATATATTTATGACGAAACCAAGAAGCGGGTGCCGCTTGATGTACAACTGAAGGTTGCGGTTTCAGAAACTCCTAATTCTTGGGTAGAGTACGAAGATGACTAAATTATTTGAAACAACAACTGCTGTTGCGTTAAATCATATCAAGCAACAGCCTCGCGTTTTAGTAATTACCTCTTGTACAGGGGAAAAACGCTTTAAGCCAACAAACCAGCTCACAATCGAAGATTTTAAAGACGCAAAGAAGTTAAGCGAACGCTCTCAATTACTATCTGAGTTTTCTTGTCCAGCAGCTCAGATGTACACGGGTTTACAGCATATGCGGGCAATGGAGGGTGTAAATATCCTGCGCAGCCTGAGGCAACCTGACGGTAAGCGCTTTGGATCATATGTGGTAGATGTGAAAATCATCTCAGCAGGGTATGGGTTAATCCCTGAAGACAGAGTTATCGTTCCCTACTCCGTCACATTCAACTCGATGAAGAGTAATGAGGTTTGTTCTTGGGCAGATTTTCTCGGAATACATGAGGCATTTAAACAAGCAGTTGTTGGATACGATTTGGTGTTTGTCTTGCTTGGAGATAAATACCTGCGTGCTTTAAACTTACCTGTTGAGACTCATACTAACCAAACTTTCATATTTTTCGCCTCAAATAAAAGCATAAATTATATAGATTCAGACAAAGCTAAGTCTGAAGTGTTTACTCTTTCCAATGCCGATGCATCACGTTTTAGCTGTGCATTAGTGGGATTAAAAGGACATCTGCTCAAGCTGATTGCCAATGAAGTGAGAGAGAACTCTGATTTATTGCAAAATTTATACAGAGAGCCAGAAATACTAAAAGATGTTTTAGATAAGCAACCAAATCAATTATATTTACCTTTAGGAATCTCATTTTCAAAAGAAAAAAAGTCAAGAGTTAAAAATCAAACAAAAAGTAAGCCAAAATCTACAGAAGAAGATTTACATCGCTTTCTGGAATTACGTCCAGCAGTTAATAAGCATTTACAAATGCAATACTTTATTCCAGAATGGGATGATAAAGTAGATGCTGGCTATGTCTTTGAACAAGATAAATTTAGTCCCAATCGTAATGCATATACAGACGATATCTATGCCCATGAAATATATGGAGAACGGAACTATCATGGAATTTTAGTGTCTAAAGTAGTTGTTGATAAAAGAAAATCAAAAAAGAATGACATAGAAGCAGTAGGAGGTATCCGCAACTTTGTTAGGTTCCCAGGAAAAATCATGGGAGATTGTGGAGCGTTTGGATATATAAAACAGGAAGAACCTCCATATAATACTGTAGAAATTTTGGATTATTATGAGCAACTGGGCTTCAATTACGGAGTCAGTATTGACCACTTAATTGTGGGACCTTTTGCACAACCTGGAGTAAGAGAGAAACGCTATGACCTTACTTTGCGAAATGCAGAGGAATTTATCAGAAAACATGACAGCAGAGGGTATACATTTACTCCTATAGGTGTTGCACAAGGGTGGAATCCAGAAAAATATGCTGATGCAGTGAAAGCACTGGTTGAAATGGGGTACGACTATATTGCTATAGGTGGACTAGCAAGAACACCAACTAAAGAAATTTTAGAAGTTCTACAGGAGGTTTATCCACATTTGACTCCCACAACAAGACTACATTTATTTGGGGTGGGGCGTATTGAAGCTATTCCTTATTTCCGCCATTTGGGAGTTACTAGCTTTGACTCTGCAGGTCCGTTGCGTAAAGCTTGGTTTGATGCA
Organism: Stigonema ocellatum SAG 48.90 = DSM 106950; assembly: GCA_016903675.1. GTDB lineage: Bacteria > Cyanobacteriota > Cyanobacteriia > Cyanobacteriales > Nostocaceae > Stigonema > Stigonema ocellatum. Next base: position 83,870 of record JADQBA010000016.1, on the reverse strand, counting down.
GTAAACAACTACCATACTATGAGCGGGAAAAATTACGCTGCTGTCCGTATTCCTTTTGTAGATAAGCACTCACAACGAATTAAGCATTTATTGGAAAATGGTTATGAGCGTGAAACTCTCAAGCTGCTTGAGCAAGACGCACTCTTCGCAATCCGAGAATATGATAAAGATAAAATATCGATAGATGATGCGCTCAATAAACTGCTTGCTTTCGACGAGTTGTTAGAATTACCTCGCAACGGTAAGGTCAACCCAGCAGCTAAAGCCAGACGTTTAAGACAACACACTCAGATGTACAGAGAGCTTTTAGAAGCAAGACCTTGGCAGGAATGTAAGTGTAAAATCTGTGAACAAATTGGGGTAGAAGCAGTTATTTTTAGAGGAAATGACCGCAATCGTAGACGTGGTTTTCACAATACTTATATATTTTATAATCGTTTACAAGAATTTCTAAATAGTGAAAATTAAACAGAAAACTTAGAGGATTATCATCCAGAATAATGTTAATCTTATAATAAGAAATTAAATATTAAAAATATGAATTTAAATAATAAATTTTTACCAGTTTTTTCTATGGACTGGTTAGGTTTATTAAAAAGATTAAAAAAAATAGAAGGAAATTATGGTGTTCTTGCACCTGTTTCATGTTACAATAAGCTCCTTCAGAGTATTCGTGATTTGGAAAAGCCCTTTTTTATAGACAGTGGTGTTTTTACAAATCAAGATTTCCCTTGGTACTACCAACAGTATTGTGAATACCGTAATCATCGGTGGATGCGTGAGTTACGTTTGGCATCTGAACAGCATTTACGACAGAAGGTTAAAGAATATCTCGAACGTTGTGACCAATTTTGTCCTGATTTTGTTTTCACGCAAGACATTTTTGGTGAGCCATTACTGTCTTTATATTTAGCCAGATTAACTTGGGAAGAATATTGGCATAAACAAAGAACCTATGCTTTGATTGGCGTAGTTCAAGTTGGGTATGCAATCTACAATTGGCATCAAAAGGTAGTTCCCCAGTTAGATTGTTTTCCTCCACATTACGAATTACCTAAAAGCTTCCTGGCTCCCTTGATTAGTGTTTATCGGGACATTGGCTATGAGTACATTGCACTGGGAGGGCTATTGAAAGTTGATAAAACTAGAACCACGGGCTTTAAATTTGGCTTGTCTATAGAAGAGTTGGATGAACTATTGGCTTGGAGCCGACCGGAGTTTGTCTTAGGAGGACTGGCATTAACCCGTATAGAAGTACTCAAAAAGCACAATGTTTGGGCAGATTCTACTGGTTGGTTGTGGTGGAACGAGCGCTATGACAGCAAGTTTAGTAACCGCAATGTCTTTCAAGAAGTTTTAGGATTGGAATTTGCTCAAATCACACCACCAACGGGTGCAACACCAATCAACTCTCTTAGTACCTTATGACAAGCCCTAATAGTTGTCTTAGTATTTGGAATAATTGCTTCTCCCTGACTTCTAACTTGTGTGATACCTCGCTCTTGCCATAGTTGATTAGAGCGCCGCCAGTCTATTTCTTGCAGTCTGCTTAACCACTGGACAAAATTTTCTGCTGGAACACCCTCTTGATATAAGTCGTGAGCCAACATCCCCAATGCCTGAAATATAGGAGCGCTCACTACTAATGAATCCTGTCTTTGAGCTGCACGTTCCTCTTTACTTTTTATCGTCCAAGGCTCATCGAGTAACACACTCGCTGTTGCAGTCCAAAATGCCGTTGCCCAATCAACTAATGGCTCTAAATTCTCTTTTGACTGCAAATGTGAAAACATATGTTGGGTTGCAGTCACCAAAGTGGCAAGCGTTAGCAACTTGGGATTGTGTTGACCCAATCCGCTTTCAAACATTTCTACATTATCGCGAAAATGAGGAACTCGCTCTAGTAAATTTTTGGCAATCAAAACTGTGGGCGATCGCCTGTCAAAAGCATGGGATAGCGACACGCTTGGTCGTTGGACTAACAGGTTTTGGTCGCGGAAAGCTTGACGCTCCTCCTCTAAAGACAGTCCAGCATATATTAACACGCCAATTTCTAATTGTGAAAGGATGATGGTATACTCTGACGGTTGCGTCTGGATATCTTGGAGTGCTTGACGAATCCCAAAACATCTATGTTGACCATCAGTTAAGCGCAATCCAAGTGACTGGTAAGGAAGATGGAGGCTACCATCTTTGTAAGTTGGTGATGGTTGAGCATTAACACAAATTGGCGGGAAAAATGTAGTCCCATCCTGATAAGTCTCCAGAATGTACCGGGCGATCGCCTTGACTCGTGTCTGGTTAAGTTTACGTTGGGCAAAGTCCGGCAAGTCTGGGATGTTGGGGATATAGAGGTGACCATCGTTTAATAGTCGAGCAATGTCACCAAAAGTAGTACTTGCAACATAAGTAATATGTTCGCGCTTAGGACCACGGTGTACGGGAACACCTTTTATGACAAGTTCAAACATTACTTCTCCTATAAGTTAATTTCATTTTTGCATAAGCTTGCATACAAGCATACATGGTAGCAGAAATTAGTTGTATGTATTTATGCTGGGGTCAGATATATAGCTGCGGTAATACAATTGCCCTATCAAGCACGGATTCCAAATGAAATTTATGCGGACTTGCACAGGATTAAACACTCGTTCGAGCAATCACTTGCTCCTCATCAAATTAGCGATGCCCCAAGCCTACAAGACATGGTGAACGTGGCACTAAAACGATTGATTAGGGATTGGCAAGACCCTGAGCAGCAAAATTTACTGCGTGATGAACTTCTTGAGCAACGCAGGGTAGCCCGTTCAAATATGGGTCGGAGAAAAAATGAGGAGAGCTAATAAGGGTACGAAATGATTGATTTGAACACTTTCCACATATGTCTTGCTCAACCTTCAGCACGTGGCTACGACCTTGATCAGAAGCAAAAAGAAGCTGTGGAGTATGGCAATGGTCCCTTGTGGCTTCTAGCGGGACCAGGATCGGGCAAAAGCGAAGTACTAGTAACACGAACTTTGAAATTGCTTTGTGTAAATGGTGTCCAACCTCGCTCTATTCTCTTAACTACTTTTACTGCTAAAGCAGCACGTAACCTTGAAGACCGCTTGGCGACTTACCTAGTAGCACTACAAAATACAGATCATAACCTGAAAAATGTTGATCTGGCTGATATCAGAATAGGAACACTACATAGTTTATGTAATGATATTCTCCAAGAATACCGCTATCCAAGCTATCAAAATGTTCGCCTTCTGGATCAGGTAGAACAGGATTTATTTACCTACCGCTATGCTGATATTTCAAAATTTCAAGATTTAGCTTTCTGGCAACATTTTAATTATGCTGTGCGCGATTGGCGTAACACCAACTATCCTCCTAATAAATGGAAGCGAGCCAAGTCAGCAGTCACACTTTTTAATCACATTGTAGAAGACTACGTTAATTTACAAGCAATGCTCAGTGCTGGTGGACACTGGGCAACTTTAGCAAAGTTTTATCAGCAGTATGCTCAAGCTCTAAAGGAAAACTATCGTTGCGACTTCGCTCATCTCCAAGCTAGTTTTCTTGAATTTATCACCTCTCTTATAGGTCAACAGTTTTTACAGGGAAGTGACCAAAATCCTCCTTTGTTATACGTATTAGTAGATGAATATCAAGACACTAACCCAATTCAAGAGCAAATCTACTTAGCTTTAGCCCATCAACCACCGCACAATATCACAGTAGTCGGCGATGACGATCAAGCTTTATATCGTTTCCGAGGAGGAAATGTAACCTGTATGGTGAATTTTGATGAAGCTTGTCTGGCTAAGTATAGTAAATATCCTCATCAAATTCAGCTTGATAACAACTACCGTTCTCATCCTGATATTGTTAAATTTTTCAACCAATACATCACTTCATTTCCAGAAATGACAGCACGAGGAGTACGTGCTCCAGGTAAAAAACCAGTCAATGCTGCCTCATCTATTACTGGAGCATATCCTGCTGTTTCTTGGATTCAAACAAAGAAAGTAGGAGACTTGGCTAATGCAGTTGCTGAATTTACGATTAATCATTTGATAGGTGATAAAATTATCTCCGATCTAAGTCAGTGCGTTTTACTGCTACGAAGTGCCAAAGACTCGGCTCGAAATGCTGGTCCCTTTATTACAGCATTCCAGCAACGTGAGATTCCTATCTATAATCCTCGGTCTAAATCTTTCATGGAGAGTGACGAAGTTCAGTGTTTACTAGCAGCACTGGTTCAAGTGATTGACCCAAATCACACTTTTCAATCGAAAATAGACCCACAGGGAAGACCTCTGGAGTGGATTGACACTGTTCAGGAATGGTTCAATACTCTCGATAGCGTGAGAAATGACCCTAACGTCCCTACAAATTTACTAGATGATTACCTAAACAATAGTAATGCAGCTTTATCACAAATATGTGCCAATAGTCTAAGCCCAAATAACCCAGGTCGATTTCTGAATCTGAACTTATTAGAAATCATCTATCGTATTCTTTCGCGGGAACCATTTCGGACATGGAAACAAGATACTGTAAGAAACTCACGTCTTTCTAAAGTCACTCGTCTTTTTGAAGGTTATAACAGTTTTAACCTAGATGTTTTACGAGCTAATACTGCTGGAAATGACATTGATGAGAGTTTTATCAATCAATTTTATAACATGTTTATCAGCTACTTAATTGAGACGGGTATTGATGATGATGAAGATGAGGAAATCATTGTTCCTCAAGGCTATTTACCCATTATGACAATTCATCAATCAAAGGGTTTAGAGTTTCCTTTTGTATTTGTTGTTACAAAGTAAGGTCAAGAAGGGAAAGTTGGAGCCGCACAAATGCTTGAGCAAACCTTAGCTCCATTTCGACAAGCTCTTTATCAAAGAGATACTAGACAACCAGAAGATTTAGCGATAGAAGATGACATTCGTTTGCTTTATGTAGCTTATTCACGCGCACAATACGGTTTGATTCTAATTGGTACGCAAGACCAGATTAAAAATCATATTGCTGTACCCAACCGTAATCATGTGGAATTTAAGCGGAATATGTTCGCTATTACGATATAAAGGAAAAATTTATGACCACAAATAGAAGAAAACCTTTTCAAGGTTTTTCAATCTCTTTACCCAAAACACCAAATATAAAACGTCGTTATAGCGTTACTCAAGATATAGTCGCATTTAGACGATGCGCTCGTCAGTATGGGGCTTTTAATGTCCATAAATATGCACCTGCTTATCAAACCCAGGCTTACTTTGGCACTATTCTTCACCAAGTTTTAGATCGCTGTCATACCCATTTCCATGGAAAAATTGACCCTTCAACAAAGGGTACTCTGCCAGATAATTGCAACATCTTAGAAGATGAAGAAATTCTTGACTACTTTGATGAGCTTAGACACGCAGAAAAAGCAAAATCAACAAAGCCAATACCTCCTAGTGATATTGTCAAGTATTTTGTTGAAGTTGAAAATGGCTTAAAAAGCCAAGGAATTCGAGCAATAACCCAAGATATTCGACTCAAAGCTGTACGTTTGCTTCAATATTTTAATGCCCTTGAAGGACCAACACTTTACAAAAGAGTTAAAGATACGGAACATAGATTGCAAGCGGATCGCAATACTCACATTCTTCATGGTGTTGTTGACCTTTTGGTAGATGCACCTGACGCAGCAGGAAACCCAGCCGACTGTGAAATGTGGGATTACAAAGGCAGTAGTTTGTTGAATGTCAATCCAAAAGACCTAGAAAACTATGAATTCCAGATGCGGGTTTATGCCAAACTTTATGAGCTAAAACATGGGGTTTTACCTCAAAAAGCTATTTTGTATTTCCTTAATGAGCTTGATGGTCCAACTTGTCCCTCTAAGCGCCCAGTTAATGCTTTACTGGAGGTTAGCATCACGCCCAATGAGATTGATGATGCAGTAAATGAGTTTGCACAGACTGTAGTACAGATTGAACAAGCTCGTTGCAATGACCAATGGTATCCAGCAGTTCCCGGAGCTATTAGCGAACAAGATTGTGCTATTTGCGACCTTCGCTGGGATTGTCCAACTCCCAATGGTGGTAGTGGTGTTAAACTTAGATATCCATAATCGATTTTTCAAAAAATATTCCATCTTGGAATTCAAAATTAATCGGAATAAGTTTGTAGAAAATTCGCCAGCCTCTCATTCGCGTTTGGAGTATGAATTGGCAACGGCACTGCTTCTAAACCTGTCGCATCATAACTGACCAAGAGCCAATCACCTTTTTTAAACTTTACTGTCTGACGAAACATTTCATCACTCAAACCAAAAGCGTCACGAATTCGGTCTTGGTCAGATTTGCGTGGTAGTTTAGAAACAAAATATGTATGGGGTTGAGCTATGATGCTGGTATCAAGGTAGGTAATTCTTTGTGTTGCAATACCAATTCCCAAACCAAATTTTCGTCCCCGACGGGCTAAAGTCATTGCAATTTCGGTTGAATCTCTATAAGTTCCTGAAGCGTCTTGAGGAATAAATTCATCAGCTTCATCAAATATAAAACTGACTAAAGGACTAATTTGCCCTGTTCGCCTACGCTGTTCATAAGCTTCGTTACCAAGCCAGCGGCTAAAAGAGCGTAGTTCATTAGGGTCATGGGACTGAATCACAAAAAGGTTATCTTTTCTAGAGTCGTTTATCTGAGACACTAACTCAGGAACTGTGACTCGACTTTCTTCTGGAAGAGGAGGATTACGACGGGAATTTTCCCATGCACTACTTAGAGTATCATGTAAATCGTTTAGAGCCTTCTTTGCTCTAGCACCTAAATTTTGAGCAGTATCTCTAATTTGGGTCAAAATACTTTCAACATCAGCCTCTAATAATGTTTGTTCAATTCCACTTAACTCATTGATTAAATTATTAACTGACTGCAAATCCTTTGCTGCAAAGTTAGAAGTATTGACTTCACTCCAAAAATTCCTGATAAAGCTTCCTAAACTACTTCTTACATCAACACGCTGATAGACACGCACCTTCCCAGCAGCCAAGATTTGCTTATAAACGGCAGCAAGCGCTCGACGAAAATCACATGACCCATCAACGGTCCCGATGGCTTTCGATTTAAGTAAAACTGTGCCAAGGAACGTGCCGTCAGGCATTCGGGCGCGAGGATATCTCCCCTAACTCCACTGAGGTCACAAGTACCGTCGGGTTCTTGGCGGACAAACATCGTCATAAATACGCCGTCAAACTCAACCGTTGACCAAGGAGATTCTAGTTCATCGTTAATTAGCGGTAAAATTTCTAAAGCAATGCGGTCAGTTGATGGTAAGGGGCGAGAAAAGCTTTTCAACTCCGGAAGCACGTCAAGGAATCGCATTACCCCCAAATAGTTGCGGGTGAAATACGCCGAAGACGAATCTTTAACCAACCCTACCAGCAATACATTGCGTTTCCAGCACTCCTCAATGAGCGATCGCAAACCCACCCCAATTAAAAACTTAATATCGGGGGGACTCATCCAGTGGCGTCGCCGCATTTCATCTGTTTCTACGGTATACATCAAAGCTGTGGGGTCTTTCTCCACGAACAGTTTTTCGCAAATTTGTCGAAAAACAGCCTTGGTATATGCCCAAGAAGCTTCGATATCGTGCGGTCCCATCCAAGTCAGACGCTTACCATCTGATGATAATTGCGCTAAATTTCGCTTAGTTAAATAGGCAACACCGGAGTTCAGGTCGTCCAATTCCAAACCTTCCTCGCCAGCAACCTGTTCCAGGTCTACAGTGCCTCCACCTTGCTGCATTCGAGCTAAAAGTCCTGTATACTGACGAAACCGCTTAACGGTGGGAATACCTAAATCTGAATTAAAGGGATGAGCTAAGGCAATTGTGGCATCAGCCTCTGTCAGCTGGCGCTCTCTCCAAGGACTACCAATCATCCGCACAGCAGAAGGCTGCACCATGTTCGATGCCATAGCAGAGGAGATTGACTGGTCCAACAGTACGAAGTCTGGCGCGTCTGTGCGACTACTGGTTACGGTATCGTAAGCCAAATATACTTCCGATAATTGCATCAATAGAGTATGCAACCCTGCAAGGTTCGTCTTTTCTAGATCGCTAACAGCAAAAGGGTCGCGTTCTTCTTCCAGCACATCCTCTAATTCCGCATAGGGGATTGGCACCTGCGCCACAACTGACACATCTTGTTCCAGCGACCACTTATGATATCGTAACGCTGGGGGTATGCCCTTGAGGTCGAGAGACCCCCTGGCTCCATAGGCTCCCGCGTAAAACAACAAAAATTGGGTAGTCTCCTCTGCCTTGCAGGTGCCGTCAATCGCTACAAAGTTAACTTCATCGCGTCCGAAAAAATCTCGGATTTGGTCGCGCAGGCGAATTAGCTTCATCTGCGAGGAAAATTCGGAATTCCAGGGTTTGACCAAATCCCTGAGCTTGCATTTATAAAGTTCTTCAACGACTTCGAGGTGCTGACGGTAAAGCTCCTCGTTTCGTTCCTGCCCGAAGCGCAAGCTAGATTCAAACCCTTTAAAAATGTTGGAAAGTTTAGACGTATTTTTATCCCCGTACTACCTCTAAGGTTAAATTCTAAAATAACTTAAGTTTGTAGTCTAGAAAATCAGTAGGACAATCAACTCCTATGCTGAAAAATGGCTGATTACACCCTCAGAGAAATCCAGCAACAGCTTGATGCTTGGGTATCAGAAGTGGGCAAAGGGTATTGGAGTCCCCACGAAATGTTGGCACGATTGGTCGAGGAGGTGGGCGAGACAGCTCGGCTAATTAACCATCTGTACGGTCCCAAAAAGAAAAAAGATAGCGAACTCGCTCAAGAGCATCAGTAATAGGTTAAGGTCATGAACAATTTGTCAATAAGTAATAGTGCTTAAAGTTTCGCCAAAAATACGGCTTGAAAATACAGTTTTTGCCAGGTGATCGCTTAATACTTTAACCGATCATTCATTCAGGATCTGAAAAATAAGTACAAATGTTAATTGAATACCTCAGATTTGATTCAATTTTAAGGATAATTACGAATGTGAATTTGCCCTTGACTATGACCAAGAAGGGGGTGTGGGGTATAGGGTTTTGGGTGTAGGGTCAAAAAAACAACCACAGGAACTGACGGAGTACAAGCCCCTGAATTTATGCAGGTCGAAAAAAATGTCTGAGCGAGAGTTGAGACTGTGTTTAGCGGAATTACAAGTCTATTCCCGAAATCGATTCATGCAGTCACGTATGAGGGGTTTCTACTGAAGCTAGAAGCATTTATTTTTGCATTTACTCTGAAACAAGCATTTCTCTAACAAGAAATTATTAATACCTTAACCCGATCTAGTACACTGCTCGTGATGATTGGGTCGAATTCGCGGTGGCGCGTAGCGCCACCGCGAATTTGTCAAAGTGCGATCACACTAATTTCTGGATGAAAAACACCCGGATTTTGATAACCCGCAACTTGGGCTATTATTCTGGGCAAACGCTGTGGTCACGGTCAAACCAGACAATATAGTAGTGTGATTCTAGCCGAAAGCCAAAGATACGTTTTTTTTGACCGATACGCATTTCTGAGATAGTGACATCTTCACTTACATTATTTGGCAAATTTGGATGATTTTGGATGATTTTGAAACCACACCCTACAGAGCTTCCCCTTTGTTTCGACCCCTGCTCCTTTATTTGAAGCCAAGTATACTTTTCAATCTTCTTAAGGTCACGGATAAGATCCTTTATTTCGTCTGCATTCCATTCAGATAAATGCCAACGGTTTTCATCAGCATACGTAAATCTGAAACTTGGTCTTAGATGATCAGTCGTACCTGCCTGAAACGCATTAGCAGTAGCATTTTCAGGAATTTTGCTCCCCTTCGTATCTTTTTTTTGCTTTGGTAAATGTTTTTTGCCCACTAATCTTCAACTACGTATTTTTCATAGTAAGATTTCATTTTCTGGTGAGAAATAACCTCTTGAGACTTTTCGCCTGGATCTATACCTTTTCGAGCATCCAACCATGGTGCTTCAGTGTGGGTCAAGTGTTCAAGTTGTCTTGCACTTAACTCCCCGTAAACATTCCAGACCTCTTCAAGTACTTCAAGCTCATCATCAGGAAAATCGGGATCGCATAAATCGTAGGAATCTGGCACAGGAATAGCAGTATGTCTATGCTCTTTATAAGCATTCCAGACTTCATATACCACAGGACCATGGGACCATGCTTCAATTTTTTCAAAAAATAATGGTTTATCTCTAAGTACTAGACTCCAAGCTTGAGCATAATACACAAGCTTTTGAAGCTTCAAAGGGGATATTGTATCACCTGCATCCCTATCAATGCGACACAGGAAGTATCTGGCAACATCAAGAGCGCTTCGCATATCGCCACCTGCTTCCTTGAAATAGTACGTTTGTTCTTTCATTTTATCTTATCGCACTAATTAGAAAATTTTGTCTCGTAGCCCCGTGTCTCTTTTATAAACGAGTACCATAGATGAAGTGACACTAATAGGTAGAGAATAAATATATGACTACATCTGTAAAGACAACTAAAGTTTACGACGAAATTGTTGATTTTATTGCTTCTGGAACGACACCTGAAAATGTCATCGATTTTAAACTATCGGATATAGCACAAGAACGTTTAGATGACTTAGTTTACCAACATACAATGGGGGATTTGACACCAGAGGAAAAAAAGGAATTAGATACTTTTCTCACATTAGAGCATATAATGACTTTAGCAAAAGCCCGTGCTTATATGTACATTAAAGTTGAGTAACTGTTCACTGTGCCTCGTCCTTACATTAATTTAGAACTGCGACGCAATGTTGCCAACCGTGCTGATTTTTTGTGCGAATACTGCTATGTTCTAGAAGCAGACAGGTCTTCAGCTTATCAAATTGACCATATCATTAGCGTTAAACACGGTGGAGCAACAACAGCAGATAACCTTGCCTATTCTTGTATTTTCTGTAATCTCCAAAAAGGAACCGACCTGGGATCTATTAATTGGCGCACTGGAGAACTTGTTAGGTTTTTTAACCCACGTAGAGATTTTTGGGGAGAGCATTTTCGATTAGATGAGGTAGTGATTCAACCACAGACAGAAATCGGAGAAGTCACAGTACGCATTTTTGATTTTAACAACAATGAGCGGATTATAGAGCGGCAAGCATTGATGGCAGTTAGCAGATTTCCATCTCCATCTGCGTTAGATAGGATGACAAAGTAGTATTTTGGTACGTTATTCTCTATTCATGTCAGCTTTGTCGGAGTTAATAAGTCATTTGTTCTCATAGCGATCGCAGCGAACCATCTGAATACTCGTGCGGAAGCATCTAAAGCGCGACGCTGAAAGTAGAATAAATTTATCCTCTACTTAAACCCCATCATGGCTATCCCAGAACTCGAACAACAACTCCTTCAGCTTTCCCCCAACGATAAACTGTATATCATCCAACTCCTTGCCCAAAGCCTGACTACACACAATAACGACACCCACCCTATTCAAAGCACTAAACTCTCAGAATTCTTCCGTCAATCCCTCTATGCTGAACTTATCGAAGAATTAGACATTAACCTCGGCTGGGCATTGCTAAAAACCCTCATCGAGTCCCTAAAACCAGAAACCCCAACCGAAACCCCAGAATATCCCCTGACTCAATTTTATGGATGTATCCAAGATGAAACATTCTTTCGCCATCCCCAAGGACAACAACTTGAACGCGAAGCGGTTCTATGAACTTCCTGCTAGATACTAACACTTGTATTATCTATATGCGTGGTAAAAATTCCACCTTAAAGCAGAAACTAGAATCCACTGCAACTAGAGATATTGCTGTTTGCTCAATCGTCAAAGCTGAACTATTTTATGGCGCAATAAAAAGTGCAAACCCTGAACGTAATCTTACCTTACAGCAAGAATTTTTAGCTCAATTTATATCACTACCCTTTGACGATATAGCAGCAATGACATTTGGAATGATTCGCTCTGGGCTAGAAGCATTAGGTACTCCAATCGGAGCTTATGATTTACAAATTGCCGCCATCGCACTGACAAATAACTTAACCCTCATTACCCATAACACCAGAGAATTTAAGCGCGTTCATAACTTGATGATTGAAGATTGGGAGATAGATAATAGCATTGAACCATCTTCTGGGTTGTAATGTGCTTTATCTAAACCCACTGCTTTGGAACGACGTAACCCAGAACCACTTAAAACAGCAATAAGTGCCGCATCCTTGACTCCAATAGGAGTGCTATATCTTAACTTTTGTTAAGAATTATTTAGGAATGCGATCGCCATTTTGTTTGATTTGTGAGAAAATGAACCACAGAGGAAGAGAAAGCGGAGAATCTTACATTGGTTTATCATCTATGAATACAGAAAATCAAGAATCCCAAAAGTCTATCCAGCCTGAAAAAGCAAGCACGACTGCTGGAGACTCTGAGGTCCAGAAAAAGCCAACTGTACAGGATGACCCTGGTGATTCCCGTTCTCCTACGGTGGAAGATAGAGGTTTAGGTGAATTTTCCAGCAAAGATGATGCTGCTGAAGCTGTGACATCAGATACTCAAGCTGAGTCTAAGGAATAATAAGACAGTCCCTGACTAATCCTGCTGGGCTAATATAGGAATCCTAAATCATTCATGACAAATTTTAAGTAGTGTAGGGTTGGCACTGCCCACCACATCCGGGTTATGGTGGGCAGTGCCCACCCTACGTATATTTCAAAAATCAAATATGATTCCTATACCTGCTTGGAAAGCCAAAGCAATTGCTTATCTTTTATTCCAACTTTCATTAAACCGTTGACAGTTTGCATCTTTGTCATCAGCACAAGAACCAAGTTCTCCTGATATTGTCCTAATTAAAATTCAACTTCACAAACTTTCTCAAACCAATCAAGATTTTGGGGAAGGGTAACGGGTTGTTCCTTCAAGTGCAGCGGGAGTGATTCGTCATCAAAAACCAGCTTAAAAACGAAGGATTTATTGCTCAGTGCATGAGACTCGATATTGCCTATGGTTGCCACTAGATTCGTCCGAGTTCCAACCAAATACTTTACTTTTTCGCCTACTGAAAAGCCAGCATAGCTTGCAAAACTGCTCATCCTTTTTGCTCCTTAATGATTGTTGCTTTTTAGGCGATCGCCTGTCGTGAGGATGTAAAAAAATCGGCGTTGCTGAATTGAAGTATGAAATGAAAAAATGGGGTATTTAAAAACTTTTTCTCTTTGCGCCTTTGCGCCTTTGCGTGAGGTAAATTCATACCTTGATTCAGCAATGCCAAAAAATCCTACCATATCGCCACCTGTTGCCTCACTTCCAACATATCTAAATAATCGCTCGCAAATGCTTTCTGTAAAAGGTTATCAGGGATAAACTCATCATATTTTTGTCTTTCCAACGGTTCCGAACTACTTAATAAACTCTCAGAAGTAATTCTTTGCTCACACAAGGAAACAATTTCCGAATAAAGAAACTTAAACTTCTTCTTCGGTAACTTAATTGTCAAAAAATAGGGATTGATTCCACTAATACTTTTAATTTCCAAAGACTCTCGACAAAAGCAATTGAGCAATCTTTCCAAAGTACGGTATCCCACAGTACCCATCCAAGGAAAAATACAGCACTTATCTTTTTCTATTAGCAAAATATTTTGTTGATCTAATCCAGCCCTTCGCGTCAGGTCACGAACAGCCTGCAAACGTTCCAGAGCATTCTTTTGCAAGTAACTATACTCCGTATCCTCAAACAGCACCCGCCGCATCCGTTGCAAAACTTTTGTATGAATAGCACCACTACCACCACGCCAATAAATACTAGCTTTACCCTCGACTTGCTTAACAAAAATAATCTTTCTTTTCAAATCGACATCCATTACCTCCCAAGATTTGCCAGCCAAGGCAAATTGATATCCCACACGCAATAACTTAACAATACTGCCAATTTCCATCGTCCCTTGCTTTACCACATACTCCTGATTATCAGGAAACACAGCATAAAACTGAAATTTTCCAACCACCCTTTCCCCCGCCAAACCAAGAATCAAAGTACCCTTCTCAGTTTTTTGAATATGGTCTAAATCAATTAAATAACGCAGTAATATCTTCAAATCCTCCTTGGTAATAGCAGCAAAACTTGGTAAACTTAAAACCTCCTGAGCAAGAGCAGCAGGTGAAATTTCCCTACTTGCTGCTAAAATACTCATAGTTTGCTGATACAGCAAACTCAAAGGATATTTAAGAGGCTTAATCGGCTCAATCCAACGCTCCTCTAAATAAAGTTGGATAATGGCAATACACTGCAAAAGTTGCCAAGGAATTTGCTCCGGAAGCGTTGCTTCTTCTGACAACTCATCTTCAGCACAAACAAACCGCATATCAGCAGCCTCCCCTCGCCTCCCAGTACGTCCCAAGCGCTGTAAAAAGCTAGCTACAGACATAGGTGACTCTAACTGAATCACCCTCTCCAAATGACCAATATCTACCCCTAACTCCAAAGTAAGTGTAGCAGCAGTCACAGCCGGCTCATTAGGTTCGCGCATAGCAGCTTCAGCAGCTTGTCGCAAAAGTGCGGATATACTACCGTGATGCACATGATAAATATCCGGGTATCCCTCATCCACAGCAATCTGACGTAAAGACGCAATCACAGACTCAGTTTGAGATTTATTATTAGCAAAAATAAGACACTTACGAGACTTACTCAAATTAAAAATATATTCATCATATAAACTCACACCCAAATCATCCTCATAATTTCTCTCTGCGCCCTCTGCGTCTTGGCGGTTTATTTCTCTTACAACCCCATCATCACGACAAACATAAAAATGTTCCACAGCAAGTTTAACTTGCCGTTTCCCTCCCTCAACCTTCGATATAATCACCGACTTATCACTTCCAGAACGCAACCACTCCTCAGCCATGGAATAATCACCGAGAGTAGCCGACAACCCAATCCTCCGAGGCTGTATTCGCGTCACCTTCTCCAACCGTGTTAATTGGCAAAGAATTTGACAACCCCGTTCCGAACCCATGAACGCATGAATCTCATCAATAACCACAAACCGTAAATCACCAAATAAACGCAATAAATCTTGATTTTTGTTAATCAACAAACTTTCTAGAGATTCCGGCGTAATTTGCAGAATACCTTTAGGGTTTTTGAGAAGCTTATTTTTATGACTTTGATAAACATCACCGTGCCAGTGACAAACCGGAATATCCGCTTCCTTTAGTAAATCATTAAGACGTTCAAATTGGTCATTAATTAAAGCTTTAATAGGACCAATGTATAATGCTCCTATGGTAGAAGTGGGGTTTTCGTGTAATAAAGTCAAAATTGGCAGAAACGCAGCTTCTGTTTTCCCCGAAGCAGTTCCAGCAGTGACAAGCAAGTGCGCATCGGTGTTAAATATAGCTTGACAAGCTTCTATTTGGACTGGTCGTAATTCAGTCCAGTTGTGATTATATATGTATTCTTGGATAAAGGGGGCGAGTCGAGAAAAGGTGTGTAGGGCTTTGTTCATAGGATTTTGGATTTTTAACCGCAGATGAACACAGATAAACGCAGATAATTGTCTGTTTTATCTGCGTTTATCTGTGTTCATCTGCGGTTATGATTATATATTGTGGATTGGTAGTTGTTGTTGAGGCGATTAGGCTTTAGTTGGGAACTGCTGCACAGGTTAACGATGGTTGGACCTGAGTAGAAGATTTTGTCGCAATTAATTCAATTTTACCGTCAGCATTGCGATGCCAAGAAGTGGCTTGGACAAGAACCTCAGGGGATTGGGGTATTTGTGCTTGTACTTTGTGTGTTTTGCGGTATGGGGAGATATCGCGCACATCAGACCAAGTGCGATCTTGAATCACCTGTTGATTTGGATTTTGTGGCACTCCACCCCGTCTCGTTGCCACAAAACTACTACCAGTGGTAGAACAACCTGTAGCTATCTGCTGCGATGGATCGGTCACATTTGTCGGCAGTTCTATTAAGCCAGAATTAGGGTCAACTCCAAAATATCACCGAAGTTATCAGCACGCAATAGACTTTGCGGAAATCCATCGGTGCCAACTCCCCGCAGTTTTAACGACTCGCTAGCATTAACGCTGATATCGCCTGAATTGCCGCTTCCTTGATTAATTAAGAGGGCAGCAGAAGCATCATTCAAGCTAATATTTCGACCCTGGAAGTGAATAGAACCCGCAGGAGTACCACTGGCATCGGTCAGGGATTGATGCAAAAGCTGAAGATTCCCTTTTCGGCATTTCTTCTTCGTGTTCTTCGTGCCTTCGCGGTTTAAAAATATTTTTGAACCACGAAGACGCGAAGAACACGAAGAAAAACTTCACTTTTACGTTTCACCTTGAAAGGGCTGGTTCTATACTGCTGCTGTATCTACCAAAATTATCACCTTGCTTCTTCAGTTCGTTAATCATAAACTAAATTCTGCTATATCATCCCCATCTTTACCTACAATCGTGGGTTTAAAGTCAGTACCATGAATGAGTTCACCAAAAGAAATTTTCGGGTTTTGGTACAAAAGATTTAGCACACTAATAAAATCTCGCACAATTTGGCCGGGAGTGAGCAATGCTTCTGCACCTAAGCGATTGACAATTTCTTGCACAAACTCTTTCAACTCACTAACTGTCAAAGCTTGGTTATAAGCAAAATTTAAAGCATGTATCTCAGCTAATCTTTGCAAAAGCGTGAGGATTTCTTCTTGAGTGAGGGGGTTAAGCCGGAGGACGGGTCCCAAAAATTCCTGAACACCAGATTGGGTGACAAAACGGCTTTCTTTTGTACGCCTTCGCCAAGCTGCATCTGTAAAAAGTCCCCGATTTGGGTCTTCCAAAAATTTTGTTGTTCCACCTATAACAATGCCTAGATGCTCTGCTTTGCACTGCATGATATCATTGAAGATTCCCAGCAGTCTGTTGTAATTTTTTTCACGAGTCACTGTAGTGGATATTTGGTATAAATGCACAGCTTCATCAAGCAAGACCACAAGTCCTTTATAGCCAATCTCAGCCACAAACTTAGCTAATAGCTTGATGTAGTCATACCAACTATCGTCATCAATGATAACACGTACTCCCAAGGCTGCTTTTGCCTCAATTTTCGTGCTAAATTCTCCTCGCAGCCACCGTAAAGCAGCAGCCTTCAATGCATCATCATCTAATCGATAGCCACGCCAATAAGCAATAACAACGCTACCAAAATCAAATCCGTGAACTAAGTCTTCAATATACTGAACGACTTCCCTAATTTTCGCTTCAACTTGGTCATCAAAACCCTCGTCATTAGGACGCATTCCGGTTTCTTTGGCGACTTCTTGTTGAATTTTGTTAATCCATCCTTCTAGAATGGAAACTAAAGCACCACCATCAGGACGAGTTTTTGTGGCAAGTCGGCTCATTAATTCTCGATAGGTTCCTAGACCTTCGTTGTTTGTTCCTGCTAGTCGGCGTTCAGGTGATAAATCAGCGTCCGCTACAACAAAACCTTGCTCTATGGCATGATTGCGAATCAGTTGTAGAATGAAGCTTTTGCCTGAACCATAGTTACCTATTATGAAGCGAAACGCCGCTACTCCTTCAGCTATATCGTCAAGGTTTTGTAATAGGCTTTTCAGTTCTTGTTCCCGACCTACTGCTATGTGTTCTAGTCCGACTCTTGGAACTACCCCTGCACTCAGAGAGTTTATCAAAGCAGTGGATATTTTTTTCGAGATTTTGAGCTTTGCCATGGAAGTCACCTTGATTCGTAATGCGTAATTCGTAATTCGTAATTCGTAGTTGTGTTAATTATTACGAATTAGGGATTCTTAAGTACGAATTATTTTGCTGTGGTTTGTTTAGCTATTGTAGCTTCATATGCTGAAATCATTTTTTTTGCGTTTATCATATGTTCTTGATAAATTTTTTGAGGGTCAGAATAGGGGTCAATTATCAATTCGCCAATAGTATCATTAGCACGTTCATTTATGGAATCAATTAATAAATGTGGCATTGTAATGTTTTGTTCGGCAATTTTTTTTAAAGCAGAATTAGGATTTTCTTGCTCAATTATGGCTTTTAATACCTGAATTTCGTATCCTGGTAGCAGATCTAAAAGTTTAGTCCATTCTTCAGGTAGATTTTCTGGTTTTTCGGTTAGAGAGTCAAGTAAATCAGAAAAAGGGAATAAATCAACATCATCTTCCTGTGGATTATGAGGTATGAGTTCCAAATTTAGGGTTTCCATTTGTTCGAGTAATTCCCAAACTTGGCTTTGCAACTGGTCGCGTTCATTTTGTAATAATATAATTTGTTGTTGTAACTGTTTTAGTTGTGTTTCTTGTTCAGTTAGTTTAGTTTGTAAGGAGTTGAGGTTGGCTTCTATGTTTTTGCTTTGTGAGTTTTTCTCTAAAAGTAATTTATTTTGCTCGGTTTCCTGAACTTCTAGGTCTTGAATTTTAACTCGTAGCTCGTACAATTTTTCTTCTAGTTGGGGTTTGAGTCTATTCAGTAAGATTAAATTACTTTCCAGTTCTTGGTTTTCCTGTAGGAGTTCCGTAATGCGAGTTTGCAACTGAGTTATTTCAGAACGCGATATATTGCAATTCATCTCTAGACGACGTTTTTCTGCTGTTAGAACCGAACAGGAATTATTTAGTTCTATTTTATTTTTGTCCAGGTTTTTAATTTCAGTTTGCCGATGGTTAATTTCTGCTTCTAACTGATTTTTTTCTTTAACAAAAGTACTTAACTCTCGATTCAGGCTATCCCTTTGGCTACGGCGTTCTGCTATTTGATTTTGTAGTTTGCTTGACTCTGCATATAATAAAGCGCTATGAGCCTCAAATTGATCAATTTCTGAGACCATACGGAACTTCATTGCCTCAAGCTCTTTAATTCTCCTCTGGAGAGAATCTAAAACGAGCATTTCATGATATCTTCGCCGTTTATCTACAAATAATGCTGCTAAGTAAGTGGCTGGTACTGTAATGACACCTGTGAGAAAGGCTTTATTAAAATCCCAGCTAAGGACGAGACTAAGACCAAAACTCACACCAAAGGCAACTGTACCTATAATCAATCGATTGCTGATCATTGCTGATTGTATATTGCTTGTTTTTAGCATAGCAAAGTTGTCAGAATAAGGATTTTTTGAAATAAAGTAGGGGCTACTTGCAATACGCCCATAGGGGAGTAGGTGGGGAACCCCATAAATAAATCAAGGAACATGATGACTACGTGTTAGCTGCATAGTTTTGCAACCCAAAAACCGCCAAGTCAGCTTTTAAGAAATCAACAAATTGCCGTGCAGTTCGTCCAGAACGACCATTGTGACGAGTTGCCCATTGCAAAGCTTGATATTCCAAGTCTTCCTGCTTTATATTAATTTCAGCTTGTGCTGCTAAATGCCGGACAATTTGTAAATAAGTTTTTTGATCGGCGGGTTCAAAAGTTAAGGTCAGACCAAAGCGATCGCTAAACGAAAGCTTCTCCTGCATAGTATCCCATGCATGGATTTCCTCGTTATCCCTAGCAGCTGGTCTATCGGCAAAAAACTCTCGAATTAAGTGGCGACGATTAGAAGTAGCATACACTACAACATTTTGCGGTCGTGCGGTTAAATTGCCTTCTAAAACCACTTTCAGGGCTTTAAAGGCGTCGTCATCTTCTTCAAAGGAAAGGTCATCAACAAAGATGATAAATTTCTGTGGTGTTCCCCGCAACTGTTCCACAATTTCTGGTAAGTCTTTCAATCCGGATTTTGCCACTTCCAGTAAGCGTAAGTTGCGATCGCCATACTCATTCAATAAACCTTTCACTAGAGAGGATTTTCCCGAACCACGACTACCATAAAGTAATACATGAAGTGCCTCCCGTCCTGATAATAAAAATTCTGTATTTTTCTGCAAAGTCTCTCTCTGAGACTCGTAACCCACCAGTTGGTTCAATTTAACTGGATCGGCATATGGGATGCCAATAAACTCTCCACCTTGCCAGCGCAAAGCTTTATACTCTGCAAATAAACCCATGCCAAATTGCCGATAATAAGCTGCCAAATCTTTGACGACATCAGCCCAATTCTCTAACTTTTGTAAAGACGCGATGAATTGCGCCTCTACTCCTACCCTATCCTGCTGTTCATGCCACACTACTGGTGAAACGGACAAATTAGCCACGGCTTGCACCCACTCACTCAAAGATACACTGCTACATTTATACAGGCTCTGCAATGCTTGTAAATCATGCTGAGCTGCTGCGACTAAAGAGGCTGGCAAATTCTCAAATTCTAGCTGTTGAGCTAGGCGGGTAAAGGGATTATCCGATCTGAGAATTTGAGTAATGAGATATTCCTCCCAGTTTTGATTTCTTGCAGCCAAGGACTGAAAGTAGCTACCGTAGGCTTGGAGGCAATCCCGCGCATCGGCATCAGTGTAACGTAAAGCTTGCAACAGGTCAAGAAATGCGATCCCCACTTTACCTTCTTTGACAGATTGGTAGAGTAAAAGGGAGGCTGCTTGGTGTTGGAGGAATTGGATCTTTGCGATCGCTTGATTATCCATTAATCAACTCGGTTATCTAGCTAAATAGCTATGGTAAATTGTCTGCGGACGTTTGCAGCAAAATAAAAATCTACATAGGTTTTAACAATGACTTTAGGTGTTGTTGCCGCCTTTGCCTACGGCATCTTGGCAATTATTGGTGGCATTATTGGTTACCGTAATGCCAGTAGCAAAGTTTCGCTCATCAGTGGTGGTATCAGCGGGTTACTACTTGTGTTTGCTGCTTTTGTCCAACTCCAAGGACAAACCTGGGGTTTGATTGTAGCATCTATCGTCACCGCTATTTTAGTCATTTTCTTCGCATTTAGACTTGCTAAAACACGCAAGTTTATGCCCGCAGGATTAATGACTATTTTGGGTACCGTGGCACTGGCGATGATGGTGAATCAACTCATAGGAAAGTGCACAAGCTTGCCAAGGGCATTGCGATCATTTTCTGACATTGCTCCACTCTCCCTACTTGGGTCACGGTATTAGTACATTTATATTACCGCAAAAGATAGTGGGGAGTGGGGAGTAGGGAGTGGGGAGTGGGGAGTGGGGAGTGGGGAGTAGGGAGTAGGGAGTGGGGAGTAAACTATTGCCCAAGCGCGAAAAGAACTGAAATAAGATTGCTATAGGGATCATATTTGATTTTTGAAATATACGTAGGTGGGGCTATGCCCTACATATCCGGGTTGTGGTGGGCAGTGCCCACCCTACACTACTTAAAATTTTTCATGAATGATTTAGAATTCCTATATAGCAATCCTATTTGAGATCTGAACAGAGGGGACAAGGAGGACTTGGGGGACAAGGAGGACTTGCCAGAGGTGTTTATAAATCATTTAGGATTGCTATATATAGTGTTTTTATCCGCAAAAATGATTATAATTGTCCGGAAACTAACTAATAAACCTTGTAATATAATGTTACTAGATTAACTAAAGAAGAATGCTATAGCACTCATATTTGAGTTGTAAATTTGCCAGTCATCAGAAACCCGGTTTCTTGAAGAAACCAGGTTTCTACGTTCACTAATTATTTAGGATTTCTATATAAATGTTTACTGGTAACCTAAAAGTAAGCAGGATGAAATGGTTAAAGATTTAATAATAAATAGCAGGAAAATTTAAAGGAATAATAAAGGTAATATTGCCATTTTGGCATGTTTAACTAGAAAAAACAGTCTATTAATGGATTGTACTAATCGTTATTCTCAGGTCTTTAGGAACTAATACATGGTACTTTCACTGTCTTCTTATAATGTTATCCAGTATCTGCAAGATGTAGGACTGAGTAGCTCAGAAGATGGTGCATATGCAGAGTCAGAATTGTCTCAAAGTAGCAAGAAGAATTTAAACTTACTAGTTACTCTGTCAGGAAATCGCAAGCTGCTTGTTAAACAGGAACGTTGGGTTGAAAATCATGGAACTCCGCAAGAGTTTTTCAATGAGTGGCTGTTTCACCAATTGCTTGAGCGTTTTCCAGTTCTGGGAAATAATTCTGCGATCGCACCATTAGTGGCGTATTTTGATGAAGAAAATTCCATTATTATCCGCAACTACCTGACGGAATATATTGATCTGGCAAGTTTTTATCAAAACAACTTGTACTTCCCACAAGCGATCGCGATCGCTCTGGGCACTACCATAGGAGTGCTGCATCGTGCTACCTTCAATCACCGAGAGTATCGTAATTTTATGGCAACTGCTCCCGAAGGACAGTTTCGCTATAATTTTTACAATCCGGCGCAAGGGATAGGGTCAATTGGACCTGAGATTTTTGGTATGATCCCCACTGACGCGCTGAAATTCTATGTTCTCTATCAGTGTTACGAAAGTTTGTCAGCAGCAATTGCCGAATTGGCACATGAATGGCAACCTTGCTGCTTGACTCATAACGACCTGAAATTTGACAACATTTTGATGCATTCAAGGTGGGATCAACTAGACAATTGTCTTGTGCGATTCATTGATTGGGAAGCTTGTGCTTGGGGAGATCCAGCATTTGATTTGGGAACTCTGGTAGCAAGCTATTTAGAAATTTGGCTACATAGCCTAATTGTAGACCCAACCATTGAGTTAGAAGAATCTTTGCATCTAGCGGTGACACCGTTAGAAACTATCCAACCTTCAATGCTGGCATTAATTCGGGCATATCTTAGTGCTTGCCCAATGATTTTGGAGTACCGACGGGACTTCCTAATGAGAGTTATCCAGTTTGCGGGTCTAGTCCTAATTCATCAAATTCACGAAACAATTCAATACCGCAAATACTTTGATAATACTGGTATTTGTCAACTCCAAGTTGCTAAAAGTTTGCTGACACGACCCCAGGAATCTATGCTGACGATTTTTGGAATTGCCGAATCCGAAATCATCAAACCCTTTGCAAAAGTTGCCAACCTACCTCAGACAGAAAAAAAGCAGAATTTGCTTCGCCTCTATCACCACAAAAATCGCCTCCTATGAATTATGCTCAATTCTCTCTTCGACATTGCCAGCAATATACAAATTGAATCGAACTTTTGTATTCGCCATCCTCATTATCAACCCTTTGCATTGCCAACTAAAGTAGCAGAGCGATTTCAGCAAAATTCGGCAGCTTTGCAGCATAAGTATCTCACCCTGTTACTGCGAAATTTCCTCCACGGTATCTATTACAATGGGTCTTTGCAAACAACCTTGGCAGTGAATGGTGATGCTGCTAATTGCTTGCCTTACCACAATTTAGAAAACAATTCCCTTTTAGCGATTGATTGGCAATTTTACGATCGCCTCCATGCTAGCAACCACGGTACAGGTTACTTTGACCCTGGTTGGCAGGTGTTGCAGCAGGAACCTGATGGTAGTATGGCAGTGACCAAAGGTGGTTTGACATTATATGTTGAGCGTGAGTGCCATCTAGAACCGACGATAAAATCCGTCAAGGCTGGTGAGTTTGTTGCTATTTGGATGCCCAAAAATCGACTGCAAAACAGCTTTTACGTTGCGGTTAGCAATGTCGGTCAGGAACAGCCAGGTTCCCCAGATGCTGATTTGGGTGTGGGACGAGTCTACTTTAACTTAACTCCATGTGGTGCGATCGCCCTCATGGACACCCTGACACTAGAACTGAACGCTGCTGCAATTCCCTTTAGTTTTCAGGTGCCATACAATCAATCTCTATATGGACGCTACGACTCAGGAGTCCTCTACTTCCAACGCAACGATTATCTCGCAGTGCGACAAGTCCTTCAAGATGTCTATACAGAGCATCAATCATATTTCCACAGAGAAATCCCCTTATTCACCAAGTTTTTGGCACCTGGGCTGAGTTTAGCCGAAGAACCAAACCAAAAATTTGCTCTTACGGAAAGTTTTGGGATGAACCGTTGCCAAATTGTCGCACATGCTTTGTTAGAAGCTTGGCAAAAAGACCAAAATTCTCCAGAAGAGCGCATCAGTACAATCCGCCAACATTTTGCTCGACTGGGTATTGATTTACAGCGTCCCTACCTCAATCCCTGTTCTGAAGATATATATTACCCGTTAAACTGATTGGCTGCTGACTACAACAAAATTAATTGACTAATGCGTTTTAATACACTTAGTATCTGTTGTAATTCTGTATCGCGTTCAATTGATAATGCGTAAGAACGAGCGTATTTTGGCTTTTCTTGATGAACTAGCTTGACAAAAACAAACTCTCTACCGTTAACAAGTAACCCAAAAATTGGTTGTTCAATATTAGGAGTATCAAGCATATAAGCAAGTGCTTGGGGTAGTGCGGTTATCACATCAAATTTAGTGCTTTTTGATTCAATAACTAGTACCCAAAGTCTTTTGTTTAGGACTAAAACATCAATATTGCCTTTAACGATAACGCTTTCATCTACACCAGAAATTTCAGTAGAGGCTTCTGTTTCAATCTCGAAAGGAGGTTGATAAAAACCAGCTAAATCAAGCAGTGGAGACAACACTACCATCTTCACGGCTTCTTCTGACATTGGACGGCGTTTATTTAAATTTAAATAGTTGCTTTTTACTCGTTCTAAAGACAATTTTTCGACATCAGTTACTAACGGTAAATTCTCTGTCCATTCTGTGAAAAAATCAGAATTTGTAACTAACTCCAAGCCAAATTTTTCCTCCAGTTCGTAAAGACTGATATCCCGCGCTTGGATTGTTTGTACCATAATTAATTGGGGAATAAGAAATACATCAGTATTATAGCAATCCTATTTGATATGTGAGAAAATACTCAGCCTCAGAAACCCGGTATCTCTCAGATACCGGGTTTCTTTATCTCACGAATAGACATTTTTAAAAATTAATTAAAATTAATTATACGTTACCACCAAACCCCTAGTACCGCTGCGCGAAAGTCAAAAGTCAAAATGAATACAGAGTAAGCGTTTCATTGATTTGGAATGGTATATTTATTTACGCCTTGCTGTACTAGTATAGACAAGGGTTATCGCGTCTCTACGTCTTTTCCACTCCCCCCCTCTCCCCCAATACTGCTCAGTTAGTGGTGTGATAGCGGATTTCAACCGGGTGAGACACACCTAATTGTAGGGGCGCAAGGCAAGAGCGCCCCTACCAACGTACTCACTGACTCGCAAACCGCTATAAACCTGCTATATTTGTTTTTGAATTTTAATTTTTTCTCTACATGCCCTTTACTTATAACCGCACTGTTCGCTTACTCGATACTGATGCTGCTGGGGTAGTTTACTTTGCCAATCTCTTAGCTATTTGTCATGAAGCTTATGAGGAATCTTTAAGATCATCAGACATTAATCTGAAAGAATTTTTCACGAATCCGTCTGTGGCTTTTCCGATTGTTCATGCTAATGTTGATTTTTTTCGGCCAATCTTTTGTGGGGATAATTTGCTAATCAGACTAATGCCTCAAAGTCTTAGTGGTGATAGGTTTGAAGTCATCTATGAAGTCATCGTTACTGAGGTCATAGTTGCTAAGGCAATGACTAGACATGTGTGTATTGATTCAATGAGTAGAAGTAAGAGAGAGTTTCCTGAACAAATCAAGGAATGGTTGGAGGTGAATCGCCGAGACGCCGAGAGTGCAGAGAGAAGAAAGGCAAGAGAAACTTTTTGAAAACTGCTAGTAGTGTGGCAAGTCAACTTTGATGGGTTTGTAGTGAGGACTTTAGTCCTCGTATTTTTGAGTACTTTAGTCCTCACTACGAACAAATCATCACATCACCTGGTAATTTATTAGTTCGTAGTTGCGCTTTAGCGCAGAAAACCGCGATTTCCTTGCGCTATAGACGCCTTGCTTCCCGCAAGGTCACGCCCACAAACTTAACAATTCTCAACAGCAACTTTTTGTAGCTGTTGACGATTAATTTTACCTTGAGGGTTGCGAGGTAAAGTTTGCACGGCAATCCAGTTTTTAGGAATTTTAAACTTGGTAAGTTTATCTTTTAGTAAACTTTGGATTTCTAATGTAGAGGTATGGGAGTTTTTGGGAATATAAATAGCTGTTACTGCTTGTCCCCAAAATTTATCTGGAATACCAATGACACAAACATCCTCTACCATTCCAGTTCCTCTAATGGCTGATTCAATTTCTGTTGGATAGACGTTTTCACCACCTGTAATGATTTTGTCACTGCTGCGTCCGACAATGTTCAAATAACCTTGGTCATCTAAGTAACCTAAATCATCTACTTGTAAATAATCTTGCCTCTTCTGGTTCCCAGGCTCAGCCTGGGAACTAGCACTAGGAGGGGAGGCCTCCCCTCCAGTTTTAAAATGTAAACCATAGTAGCCAAGAGCTAAAGATTCAGCTTGAATCGTAATCTTTCCTATATGGTTTTCCGGTAAAACTTCCCCTTGCTCATTGTGAATAGTTACTTTGGCGTGGGGGAGGATTTTACCAGCGCTCACTTTACCGCTGAGAAATTCCTCGGGTTTGAGGGTGGCAATTTGAGAGGCGGTTTCTGTCATACCATAGGTGGGAGCTAAGGGTATTTTATAGCATCTTGCTTTTTCTAAAAGTTCATTCCACGCTGGAGCACCTCCTAAAAGGACAGTTTTAAATTGAGATAGCCACTCTGTTAATTCTGGATTTTGTAGGAAGCGTTGTAATTGGGTTGGTACTAAAGATATGAAAAATTGTGATTGTTCAATATCGTATCCTTGACAAGATTCTACTTCTTTGAATGGCAGTATAGCCAGCTTACCACCCGTAGTGAAGGAGCGCATAAATTGCATTAAACCACTGACGTGATACAGCGGCAATAGACAAAAGGAATTGACTTTATTTAGCGAGAAATATTCTTTAAATCCTCCCACAGACGCCATGAGAGTTTCCCAAGTGTGGATAGCAAACTTTATTTGTCCCGATGAACCACCAGTGGGAATCATGATCAGTGGGGAATGGGGAGTGGGGAGTGGGGAGTGGGGAATGGGGAATGGGGAAATAGGGGGAGTGGGGAGTGGGGAATGGGGAGTGGGGAATGGGGAGTGGGGAGTGGGGAATGGGGAAATAGGGGGAGTGGGGAGTGGGGAATGGGGAATGGGGAATGGGGAGTGGGAAGTGGGGAATGGGGAGTGGGAAGTGGGGAGTGGGGAATGGGGGGATGAGGAACTTAGGGGGAATAAGGAGCTAATTTCTCCCGCTACTTCCCTACTCCCCGCTACTTCCCTACTCCCTACTCCCCACTCCCTACTCCCCATTCCCCCGTTCCAAATCACATCTGGTTGGACTAAATCAAAGACTTGTTGCCATTCTGGTTTTACCCAGTTGGGGTTACAAAGGAAAACTGGACAATTAGCTGCACAAGCTGCAACGAAACCTGCTAAAAACCGCACTGGATCGGCTTGGGCTAAGATGATTTTTGGTGGTTTTCCAGATTCCGATAATTGGGTTAGTTCTAAATATAATTGTTCAGCTATGTGCTGAAACTGACGGCTATCGTAACCGATGAGCCAGTCATCAGTAAGGTTTTTGAGATAGTCTAAAGGTCGTTCCATAAATTTTTAAGCCAGGTATCCTCCTGTTGAACAAAAAAGTGGTTGATGCCAAAACCTACTGCTCTGTTGCGTTGTGATAATTCTGCTGCTAGCTGGAGTGCAGCTTGTCTACCAATTGCAGTTTCAAACACGGATGAAAACACAGCATCAATTTCATGGTGTTGGCAAAACTGACGGAGACGGGATGGTGAACCGACTATCCCAGGCTTAATGACAAAAATCTCTCGCCAACCTTGTTGATAACAGGCTGCTAGCTGATGAAGTGTGGCGACAGACTCATCTAAGGCGATCGCCGTGGTGTAGCAACTGCTTAATTCCAACATTTCCTGAAATTGCTCTACTGACAGTGGCTGTTCAATAAATTCAATTTCCAAGGGTAAGTCATCTTTGGCATTAACACGATCGCAAGCCCACAACCATAGGTGAGCATCCTCATAGCTGAGTCCGCCATTAGCATCTAATCGCAGTTTTGCAGAGGCTGGTAAGGCTTGAGTCAGCAATTCAAAAATTTCCAGTTCCTCTTGTGTCCCATAGACACCAATTTTCCATTTAAAAGTACCATACCCTGACAGCCATAGCACCTGCCACGCCTCTAGAGCAGCTTCCCCTGCTGGTAATAAGCCACTGTATGTGAGGGAGTGGGGAGTGGGGAATGGGGAGTGGGGAAATAGGGGGAATGGGGAGTGGGGAGTGGAGAGAGATGAAGCAGATAAGGGAATAACAATATCTTCTCCCTCCTTCTCATTCCCCCACTCCCTACTCCCCACTCCCCACTCCCCTCTTCCCCACTCCCTACTCCCCACTCCCCACTCCCCTCTTCCCCACTCCCTACTGCCCACTCCCCACTCCCCTCTTCCCCACTCCCTACTCCCCACTCCCCACTCCCCTCTTCCCCAAGCTGCTGACTCAAAGCCGAATTGACAAGCAGGTAGCTCATCTGGTATTGAGGAAATCATGTCGTCGGTGATTACGCAATGTAGTTGGCGACAAAAATCTAAGGCTTGTTCTAGGGTTTCAGAACCAAACCAACTGATAGGAGCAATTTCTCCCCAGCCTGTACCTGTTTCATTCGTCAGGCGAAGAATAATACCATCGCGGTTATTCCAGATTCCGTGGCTAGTAGTTAGCGATCGCACAAATCTCTGCCTATAAGGACGAAACTCAAATCGATAGACCATAAGAGGAGGGGAGGAGGGGGGGAGGGGGGGAGTGGGGGGAACACCGCTTATAACCACTAATGAGATGTGAGTATGAATCCTAACCCGAAGAGCAAGCAAGTCCAAAAATGCACTGCTACGGCAATGAATTTACAGTTGCTGACTTTTTCTGGTTGGTTATGATATTGCTGGACGTGGCGGCATAACTGGATGGCGAAGGGTAAACTTGCCCAACTCAGTAAAATCCACACTGGGAAGGTTCCTAAAAGGACAAACATTAAGGTGAGAGCATAAATACTGCCAGTAACCCAGTACAGGAGTTGGGCTGCTTTTTCTGTTCCTAGACGGACGATAGGCGATCGCTTTCCTGCTGCTATGTCATCCTTCTCTTGGTGGAAGTGCGAGCAAAATAAAATTAAACTTGTGGGAATTCCGACAATTACTGAGGCTGCTACACTGGTCATTGACCAAGTTTGGGTTTGACTGTAATATGCTGCTGTGACTGCCAAGGGACCAAAGGCAAAAAAGCAAATTATTTCTCCTAAACCTTGGTATCCTAAACGAAAGGGAGGTCCTTGGTACGTGTAGCCCAAGGCACAGCACAACACTATTATCCCAATCACAGTTAGGTCTTGTTGCCACCAGGAGATCATCACTATTAAGAGCAAACCCAAGCCTAAACACAAATTTCCTAACCAAAATATTAATAGTTTATTCCTTGTCAAATTCACCAGAGAATGGGGTTTATTTTTATCAATTCCTGTTTCTGAATCAAAGACATCATTAGTGAGATTTTCCCAGGCGAGAATTAAAATTGCCGAAGCTAAAAAAGTAGAAAAAACTGCCCCATTCAAAATCTTAGTTTCCGCAAAAGCTACAGCCGTTCCTACCCAGATGGGCATGATGGCAACGCTGTACATTGGCGGTTTAATCGCCGCCATCCATAACTTAGTGTTGGGATATGAAATCAGCTTTGTAGTCATCAGTCAAGATTAATTAATTTGCCAGCGACTTCTGATGGGTCAGATTTTATGGTATGAAAAATACACCAGATGTAGGCACGCATTCAAGAAAACCGCTTTTTCTGGATGAGTGAGGAGTTAGCTGTGGTCACTTTCACCCTCAAAGTACAGCCAACAGACTTGGCAATGGCGGATAGGGTATTGCAAAACCACAATCTGGCAGCAGCCCTACTCTGGTTAAAAGGCGGTTCTGTGTGTTACCTCTAAAAATACCACCACGGTTTATCACTCTTTAGGAAGTTAACTTCAAAAAACTTTACTATTTTGAGATCCATGACAGTTTCACCATGTCCAGCGCACTCCTTTGTATATAATAGGGAACTATATCAATTTCTTTTAGAGCAAGAGCGGAATGGCATAAAAAGTAACTGCACGCAAATTGTCAATATTTCGCTGGAAATTGATTTGGTTGACCCATTGGTAGTATTCGATCACCTGGCACAACCAAATCAACTAAATTTTTATTGGGAGAATCAGAGCAAAAAAGAAGCGATCGCAGCTCTTGGTGCTGTAGCAAAGTTAGAAATTCCTGGAAAAGACCGTTTTATTAAATCAGAATACTTTATTCAAAAGTGTCTTCGCAAAATCACTTCTTTTTCTCAGACAAATCAACCTTTTTCTGGACCACTGTTTTTTTGCGGCTTTAGTTTCTTTGACAAAAATGACCAAGAAGATAACCCATTTCCAGCAGCTACAGTTTTTCTCCCTCGTTGGCAAATAGCTGTTAAAAATGAGCGCTGCATATTAGTTGCCAATACCATTATCAATGGTGGCATAAATATTGAGAATATTTTGCAGACTTTATGGGAACAAATTGAAAGAATTAATTTCTTAGGAGATCGCGCCCCACATTTTGATTTTTCTCCTGCTAAATTTAGTAAACAATCTGTTGCTAATCCTGAGAAATTTAAACTTTCAGTTTTGTCAGCTTTGCAAACTATTCGGAATAATCATTTAAGTAAAGTTGTTCTTGCCGATGCATTAGATGTCAGGTCAAACACTCATTTTAACTTATTTAAATCCTTAAGCAACCTGCGACAACTACATCCTAATTGTTATATATTTTCTCTCAGTAACGGTAAGGGACAAAATTTTATTGGGGCAAGTCCAGAACGCTTAATTAGTATTCACAATCAACAGTTAATCACCGATGCTTTGGCAGGAAGCGCACCACGAGGGAAAACACCTGCTGAAGATGCAGCCAACGCCAATCTCTTAGTGAACAGTGAAAAAGAAAGGCACGAACATTCTTTGGTGATTGATTTTATTACTCAAAGCCTATGTCAGCTAGGTTTATTACCGCAAGTGTTAGCACCTCGCTTGCGACAGTTATCTAATATCCAGCATTTATGGACTCCAATCAGCGCCATAGTTCCTGCTAACGTGCATCCCTTAAAAATTGTTGCTCAACTGCATCCTACACCAGCAGTTGCAGGTGCAGCACGAGATGTTGCTTGTAGCGAAATTCGTCGTTATGAAAGCTTTGAAAGGGGTTTATATGCTGCGCCTCTGGGTTGGGTTGACTCGAACGGTAACTGCGAGTTTATTGTCGGAATTCGTTCAGCGCTGATCGATGGCGATCGCGCCAGACTTTACGCAGGTGCTGGTATCGTTGCCGGTTCCGATCCTGACAAAGAACTTGCAGAAGTTCAACTCAAGCTTCAGGCATTGTTGAAAGCATTAGTCTAAGGACTATTAACCTAATAAACATAGTCGTGAAAATTAATTATGCGTTCGTTGAAATCCGCTTTTGGGGCGCTCGTGCTTGCGCCCCTACATCATTTCTCTGTCCTATTTGAGTTGTAAATAGGATAGTCGGTCGATGTAGAGACGTTACATGTAACGTCTCTACAGAATTTTCACATAAAAATAAATTTAGTACTAAGATTGAACTCAGACCCCCACTCATACTAAATCCCTTTAAGTTGGCTACAAATATTGAAACACCAGACGTGGGGATTGATGTGTAGCCAGATTTTGGAGAATTGATATCACCTTCGTTCATGACGAAGTATGAAAAATTCTCTTACCCACTCCCCATTGTCAAGATGGGTTGTTCTTATATTGACTTAGGTGGTGCTGTGAAACAGTTCATTTCTCAAGCCTTGCAATGGTTCCTCAAACTGTTCGTTGAGCGGACTATCCTCATTCTGACGATCCTGTTTTGCGCAGGAGGAGGGTTGGCTTTGTCGAATACGTTTCATCTCGCGAACAACCTGATTGAATCACAAGCACTTCAGAATGCAGCCTTGTCTATTGAATCTATTGAGGTAGCGGTCAAGCTCTACAATGACGAGGTCGTTGATCGTGCGAAAAAAGTTCCTGGGATTCAGGTCCGCCCTGACTACCTAACTCATCCGGGGGCAATTCCCCTACCAGCAACATACGCCATCGAACTCGGGCAGGGCATCAGCCAAAAAAGCCCTGGGAAGTTGTATCGGCTGTATAGTGACTTCCCCTTTCCCTGGCGAAAAGCCAAAGGTGGTATCAAAGACGATTTTCAAAAGAAAGCGCTCAGCAGCTTAAGACAAGATCCCAATCAGCCATTTTTTCGCATTGAGAAGTTCCAAAATCTTATCTCATTACGATATGCGGCAGCCAGCGTTATGGACGCCACCTGCGTCGCTTGTCACAACACTCGCCCTGATAGTCCCAAAAAAGACTGGAAAGTGGGGGATGTTAGAGGAGTTTGGGAGATTATTCAGCCCCTAGACAGCTTTAGAGAGCAGACCAAAACAACGTTGACGGGAACATTTGTCACGTTAGGGGGAATAATCGTGTTGGGACTCTCAGGGCTAACCGTGTCTTTGAATAGGCTGCGTCAAATCGCAAAGAAATTAGAGTTCCGTGTCAGGGAACGCACTGCGGATTTGACTAAAGTCAACATACAGTTAGAAAAAAGTTACGCGCTGATTCGGGGGGTTTTTGGGCGTTATCTGACTGATGAAGTGGTAGACAAGTTGATGCAAAACACCGAAGGATTGAAACTCGGTGGCGAGAGGCAGAGAGTGACCATCCTGACCTCGGATTTAAGAGGATTCACAAGCCTTTCAGAACGATTGTCCCCCGAAGAAGTCATTAAAATCCTCAACGTCTATCTGAAATGGATGGTAAATGTCATTACTAAGTACCAGGGAACAATTGATGAATTTATGGGGGATGGGATTTTGGTGATTTTTGGTGCCCCTATTGCCAGAAACGACGATGCAGCTAGGGCTGTGGCCTGTGCCATTGACATGCAGTTGGCAATGCTTCATGTCAACGAAAAGATGGACGAGTGGGAGTTGCCGAAACTAGAAATGGGCATCGGCATCAATACTGGCATTGTTGTGGTGGGAAATATCGGCTCAGAAAAACGCACCAAGTACGGTATCGTTGGCAGCCAGGTGAACCTGACTTACCGCATAGAATCCTGTACAGTAGGTGGTCAAATTCTGATTTCAGATGCGACCTTAAAAGCGGCTGGATCAATGGTGAAAATCGATGGGCAAAAGGAGGTACAACTCAAAGGAGTTAAACAGCCGATCACAATCTATGAAGTCGGGGGTATCGGTGGGGAATATAATCTCTTTTTGACTAAACAAGAGCAGGTATTCTTTTCTCTTCCCGAAACCATCCCGGTACAATACGTGGTTCTGGATGGAAAGGATATTGGTGAAACGCTGTTCAAGGGAAGTTTAGTTAAGCTTTCAGCTAAGGGATCTGAAGTTCGCTGCGATGATGTAGAAGCAGAGAGTGTACCTTCACCGTTGAGCAATATCAAACTAAACTTGTTACCCATAAACCCTCAAGCAGAAGTCAACGAAGATATTTATGCCAAGGTCTTAGAAAAACCATCTGCTACGGGTAGTTTTTATATCGATTTCACAGCTATCCCCCCGGATGTAGAGGCGAGGCTTGATACTCTGTATAAATCAATCAGGAAGAGCGCACCTACTAAATCTGACTCTACCAATGTTGACAAGAGCGCGGCTCAGCCTCAAACTCCAGTTTAACATGATATTTTATGTACCAATTGTGGGAAAAACAATATGGCTAATTTCAACTTCTGTAACAAATGTGGGCAACCATTGAGCAAAACTCATAGCACGCAAGCCCCTGGCTTTAGACATGGGGTAAGTGCGTAGGGGACTTCAGTCCCCTGTTAAACTTCTTTTAAATCTAAACTATCTAGTCAAGGAAGCAACCAAAGTGCAAGTACGATGGAATTTCAAGATGTTACCCAACCAATCCCAAGAGGAGACTCTTGAGGATTGGTTAGTAACGTTGCGAAAACATCGTAATTATGCTTTAAGAGAACGGATAGACGGGTTCTACACTAACAACCAAGATATTGATACCTTTATTGCTTATGCCTATGGAGCCTACTGCGATCTAGATTCCAAGGTAGAATACGGCTCTTCCTGTCCCCTAACCTGCCCAGTTCTCAAGCATGGTGTTATCCCCCAAAATTTAGAGATAGCAACCAAGCAATCTAAAGTTAAGGACAAAACGACCAAGGAAGTTATCGGAACCAGGCGTGAGTGGGATTCAGCGTCTGGTATTCAGATGAAGGTCACGTCCTCGCTAAGGCAATCCTTGGATAGCTTTGCTACCATCAGTTCAGACGTTTTGCAGCGCAACATTGCCAAATTGGACACAGCCTACGCCAACTTTTGGAAGCAGGGTAGAGGTTTCCCGCAGTTCCTTAAACGACTAGATTCTTTTGAGTACAAACCAGGTCGTGTTGTCCTACGCCATATCCGCAAAAACTATGCTACCGCTTACCTTCCTGGAATTGGCGAAGTAAAATTTCACAACAGCCGCGACTTATCCCTGATCCAGGATTTAAGGACTTGCACAATCAAGCGCGAGGGTGGTAGTTGGTACATATCCCTGTTGGTTGAGATTCCTGGTATGTTGCCAGAGTTGAAGCCACTCGATTTGTCTAAATCAGTTGTTGGTATTGACGTGGGTATCAACAAGCTGGTTGCTTTGTCGGATGGTAGCTTCCTTGAGAATAAACGCTTCGCAACGCGTTCGAGGACGGCACGTCGGTTAGCGATGCGTCAACGTGCTATTGCCCGTAAACAAAAAGGTTCTAAGAACAAAATTAAGGCTGTCAAGAAATTAGCCAAACAGCAGCACAAAATTGCCCTAAGCCGGGATGGGCACAATTGGCAAGTCGCATCCACTATTGTCAAGACTGCTGATGCTGTGGCACGAGAAGACTTGAAAATCAAGAATATGGTCAAGCGTGCTAAGCCTAAGCACGATGGCAAAGGCGCATACAAACGCAACGGGGCAAGCCAAAAAACTGGATTGAACCGCGTTATTCAAGATGCTGGTTGGGGTGATATTTTTAACAAAGTTGCTTGGCTTGCAGTCAAAACGGGTAAGCCAGTAATGGTAGTCCCAGCTAAGCACTCGTCCCAAGAATGTCCAGAATGTGGGCATGTTGATAAAAAAAATCGTGAAGGCGAAAAGTTCCTTTGTGTTAATTGTAAACACGTAGATCACGCCGACACAAAAGCGAGTAGAACACTTGCTAAAAGAGCGGGATTGGTCTTCCCAAAAAATAAATTGACCCTACCCCCGGATTGGGGGAAAGTTACGCTTGTGAAGTTATCAACGCCTGGGTGCGTTGAGTCCAAGAACCAAGCCTCTGGGAATCACCGCCATGTGTGGGAAACTCCGACAGTTGGATATGTAGGAGATACGGCCCAAACTCTTACAGAATCCCCTTGCCTTTAGGCATGGGGAGTGTCAATAAATAATTTATCTGACCAAGAGGTAGGTGGTAGGTAGTAGGTGGTAAAGAGTGATTGCCGATGGCGATCGCAAGGAAGGGCGGTGGGAAGACAGCTTGGGTCGCGCCAGACCTTACGCGGGTGCTGGTATCGTCACTGGTTTGGATTCTGACAAAGATCTGGCAGAAATTTAACTCAAGCTTCAAGCATTGTTAAAAGTATTAGTCTAAAGTAGGGTTTTTTGAGGGTTAGGATGACACCTTTGGAAGGATGTACGCAGTGAATTGATACTTGGAGTTCATGAATCAGGTATCGGTGGCTGAGTGCAGTAAGTACAAATGCTATCTCTACCAGACTTTTTGCAACACAACCGTCTACTATTCCTTTGGAATGTTTTAGTAGAACTTCTACAAATTATACGTTTTCAAACGCTAACTAACACATGATTTCAAACAGCGAGGTGTCATGCTAACAAGAGTAAGCAGATTACAGATGAATAAGTGCATAATTTGATGTCACTGACACCCATCAGGATGATCAATTAGCGTCAAGATAGCATTGTCCCGGTTTCAATAGATGGAGAGGGAAATGGCATACAAAAATGCAGTTTTGGATGACAAAGAACTTCAAGAAAATTTAAAGTCTATCAATCCGAAGTTTGGTGACTTTGTGACTCGTGTAGCAGGCGAAGCATGGGGTCTGCCATTAATTGATCAAAAAACTAAGGCTTTTATTACAATCGCGGTTGATATTGTGAATCAGGATCACACAGGTCCTGGTAATCCTTTTGGATCACATGTGAATATGGCTCTCAAACAGGGAGCCACTCGGGAGGAAATCGAGGAACTTCTTTTATTCATGTGTGTTTATGCGGGATTCAATAAGGTGGCAGGTTGCTTCGGCACACTTAATGAGATTTGGGATTCTCTATCCTAATATTCAGAAATAGCGCTCCCTACTTTTAAAATAATTTAATTGGGTTTAATTTAAACTACATTGTTTAAAACCCAGATTTTAATGCAATCAAATTGGTGTTGTCAAAATGATATCAGCAATCAGAAAGGCTGATTATGCCTTACGCGATCAAAATGGCAAAGCAGTCTTCTACGTTCTCCTGTGGAAACGAAAGGGAATCTCCTTAGATTTGTTTGATGACTACTGGAGAGACGTTCATGGTCCAGTCTGCGCCCGACTACCAGGTCAGCACCAATACTGGCAGTTCCACCTAGCTCATAATCAAGGTGGTCTGTGGCCAGCTATTGATGGCATCGAGTACACCTGTCCAGAAGAAGACCAGTTTGATGGCATTGCCCAATTAACCTTTGAGACAGAAGCCGACCGTCAGACATGGTTCAAAGCTGCTGCCATTCTCATGGATGACGAACACAACTTATTCAGCAAGGCAATTGGATACAACACTAGCCTTGGTAATTCCAAAACTTATGTTGATGGCATCCCCACGGGCGACCCAAACGGAGAACTAGGTATCCTGAAGTTCGACGTTATGGTCAAGAAAGCAGATGCCGTAAGTGTGGACGAGTTTCGCAAATATATGACAGATAGCTTTGCGCCCGCTGTTGTTCAGAGTGAATCGGTTCTCAAGTTCCGACTGCATCTGTTTGAATTCGTAGACAATTCACGTACAGATGCGGCTGGAGTATCTCATTATGAACCATCAGACAAGCAGTATCAGGCAGCTTTTGAAATTGCTTTCACCAATCCTCTAGAAATGGAAAAGTTCTTTGCTTCGAGAGAATACGCAGCATCTGTCAGAAATCAAGCAAAGTATATCAAACAAATCAACCCATTTCCAGAGCGTTCTGCCTACACTTTTGTCTACAACGGTCAGATGACTCTAGCGGGTCAGCGGAGTTCCACCGTGGCAGATCTGATCGTCAACATTGGAGCAACCAATCAACTAAAGGAGGACATAGTTTCGCTCATGCTAGATCAAAAGCTCATTTCAAACTCCAATGGTTCCTCGGATGGTTATGAGAGTCGGCTGCAAAACACTACAAATACTGCCAGTAAAAAGCGAACTAATTACTACAAAGATTTGGCAGCTGATTATTCCAGACCGGGACTTGTGACTTCCTATGTAGCGAAAAAACTCATTGAGGATGCCGAAAAGTACGTGGCGATGAAAGAAAAGACGCTGCCACAAATAGATTCTTATTACACCATAAAACAGATTGAATTCGAGAACAAGGAGTGGTGGCCCACTCATTGCGAGGCATTGAGGCAGGGAAGAGGCGATATTTTAACCGGTGAATATCGCGATGATCTCGTTTATTTATGCCAGGATGGCCCGTATTACGGCTTGGAACAACAAAAATTGCGAGAGCAACATTGGTGGGCATTAATTGCGCAACCAGGAGTCACTATGTGCTGGCCAATCGTTATGTTTCATGGGGAAGTTACCTACTTTGAATGGAAGTGTGTGGACGATGAAACCAACGAAACAATTGCTAAGGGAAATGTCACTTGGTTTCGACGTGGTCACAAAGGTGCATGCCACCTCAAAACCGAGCAACTGACTTTCTACCGCGATGTTTTTGCCCCAGATGGATTATTGAAATTGATCACTACGGCCTAATATGACACGGGATAAGCCATACGAAAATGCTGTTTTGGATGACTTGGAACTGCAAGCAGGTTTAAAAGGTATCAACCCGAAATTTGGTGACTTTGTGACTCGTGTAGCTGGTGAAGCATGGGGTTTGCCATTAATTGACCAAAGAACCAAGGCTTTAATCACGCTTGCAGTTGATATTGTCAATCAGGATCACAGAGGTTCCGGCAATCCTTTTGCCGCACATGTGAACATGGCTCTCAAACAGGGAGCTACTCGCGAGGAAATTGAAGAACTTCTTTTGTTCATGTGTGTTTATGCAGGATTCAATAAGGTGGCTGGCTGCTTCGGCACACTAAATGAGATTTTTGAGCAAAGTAATGTTGAACCAAGGAAAACGGCAATGATATCAGCAATCAAAAAAGCCGATTATGCCTTACGCGATCAAAATGGCAAAGTAGTTTTCTACGTTCTCCTGTGGAAACGAAAGGGAATCTCCTTAAATCTGTTCGATGAATACTGGAGAAATGTGCATGGCCCAGTCTGCGCCCGACTACCAGGTCAGCACCAATACTGGCAGTTCCACTTGGCTCATAATCAGGGTGGTCTGTGGCCAACTATTGATGGCATCGAGTACGCTAGTCAGTCAGAAGATCAGTTCGATGGCATTGCCGAATTAACTTTTGAGACAGAAGCCGACCGTCAGACATGGTTCAAAGCTGCTGTCATTCTCATGGATGACGAACACAACTTATTCAGCAAGGCGATTGGATACAACACTAGCCCTGGTAATTCCAAAACTTATGTTGATGGCATCCCCACGGGCGACCCAAACGGAGAACTAGGTATCCTGAAGTTCGGCGTTATGGTCAAGAAAGCAGATGCCGTAAGTGTGGACGAGTTTCGCAAATATATGACAGACAGCTTTGCCCCTGCTGTTGTCGAGAGTGACTCGGTTCTCAAGTTCCGACTGCATCTGTTTGAATTCGTAGACAATTCACGTCCAGATGCCGATGGAGTGTCTCATTATGAACCACCAGACAAGCAGTATCAAGCAGCTTTTGAAATTGCGTTCTCGAATTCTCTCGAAATGGAAACGTTCTTTGCGTCAAAAGAGTACGCACTAGCTGTCAGAAATCAAGCAAAGTATGTTAAACAAATCAATTCATTTCCAGAGCGTTCTGCTTACACTTTTGTCTACAACAGTCAGATGACCCTAGCAGGTCAGCGAAGTTCCAAAGTTGCAAATTTGATTGAGAAAGTAGGAGCAACCAATCAATTGAAGTCGGACATAGTTTCTCTTATGAGTGGCAAGCAGAATGTTAAATCTGGGTTAGGTCATTATCTGCAAGGAGTGCAACACGTCGGGGTAACAGTTCAGGACATGTCAAAATCCCTCGAATTTTACACAAAGGTGTTAGGAGGGAAATTAGTTATTGCAGAAAATGGTTTGGTGGGTGATGAGATGCAAAACACTCTCTTTCAAAAAGAGGATCTGGATGCGATCGCCCAAAAGCTTGACCTTGAAACTTTTGGTGTCCCCAATCTCAGAGATGCAAAAGAAGCCTTAGATATTAAATTCATTTCCTTTGGTAACGCCTGCCTTGAACTCATCTATTTTAGAGATGCGGCGTCACCAAATACCTCAAATTCTTCTGTTGCTAGCATTCCTTCTCACATTGGTCATGTGAATGCGATGCATTTGTCTTTTCATGTGAAAGATGAGGTAGATTTGAATGTATTCGCCACAATGTTAGAAGAAGAGTGTCACAAGCGCGGAATCACAAACGTTGTTTTTAATCGCATCATTCGAGTTAAATCAGAAGAAGAAAGAAGGAACATTGCCCTCAAGTACAATTCCTACAAGTTTTGGGATGAGCCTGATTTATTGGCAGAGAGTCAACCAGAAACAGACTTTGGTGAATTTGAAGGCTGGGCATTGTTCTACTGTAAAGGACCAAATGGAGAACAGCTTGAATTTAACCAAGTCACTCGTAAGGTCAAAGAACATTTTGCAAAAGCACAGGAGGAATATTACATGGCAAATGCTAAAGTTCCAAGCCTAACCTCAAAACAGTCAGGAGATACTTCACAAAGAGTTTCCGCTACATTTAGCAGTCCTGTAAATGCTTCGTTGTCAACTGTTTGGAATGTTTTACTAGACAAAATTGAAAACCCAGGACGCTACAATCCAGAAGCTCAAGATTATCAGATTCTGGAGAGACATGGCAATCAGGTACTGCGCGAAATGAAAGCTTTAAACATGACCATCAAGGAAAAAATAACTTGGGACGAAAAAACCCGAGAAATCCGACATACTTTGGTAAATAATCCTCTTTTCATTGGTCAGGCAGTTAACACAATTGTCCACCCAGAAAGTAACAATCCTAATGCTCCCCTGATAATTACCTATACCTTGGACTGGGAGCCTTACAATGATGAGGCTCGTCATCTTGCTCAAGAAATTCAAGCAAAGCTTGCCCAAGCAGTTCAGCAAGGCGTCCTGAACGCAATAAGCGTTGCTGAACAGCAAGATGCACAAAAAGAATCACCAAAAGCTGTTTCAAATGGCAAAGTACGAGCCTCAACCACAAATCCGAGCAAATCTCTGTTAGGAAGACTTCCAGGAACAAGATCAGACATGGTCAAACGTTTATTCTCCAGAGGCGAGGCGTTTGATTCGGACGGATTCATTACCTTCTTTACCGACACACCAGTGTATCACTTCGGTAATTTCGAGGCGTGTTTGGATAAAGCAGCAATTAAGAAATCTGCGGATGCCTTCTTCAGTCAGATTTCCGCAGTGTACCACGAGATTAAAATGATCTGGGAAGTAGGCGACGTAGTGTTCGTGGAAATGGATGTCACCTACTGGCGCAAGGATGGCTCAGTCGTTTCACTTCCTTGCTGCGACATCTTCCGCATTGAGGGCGACAAATTCTCAGAACTGCGGATATTTATGGATGTAAATCCTGTCTTTGACCAAACAATTCCTGTCGCCAGCAACGCTTCTGTATTCACTACTAGCCTTGGGGAAAAACTGATTCCTCCAAGCACCATGAGGAAGCACTTCGCTGAACATCCGGAAGGAAAAGAAAGGGTGAAACAGGGATTTGTGCCAAAATGGTCAATTGCTGGTCCAAAATGGCCTATCGGTTCTGAGTCTGTTACCAACGGTAAGCTTTCACAACAGTTACAAGCTATGGGTGAACTAGCACAAGCTGTGATCGCTCAAGATTGGCAAAAGGTGAAAACTTACCTAACGGATGACATCTTTTACAAGGTGGGATCAGGTGAACCTGTTTATGGTCCACAAGCAGTGGTGGATTTCTTTGCGCAGACGTTTAAAAATACGGCGGTGTTTTATGGTCATGACGTCAGAAAAATTTGGCAGGAGCCAGACATTATCACCCTAGAAATGGATGCCAAATACGAGCTGGTTCCGAGTAAACAGCATGTGAATATTGCCTGCTGCGACATTTACCGTTTGAGAGGAAATAAGGTGAGTGAATGGCGGGTTTACGCCGATATGTCCCCGTGGCAAACCTGAGATAAAGCAATTTCCTGTGTACCCGTTACATTCTCCATAAAGTTGTATAACCATTTAGGAGGTTAGTTATGTCACAAAAAGTAGTTAGTTTGTTAGCAGCAGCTTTTGAAAATACCACTTTACAACAGCAACTTCACTCAGCTAATACTCCTGAAAGCTTCGTCAAGATTGCGGCGGAAAACGGCTATGAATTGACCCAAGAAGAATTGGCAACAGGGCTGGGTAAAGTGCATGTGGTTTTTGGCGAAGTCGTGCAGTCAATGTTGAGTGAATTAGTAGGAACACCAACCACAAACGGGAAAAGTTCGACTACAGAAAAAATTTCCGGAACAAATGTAGACATGGTCAAACGCTTGTTCTCCAGAGGTGAAGCGTTTGACTCGGAAGGATTCATTACTTTCTTTACCGATACACCAGTGTATCACTTCGGCAACTTCGAGGTGTGTTTGGATAAAGAATCGATTAAGAAATCAGCAGACAACTTCTTCAGTAAAATCTCGGCGGTGTACCACGAGATCAAGATGATTTGGGAAGAAGGCGACATAGTGTTCGTGGAAATGGATGTCCTCTACTGGCGCAAGGATGGCTCGATGGTTTCACTCCCTTGCACAGACATTTTCCGGGTCGAGGGGGATAAGTTTAGTGAACTGCGGATATTTATGGATGTTCATCCCGTATTTGACCCCACCATCCCTGTTTCCAAATCCGCTTCGGTGCTGACAGTAAGTCAAGGAAAGCAACTGCTACCTCCTGGCACTATGAAGCAGCATTTTGCTGAACATCCGGAAGGAAAAGAAAGGGTGAAACAGGGATTTGTGCCGAAATGGTCAATTGCTGGTCCAAAATGGCCTATCGGTTCTGAGTCTGTTACCAACAGTAAGCTTTCACAACAGTTACAAGCTATGGGTGAACTCGCACAAGCTGTGATCGCTCAAGATTGGGAAAAGGTGAAAACTTACCTAACGGATGACATTTTTTACAAGGTGGGATCAGGTGAAGCAGTTTATGGTCCACAAGCGGTGGTGGATTTCTTTGCGCGGACGTTTAAAAATACGGCGGTGTTTTATGGTCATGACGTCAGGAAAATTTGGCAGGAACCAGACATCATCACCCTAGAAATGGATGCCAAATACGAACTGGTTCCGAGTAAACAGCATGTGAATATTGCCTGCTGCGACGTTTACCGCCTGAGAGGAAATAAGGTGAGTGAATGGCGGGTTTACGCTGATATGTCCCCTTGGGGTACGAAAACCGTCACCCTTGACAAGAACAAGAACTCAGAAGTTTTTCCGGTGATTGTTGTTTTTGAAGTAGAAGCATCACGACAGCAGGAACTTCTGGAGCAGATCGTACAGTATCTCGAAACAGTGGTGAAGAAGCAGCCCGGTTTTATCTCCTCTACCCTCCACAAGAGTATGGACGGCAAAAGGGTGATCAACTATGCACAGTGGACAACCCCTGAATTTTTCAAAGCTTCAATCAATGCCCAGATGCGATCGCTAGAGCCTAAGATATTCCAGCAGATCACTCCAGACGGGCACATGTACGAAATCTATCGCCAAGTGGTATCTTCGACTTGAAGAATTGGGTAATCCAGAAAAGATCGCTGAGAAAACGAAGGCGAAGAAGCTGCGTTCTATGTCATAAGCTAATGTGCATTTAAGTTGCAGCCACCAGTGGTTCAAGCTGGAAAAATGAATGACGATTAGCTTAGGTCACACTCTAGTCGTTGACGGCGGTTTTCTTGCTCAGTAATACAACTTTTTGCTACCACATCTCAACCCCAAAACCGACACAAACAGCAGAAGATTTACTTTTATGACCCATCCCATCGGTTCCTTGCCCATCTACCCGTCCAATACGGTCACCCTTAACAGTTCCCAAAACGACGACGACACAGAAGATCACCAAAACAGCCAATCCACGAACACAAGCAGAGTGGTTGATGATTACCTGCTCGTGCCCCAAGATGATCCAAGTCGTCCGGCGATTTATACTTCTGGTGACTTGTACACCTTCTTGGCAACGACAAAAGAGACTAATTTTGGATTCAATGCTTTTGATTTCTTCGTGCCCGCAGGGGGCGGACCACCACCACACATCCACAATTACGAACACGAGGCGTTCTTCGTCACAGAAGGGAACTTTCGATTTTTTTTAGGTAATGAGGCTGGAGTTCCGGATACCGACAAACAATTTATCTTAGATGGGCTGCCTGCCGGAACTTTTATCTTCGGTGCCAGATTGAGACCCCATGGATTTGCCAATCCCAACTCGACGGCAGCAACATCGGGGACAAATGAGGGGGGGAGGATTTTTTCGCTCACTACACCTGGGGGGCTAGACCTGTTATTTGACTTTGCAGGTAAACCAGTAACGAACAGGAATAACCCAATCCCGCTGCCTTCTCCTGGAGTTGACCCTAAACAGTTAGAATTTGGGCAGCGAACAGGTGGGAGCGTAGCATTTCCTGGGTATGAGCCACCCCCTGGAACTCTAAATTATGTATTGGTGCTTCCAGATGACGCACCTGAGGATCTCAAGGAGAATATCAAATCCCAGCTAACTGGGATCGATGGTTTTAGCGTTTCGACTTATAGTGAGCGACCGACATTCACAGGACCTTTTGGGATCGACTACACTTCTCTTGCCAGCTTGCCAGAAACAGGTAATGAACTTTCATACAATGAGTTTTCCCTCGCGCCCAAGGCGACTAATACCTTTGTCCAAGCTAACTTAAA
Source organism: Stigonema ocellatum SAG 48.90 = DSM 106950 (assembly GCA_016903675.1). Taxonomy (GTDB): domain Bacteria; phylum Cyanobacteriota; class Cyanobacteriia; order Cyanobacteriales; family Nostocaceae; genus Stigonema; species Stigonema ocellatum. Next base: position 39,552 of record JADQBA010000016.1, on the reverse strand, counting down.
TGGCAACCAGGAGGTCGATCCGATCAAATCGTTGGCAACTGGCGTTGCCAATATAAAACTCAATGAGCAAGGGGATATTGACTATAGCTTAACGGTCAAGGGCTTGAACTTTGAGAAATTCGTGGAGTGGGGTACTCCCCAGACGTCTGATAATAAAGATTATGTCACCGGTATCTATATTGATTCAGGCGATGGCGGAAGCAATGGCTCACACGTATTTAATATCCTAGATCCGAGCCATCAGGATGGAAGTTACCAGTGGATATGGTCGAATCCGGATGGCGACACCACTATTAACGGCACCTGGCATCAAACAGACAAGGAGATTCCCACGGACCTGAGTGATTTTCTTGCTCATAGTGGCTTACCGGGGCAGGAATCCGGCTTCAACTTCGAGGTTGACACCTCGGACCATCCCACAGGCGAGATTCGGGGTCAAATTGCTAGCACCACTAATGATTTTCCCGACCAAGTGGCGAGTGAAGACTATGAAGCTTTCTATGTCAGAAAAGGGCAACTGTCCTTCAAAATCGGTGATGAAACAAGGCTTGCAGGACCCGACACCTTTGTTTATATCCCACCGGGGAAGGAATACTCTCTCGGCAACTTTGGACAGGAAACAGTAGATTCGCTGGCTATCTCGGTCATCCCACAGGCACAGACACCACCCCAAGTACCTGGGAACACGGGTGATGAAGCCAATCAATTCAATCCTCCTATCTACGGTACTAGCGGTGACGATGTACTAGTAGCTGGCAGCAACGATCAGCTATTTGGGGGTGAAGGAGACGATATACTCAAAATCGGCAGTGGGGGTCACAATCTCCTCTACGGTGGATCTGGGTCTGACCTGTTCTGGATCGCCGACGGCCGAATACCTGATACAGTTCCTGATACCAGGCAATTAACCGATTTCGGCTTACCGCCATTAGAAGATACCCAGAACACCATTGTAAACTTTACACTAAGTGTTGACAAGATTCGCATTAGTGGCATAAGCGATATCTCCTCCTTTGATAACTTGAAACTGCTGCCTGCCTTTGGTGATATTCGCAGCACCAGCATTATAGCTTCGCTTGACGGCAAGGACGTATCCCTGGCAAATGTGTCGGGCATTGTGTTCAACCAACTTTCGGCTGCGGATTTCGTTTTCGCCTAGTCATCTGAAAATGATCGGGCCAAACCTTGACCCGAAGACCTCCTACTTAAGGTCGTCCTTAACTCAAAAACCATTGTCGAAAAGCAAGTTCACATGGCAAAGCAAAAGTCACAACCACAAAAAGGAGTAGCTGACTCAGTGAACCTCTAATTGTCCATCAAGACTTAACGATTCTCAAATTAGCCGTTCTTGTGCTATCTCTATAACTCTCGTTTCGTGAACTATCTATAAAAGGTTGATAACTTCATGGCATCTCTCACTGGAAAAATCGCGATTGTCACTGGTGGCTCGCAAGGCATTGGGCGCGCCATTGCCGAACAGTTAGCTGAAAACGGCGCTTCCGTTGTGGTCAACTATGTGCATAACACCGATAAGGCTAAAGAAGTGGTCGCAACAATTGAATCTGGGGGCGGAGAAGCGATCGCTGTGCAGGCCGATATCAGCCAAGTCGCCGACATCCGCAGCCTGTTTCAACAAACGATTGATCGCTTCGGTCAGTTGGATATCCTGGTAAACAATGCAGGAGTTGCCATTTATAAGCCAGTGGTCGAAGCAACCGATGAGGACTTCGATACCACGTTTGCACTGAATGCCCGAGGCACTTTCTTCGCCCTGCAAGAAGCGGCGCGGCGGATGGTGAATGGCGGGCGCATCGTCAGCATCTCGACAGCTGGCACCGTTGCGGGCGCCCCCACCGCTTCCTTCTACACTGGAAGTAAGGCAGCAGTGGAGCAGTTCACCAAGGCACTCGCCAAGGAGCTAGGAGGGCGAGGCATTACGGTTAACACCGTTTCACCTGGCTTCACAGATACAGACATGCTGGCTCACAATCCGCAATTCAAAGAGATAGGAGCGCAGATGTCTCCCCTAGGTCGGCTAGGACAACCAGCCGACGTGGCGGATGTTGTTGCCTTTCTAGTCAGCGATCAGGCACGCTGGATCACTGGGCAAAACATTCAAGCTGGCGGCGGGGTGGTGTAAGGTTGCCTACTGGCGCTTAGTGATTGCGGTTTTTTTGCAGCAGTTTTTTTCAAAGTCCCATTAGTCAAAATATCCCAAACACGACTGTGAGGACTAGAAGGGGCAGATCCTAGCATCTGTCCCTCAGCAAACCCTAAATAGGAGTAAAAATGACTACAATCAGCCACCTAGTTTATCTACTCACTTCGATGGTAAGGATGCCTGAGCTAGCTTACAGACATCAACAGCAACAATTTTTTTTGATTTTAACATGAATTAGGAAAATATCATGACATCTACATCTTTAAGTAACGGTAGAATTGGTTCGCCAATCAAAGGGAAAATTGGCGTCCTAATTGAGGAACATTTCGATCAAACTGAATTTCGCAGATTCAACGAGTACTTTCCGGCTCAAGGCTATCAAGTCGAGTATATTTCTCATCTTTGGGACAATCCAGAGTTAACCTTCGGGGCAAACGCGGATACTGGTGTCGTCGAAGATCATGTTACAGTTACAATAGAAATCAATGATGTCGCTCCCGCAGATTACAAAGGAATAATTTGTATTGGTGCCTATGCTATGGATCGGCTGAGATATCAGGTTTCTGTCAAGAAAGGTCAGAAAAATCAAGCTCCGGCAGTTATTTTTCTCAGAAAAGCTTTTCAGACAGACGGTTTGAAAATAGGAACAATTTGTCATAGCTTGTGGCTGTTGTGTGCCGATTCAAATTTAATCGCAGGTCGCAAAGTGACTTGTGCCCACAACATCATCTGCGATGTTGAGAATGCTGGTGGTGAAGTTATCTATGACGGGGATGCAACTGCTGATTTAGTTGTAGATGGCAACCTGATTTCCGGAAAACACCCTGGAGTTGTAGATAAATTTCTGGAAATTTTTGTCGCAGAGATTCAGAAGCAGGAGAAACAGCAGAAAGTAGAGTCATGGAAATTATCACTTGTGTGATGTTTGAGAGGAGAACCCAAAACTGAGATATTGCACCTCCCTGGAGGGCTGGTGGGCAGTGCCCACCCTACTACTACTCCCCACTCCCCACTCCCCACTTTAACAATCCTGGAGGCAACACCATGGATCACATGAGTTTTTCCTTTTCTGACACCATCGCTGGGTACGTCACTCACTTTAACCGCAACGAAAAAAGCTTTGGAATCAAGACATCAGATGGACGGGAATTTCAGGCTTACCTGACTCCCACCACCTATGGCCGGATTACCCAAAACTTGGAGGAACCTTACAACGACTGTACGCAACGCCTTGCCGAGATGCTAACGCCTGGTCAGCATGTGTTTGCCTACGGTATTTTCTACCCACAAGGGTCTCTTAACAAATTTGAGGTCAAGTCTTTGATCTTTCCGGGAGATGCTAAGAGTGTATATCGGCACGAAGAGCCGGATTGGTGGGTCAAGCAAGTGCGTTCAATTGCCGATAGTTACCTTTATTGGCAGTTCAACTACCCCGAAAATGAAATCGATTATCGGCAATACCGCACCTTTCTGAGGGTGACTGGTGTCAAAAAACGTGAAGATGATTACCTCCAAGAAACCGACACCGTTTCCCGCTTGGTTTATGGTTTTGCTTCAGCCTACTTGATGACGGGCGAAGACCGTTTCCTAGAAGCTGCTGAAAAAGGCACGGAATACCTGCGCCAGCACATGCGGTTTTATGACCCTGATGAAAACCTAATTTACTGGTATCACGGCATTAAGGTAACAGGCAATCGCGAGCAAAAACTCCTGACCTCCGAGTTTAGCGATGACTACGACGCTATCCCAGCATATGAACAAATTTATGCTTTGTCAGGTCCGATCCAAACTTACCGAATTACTGGCGATCCGCGCATTCTCAAAGATGCCGAGATGACCGTAGATTTATTGGACAAATTCTTCTTGGATAAAGAAGGCACTGGCTATTTCTCCCACATCGACCCCATCACCCTCGACCCGCATGCTGAGTCCCTAGGTCACAACCGCGCTCGCAAGAACTGGAACTCCGTTGGAGATCACGCTCCGGCTTACCTGATCAACCTGTGGCTAGCAACCGGCGAACAGAAATACGCCGACATGCTGGAGTACACCTTTGACACCATTGAAAAATACTTCCCAGATTACGATCATAGCCCCTTTGTCCAGGAAAAGTTCCATGAGGATTGGAGCCTCGACCAAACCTGGGGCTGGCAGCAAAACCGCGCTGTAATTGGGCATAACCTGAAAATTGCCTGGAACCTAATGCGGATGCAAAGCCTCAAATCCAAAGATCAGTATGTGGCATTGGCTGAAAAAATTGCCGGACTCATGCCTAAAGTCGGTAGCGACCTGCAGCGTGGTGGCTGGTACGATGTTGTGGAGCGTGTACTTGACGTTGGGGAAGAGCAACACCGCTTGGTCTGGCACGATCGCAAAGCCTGGTGGCAGCAGGAACAAGCAATTTTAGCCTACCTAATCCTAAATGGCATCACTCAGAATCCTGAATATTTGCGTCATGCCCGTGAAGCTGCTGCCTTCTACAATGCCCACTTTCTCGACCATGACGACGGCGGCATCTACTTCAACGTCCTGGCAAACGGACTACCCTTCTTGATGGGTACTGAGCGGTTCAAAGGTAGCCACTCAATGAGTGGTTATCATTCAACTGAACTTTGCTATCTGGCTTCAATTTATACCAACCTGCTGATTGCCAAACAGCCAATGGACTTTTACTTCAAGCCTCTACCTGGAGCATTCAAGGATAATATCCTGCGGGTGTCACCAGATATTCTCCCGCCCGGTAGCGTGAAAATTAGCACCTGTGATCTCAACGAGGAACCATATAACGATTTTGACGCTGATGCCCTGACGGTTAAACTGCCGGATACGAAAGAACAAGTGAAAGTCAAAGTTCAAATCGTCCCTAATCATTGAGCCTAGTACTCAAGAAGCATCATATCATGGAGATTAATATCAAGACACTCCAAGTAACAGCGGTGGAAGCGGCTGTTAACGTGGACGCCAATACGACCGCGACAGTCCAAGAGGAGGTCAGCGCCCTGCTGGTTCAACCTGTAACCGTGATCGAAATGGCGGGTGATGTGGATAGCAATACTGCACCAGAGGTCCAAAAGCAAGTTTTGCCACTAGTCCAGCCAGATAGCAAGATTCTTCTAGATATGACCAAGGTACCTTATATGTCTAGTGCCGGTTTGCGGTTGCTGCTGTCGCTGTATCGACTGGTCGTAAGTCAAAACGGACAGTTGCTGCTGGTGGGGGTTGCCGAAGAGATTAAGGACACCATGTCCATTACTGGCTTCCTCGACTTTTTTAAGACTAGTGACACGCTTGATTCGGGATTAAAAGCTCTCAATGTCGAGCTTCAGGTTCTCCCCACCTAGCCTCAAATAGGTAGTACCTAAATATTTGTCCCTAAATTCCTTAGGAGAAGACCCAAATGGAGCTAGAAAGAATAGACATTCATCCAACCCACACCTACGGCAACTTCAAGCTGCGTGTCGGTCGTCCATTGTCCCCTGGAGCCACTTTAGTGCCAGGAGGAGTTAATTTCTCGATATATTCACGCCATGCCAAATCTTGTACCTTAGTGCTGTTCCAAAAACATGGCCCCGAACCGATGGCGGAAATTCCCTTTCCGGAGGCGTTTCGCATTGGGAATGTCTATAGCATGATCGTATTCGATCTGGATTACGAAAATATTGAATACGGCTACCGCATGGACGGTCCTTTCAACCCCAGAGAAGGTCACTGGTTTGACTCCAGTAAAATTCTTCTGGATCCCTACGCCAAAATCATCAGTGGTAGGGATATTTGGGGTCAAGCGCCTGACTGGAATAACATCTACCAGCATCGATCGCGTCTTGTCTTTGACGACTTTGACTGGGAAGATGACCGTCCTCTGGAGATAGCACCGGAGGATCAGATTATTTATGAAATGCACGTCCGCAGCTTTACCCGCCATACCTCCTCTGGAGTAAAGCATCCAGGAACATTTGCTGCTATCCGCGAAAAAATTCCCTACCTTAAAGAGTTAGGCATTAACTGTGTTGAACTGATGCCTATTTATGAATTCGATGAATTTGAAAACAGTCGCCCTAACCCGCAAACAGGGGAACGGCTAATGAATTACTGGGGTTACAGTACCGTCGGCTTCTTTGCTCCCAAGGCTGGCTATGCGGCTACAGGCAAATTCGGTATGCAAGTTGATGAACTCAAAGCTCTAGTTAAAGAATTACACAGAAATGGTATTGAGGTCATTCTGGACGTTGTCTTTAACCATACTGCGGAAGGAAACGAGAATGGACCGACGATCTCATTTCGGGGCATCGACAACCAAACCTACTACATGCTGACCCCAGATGGTTACTATTTTAATTTTAGTGGCACTGGCAACACGCTGAACTGCAACAACCCAGTTGTTCGCTATATGGTACTCGACTGTCTGCGCTACTGGGCAGCTGAGTATCACATCGATGGCTTCCGATTTGACCTTGCCTCTATCCTAGGTCGCGACCCAAGGGGAGCTCCAATGGCTAACCCGCCTTTGCTAGAAGCTTTGGCATTTGACCCGATTCTAGCAAAGTGCAAACTCATTGCCGAGGCTTGGGATGCAGGCGGTCTCTACCAAGTAGGTTCCTTCCCAGCCTTTGGTCGCTGGGCTGAATGGAACGGCAAATACCGCGACGGCATTCGCAAATTCCTCAAAGGAGACCTAGGTCGGGTAGGGGACATGGCACAGCGACTGCAAGGTTCGCCAGACCTTTATGGGTGGGCAGGTCGTGCGCCCGCCACATCGATTAATTTCATCACCTGCCACGATGGTTTCACCCTCGCTGACCTGGTTTCTTTTAACGACAAGCACAACGAGGCTAACGGGGAAAACAATAACGACGGTGGTAACGATAACGACAGCTGGAACTGTGGGGCAGAAGGATGGACGGACGATCCGGGTATCAACGCTTTGCGGAAGCGGCAGATCAAAAATGCTGCGGCGATGTTGATGGTGAGCCAGGGAGTGCCGATGATCCTCATGGGAGATGAGGTGGGCAGAAGTCAAAAAGGTAACAACAATACTTACTGCCATGACAACGAACTGAACTGGATGGACTGGACGCTGTTGCAGTCCAATAACGACTTGTTTCGGTTTTTCAAACACTGCATTGCCTTCCGCAACGCTCACCCAGTGCTGAGAAATCGGTGGCACTTCCGGAATGAGGACTATGTAGGCAGTGGCTATGCAGATATCACCTGGCATGGCACTCAGGCATGGAATGTTGACTGGTCTGACTCCAGTCGCACTCTTGGTTTTATGCTCTGTGGTCAGCACGCTCAGGAAGGTACGGTTGAAGACAACTACATCTATGTAGCTATGAATATGCATCATCAATCTAACTGGTTTGAAATCCCAGGATTGCCAGCCCCAATGAAGTGGCATGTGTTTGCTAACACTGGTGTCACCCCACCATTGGACAGTTGGAAACCTGGTACAGAACCTGTGCTGGAGAATCAGTACGGATTACTCATGGGCGATCGCTCTGTAGCCATCCTAGTCGGTAAGTGAGATTAATAAATAATAAATGACTTGGGAAAAAATTATGGCTTTCAACGCAACACTGGAAACAAGCAAATTTATTGCTAAGATCACTTTAGCAGGAGAATTAGATGCAATTTCTGCACCGATTTTTCAAAAAGAGGTAGAGAAAGCAGCTTCCGAACATCCCAACCGTCTCGTTCTGATAATGCAAGACCTGGAATATATGGCAAGCGCCGGTCTGCGGGTACTCTTATTCACTAAGCAAAAGATGGGTGCCGATACTGACATCTATGTGGTTGGCGCTCAGGAAATGGTATTAGACACCTTGAACAAAACTGGATTTGATCAAAGTGTCATTTTGGTGGATGAATATGACCCAGCCCAGATAGAAAAAGTCTAGGGTCAGTTATTAGTTGTTAGTTCTTAAAAGAAAAGACTAACAACTAAGTCGTTATCAATGTCATTACTCAGGGTTAACAGTATGGTTGCTATCAATCATCAATCTCAAGAACAACCTCAACAACAATTAATCGAGGAATTGGAAGCGCTGCACCGAGAGATGACTGAACTCAAAACACAAAAACAGGCTTTTGAGGCGCAAAGAGAGCTACTTGAGCATTTGGTAGCGATGGCTGGTTGTTCAGTCTGTAAGGAAATGTTGAAAGCGACCTTACACGATACTTTACGTGTCTCCAGCAAGCTATGCGGCGCAGAGAAAGGCAGTCTGTTTTTACTCAATAGCAATGGTGATATCACTGACAGTATCCTGACGCAATTGGACACAACGCCAGAGGTAAAAGCTAGCCTGCTCCGCAGTGTCTTGGACAAGGGGATCGCAGGCTGGGTGTTACGCAACCGTCAGGTAGCATTAATTACCGACACTGAGACTGATGACCGATGGGTGATGCTGCCCAATCAGCCTTACATTGTTCGCTCAGTCTTGGCTGTTCCCATTTTTAAAAATGAGGAGTTGCTAGGCATTCTTACCCTGCTGCACCGAAATCCGGGGAATTTTAGCCTTGAAACCGCCTATCTGATGGAGCTGACTGCCCACCAAATAGCCCTAGTCCTAGAAAATGCCCAACTCTACGAGAAACTAGAAGAATCTTACAACTCATTAGACAAGGCTAAAGGCGCGATCGAAACCTATTCAAAAGCACTCGATTCTGAACTAGAAAAGGGCAGGCAGATTCAAATAGATTTTCTGCCCAGAGAAATCCCACAGTTGCCAAATTGGGAGATTTCAGCCTGTTTTTATCCCGCCCGTCAGGTAGCTGGGGACTTCTACGACGCTTTCATGCTTCCGGGTAACTACTTAGGGCTAGTGATTGCTGATGTATGCGATAAAGGCGTGGGCGCAGCACTGTTTATGGCTTTATTCCGCAGCTTAATCCGAGTCTTTTCTGGACAAACCCAGTTGGAAGGATTGTCCATAATTGGCAAAGACGAAAAGTTGAACGGTTTTATTGACCCCTTAGTGACAACTGACTTAAACCAAATCAACGCGCTGAAGGCTGTTTTGCTCACGAACAACTACATCGCCCAAGAACACGGTGATATGAACATGTTTGCCACACTCTTTTTTGGAGTGCTAAATCCTGCTGATGGGTGTCTAACCTACATCAATGCTGGACATGAACCTCTTTTTATCGTCGGCGACTCTAGGGTAAAGCAATATCTCAAAACCACCGGACCGGCAGTGGGAATAATGCCCAACATAAGGTTTAAAATTCAGCAGGTTCAGCTGGAACCGGGAGATATCTTGATTGGCTATACCGACGGCGTTACTGAAGCACGAGCGCCTAGCCGTGAGTTCTTTACTACCAAGCGATTGCTATCACTCCTGGAGCAACCTACCTCGTCAGTGTATGACTTACTGGAGCGCATCAAAACTAATTTGTTCAGTCACATTGACAATGCGCAACAATTTGATGATATTACCATGCTGATTGTGGGGCGATCACCCATAATTTAAAATGCACACTTGGCGGGATATTAACCAGTTTTTTCTGGCTACTGGTTTTCAGTGAGGAGAATTTCAATGTGAAAATTATCCCTCAGCTATGGAACCATTGTTTATGGAATCTTTAACGGTATCTAAAACGCTGGACTCTTTACAAACGATCGCCAAATATATAAAGGAAGCAGCGATAGTAGCTGGCCTAGATAAAAAAGCATCCTATAACCTCCGCTTAGCAGTGGAAGAAATCGCCACTAATATCATTCTTTACGGCTATCAAGAAACGGGTTGCGAAGGAGTCATAGATTTGCGAGTCAGTATCGACGAACAAGCCCTGACCCTATTTATCGAGGATACCAGTGAAGCCTTCGACCCCTTCTTGAAATTGAACGTGGCCTTAGAACAGATACACTTGCCAATCGAACAGCGACCTATTGGCGGGCTGGGATTATATCTGGCGATTCATGGCGTTGATAAATTCCTCTACGAACGGACTGGTAACCGAAATCGAAACATCTTAGTTGTGAATTTGCCGAAACAATTATGAATTATGAAATTATAATTCATAATTCATAATTCATCCGGCTCCATTCATTCCACGACCCATCGTAGAGAATTGCTTCTAGGATAATTAGCTGAGTCACATCGACAACATGACTTGCACTTATGTAATTACGTATGCGAGCGATCGCCTCAGAAATTTCCAGAAGTTTTCTTTTCGCCCTCGTTGTCGCCATGAAAAATTCACCCATTATCTGGGTACTAATTACCGCACGGTTCGTTTGAATTAATTTGTCAACGATTATAATTGCCCGCTCTTGTTTAACAGGCTCAAACGAGTCATAAATGTACACTAATATATTAGTATCAAGTAAAACCTTACCGTTCATAAAGGTCAACTCTATGCCAGTCTCTTCCTCCTGGTAGAGGTGTGAGATTTTTCCGACTGTTAATAAAAGCAAGTTCAGTTTCCCAAGCGGCAATATTCGTTTGAGGATGAGTGATATTGCCAATATGTAAATCAATGGCTTGGCGAATAATTTCCGCTTCGCTTACACCTGTTTGCTGAGCGATCGTCTTCAGCAGATGCTCTTGATGGGGTTCAATATAAATTTGCTTGCGGATTTTGCTTGGCACTATTTTCTCCTACATTACAATGTATACTTCACATTATACATTATAATGACATATGGAGGGTCACACCCCTTCACTCTCTACCGCTCCTAAAGCTTTAAGCGAGGCTTTCTCTGCTTCTGTTAAACCCATTACGCCCATAATATTCATGCCTTCATATGGTCTTTCATGCGTTAAATTTTTAAAGCATTGACCCGTTTCTATATCCCAAAGTTTAATTGTTTCATCTAAACTGCCACTGACAAGAGTTTTGCCATCAGATGTTTAGTGACAGGGTCAAACTCTTCTTTGGCGCAAGCTAGTGGCACATACTTAGTATCAATTGAGCGACGCTTAACTTCCGCCTCCAACCAGTCAAGATAACCACTAAAATCAGCGTCTTGGTCTATAAGTTCGTCAAAAGTATAGCAAGCAAGGTGACGGTTTTCCTCTTTATCCACCTCATCACGCGCTGCCCGTGAAATTCGCCTGACTGTTACCAACCAGCCCTCGTCAGTCCTCTGTTTCTCAACTGAAGAGCGCAAAGCCAATACATCACTCAGTCCAGCTTCACCATCAATCCCACGAATGAGAATGCGGTCATATCGATTACGTCTGACTGGAATATTGATAATCCACTCAAAATGATTGTCTTCCCAGACTTCATATTTCTCAAAGCGATAGCCCAAGGTTTCAAACCAACCGCGCATCTGTTGTGCCAAGGCTATGGCTCGACATTTATTATTTTCGGTCGTCGCATTAGAGGAAGACAGTGCTGGATAATTCTGTGACTCCAACCGTGCTATTTCAGTGCGAATTCCTTCTAAGGTTGGCAACCTGTCAAGCTGTTCAGTAATGGTGGCAATTTTTTGGTGCAAAGACACGATTGCCTGATTGGTCAGAACTTCCGCAGGTGTACGGCTGCGTTTAGCGACTTCTGAAAAGACAATATAAAATGCAGCAATTTCACGTCTTACATCAATTCCCAAGGTTTTGATTTCATCACCCAAAGCATAACCCCAAAACCAGATATCGAGCCAAACAATTATTGGATACAAGGAAAATTTCCCGTATGGGAATATGATAAACGGACAAAAAAGCTAAGTGATAAAAAAGTGGAGCTTTGTTTGGGATTAATAAACTTCAAGGTAAATCAAAACACTAAAACGGTTGAGATAGGATTACATCACATACAACAAGTTCGATGAGGTAAACTACCCAGATCAGACCGGGATGATCTTTTGTCCCTTCAGGTAGCTCATTAGCTTCACAATCTCCTCGCCGCTGTCGAGGTGCATAAGAGTGAGCGAGAAGGTCTGTGGATCGGCGCAGTTGATGCCAAAGGATTCGGCGATCTGCGGGAAGACTTGGCTCCAGCGAAACACGTCGCCATTGGTGATGTTGAAGATATCACCATAGCACGCTTCGTTCAACGCTGCCCATTCCATCGCTTTCGCTAGCAAAGTTGCGTCGGTGCCATTGGCGAGAATGTGGTAAGCTTTGGGGCTAGCGGGATAGCGCAACGGCACGCCTAACTCCTATACCTAAGATAACCTAGATTTTAATTGTGCAGCACGCACCCGATCGCATCCCTGTCGAGCAAATCGATGGATTGGAAATCTGCCCGCGTTTTAAAATCAGGAGTGCGGCGGGAGATAGCCTTGATTTGCCATGCTTCCCTGTCTTCAAGATAATGGATCAAATTGCGCCCAATAATGCCAAGTCCACCTAGTCAGGACTTACGCACTTTACAAATCAACCATCATATGGATAACGAAATTCCGGCGTTTGACTCGTTCCCAGGCTCTGCCACAGAATGTGATTAAGGGAGGGCTGCTGCCTCCCGATTTGAGGGGAGGCAGAGCCTCCTTTGAAGAGCATTACAAGCCTAGGCTTGTAACGAGACATGTACATAGTTTATTCTTTTTGTCAATGCGTAAGTCCACCTAGTATCAGCGCCGTGTTCTTCGCTGTCATGTATCTGCTCCATCCTTCAAGATCTGTTGGGTTAGGATTTTTGACCTACATACAAAAAATGAATTTGTATTTTGGTTATAATAGTTAGGAAAATTCTGATAAAAATGATTAAGCCAAAAAGTGTATATCGTGGACACGCAATAGAAAAAGTTGGTCACGGTAAAAGAGCCGTATTTAAGACAATTATCAACGAAAAAGAGTGGTCTGCCATAACTGAATTAGAAGTAAAAACAGTCATTGATGTTTGGATTGATGAAGGAGTGGAGCCCCAACAGGACAAGTAAGGTACTGTTGATTCACATCTTGCACCAGCCTGGGAGTAAATCAAAAAAATAACTCAGTATCTAATGGGTTTCTGACTGCGCCCACATCCGCCTGGGACTTGAAGTCCCAGGCTAATAGTATAAGTCCTCTTTTAGAGGACTGAATGAGTTTTAAAATCACTGTAAATTTTATGACTCCTTATTTGGTAATTCGTGGTTTTTACTTAGAGGTGCAAGATATAAGCCTCTAATTAGCTGCTGATGCCTCTAGCAACATCCTGTAAAAACACATTTTTCCCCTACACCCCCACACCCCTGTTTTCCTGTTAGGTCCGTTATATTTTTAACAAAACTTTGCAATTATGATTGCTCAATATCACGATTCAACACATGTTAAAGACAACCTACTTCGACAAATTAATATCAAGGAAAATCAGTTGAGAATCGCACAACAATTCAATATGCCTTATGTAGCTGAAGCATTGCAGAGCCAATTGCACCAATTACAGAGTCAATTGTCGGAGTTGCCAGACCCAGAATTTGAAGCACTTATGAGTTTGTTAGATGATTGAGGCTTGTGTAATGCTAGTGGGACTTTGAAGATTCGCACCCCCACATAAACTATGGCTCACTAACCGTTATATCTATTTGGGTCTTTTTTCTCCTTTTTTTTATCGGGATCTTTTTTTGGTTTTTTGGTTTCTTTATTGCCCTTTTTTTCCTTCGGCATTATTGTTCTCCGATATGATGAAACGAGTAGCGCTATCGCTGTTTACATGTTTTAATTATACTTGAAAATTTTTAAGATAGCAAAGCGCTGCCGTCGCACGCTCGGATCGCATTCCCCTTTATCTGAACATTTTAGGCGATGGCCCAAGGAAGACTTCTTCAACCGTTTAGTTTAAAAGTATCTGTACATTACTCTTAGTTTCGCTTCTATCTGTAGGTTGAGATGAGCTTTAGGGATAGCGCAGTGCATTTTAGTTCTGTTGGACAATTGGGGCGATGCCACAGGCTTGCGGCTAAAAGCGTCTACCCAAATCCTATAACAGTGATTTCCTCGTTGTCGATACTGAGTGCGTTTTTTTATAATAGTGAACAAGAAGTTAGAAGAATTGATAATAACATTCTTCATAGTTAAGTCCACATGGAAAATTCTGAGGGTCAGACATAAGGAGAACCCGCAATGCTAAATAAAGAACATTATGCTCTACTGAGGAAAGGCGTGACAGTTTGGAATATGTGGAGAGCTAACAATCTAAATATAATTCCTGAACTTAGTGGGGCTGACTTTACCGCGACAGACATCAGGGAGGCTGACCTCCGTGGGGCTGACCTCACCTGGGCTAACCTCCACAGATCTCACTTGTTCAGAGCTAATCTCAGCGGGGCTAATCTTAGCGGGGCTAATCTTAGCGGGACTAACTTTTACGGGACTAACCTTAGCGGAGCTAATCTTAGCGGGGCTAACCTCACGGGGACTAAGTTTTACTGGGCTAACCTCACCAGGGCTAATCTCCGTGAGGCTAATCTCAGCAACCTTAACCTCAGCACAACCAAACTCAATGAGGCAGATATCAGTGAAGCTAACCTGTATAGAACTCTAGCATTAGGAACAGATTTTACAGGAGCTAAGTTTACAGGAACTTGTTTGGAAGATTGGAATATTAGTTTTGCTACAAAGCTGAATGACATTGATTGCCAGTACGTCTATTTGAAAAGAGGTAAACAAGAACGCTATCCAAGCAGTGGAAAATTTGCACCAGGAGAGTTTACTAAGCTATTTCAGAACCGTTTAGAAACATTTGACTTAATTTTTGCTGATGGTATTGACTGGAAAGCATTTCTTCTCTGTTTTCAAGAGCTACAAGCTGAATATGGTGAAGAAAACTTATCAGTCCAAGCAATTGAAAAGAACAAAAGTGGTGGTGCGTTTGTGATTCGGCTGGAAATTCGACCAGAAGCTAATAAAGCAGAGATTGAACTCCAAGCTAAAAAATTCTATGAAAACCAACTCAATCTACTAGAAGCTAGGTCTCATGCAGAATTAAACGCCAATTTTGAAAACGTCATTAATATACTAGGGGTGTTGCTGAAGGTGTAATGAATCAAGCTATATAGGAATCCTAAATCATTCATGAAAAATTTTAAGTAGTGTAGTCCGGGCTAAAGCCCACCAGATCCGGGCTTTGTAGGGTTCCCATAGATAGAGTTTTTAACCGTTTGCAGTATATCCTCCACCCATTTAAGACGTTGCTGTTGGGTGGATTACATGGGGTATTTGCGCCATATTTCCCGCGAGAGGAAAACTTTTACCAAAAACTAGTAAACTTATTCTTGTACGTTCGCTCATTTTTAACCGCAAGATTTAATTAAGCCTTACAGGGGTTGTAATCCAGGCTTTGCAATGGATTTAGGCATTTTTAGTCGCATGGAGCTTTTGGTCATTTTATGATTTATCCTATGCCTACCCCCAATTGCTCGCCTCTCTTAGCCTTTTAGGATGGTCACAAATTTTACATAAAAATAACAGTTAACGTAAAAATACCCTTTTTCCTTTTACATTAAGGCTTTAATTCCCCTTCGGATCTCAAGGAGGAGCGAACGCACAGTTATTCAGCCGAGAATAAATCTTACTTTTAGAAAAGTAGTCTAAATATAGGCATTATAAATGCTAGTGGGACTTTGAAGATTCGCACCCCCACATAAACTATGGCTCACTAACCGTTATATCTAAAAAGGATATCGAAATTAACAATCTGCAAATCGTTGACGTGCTGCATGATTTTCCCATGATCCTCAGCATACTCTTCCAACGTATTGACACCAGGGAACGTCGTGGGAGCAATGAACTTGTTGCCAGGAGCGCACAAATGTGCAATACGAATTACATAACACCATAGCAGCCCTCTGCCTTTGTTTGTAAGATGCTTTAGTTTACTAATAAAAGGTTAACTAAACTTTGAGTAATGGGAAATTTTGTTTGTTGCTCAAAGTGTAAAAACATCGGACTGGGATTTGCTTCTAAAAAAACGTACTCACCCGTTGGTTTTAAACGCCAGTCTATCGCCGTCCACTCTAACATCAAAGCTTTGCTAATGGCTAAACATTGTTGTTGAACTAAGTCTGGCAGTTCCACCGGAATTAACTGTGCTTTTTCATCTTCTCGAAAATCTAGAGAATTACTGCGAATTTCCGCAGCATAAATGTCAGTTCCTATTACATAGCTGCGGATGTTAGTACCAGGAATATACTCTTGAAATGTTACCGGAGAAAGTCTTAATACCAAATTTAGCCGATGGGGTTCTAAATGAAAGTCACTCACAAACTGAGTATGTGTCCCACCGTAGACTGGCTTAAAAATTGTCTTTGGTTGGATTTTACAGAATTCAATCACTTGTTGTGGGTTGTTGCAAATTAATGTAGCTGGAATTTCAACGCCCAGAAGCTTAACTTGACTCAGTTGCAAGGGTTTTTCTTTGTGAAACTGGTAAGCTTGCCAAGAATTGACCCATCTGACTGTTTTAGCTTGGAGCATTGTCCGCAGTACACTCATTGCATCACTAAAAGCAATTGTGTGCTGGTCTTCTGGTAATTTAGGAATGTAAGGAGCAGAGAAATTCCGCCAAAAAACACTCTTGATATCTTGCAAATTTAACTGATGTCCCCCTGGTAAAACCAAACAGCCCGCTTGAATATCAGGTTGCCAAGAAATTTGTACCTGAGTTGGGAATAAACGAGTATCCAAGTAATTTACTGCTGTACCTGCTTTTGTCAGCGCATCTCTCATGTGTGAAGCATGAGCATCAAAAGAATTACCTATAATGAGAATATTCATCCTTATATGAAATATTGATAGTTAAATAGTAAAGCTAGTAGATTACTACTCTTGT
The DNA here is from genome assembly GCA_016903675.1 of Stigonema ocellatum SAG 48.90 = DSM 106950. Lineage (GTDB taxonomy): Bacteria > Cyanobacteriota > Cyanobacteriia > Cyanobacteriales > Nostocaceae > Stigonema > Stigonema ocellatum. The sequence goes on along the minus strand of JADQBA010000016.1, from coordinate 22,691 downwards.
TTAAGTACGAATTAATAATCGGCTGCCTCTTCATCAAATAAATTGGCTAAGTAGGTGGAGATAATTAAACGTAAAATCCTAACATTTGAAACTCTCTCAGTCAGAAACTTTGTCCCTCCTGCCTTCAATTAGAACTGCCTTGTGCCTCCTACCTAGCACACCTTGATTGATAACAGGAATGGAAGGCAATCATCAATTTAAAAGCCTAGTACCACTGCCTTAGAACTCGGAATTCGGAATTCCTATACCGCAAGGGTTTCATTGATTTGGAATGGGTGGTTTATTTCCGTGTCCGCTGTACTACTACCACAGACCACCACCTTCTTCTGCTGCCTCACCCCGGTTGGCAGTAACGTAATTAGTTGTAACCCCATGGCCACCACCACCTTCTTCTCCTGCCTCACCCAACTGGACAGTAGCGTACTCAGTTGTAACATGGCCGCCACCACCTTCTTCTGCTGCCTCACCCTGTTTGGCAGTAATGTAATTAGTTGTAGCTTGAACTCCTCCCATAACCAATTGAGCTGACTCATCTGTCAATGGCAAGACAAAATCTAAATCAATTGCTTCTATGTCAGATATTTCTAGTTCAAAGGGATGTTTCATATAATTCACCGAAATTTTTCCACATAAATGTACCCTAGGGTACTATATCATAGTAAAGAGTATGAACATTCTTCTTACCTTTGTACTCGCTCTGGTGGTTTTGGTAACTCAGTATCAATAGCCGAGGCGAACGGGTGCATCAGTTCAGGATACTCAGGATCGTATACCCACAAGAATGACCCACAATGGCGGCAGAAGCGACGTTCACCCTTGCTAACATGTGGCTTTTCATCTTCCGGGTTCTGGATTCGGGCATGATAAATGGTAATGTTCTCCGCGCCCTCGACCTCCAATGTGGTGTTGTCGCCAGCAATGTTGATAGCATAGCCGCCAGCCCCCGCTGTCTTGCGACAAATAGAGCAGTAACATCGCATGAATGGGTAAGGTTGGCAGCTTTTGACACTGAAACGAACTGCTCCACAGTGGCAGGAGCCTTTTAACAACATATTATCTCCTTTATCTCCTTCAACTGAAAAAATCGGGTTTCTCTGCTTTCGCAAGTTATAATAGATAAGCTACACTTAATGAATGCAACTCGCAAAAGCTTATGGAGTCGGAGCAAGGGATGCATCCGTTACCCCATCCGAGGGATTGGTCATGGTGGTTCTGGCCTGCTTTACCAGTCTATCCTTATGGTAGACGGCGGACACTTTGCAGAGAAATAGTTAGGGACACTATCTGGACGTTCGATCAGCTTCACGGTATCCTCTACACCGTCGTACCAATCCGCATGACCATCGTCAAGCTTTGTAAAGGCGGTCTCCTTGTCTATGCACCCGTAGCTCCCACCAATGAGTGTATTCGCCTAGTTAATGAGTTAGTGGCAACGCACGGTGACGTTAAATATATCATCCTGCCAACTAGCTCTGGTCTTGAACATAAGGTATTCGTAGGTCCCTTCGCCCGCCGCTTCCCGCAAGCACAAGTTTTCGTAGCCCCACATCAGTGGAGTTTCCCGCTCAATCTACCACTTAGTTGGCTTGGCTTTCCCCAAAAACGGACTTCATTACTTCCATTCGACATAAACCTTGCTCCCTTTGCTGATGAGTTCGACTATGCAGTGCTGGACATCAACCTTGGAAGGGGATCTTTCGCAGAAGTGGCAATTTTCCACAAGCGATCGCGCACTCTACTCCTGACCGATTCTGTACTTTCTGTACCAGAAAACCCACCCGCAATTGTCGAATTGGAACCGTACCCCTTGCTGTTTCATGCTAAGGACAATGGACTCCAAGTCATCGATAACAATGAAGCAAATCGTCGCAAGGGATGGCAACGTATCTCATTGTTCGCGATTTACTTCCGTCCCAGTGCAATCTCGATGGTTGGACTGGGAGAGACGTTGCGCGATGCGATCAACTCCCCGGATTGGTCCCCAAAAGCGTACTTCGGGTTATTTCCATTCCGATGGAAACAGAACTGGAAGCAGTCATTCGATGCCCTGCGAGGTCAGGGGCGTCCATTTGTAGCACCGATTCTGCAAACCCTGATTTTTCCCCAAGCACCACTCCAAGTACTGAACTGGGCTGATAAAGTTGCCACTTGGGATTTTCAGCAAATTATCTCCTGTCACTTTGACTCGCCAATTGAGGTAGGTTCCCGTGAATTCCGTTCCTGCTTTGATTTTCTAGAAAAAAAGGGAAGCCAGCATCTGCCAGAGTCAGACTTGAGATTCATCAGGGAACTTGAGGCTACTCTAGTTCAACGTGGCATTGCAAAACCAGGGGCTGAATTATGAATGATGAATTATGAATTATGATGGCTGTTCCGTTGATGGTATTTTAACCAACATTCTGCACCCCTAAGCTAAGGGTAAGCAGACAGTGAAACGAGTTCTTCCGGGTTTCGACTCAAAGGAGATTGTCCCGTGATGGCGATTCTCCACAATCCGCCGCGTGGTTTCTAGCCCCAGACCAGACCCCTGCCCAACGGCTTTGGTGGTGAAGAAGGGTTCAAAAATACGGGTTTGAATGTCGGGTGAGATGCCGCTACCAGAGTCGGTGATGTCCACGCGGGCAAACTTATCGCACTGCTGTGTCGTAATTTCCAGCAGCCCTTTGCCCTCCATTGCATCGATCGCATTGTCAATTAAGTTTGTCCACACCTGATTCAGTTCGCTACCATAGGCAAGAAGGCTCGGCAACTGTGGATCGTAATGGCGTTGTACCTGAATACCGTGTTTGAGTTTGTGAGCAAACAAGCGCAACGTATCTTCTAACCCTTGATGCAGATTCACCTCTTGCTGTACGCCCTGATCCAGATAGGAGTATGACTTCATTGCCTGCACCAAGTCTGCAATCCGTTCGGCTCCGCGCAAACCATGTTTAATCATCGATATCACTTCAAAAGAGAGCGCTAGCCAGTGCAATCCCATTTCCCGCAATTCAGTCGAATCATCTCGCCATCGTTTCATGAGTTGATTCAAAGTTTCGACCGCAACGCCACCTTCTGCTAGCGGTGTTGCCAGTTTCCATGCCTCGTTCACGCCGTAAGCTTCCAACCAAGTCAGTAATTCATCTTCACGATCGCTCAAGGTCACGGGATCGATGCGATCGTGAAGAATGGCATCATATCCCCGATCGCGTTCCTGTAACCATTGCTGCGTATGGGCTTCCTCAACTTGTTTTTGCCCATAAACTAAGTTCATCCGCTGTAACTCCAGGTTTGCGGCTGGCATTTCTCGCAAGGCGCGAACGAGGGCTGCGGCTGGGTTATTGAGTTCATGGGCAAGACCTGCGGCAAGCGTCCCTAGTGCTGCCATCTTTTCACGCCCGCGAATAAAGGATTCTAGTCCGCGTGTTCGACGCTGCATAATGCGAAAAACCATGCGCTCAAAATCACGGTATTCGTGTAGCAGAGCGCGAAAGTCATCGCCTGCGATTTCATAAAGTCTACAGTCCACAATTGCCCGCATGGTCACGAGCACAGGTTCATCGGTGAGGACTGGAATTTCGCCAAAGAAAGAGGGTGCTTCGTGTTGTCCGATGGGAATATCACTGCCTTCGCTGCGACGGGTAATGCTCATTTTACCCGCAACCAGGATCAATACGCCACGTGGAGCATCGCCTTCTTGCACCAGAATTTCCCCAGCATTGAGTGCAATAGTTTGGGAATGATCGCACATCCACTCTAGCCGCTCCTGGGGAAGCTGATTAAAGGGTTCCAGATTGATTAAATCTTTAATACAGAGCATGGAGTGAGTCTGATACTTTTAACCCGGACAAACCAGACAAAGCTGGCTATCTGAGTATAACTCAAATGAGGTGGTATCCCACAACCATTACAGGCATACAATCCCTATTTATTTTTTGGGCGTTGCTGAATCACGGTATGAATTTGCCTCACGCAAAGTCGCAAAGTCGCAAAGAGAAGGAGTTTTAAAATACCCAATTCTTTCATTTCATACTTCAATTCAGCAACGCCGAAAATTCAAAAGCTAAGGTAATAAGTCAAAAGTGAAAAAAGGGATGCAAGCCCCCTCTTCCATACGAGTCACAAAAATGGATGTATTGATTGTTACAAAAAATGTAAGCTATCTTACATTTAACTTGCAATAACAGTATTACCTTTGTTTTTGACTTTTCGCTTCCATTTAATGCAATACAGTTCAGCGTAAGTGCTTCAGCATAGAAACCGGGTTTCTTAAAGAAACCCGGTTTCTGAATTCGTGCTTAACACCAAGCCTATTGCCATTGAATGATTAATTCTTCATGGACTGTAATGGCAATTGATAAGCTAAGGCGCGTTTAAATTGTATAAACACTCGTTGTGGTCGTTGACTGCTAACCGTTGACAGTCATAAGTTTTCGGTTAACAGTCTACTAGAGATAATATTCAATTTAAATGCGTAACAGCTTATAACTGTGTGCCAGTTACGTAAGTCATGTAGTTTCAAGAACATCTAGTGGTCACCAGTCTCCGCCTAAATCCCCCTCCTTAAGGGGTATTTTTGCATTTTTTGCGGGATTTTACTTACATCTAATACAGTTTTTGTTAAGCGTTTCACCCATCTTACGAGAAAATCAGGAATGTAATGCGTTCAATTGACAATCGCTCTATTCCACGGAAAAGCAGCATTTTCACTGTTATATTTTATAGCTTTTCTAAAATACATTTTTACCAACAGGGACGCATTTGAAAAAGGAAAGAAACTTCTTGCAAGCTAGATTCAGTAGAACGAAAACTTTTTATTCAAAAATTAAAGATGCAATACGAATCACTTGAGCCAGACTTTATCCGCCTAAACATTACAGATCCGCAAGGTGTTTCAGGAGACTATTTTGAACAAATTTCTCCCAGTTATGTAATGACTGGAATGAAAATCCGCAAGGGCGACATCATTGATGCGTTGACACCGGAAGTTAAGTCAAGCCATATTGGAGAAACATATGAGCGGTGAAAAGCGGCGGTATGTTAGCGTTGAAGAACAAGAATGGCGGCGGTTGCGAGAGCAGGACAGCCGCTTGCGTTCTTTGCAGCAGGATTTGCCAGAGCGATTGAATGCTGTGAGAGAGCAAGCACGGCGAGAATTTCAGCAGCGCCTCGCACCTCTGGAGCAACGCGCTCAACAGCAGGAACAACAAACTCAAAGATTGCAAAGTAGCCTGAGGGATTTAGAAATAAATACTCAAAGACGGTTGCAGCAACAGCGGCAAGAATTTCAAACAGGGTTGCGTGAGGTGGAGTATCGTCAACAGCAAGCGTTACAAGACGAAACAACTCGCTTAGAATCTGCTATACGGCAAGGGCTTGAGCAGCAACGCAAAGAGTATTTGCAAATTACCCAACAGCAACGCCAGGAGTACACCCGGTTGATTGCTCAGCAAGATCAAAAATTTACGCTGCTCATTGCGGAAGAACGACTTGCTCGTGAGCAAGGGCAGAAAGTTCTACAACAGCAAATTAATCAAGCTGTCACTGATATTGAACAGGAAAGACAGCGAAAAGCCAAAATTGCTCAAGATTTACTCTCGGATGTAGAAGCGATTTGGGAACAAATTAATCAAAATTACCAACATCAGCGGTTTGCACCAGGGCGTCTTGACGATCTGCGGCGTGGATTGGAGTTTGCTCGTAGTAATATAGAAGCGGGTGTGACTGAGGCGGCAATTGCTACCACCCAACAAACCTACTTAGATTTGGCAGACTTGCGCCTAGAATTGGCACAAAAGGAGCAAGAATGGCTGTTACTCTACAACGCGGCTTTGGAAGATTTGAGAAGCTTAATTGCAGAAGTACAAGCAAACCGGGAATGTGAAGTCGAAGTTGGTCAAGGTGATGAAGCTCATAAGTTTAAATTAGAGGTGGATTACTGGGTGAATGGTCGTTTGACTGAGTACGAGCAGCAACTGTATCAGTTAGAGTCGCAATTAACAACCGGAGAATCTACCCTCACCACTGAGCAGGTAAAGGAAATCGGTGAGAAAATTACTGCTTTACAACCCACTTTGGGAGAGATTGTAGAACAGGCGAAGTTGGCAATATTAAGTTCGCAATTACGCGCAGAAATAGCTGACAAAGTGGTGGAAGTGCTTTCCTCTGTGGGGTATACTCTAGTCGATGCAAACACAGATGCCGTTTACGAAGGCGATGACCAGCGCAACGCTTATGTAGTGAAGGTAAAAAATATCGCTGGGGATGAGGTGGTGACAGTTATTAGTCCAGAGAAAGAGTTTGGAGACAACTCGGTTTCTATTAATACTTTCAGTTCCACAATCGTCGATGAGCAAGCTACCCAACAAAATGCCAAGGCTATTTTTGACGCTTTGCAACAAGAGGGAGTCCAAGGAAGTGGCTCAATAGAGTGCAATGAGCAACCAAGGACTGAATATCAAATTATGGAGGAAGTTAAACAGCGTCAATTTAAACAGGAAAAAGGGCGATCGCAACCTGGTAATTAACCAGACAAAATCAAACTCAGAAATCTGTTACTGTATGTAGGAGTTAGATATGGCTAATTGTCCAGTTTGCCAAACTGAATACGTTGAAGAAAAAAATGATGTCTGCTCTGAGTGTGGGTGGGATCTCAAGTCATACCCTGTAACGTTTGAAGATTCTAGATTGGATGTGTTTTCCCAGAAAGAGCAAACTAAATTGATTTGGGCTAAATCAATGTGGTCCAAGTTACAGCTAGAATTAAAAATATCGCAAATGGAAGAGCAGTTGAATTCTGAGACTCAAAAGCGATTATACTCTGAAGTAAACATCCAAAAACAGCTTGATAAATTATCTTCTGAGGTAAACATCCAACTACAGCTTCATGAATTATCCTCTGAGCTAAAACAGGTACGCCAGTTGCAAATTTCGGCGACAGCATTGCCATCAACTGCACAATCACCAGAACTGCAAACGGCATTGCAGCAATCACAAGAAAAGCAAGAGCAATTGCAGGCTCAGTTAGCTAAATCGCAGGAAGAAGTTCAACAATTAAAAAAACAGCTTGAGGCATCGGAAGCTAGTGGTGATGGGTTTGATTTGTTAATTCAAGGGTTATCGGATTCATCCGAGCAGGTGCAGCGATTTGCTTATACATTGTTAAAGCAAAGCTCTGCACCTAAAGCACAACGGACTATCAATGAACAAAAGCCGTATCAACTGTTTTCTTGTTTACACTCGAACAGTTATAATCCAAGCAGGTTTGTGAACCCGATTCGGTCTGTTTGCATTAGCTTTGAGAGTCAGATTATTGCTAGTGGTTATGAGAATAATGCAATCAAAATTTGGAAATTGCATGATCATGGAAAAGAGCCGATTCACACTCTCAACGGACATTCAGGTCCCGTTCGAGCAGTTACGATGAGCGCAGATGGTCAAATTCTTGTCAGTGCTGGTGATGATAAGCAAATTAAAATTTGGGATTTGAACAGTGGAAAATTGCGTAGTACCCTTACTGGGCATTCAGCCACAGTTTGGTCTGTAGCAATTAGCCCAGATAATGAGACCATTGTTAGTGGCGGTGCTGACAAGATGGTTAAAGTTTGGAATCCGCGAAATGAAGAAAAACTTCGCGAATTTACTGGGCATTCAGATCAAGTTCGCTGTGTTGTCATCAGCCCAAATGGCCAAACTTTTGCTAGTGGCAGTGATGACAACACGATTAAAATTCGGAATTTGGCAACTGGAGAAGTCATGGCAACTCTTCAAGGGCATTCGGGTGCTGTTAGGTCTGTCGCCTTCAGTTCAGATGGTCAGATTATTGTCAGTGGCAGTGATGACACAACGATTAAAATCTGGAATCTGAATGGTGGAAAACCGATTCATAATCTCAGAAATAATTCTGGTGCTGTTTGTTCTGTTGCTATTAGCCAAGATGTTCAAACTATTGTTAGTGGGAGTGCCGATAACAAAATTAAAATCTGGGATGTGAAGACAGAAAAATTACTTCACACCTTAACTGGACATATTGAACCAATCAATAGCCTTGCTATTAGTCCCGATGGTTGGACTATAGCCAGTGGCTCTGAGGATCAGAGCATTAAGATTTGGGGATTATCTATCTAAAAAACTATGTATTATATTTCAAATGACTATTGAAAGAGTCACATCAGGATTAAATTTACAATCAGGCGATCGCTTTCTTGTCCTCTATGGAGCAAACACCAGCGACACTTTTTGCACGGCAGATTTACTGCTACAAAATATTGAACAAGTTCTGCACACCTATCTACAAAACTCAGGCTATCAAAGAATTTTATTCTACTCCGGTGTCCAAAAGCTGTATTTTCTAGATGAGCGATCGCGCGATCTCTGTCTTCTGCAACCCAAAACTTCCCCTCCTTCCACGCCAACAGAACCGATGCGGGTAACACCTGGTCCCTTGGGACGTGAGCGTCGGTTGCTGGGTAAAAAATCACCTCAGACAACGATCCCACCCGCACCAGCACCCACAGCACCAACTTCCCCTGCAAGACGATTGCAAGATATTCAAATCCTGCCTATCTTAGAAACCGTCATGCAGGATATCACCCAGAAATCTGCCATCATTTTCTCTAACGCTGAAGACTTGGCGAATTTTGACAACCGTCGCGAATTATTTGGGCGCATGGTAGACTGGTCACGCTTATCCCCCAGCTATCATAACCTCTGTATTCTGATTTTTCATCATGAAAATCGCACTCAATTGCAAGAGTTTTGTGAACGGATTGGGTTCACTTTTTTGGCAAATCTGGTGATAAATCGGGATCAATCAACTCATCGCGGGTTTAACTTTCATCCTCTGAGTTCCCCGGATGCTAGGGAAATGAGAGCATTCATCGACTATTCTCGACTGCAACACCGCAAAGCTGTAGACTGGTCAACAGTAGAGAAATTGTCTGTTTGGATAGCAGCAGAAAATCGTTCGCTCAAGCACTGGTACGATCGCTTTCAGGAAGCCGGCGAGATATCCCAAACAGAAGCGCGAAGGTTAGGTTGGCTTTCTGGAAATATTAGCACTCAATCTGCTTTAGAACGCTTAGAGCAGATGATTGGTCTTAACTCAGTAAAACAGACGATTCGGCGACGAATGCGATCGCTCGAAGTTGAGCGAGAACGGGCGCGTCAGAGCTTAACTACTGAACCTCCTCGTTTGCACATAGTATTTAAAGGCAATCCTGGTACTGGTAAAACTACTGTTGCTCGTCTAATAGGTGAAATCTACCGAGATTTAGGATTACTGCGCCGAGGTCATGTGCGAGAGGTGGCGGGACGAGACTTAGTAGCGGGGTATGTAGGACAAACAGCCATCCGCACCAATGAAATTATCGACGAAGCTCTTGATGGAGTGTTATTCATTGATGAGGCGTATACTTTAAATCAAGGTGGAGACAATGACTTTGGTCAAGAAGCCATCAACACTCTATTGAAGCGCATGGAAGACGAACGCCATCGGCTTGCAGTAATTGTGGCGGGATATCCAACCCGAATGAAAGAATTTATTAATTCTAATCCAGGTTTGCAACGGCGCTTCCCTAACGAAATTGTCTTTGATGATTATACTCCAGAAGAGTTACTAAAAATTTTTCGGCAAAGAGTCTCTAGGGTGGAGTGTTCAATGACACCTGAATTGGAAGAAGCTTTGACAAATTTGTTTACTCTTCTGTATGTAAGGCGCGACGAGAACTTTGGAAATGCAGGGTTGGTCGAGAATATTTTTAACAAAATGGATGAGTTGCGAAGTCTGCGAGTCATGGAGCAAAAACTCGACCCTCTACGCGAAGCATTCCAGGTAACAGACTTACCTCCCGAGTATCAGCAACAAGGCAAAAAAAATGAGGAGAACCTAAAGGGGTTATTGCAAGAATTAGACAGGATGGTAGGTTTGCACTCCGTCAAACAGGCGATTCGGGAAATTATCGATAGTCAGTTGGCCAATCAACGCCTGAGAGCGGCTGGAATGCTCCGTGCGGATAAAACGGAAACGCGACATATGCTGTTTACAGGAAATCCCGGTACTGGTAAAACTACTGTAGCACGGTTAGTAGGGCAAATTTTCAAAGCGTTGGGGTTGTTACAGAAGGGGCAATTTGTAGAAGTAGACCGCAGCAAGTTAGTCGCAGGATATGTAGGACAAACAGCACTCTTAACAGGTAAGGTGATCGAATCAGCTTTAGATGGAGTGCTATTTATTGATGAAGCTTACGCACTCTCTCGGAGTGAGTCTGGTAACGATTTTGGGCGGGAAGCAATTGATACTTTAGTTCCAATGATGGAGAATTACCGCGATCGCTTGGTCGTCATCCTCGCGGGTTATTCCCGAGAAATGGAACAATTTATTGAGGCTAACTCTGGAATCGCTTCGCGTGTTGCCTACAAGATAGAGTTTCCTGACTACAATGGGCATGAACTATATCAAATTTTCCTTAATATGTCCCAGAGGGACGGGTGGATTTGTCCTGATGATCTTCAAGTCCGCTTAGAAGCAATTTTTAATACTATTTATCATAATCGGGGGCGGAATTTTGGCAATGGTCGTGAAGTGCGGAATTTTTACGAAACAATGGTGAAGCGACTGAAAAGTCGGATAATAGGAGAAAATCTGACTGGACAGGCGATGAGGAAATTTACTTTAGAGGATATTCCTAATGGGAAGTGAGGTTTATCAGCTATGACTCATTGTCCAGTTTGCCAGACTGAGTTGCCTGCGGCACAAGTAGATTCTTGTCCTACTTGCGGTTGGGATTTAACACCTTATCCAATTACATTTCAACTACCAGATGAATTTCTGCGAAAAGAACAAGCAAAACTGGCTTGGGCAAAACAAACATGGACACTGGCTATTCAAGAAGCAGCGCTAAGACAATCCCAGCAAGAAGAGTGTCAACAAGAGCGATCGCAACTTCAACTTCAGATATCACAACTTCAATTCCAACTGGAGTCCATTCACGAACAAGTCTTAACAATTGAGTCACAATTAGAACAAGTCAAATCAGAAAAAGAGCAATTTCAATCTCAGTTATTTGAAGCGCAGTCACAACTGAAGAAGTCTAACAAAGAACACTTGCAAATGGAATCTGAATTAAAACAGCTTGAAGCAGTGCGATCGCAATTGCAAGAGCAACTGGACTTTGTGTTATCAAAGCTCCAACAGTTAGTAAAAGAAGGTTATTCGTCCGATGTAAAAATTTTATTATCTAATTTAGAAGAAAGATTAGAGAGTATGGAAACACGCTGGAAACAGATGTCTAGAAAAGTTTCCACTAGCTGGATTCCTAACCTGATTTCAAAATTAGCTGAAGGAGTAGTTCACATCCCTGATAAGTCCGTAGCGAAAATTCAAATTGATGATGTGCTTCAATCCAAAGAACTGACACCATACACATCCTCTTTTCTAAAGAAAATACAGTCAACTTTAGATAACCAAAATATAGAGATAGACAATCTCAAAGATTATCTAGGACAGTCTTTGGCAGAAATTGCCAATCATAATCCAACGACTCAAGTAGATGCTCTTTTAGAGACTCATCGGGAATTAAAATTCAAAGATATTATTAATGACGGAGGACCCTCATTATATGACGCTTGATAATCAATCTATTAGCCTAGTTATTGGGATTGACTTTGGAACATCGCGTTCTGGCTATGCTTATGCCTTTACTGATGATACAAAAATTTTTGGAAAAACCGACTGGTCAGGTACACCTGCGCCTTATCCTAAAACCCTGACTCATCTTTTATATTCGCCGGATGGCAAAGTAGAGGCTTGGGGTTTTGACGCAAGGAAAAAGTTGGCACAGCTACGAAAGGACAAAGCTGCTGATAAATACAACTTTTTTCAAAACTTTAAAATGCAGTTGCGAGAGGGTAAAGAAAGAACAGCAAATGGACCTGTAATAACCACAACTAACGGACAAAAGTTTGCTGTTGTTGACTTAATAGCAGATTACCTTAGACTTCTTAAAGACCTTGCTCTAAAAGAAACTAAAGCTGCAACAGCTGGAATTTTACGTGAAAATGAAATAAGATGGTGCTTGACTATACCAGCTATTTGGACAGATGCTGACAAACAACTGATGCGTAACGCTGCACAAAAAGCTGGATTAATTGGTGATTCCGAGGCTGAAGCTGAACGTCTTTTGCTGGTTTTAGAACCAGAAGCTGCTGCTCTCTATTTGCAAGAGAGAGAGAAATTGCAGCTAGAGCCAGGAACTCGTTTTATGGTAGTTGATTGTGGGGGTGGCACAGTTGATATCACAGTTCATGAAGTGGTCTCAGGAAAGGGACTGCAAGAAGTCGCTGAAGGAACAGGCGGTGCTTATGGTTCAACTTATGTAGACCGTAGTTTTAGAGAATTTTTAGAAAAGAAACTTACTGCCGCAGCAATCGAACGTTTCCATGATGAAGAACCGGTAGATTACCTAGAAATGATGGCAGATTGGGAAAGAACCAAGTGTGACTTTGATCCGGAAAGAAGTGGCAATATTATTTATTTCCCTATTAGACAAAAGCTTTACAAAATATTAGCCAAAAACTACTCCAATGTTCTAGAAAGTCTAGCCGATGAACAAGATGGAGAAGATAGCAACATCCTCCTTAGCCGTGAAACGATGAATGGTATCTTCACTGCCACACTAGATGGCTTAGTTGAAAAAGTTGAAGAAGAGTTTGCAAAGCTGGGTAGTCGAGGATGTGACTTGATTTACCTTGTAGGAGGGTTTTCTAAATCTCCTCTGTTACGACAGCAAATTAAAGAAAAGTTTGACAGTAGAGTCAAACAAATTGTTATGCCTTCAGAACCAGGTGAGGCTATTGTACAAGGGGCTGTGTCTTTTGGACTGAATCCTGAGACAATTCGCTCTAGGCGCAGTCGTCTGACTTACGGTTGTGAAATGAGTGTGCCATTTGATTCTGATAAAGATCCAAAAAGTAAGAGATTTTATTCAGATGATCTTGAACAATACTTATGCCACGACCGCTTTTGCGTTTTTGTGTTGGCTGGAGACAGTGTAGGGGTGAATGAAGAAGTTATACAAATATTCGTGCCTGTGGAACACAATCAAACACAGATGCTATTTGGGTTTTATGCAACCAAAAAACAGAAGGTTCGTTACACTGACGAGTCTGGAGTTGAAAAACTCGGAGAATTGACAGTTGAAATGCCAGATACTACAGGCGGAATCAACCGAGAAGTTGAGGTGACAATGTATTTTGGTAAGACAGAAATAAAAGTGGAGGCGAAGGATAAAACATCAGGTAAACAGTGCAGCACTACACTACGTTTTTCATCAACTTATTCCCCAGAAATCTTAGGAGGTTAAAGTGGAAAATAAACAAAATCCAGAAGAAGCAACAAAAGAGCAGAAATTATTAAACCCATCAATTGGAGAGGGGGAAATAATTGAAAACCAAACCCAAGAAATTACCACAGAAAAAATATCCAACACCGTGAAAAGTGAACCAGATAAATTAATTCAAGAACCTAAATCAGAATTGCCACTAGAACAGACCAAAAATTTGCCTTCTGAATTGCTAGCACCTAGGGACAGTGGAGGATTATTCCAGTCAATTCAAGATAAAGTCAAAGTTAAAATTGGTATGAGTAGCCCACCAGAAATTCAAGTTACAAAAATTAAGACACAACGTTCTAAGCTTGAGACTATTTTACATTGGCTGCAAAATTTGAAACCGGGTAATGTAATAAATTTGCGAGACATTGATACTATATCAAATGCAATTCCTATTATAGATAAGTTGTTATTATCATACTCCAACCTTATCCAAGAACATGAAAGCCTGAGAGGGGAAGCAGCTCGTTTAAAAAGTGATCTCAAAATATCGCAGGAAGAAGCTAGAAAATATCAGAGACAAATAGCATCATATTCACAATTTCAGCATGATAATAAACTTTTGAAAAGTCACAACGCTGCACTTAAAAATGAAAATGTGCAGCTTAAGCAAGATTACAACAATCTGAAAAATGAGCGGGATGTACTAATAAGTGAAAGAGGTAGAATACTGGGTGAACTAGCAGCAAAAAACAGAGACAAGAGTACTACATACACTACATCTATAGGTGGTGATGCTAGTCTACAGCATCACATATTATATCAAGAATTTAAACAACTAAAAGAGCAAGAATTTAATGTGGTTAGCAATGAGATGTTTCGTTATCGCTGTGAAAAAGACCCTGCCTTAAAAGTTAATCGTAAACAGGAAATTGCGACAATCAAAGCGGTGTTGACAAAGCAAGTTATTATCAATGGAATGAAATTGTTTACAGGAAATACTGATTTTCCACCTGAAGCAGTAGAAAATGTTTTGAAGGCTATTAGCGAGTCATGTTGTAGGGATTTAGAAATGGCAGAAAAATCCGAATTTCCCGAAGCAATTAGCAATGAACTTGACAGCTTAATTAAACAAGTCATGAAACTGCTTAGCGAAACTAACAGTGCTGGTATTAGCAAGCATTCTTGGAATCTGGAGGAGTTTACTACATCTGTTAAAGACATCAGTAAATCTGTTTATAATGCATTAAAAATGCCAGAAGAAACGGACATTCCCGAAACAATTCGCATTAGCACTGAGAATTTAGTACGAAAAAGTCTTGAGTTGGTGAAGAAAATTGCTAGCGCTGACCCTCCTGGTATACTCTGGATTGAGAAAGAAGGTATCCCATTTCAATCCGACAGGCATGAGGCTATGTTAGGTTGTGAAGAAGGGGGAAAAATTTGGTTGACGGTTTATCCAGGATATCTTGTGGGCGATCGCGTTTTTGAAAAAGCTCTTGTCTTCACAGTGCCATAACAATCAGTTTTGTCCAAAATCATCACAGATGCAAGACTTGGTGAACCCAGCGATCTCAAAAAATCTGGCGTTGCTGAATCGGAGTATGAATTGACATTTTTCGAGATGACTAAACAACGATTTTTTGCGCCTTTGCGCCTTTGCGTGAGACTAAATTCATACTCTTAATCAGCAACGCCAAAAATCTGCTAGTTACTACAAATTGCACAAGCACAACAGTTTTTGAGATTTTGTGATTCACTGAAATTAATTAACAATCGTAACTATGCCTACCTATAAAATCGGTCTAGATTTTGGCACTACCAACTCCATCATTTCCTACCTAACCCCCAACGGAGAACTGGAAGCGTTTCCCTATCCCGCACCAGATGGACCTAAGTACATCGCCTCCTTCATTGCCTACCATTCAGACGGTTACACTGAAATAGGCGTTTCAGCCCGCACTGCTGCTGTTCATGACGATTCTGTTGAAACCTATGGCAATTTTAAGATGCGGTTACCCCTACCAGAGTCTGAGTTTTCCCAACACTTTCCACTTAACCAGACTCCCATCAGTGTGACTATTGATTACCTGCGCGAACTGCTGATATCTCATGAAAACCCTTACAGTTTTAGCAGTGAAAAAGGCGAAATTACTAGTCTTGTCGTTTCGGTTCCAGAAATTTGGCAGCATGATATTTATAATTTAGGTCGGCAGCGCCTGCAAGAATTAATTCAAAAAGATTTAGGACTAGAAAAACAACTCATCCAGCTAGTCAGTGAACCTGTTGCTGCTGCTGCTTATTATGCTTGGGAAATACAACGGCGTGCAAAGGAAGATAATACTGAATCTTTTAGTGGCAACTTGCTCGTTTGTGATATGGGAGGTGGTACATTTGATGTCAGCCTCTGTCGTATTTACGGAGACAATAAAGTTGAAGTGCTCTACTTTGATGGTCAAGGTGATAAAGGACTGGAATCAGCTGGTGTCGCCTTTGATCGCCGTATTGTTCAGCAAGCTTACACTAAAAAGCATAGCACACCATTAGATGAAAATAGCCAAGAATTTATTAGCTTGTTGAAGGAATTTGAAAGCGTCAAAATTAGCAGTCATAACAAAGCTACTAGAAATATAACTAATTATCTAAATGCCCCAGATGACAAAGCAGGAGATGAAATTTATAAATTCAATGGATACACAGTCACTCTAGCAGAAGTCAACGAGGCATTTACCCCGATAGCTCAGGGTATTGAAAAAGTCATAACAAGAGTTAAAGGCTATACAGAAACAAATGGTTTAGGTATTGACCGCGTTTTTATGGTAGGGGGATTTTGCCAATTTCTCCTAGTACAAAAAGCCATTACAGATACCATAGGAATGAATAAAAACGACCCTCGTATAGATAAAACATTTAATATTACTAACAGTGCTTATGCTATCTCCTATGGAGCTTGTCTTATTGCTAATGGCTTAGTAGACCCTATAGAGAAATATATCCACACTATTGGTATTGTTTTAGAAACAATCAAGATTCACACCGGGGAACGAGAGAGACTCGAAATTACTCTCATTAAGGGAGGTTCCAGTCTGGATAGTCTATTACAGCCGAATTTTTCTTCTGAAAAAGTTACACCACTTGAGAAACGCATTGCTATTACTCTGTGGGTACAGCTTCGGTCTAAAGGTAAAAAGCATCAAGACTCTCTGCGAGACATGATTGATTTACCCAATTACTCCCCTAACGCAAAATATCGTGTCGGGATGAAAGTTGACCGCTCCCAAATTGCTTATTTAATAATTGAGGAGACACGCTCTGGAAAACTTGTTGAATATACACTAGGGGATATCATTGTCAAAATGTTTCCTGGTTTTGTCTTAGATGAACAAGAGGAATAACTTTCCAATCAGGTTAATTTTATTTAATTTATATTAACAAATCAAGTGAGAATATCTATGCAGCAAAATCAACAATATAATATTGATAATATTACTAAATTATTGCAACAAATACAGCAGCATAAAAACCTATTAGACTTTGAAACAATTCCACTGCCTTTTGAATTAGTACAGGCAGAAATGAATCTTTGGGAATCCACTTTTAATCCAGAAGCACTACGACAACTCGCTACCACAGATACAGAGACTATAGAAGCTTGGGCGATCGCTCTTTCTAAAACCCTCAACACCCTGTTAACAATTCTAAACACCTGGTTACCCCATCTGACGACTTTGCCTATACCAACCACACTTAAGCAGAAAATAAGCGAACGCGCTCAAGCAATAGAACAAATTGCTAACGAGAAATCTAAACTTCTGCAATCCGCAAGTGAGCTACTGCACCAGGAACAACAGCTGCGTAAACAAAACGATGAACTCAGAAACTTAAAGGAGAAAGCCAGCCAGCTACAAAAAATCAAAGCCGAAGTGCAAACAACTAACCTGGAAATTTTTAGAGAAGAGATATCAGCCCAAGAGGCTGCTTTAGAACCACAACGCCAAGTTCTTGAAAACCTCCAGCAACAAAAAGCTGACTTGGATGAACAAATTCCTGCACTGCAAAGACAGCAAACCACCCTCAAAGAAGAGATTATTTATTGGCAATCTCGGCAGAATCGACTAGAAACGCACATTCGGGGTGCAGTTTCAGAACTAATAACCCTGACACAACAACAACGAGAGCGTTTATCAGAAGCTTTATCCCAAGAGCTAGCCACACTCGAAGAACAACGAGATAAACTCGCACACCAAGAACAAGAATATCATCAAGCTCAGCAACAATTACAAAAAGCGACAGAGGATTTTCTGAAATACCAATCTGCGACTCAGGAAATTTTGACAGCCGTAAATAATCATTATCAATCAGATCAAGCCTTGGGAAGCTTGCTACCTGTAGACCATCAAAAAGTAGATAGTCTCATCAGAAATGTCCAAGAACTTCTAGAAGCAATTGACCAAGAATTAGCTGTAGCCCGCAGCAAACATGAACAAACTCAACAAAAAAATCGTTCCTTTTTTTAGCTATGACTGTGCTGAATGTTGCTGAAATCTGCCCTGGGACTCGCGCTCTTGGTCCTGGTAAACGCTTTGTCATTTGGGTACAAGGTTGCTGCTTTAACTGTCGTGGTTGTATTTCCCCAGATTGGATTCCTCAAACGGAAGCAACTTTAGTTGATCCCCTACAACTTGCTGATTATATCTTATCAGTTCCTAGAACAGACGGGCTGACGGTTTCTGGTGGGGAGCCAATGCTACAAGCAGCCGCCTTAAGCGAACTTTTCTCCTATGTGCGACAAAAGCGAGACATTTCTATTATCTGCTTTTCAGGTTTTACTCTAAAGCAGTTGCAAGCCAAGTCTGACCCTGCTATCAATAAAGTTCTTACCCTAATTGATGTTCTCATAGATGGACAGTATATCCCAGAACTCAATGACAATCAAGGCTGGCGCGGTTCTTCTAATCAAGTCGTTCACTTTATAACTCCCCGCCATTTGTCAGAAGCCAGTTTGTTTACAGAACGCAAAAGGGATGTAGAAATTCATATGCGTGACGATTCAGTCTTAATGGTGGGAGTTCCACCCCACAACTTCTCGACTGATTTCCAACGAGCAGTCGATATGGTCTCAAAATCCACTGAAATATAACCACTGAGTCATTTAATTGCATTCTACAGGAGTCAAAATCATGAGCGGTTTGAAATTGTGGCCAGTAATAGCAACAGCAGCGATGGGGATAGGGTCAGTCATTCTACCGATCGCAGCCGTTGGCGACTCGAATGCCAGCAAAGTGCTAGCATAAGATAATGATCCACTAGTAGACTAGCACTAGCTATTGAGCCAGTATGGCAACAATTACCATTCGCAATATATCTGATGAATTAGTCGAGCGGATTAAACGCTTAGCGGGACAAAAGGGGATTTCGATGGAGCAAGAAGTCCGCGATTTGTTGCTTAAACGCTATGGGCAACGTGATGAAGTGCTTGCTCGTATTCGTCAACGGGCAAAGGCGTTGCCGATGGAACCAGAAAGTAGGGTGCAGGCTTGGAAATCAGTTGGACGAAGATAGATGGTGATTGATACGATGGTGTTTGCCTATGCGCTCTTACACGTAGAGGACAGGTATGAACAGGCGATCGCTGCTTTAGAAACAGTAGATGAGATTGCAATACTGCTCGGTTAAGCCTAAAAAATAAAAATCTGTAGGTTGGGTTGAGGAACGAAACCCAACATTTTGCGGGGTTTGTTGGGTTTCGCAAAGCCTCAACCCAACCTACGAATATTCTTAACCGAGCAGTATTGGATGAGATTGTGGTGCCTGATTCGTTGTTTGCCAACGCAATACGGTTCGGTTAGCGTTTTAATCTTTTGAAGATCCCCCCAACCCCCCTTAAAAAGGGGGGCTAATAAACCTCTGTTACCCCCTTTTTAAGGGGGTCGCCGCAGGCGTTCAGATCTTAACCGAACCGTATTAGGAGCGAACGTACAGACTGTACTTCAAAAAATTAAAAATTAACGAATTGCACTCATTCGAGGGATCTGCCGAAATACGTGACAAATGGCACAAGTTGTAAACCATCAGCAAAGTGGGTAGAACAGTTGTGGTAGACTCCGGCTGCATTGACTGTTGTAAACGCTTGTTCTTGTTGCTCTAGGTTGCTGTAATGACCTTGGCAAAGTATAATACTTATCTTATCCATCAGCGATAACCCGGAGATGACAACAGCGAATCAAAACCAGAAAATGTTTGATGAAAACGAGATGCACCTAAAGACAGGGAACAGCACCGAAATTCCATGAAACAGCAAAAAAATCAATTCAGCCATCTCACAGCAATAGAAAGAACTAACCTGTCATTTCCTGCACAGTATTTATTAAATCAAAACCTGCTTGAAGGCAAAATATTAGATTTTGGGTGTGGATTTGGCAATGATGTGAAAATCTTGCGTCACAAGGGCTGTGATATTACTGGTTATGATCCTTATTATTTTCCCCAATATCCTAACGAAAAATTCGATACAATAATTTGCTTTTATGTATTAAATGTCTTGTTTTCTGAAGAACAAGCTAATGTCCTGATGGAAGTAGCACATCTATTGAAACCAAGCGGGAAAGCTTATTACGCCGTTAGAAGGGATATCAAAAGAGAAGGTTTTAGAGAACACTATGTTCATAAAAAACCTACCTATCAGTGTATTGTTAAACTTCCCTTTCATTCTATTTATTTAGATACCAATTGTGAGTTTTATGAGTATAGGCATTACAATCACCAGCGCAATTCAGATAATAATTGTATATTCTGCAATCCCTATAAACATTTAAATCTCTTAACGGAATCCGCAACGGCTTATGCTCTATTTGATGGCTATCCTGTAAGCAAAGGACATATTTTAGTAATTCCTAAACGCCATGTTAGCAATTATTTTGAGCTACCATTTAAAGAGCAATCTGCTTGCTGGTTTATGGTGAACAAAGTACAAGAAATGCTGAAAACAGAATTTAACCCAGATGGTTTTAATGTAGGAATGAACATCAATCGAGCAGCAGGTCAAAATATGATGCACGCCACTATACATATCATCCCTCGTTACAAAGGTGATAGTATGGGTGCTAAAAGTGGAATGAGAAATGTTATTCCTAAAAAAACATCTAAACCACATCTATAGCAGTCTGTGCAGGAGTTGTGAAAGTCCAGAAACCCGGTTTATTAAAGAAACCGGGTTTCTAAAGCATCGAATTTTCGGCGTTGCTGAATCGGAGTATGAATTGACATTTTTCGACATCATTAAACAACGATTCTTTGCGTCTTTGCGCCTTTGCGTGAGGCTAATTCAAACTTTAAATCAGCAACGCCGAATTTTCACTACTGTTATAGGATTGCTATATTTTGAGAACCGATGAAAAGCGTTATAAATCCCGATGGGTTAAGGGTTTGGCATCAGCACCACTATAAGTAGCGACAACATGACCATCGCCAGTCATTTGATACTTATATGTGACTAAACCTTCTAAACCAACAGGACCACGGGGTGGCATTTGTTGAGTACTAATACCGACTTCTGCACCGAAGCCGTAGCGGAAACCATCAGCAAAGCGGGTAGAACAGTTGTGGTAAACTCCGGCTGCATTGACTAGCGCCAAGAAAGTTTCAGCAGCCTCCACATCTTCAGTGACGATCGCATCAGTATGTTTAGAACCATAATCGTTAATATGGGCGATCGCCTCCTCCAAGGAATCCACCATCTTAATCGATAAAATCAAATCGCTGTACTCTGTCTCCCAATCTTTTTCTGTAGCCACCGCCATATCCTGCAAAATCTCCCGGCTGCGTTCATCTCCTCTTAATTCCACATTGAGTTCTCCCAAAGCCGCAGCCACCTTCGGCAAAAATGTCGCGGCGATGCTGGAGTGAATTAGCAATGTTTCAATTGCATTACAAGCAGCAGGATAGTTAGTTTTTGCATCCACTGTGATGCTAATAGCTTTCTCAATATCCGCTGCTTTATCTATATAGGCATGGCAAATCCCATCAGCATGACCTAATACTGGAATCCGGGTATTTTCCTGCACGAAGCGAACAAAGGAGTTAGAACCTCGGGGAATGATTAAATCTACATATTTATCTAATTTTAAAAGTTCCAGGGTTTCTTCCCTTGTTGTCAACAACTGTACTGCATCTGGGTTAACGGCAGTTTGAGATAATCCAAGTTTAATTGCCTTGACAATTGCCTCACAAGAACGAGTAGCTTCTTTTCCACCTTTGAGAATAACACCATTACCTGACTTGATGGCAAGAGAGACAATTTGAATTGCTGCTTCGGGACGTGCTTCAAAAATGACACCCAAGACACCCAAAGGACAGGTGATTCGCTTCAGGATTAAGCCTGTATCTAGTTCGCGGTGAATCTGGACTGCGCCGACTGGGTCAGGAAGTTTACCTACATCTTGTACTCCAGCGATCGCATCTCTTAACTTATGTTCATCTAACTGCAAACGCTTGTAAAGTGGTTTGGCAATTCCCTCTACAGCAGCAGCTTGACAATCTGCTACATTTGCTGATATGATTTCATCTTTTGCCGATGCTAAAGCTTGTGCGATCGCAACAATTGCTTGATTTTTCGCAGCAGTTGAAAGAATTGCCAGCTTTTGTGCAGCAAGCTGAGTTTTTTTGGCGTAGACGTGAAGCGGTGAGTCAACAGACATCATAATGCTTCCTGACTAGCAGGCTCCTTAGGCGCGAGTTTCTGGCTGACTACCAGTAAGGTGTTAACCAATACAATTATAACATCCCGAGGCTCAGCCTCATACTTTACTTAATGAGGCAGAGCCTCAAGTAAGAGCATTCCCAGGCTCAGCCTGGGAACGAGAGCGTCATGGATCTCTTTGTTATCCCCACTCCCCACTCCCTACTCCCTACTCCCTACTCCCCTGCTTAGTTTGCTCAATGTTTGGTCCAGATTTTGTCCGAGCATGGGTAGCCAAACTTATCCCGGATTGCAGAGGTAAAGAAAAGTACTTACTCACCCCAATGCGTTGCGAACCATAAATCCCGGTGTGACCCGAAAAAAGGTAGCTCACTACACAGGCTATGCCAATAAATACCCCCGATTCAAGTCCAAACAGTTCCATTCCCATTAAAGTCGAGGCGATAGGTGTGTTCGCCGCACCTGCAAAGACACCCACAAATCCCATTCCTGCTAATAGAGCCGTTGGTAGTGCCAAAATCAATGACAAAGCATTGCCTAATGTCGCACCAATAAAAAATAGAGGTGTCACTTCCCCGCCTTTAAAACCAGCCCCCAGAGTAAGAGCGGTAAGACCCACTTTAGCAGCAAAATCCCAGGGAGGTAGCTGAGTTGAGAAAGCCTCGACAATGGTTGGGATACCGAGT
>JADQBA010000500.1 GCA_016903675.1 Stigonema ocellatum SAG 48.90 = DSM 106950 | reverse complement strand
TGGTAGGTATGGTTGTTTTGAACAATCATGTTTGAGGCATCTTGCAGAGCGATTCCAGCCCAGCCCGTGTTCTGAATTCGGAAGCCATCGATGACCCAATAGCTCTTGCCAGATGAGTGGATCACGCCTCTGGCGAAATCATTGCTGCTGGGGTCTGGGTCTTGCAATGTGACAAAACCATTGGCTTTGAGTGTGATATTACCCGACGCACTATTACCAGATTTCCCGAGGGTGATGATCTCTGTGTAAATACCTGGTTGAACCAGAACAGTATCACCCGGCTGAATGGGAGAGTTCTCGCTGACCGCATAGTTAACGGTTTTCCAGGGTTG
>JADQBA010000486.1 GCA_016903675.1 Stigonema ocellatum SAG 48.90 = DSM 106950 | reverse complement strand
CCTTTGCTGCCCACGGTCTGAATTGCTGTGGCGCTCACATGGGGCGAGGAGGCGAGCAACTCGTTGAAGCGGCGCACTCCCAAGACGCTCTTATCGTCAGTGGCGGCATCCACCACGGCTCCGTTGCGCACAACATTGTCGGCGATGATCAAGCTGCCGCGACGGGATAGCGAAAGCGCCCACGTGAAGTAATCCGGATTGCTTTGCTTATCAGCATCGATAAAGATTAAGTCAAATGGGTCGCGATCAACTGCGGCAAGCTGTGGCAGTATATCCAGTGCCCGCCCAACACGCAGTTCTACGATGTCAGCCAGACCGGCGTGTGCGATGTTGGCGCGGGCAACTTCGGCGTGCTTTGGGTTAGCTTCCAGCGTAACCAGACGTCCGTCGGCTGGCAACGCCCGTGCGAGCCAGATCGTGCTGTAGGCACCCAGCGTCCCAATCTCCAGGATGGTGCGTGCCCCCTGAACCCGCGCCAACAGCTGTAGC
>JADQBA010000331.1 GCA_016903675.1 Stigonema ocellatum SAG 48.90 = DSM 106950 | reverse complement strand
CTTACCCTCAGGTACGGATCCGATTTTTCGAGAGCATTTCGATGTCAGCTTACTTCTGGGTCATGTCTTAGAATCTAGTCAGAGAAAGATTTTTAGTGATTTTCTCTTACTAGTATATTTGTTCGCGTTGAAAGGGCTGGTGGTACATAACCCATTGCTTCAAGCCACTGAGGAGTGAGAGAATTTCGTCCGGTGGCATCTACGACTAAATCAGCGGTGAGATCTATTTGTATGGGATGCTGGTCTTGAGAACCATTCAATTTTTGGCGTACCTGTACTCCCATAACTTGAGTTTTGCTGGGGTTAGACAGTACAGAAGTCACGTGTCCGCCTTGCAGAAATACTATACGGTTGTTGGTTGCCACGCGATGGCGGATAATCGATTCTAGTAAATTCCGACTAAAACTGTAGATTTTTACATCAGAACTATAGCGGGGTACCAATCCTGCTGTGCCAAACCACAAGTAATCAGCGCTAACGTTAATCGCAAGTGCGCCAGATGCAGCTAATTCTGTCTGAATACCTGGGAAAAGCTGTTCTATAATCTCTAAACCTCGCTTGAGTAGCACATGAAGATGATGCGCTTGGGGTACGCCAGGGCGCTGTTCTGGTTGATCGCTCAAGCGATCGCGTTCGATAATTGTTACCCGGTTAAAGTATTGGGTCAGCACTTGGGCTGCTAGTAGTGCAGCTATACTCCCCCCAATAACAATAGCATGACGTTCCTCGGGTTTGGCAATGGTTGACTGACAGTCTTCACGAAAATTCCACATTTTATTTAGGATTGCTATATCGAATGTGAGTAGCGCATCTTTCTCAAAGATACGTTACTCACACAGGCAAAACGAATAATAATCTATCGGTGGTATTTATATTCTAATAGAGACGCGATTAATCGCGTCTCTACATGGCCTAAATGGGTTGTGCCCTATTTTTTGCTGCATAGAAGAGAGTTGTTCTTCAAGAAAATGAAACCTACTGCCGGATCAGAGGTTCACTGAGGTCTACACCAAGACTCATCAATCTCTCACAATTGGGACAGTCATGGAAGACTGGCGGATACTCCATTGGCGGAATCTGATACCCACAAGTGGCACATTGTTTAGTAAACCGGGGCGGTATGTTCCGTGAGGTTGCTAGCACTACAGCTTGAGTCAGGACTCCTAAGGCAATGAGAACGAATGCAGTTACCATAAGCTTAGCCGATAACTCCCTAAAGATTGTATCATATTCATAGTGGTCTGGGAAAAATTAGACATAAAATTTAATGCACAATGACAATTTGACTCAGGCGATCGCCTTTTTTCAAGGTCTAGGATAAATTAAAACAACACAGTTAACCCCCCTAACTGCAAACAATTTAAACAGTTTAGACAGTGCTTCTTTTTCCACCAGTGTTGACTGTCCTGTATCATCTTCTAGAACAATTCCATCAGATCCTGTTCCGTGCCCACAGAAATGTACTATTTGAGGCTGGTGTTCTAGAATTGCCCGGTAAAAATCACGCGATCGCACTGCCCATTTTTGTACTAACCTGAACTGTCCACCCTTTGAAGCACGTTGTAATCCTTCTTCAATTTCCCGTACTTCTGCATCTAGTCGTAGTCTTGAGGTATTTGTAGGATTTGCTGCCAAAATCAGAATTGTTTTGACACCAGTGTTGTTACTCATGACAGCCTTCAAACTCCACAAAAGTGGGATTTCTACATATTCTCATAGGTGTAAGCAAGATTAGCTTATGCACCACGTGATTGGTTTGGGGAGTAATAGCAATTCGTAATTCGTAATTCGTAATTCGTAATTCAGAAATTCATGTTTCATCTGGGTTTTCGAGTCCGAATCTGTCGTCAGATTTTAGAGAATTGGTATAATCAAAATATAGACATCTGGTGGAAAAAACGTAGAGACGCGATTAATCGCGTCTCTACCAAGGGTTTGGTGGTAACGCATAATTAATTTTCACGACTACTCCCGAACCACTATAGCAATCCTATTTGATTTATAAACACCTCTGGCTTGTCCTCCTTGTCCCCCTTGTCCTCCTTGTCCTCCTTGTCCCCTCTGTTGAGATCTCAAATAGGATTTCTATAGAACAATACCTATTTTAATGAACCGCCAAGACGCCAAGGACGCCAAGAGAATCAAAAAGAAGATAGGTAATCTTGCACTCGTGTTGGGAGTATGTCTAATGGTCATTTAACAAAACTTGCATCCACTGCACATCTTCAAGAGAGAATGTCGGAGGTGGAGGTGCTTGTTTATAATCAATAGATAAATCGTAAGCAGCCTCATCGTAAATAGCACTCACGACATTGCTAAGTTCTAAAGGAATATCAGGGTCAGGGACACGTAGGGGTACGGGAATTGTAGGTAACTTATCTTGTAACCCAACCGTCCAAACATTTACGACTCCAGACTCAGCGCGAGTTAAGGTAATAAGGTAGGGAACACCTGGAATCCGAGGGTGATTGAAAGGTCGAGTACCTCGTCGCAGCAAATCCAGTTCAATTAAATGGACGTTAGCATTGTAAAGCGAGGAGCGTTTTTGCCGATATTTTGTCAAACCCGGTTCCCGTTTGTTGACTGGGGAAAGGATTTCAATACTAGTCACTAGCACATTGTTAGCAGTATCTCGAATTTCTACACTAGGAACCCGCACTTGGACAGGTTGCATCAGGGGTAAGGTAAGTGGTGCAGGAGTAGTCATAACACTTCTATCTCCTTGGGAAGACAATTTTGAGGGTTCGCTTCTTTGTTTGACCTGAAGAACTTCAACATCAGGATAAAGAATGCCGATTTCCCCTTCTGGGGAGGTGTCTTCCATCAAATAAATTTCCAAGCGTGCTGTGTAGCGAGGTCGCAGCTTGGGGGTCAACATCTGTCGAATTTTGTTGGCAAGCGCACTATGCACATCTGGCCACAGATAACCTTCAAGATATGGGTCCATCCCAGGGAAAGGTGATGGCATAAGCTTTCTGCGGAAGTATCCTAATTATTTTAGCAATTTCTATCACTCGCGATCCAATACTGCGTAGGTTTTGGATTCTTGAGGTGCCAGTGAGGTGCCAGAAACCCGGTTTCGCATGAGTTACCGGGTTTCTAATTTTTGCAAATCCTACGCAGTATTGACTCGCGATCGTTCTATTAAGTTAATAGGACTAGCCATTTCAAGGTGCAACTCGTAATACTTGGATTTCCTTCGTGTTCTTCGTGCCTTCGCGGTTTAAAAAGATTTTTGAACCACGAAGGCACGAAGAACACGAAGAAGAACCAAGTCGAAAGACTTGCACCTTGAAAGGGCTGCTTAATAGGACTTAAGTATTGACAGACATAACTAACTGTGCATTACCTCTCGTTACAAGGCTCTGCCTCCCAGCGATCACATTCCCAGGCAGCAGCCCAGATACGAGGGACGAGGCAGGGCAAGACTTTTATCTTCACAAGCTCGCTATGCACATGATGATAAATTTGTAAAGTACATAATTACTAGTTAATTATTACGAATTACGAATTAGACTTACGATGGTTAGCAGCTTGTGTTAATAAAGATTCAGCAAAAGCGATCGCATCGTGGGCAGATTTTCCACCTGCTAACTGTGCTAGTTCTTCCCGGCGCTTGGTTAAATT